>JAIQEV010000048.1 GCA_020073585.1 Terriglobia bacterium
CTGGTCGTGAGCCGGCCGGCGCTCCACCAGGATTTCCCGCGGTTCAAAGTCTTCGACAAGGTTGTGGTTTTTCATGTGTAGTACCCGTTCAACTGGTGCCGCGAATCGAAGTCCGAGTAGGAATACTCCTGCGCGATATCCCAGGCATTAATGGTGGTTCCCGTGTACCCGCCCGTCCAGGCCCCGCCAATAATGTCCTGGCGCTCCGGAGTCGAGGATGTATCCAGCGACTTCGAGAACGTGTAGTTCAGGACGAAGGAAATGCCGTGGGTGGTCTGCTTGCGCAGGTTCAGCTGCAAGGCATGATATTCCGACCATCCGATGGTCGTCCACGTGTGCAGGTTTACGTATTGGGCTGGGAAATAGCTGTTGGGGCAGTCCTTGAATCCGTCGCCATTCAGATCTGTCCCGGAGGCGCAGGTCGGATAAGCTGGCATTCCCGAATTTGCTATATAAAGCCCGCCGTAGTCCACATCCTGCCAGAACGTGCTGGCGCCGAAACCCGACCCGCCTGCGGCCGTTCCGTGATAGCCGATCATGTAGTCATAAGCCACCTGCGTTGCCGAGTAGCCGCAGGGCAGCCCCCCCGACCCGACGGGAGAACTGTCCGCATTGGTCGTGAGGCCGAAGACATTAAATTGCAGACAGCCCCCATTGATCCCAGTGGGGCCAAAGGCCGGGAAGATATCCTGCCAATAGGGAATAGAGCCGATGGTCAGCAGCCCCTGGTACGGATCGTTGGCGTGCTGTTCGGCATAGCCAACCAAACCGCGGGCAGCTTGCAAGGCACTGACACCCGTGGCGGGATCCTTCATATCCGCGGGCATGCCGTAATCGCGAATCATGCTCAACTTGCGTCCGCGGCGGCCCACATAGGCTGCTTCGAGCGTCATGTTCCAGGGCATCTGCCGCGCAATCGAAAAATCAAACGTGTGCGCGTACGGCGTGCGAATCTTGTCATCCAGACCCGCGGTCACGGTCAGCAATCCCGAGGGCGGGGTGGTGGGGAATCCTCCGCCGGGAGAGGGCTGCAGACTTTGCGCCTTGGCCGCGGCTGTGTCAAAAGGACCGCTGTAGCGGGCACAGGCAACTCCCCCGGTCGAGGAAGAGTCCGTGGCACTAAAACCGCATCCGCCCAGCTGACTGTCGATGTTGGTCGAAAGCCCGAACGATCCGGTCTGGTCGAAAGAAGTCGCAAGGCCGTTTCCGATGCGGTCGTATACCAGTCCATAGCCGCCCCGGATGGACATCTTGCCATCCGCGAAGATTTTGCCCAGCAACCCGTCCTTGAACCTGGGCGTCCAGGCAAAGGCGGCCCGCGGCGAGAAATTATTTTTGTCCCAGCTGTAATATCCGGGCTTGCCGTTGGCGGGTCCCCCCAGATCAAGGGAGATAAGCCCGCACGAAGAGGTCGGCAGGCCCTTGTTCATGGCCTGTTCGCGGCAGGTCATCCATGTGTTCAGGCTGGGTGTGGGAACAACCTGATTGCCATTAGTCTCCCACGGCGGCGAAGGGAGGTAGTAGCGCAGCCCAAACGTCAGGGTCAGGTCAGATCGCATACGCCAGCGGTCCTGCGCATAGAGTTCGTATTCGTTTACCGCAAACCTTCTCTCTACCGGTTGTCCCTCCGGCAGCGTGGCTCCCGTCTTGTCGAAATTGTAGGAGGCGGTGATCTCCGTAATGGGCCCGAGCAACTGAGTCAGGGCGTCGCGGAACGAACGGCCACTTGCGTTGGCGGGAACCGCGAAGCATCCGGCCCGGTCGCAGTTCCCATTCCCCGGTTCGATGGCCCGCGCCCCGTCCGCCATCCAGGATGGGTTGATCAGGAACTGGTGGTAGGAATTCGAGTTGTTGAACGTAGCGTTGCGCGTGAAGCGCATCTCCCCGCCGAAGCTGAATTCGTGCACTCCCCTTGTCCAGCTCACGTCGTCGCGGAAATGGTGCTGCGGCAGGATGCGCCCGTTGGTCTTATTATAGACTTCACCCGTCTCATATCCCTGGAGGTCGTCTATGAACCGAAAGTTTACAAACTCTTGATTTCGGATGCCGCTGGACTTGTCGCTGATGCGCGTGAGTCCGTAGCGGAAGTTGTTCACGATCCGCGGCGTTAGGATCGCCGTATATCCGATCGCGTATCCTTTGTTGTTGTTCAGCAGCGTCTGCCTCGATGACTCCCCTGGAAATTGCGGATCCGTGCTCACCGTGTCATGCATCAGAGACCCGCGCCAGAACAGCGTATGCTTGTCCGCCCGGTCCAGATGCACGTCCACGCGCACGAAGGCGGTGTTGAAGCGGTTTTCCACGGGGGCCCCAAAGCGGTAGCCGAGAATGTTCAACGCGTCAAAGCTCCCGCTCGAATTGGGATCGGGAAACAGGGCATCCTGCTGGAGGACGGCTGGGTTGACTCCAATTCCCGCCGGGTCAATGGCCTGGATCTCCGCCGGGCTCAGCGCGTAATACCCCGCCGGAATGGCCCCGCAACCCGCCGCGGCGGAGCGGCAGGGCTGCAAGTTTGCGTCCATTCCATAGGAAGCACCGCTGACGCCCTGTACAAACCCGCCGGCAGGCGGCACGCAAGGGGCATTGCCGGGCACGTCGGTACACTGATAAAAGAAGACTCCATCGCGAAAGGCCACGGAGGGAACACTGCGTTCGGCGTAGGTAAACAGCGATTCCTTCAACCGCTCGTAATTGCCGAAGATGAACACCCGGTCCTTGATCACCGGTCCACCCGCGGACCCGCCGAAGAGGTGGTGGCGGAATTTCGGCTCCTTGATACCGGCCTGGTTGAGGAAAAAGTCGTTGGCGTTAAACGCTTCGTTGCGGTGAGCGTAGTAGGCCGTACCGTGGATATTGTTCGTGCCGCTCTTGGTCACCAGTTGCACCTGCGCCGCCGAGGAGCGTCCTCCGGAGTCCGCGTCATAACTCGTGGTGGTGGTCCGGAATTCCGCCAGCGAGTCTTGCGGTACGCGCAGCACGGTCGTGAACGCATAGCCCTTCTGCGGGTCGTTCGCGTCCACTCCGTCCAGCGTCACGTTGGTCTGGTCGCTGCGCGCCCCGTTCACCGACCCGCTGCGCCCGTCCTGGTCGTTCGTCCCTCCGTAACCGCCCGGCAAGTCCGATTTCGTAGGGATGAAGGCCACACCGGTCTGCAAGCTGAGCAGCCCCGCCGGATTCATGTCCAGTTGCGGCAGCGAGGACACTTCCTTTCCGGAAATAGGTGTTCCGATGCTGGCGTCCGTCGTGTTCAGCGCCGCCACCATCTCCGTCACCACCATCGTTTCGGTGACCGCACCGACCGCAAGGTGGATATCGAGCGTACTGGTGATGCCGACGAGAACCTCGACATGTTCGCGAGCCGCGGTCTTGAATCCCTGCGCCTTCACTTCGATCTTGTATTTTCCCGGAGGCAATTGCGCGAACACGTATCTTCCATCCGCCTCTGTTGCCGTCGTGCGCGTCAGCCCCGTGCCTTCCTGCGCGATCGTCACTTGGGCGCCCGCAACGCTGGCGTTCGCCGGGTCCAGCACCGTGCCCGACAGAGAAGCCGTCTGTGACCACACCGGGCTGGCACTGAACAACACCCCCAGCGCCAGAACACACGCCCACCCTGCTCCTTTAAAAGTTTTCGTCATAAGCCTCCCCCTAAACACTTGAGCGGCAATATAAAGCCACGAGTCCCCAAAAACCCATGCTTTCCCGGTGCACGAAGAAAGATCAGTCTGTTCCGGAACCCGGCTGGCTAACTGCTGAGCCTTCTAACTCATGCTGCGGGAGATTGTCAAGAACAAGTAAAAGCAAGCGTAAGCCTGAGTCATTCCTCGCCAAACATGCGACTCAGCCGTTGGTAAGATGGATGAGTTTCGCCGCCGTCACAGCGGCGAGTTTGCGGATCGGCTCCACGCAGTTTCCCGCACGTCGCCGTCCAGCCGCACCAGCGACACCGCTTCCGCTCCGCGCGTCGCGTCCCGCCCACTGCTGTGTCGGCAATCATTCGAGAAAAACAAAACCGCCGGGAAGCTTGCGCTTCCCAGCGGCTCTGCAAAGAGTGGAACTCCGTTAGAACTCGTAGCGCAGCGCGAACTGCATCACCCGCGGGTTGGTGAGCATCCCGGTGTAGTTGCCGAACGAGCCGCCCACGTCCAAACTATCGGACACGCCTTGCACATCGAACCGTGAGAAGTTGATGGAAGGTTACAAGGCGCCGCCGCCCGCCTCAGCTCTTGCCCAGGTGCACCAGCTTCGCTTCGGTCACCGCGGGCAGCTTGCGGATCGGCTCCACGGCGGATTCCGGCACGTCGCCGTCCAGCCGCACCAGCGACACCGCTTCCGCTCCGCGCGTCGCATCCCGCCGCCCCAGCGCGAACGTGGCGATATTCACTCCCTGCTGCCCCAGCAGCGTGCCCACCTGCCCGATGACGCCGGGCTGGTCGTGGTTGCGCAGGTAGAGAATCGTCCCCGCCAGCTGCGATTCCAGCGGAATTCCGTCAATCGCCAGCACCCGCGGCGAAGCGTCGTGCAACACCGTGCCCTCCACGCTCAACCCCGGCTGCTTGCTCCCCGGCTCCGGCAGCGACGCCACTTCCAGCGTGTTCGGAAAGCCGTGCTCGCGCCGCCGCGTCTCTTCCTCGACGGTCAGCCCGCGCGCCGCGGCCACCGCCGCCGCGTTCACCAGGTTCACTTTCTCGTCCAGCACCGCGTTCAGAATCCCCGTCAGCACCGCGCTCTTCAGCAGGTGCGTCCCCGCCTCCGCCAGCTCCCCGGAGTAGCGGATGCGGATGCGCGCCGGACGCACCGCGGCCGCCTGCGACACCAGCGAACCCAGCCGCTCCGCCAGCTCCAGATACGGCAGCACACGCCGGTACTGTTCCGCCGAGAGCGCCGGCAGATTCACCGCATTGCGGATGATCCCGTCGGCCAGGTAGTCGCGCACCTGCTGCGCGATCTGCGTGCCCACCTCCTCCTGCGCTTCCGTCGTCGATCCCGCCACGTGCGGCGTGGCGATCACATTCGGCAGCGCGATCAGCGGCGAATTCTTCGGCGGCTCTTCCACGAAGACGTCCAGCGCCGCCCCCGCCAGCCGCCCGCTCTTCAGCGCCTCGGCCAGCGCGCCTTCGTCCACCAGCTCGCCGCGCGCCGCGTTCACCAGCCGCGCGCCCTTCTTCATCTGCGCGATGCTCTGCGCGTTGATCAGGTTCTGCGTCGCCGGACTCAGCGCCGTGTGCAGCGACACGAAGTCGCTCTCCGCCAGCAGCTTCTCCAGCGGCACCAGCTCCACCTGCGCCTCGCGCGCCGCCGCTTCGCTGATGTACGGGTCATACGCCAGCACGCGCATCTCGAACGCCCGCGCCCGCCGCGCCACTTCCCCGCCGATGCGCCCCAGCCCGATCAGCCCCAGCGTCTTGCCGCGCACCTCGGTGCCCGCCGCCGAAGACTTCTCCCAGCGCCCCGCGTGGATGGCCGCATCGTGCCGCGGCACCTGCCGCGCCAGCGCCAGCAGCAACGCAAAGGTGTGCTCCGCCACGCTGATGGCGTTGCCTCCCGGCGTGCTCATCACCAGCACGCCGCGGCGCGTCGCCGCTTCCAGGTCGATGTTGTCCACGCCCACCCCGGCGCGCCCCACCACGCGCAGCCGCGGCGCCTTTTCCAGCAATTCCGCCGTCACCTTGGTCGCGCTGCGCACCACCAGCGCGTCGGCGTCCGCGATCTCCGCGTGCAGCGTCTCCTTCGTGGTCAGGACAATCTGGCAAAAACGATACTCCGCCGGAATTTGTCCCGGGCACAGGGAGTCTGTGCGCCATCCGTCCGCCACCTCGCCCGCGCCGGCTAAAGCCTCTGCTACCAGGCCTGCCGCTCTGCTATAGTCGGGGCCATGAGGAGCCCGCGATGAGTCTTGCCGAAAAACTCCAGAAGGACCTGACCGACGCCATGCGCGCCAAGGACGAACTGCGCCTTAGCGTCCTGCGCATGATCAAATCCGCCCTGAAATACAAAGAGACCGAGAAGATCCGCCCGCTCGAAGAAGGCGAAATCCTGCAGGTGCTGCAGACCCTCGTCAAGCAGCGCAAGGAGTCCATCGAGCAGTTTACCAAGGGCGGCCGCCAGGATCTGGCGGACAAGGAACTCAAAGAGCTGGCCATCGTCGAGTCTTACTTGCCCGCCGGCGCCACCGCCGCCGAAATGGACGCCGCCGTCTCCAAAGCCATCGCCGAAACGGCCGCCAGCTCCATCAAGCAGATGGGCGCGGTGGTCAAGGCCGCCAAGGCGCATCTCGAAGGCAAGACCGTGGACGGCAAGGCCCTCAGCGACCTCGTCCGCGAACGCCTGTCCAAGCTGACGACCCCATGAAGGGTCGTCATCCTGAGGAGCGCAGCGACGAAGGATCTCTCATGGCTACCTAGAGGAGCGCAGCGACGGTTGACCGCTTCGCGGTCACACATAGCAAGGATCTCTCTTGGCTGCCTGAAGGATTGTGCAGCGGTAAAGTACTGCGAGAACTGATCGAGAGCTTCTGCCGTGTCTCTTCCCGAAACCATTCCCGTGCGCTTCACCGAAGAAGAAGCTGGCTACCTCAGCGTGCGCCCCGTCGTCCGCCAGACCTTCCGCCTCGCCGAGCTCGCCGACATGGTCGTCTCCGTCACCGGCAAGGACCCCGCGCGCGTGGCGCAGATCCTTCGCGCCGGCGCGGTCCTCTACAACGGCTACCGCTACTGGTGGGATGGTTTCTCCGCCGCGCCCGGCGAACTGGCCGCGCTCCTCGCGCCCTTTCCCGACGCCGATCCCGCGCGCCCCTTCCGCTGGGAAGAAGCCACCGCGGTGCTGCTGGAAAGCGGCGGCGGCCCGGCGCGCACCGTCCTCGAGGTCACCCGCGCGGAAGCCTCCCGCCGCCGCCTTTTCCGGCGCCGCAGCGCCTGGGACTGTCTGCGCGACGCCCTGCGCGATTCTCCGCCCGCCTACGAACAATACTCCTACGCCCGCCGCGCCGACCTCTACCGCCGCTCGCTGGCCCACGACGCCGCGCTCCGCCTGCGCGCCGAGCTTCTCGCCGTCGCCCCGCGCGCCCTCCGCGTGCGTCTCGGCGCCGCCCTTCCTTCCGCTCTGCTCTTCGCCTGTCCCCGCGCGGCGCCCCGCGCGTAACGCCCTTCCCCTACTTCGCCGCCGGCTTCAACACCGCCGTATTCCGTTCGTCGCCGAAGATGACCCGGTACAATTGCCGCAGCTCTCCCACCTTCTCCAGCGGCACGCTCAACTGCTTCACTTCAAACACCCGCGTGTAGCGCACCACGTTCCCGCTCGCTTCCGTCTTGCTGTGGTAGCTGGCGAAGCTGTACTCCGCATCCACCGGCGGCGGCAGGTCGTCCACCTCGTACCCCGGCGGCAGCGTAATCTCGAACGTATCCGTGTCCCGCGCCGGCCCTTCGAATTCTACCGGATACTTGCGCGCTTCCTTCGTTTCCAGGAACGAGAGCGCTTTGCTGCCTAATACCCGCGGCCGCACCAGCAGCAGGTTCCCCGCCGCTTTGCCGTAGTTTTCCGCCACCAGCGAATACTCGTAAATAAAAGGCCGGTCGGTCTGCTCCGCATTGCTCACCGTCGCTTTCGTGATACGAAATGTCCCCAGGGAGTGCGCCAGCAGCGTCTCGATCGGCTTGATCCGGTCCACATCTTTGCTCACCGTGCGCAGCGCCCACCGTTGCGACCCGGCGCTGTCGCCCACCCGCACTTCCCGCACCTCGCCCTTCAACGTCCCCGATCCGTCCAGCGCCAGCTTCCCCGTCCGCTGAATCCCGTTCAGCGCCGCCGGCAGCTTCGGCAGCTCGGTCAGTTCCCCGCCCTCCGGCGCCACCAGCAATCCGTAATTCCCTTGCAGCGGACCCCGCAACTGCCCGAACGGCGTCATCGTATCGGTCGGATCAAAAAACAGAATTCGCCCGAGCTTCGCGTGCGGCAGCGTCGCGGCCAGCGATGGATCCGGGACTCCTTCCGGCAGCCGGATCGCGAGAATCATGTGATTAAACGTGAACGGAGTCGCTGGGCTGTCGGCCGTAACCTTGCCCCGCTGCGTGTCGATCACCACGTAGTAGGAATCCACGCCAATCTCTTTGAGCATCGCGCTCAGCAGCGTGGCCTTGTCTTTGCAGTCGCCGTAGCGGTGGCTGAAGACGTCCCCCGCCGGATGCGGCTGGTACCCTCCGATGCCCAGGCTGATCGCCACATAGCGGATCTCCCGCTGCATAAATTGCGCCAGGGCTCTCATCTTCTCCACGGGCGTCGCCGCGCTGGTCGTCAGTTCCGCCGCTTTCTGCTTGATCGCCGGCGAGGCATCGCGCCGCCCGTTCGTCAGCCCCGTTACCCAGAGTCCCACCTCGCCCCATGTTTCCAGCCCTTTGTTCTGCGCTCCGCCCCCGGGCGGCAATAGAGCGATGATCATCTGCCCCTCGATGCCAGGCCACGGGGGCATCCTCGCTTCCGGCTTGATCGCCGGAATGTCGCTCAGTACCCACTGCCACTGGTTGTTCCCCGCCGCCGTGGGGAGCACCTCTGCATGGTTCCTCCACATGGCCTTGTAACGCCAGCCCTCCGGAAGTTGCAGGGTGTAACGGGCTTCGCGGGTCGGCACCTTGTGTTGAAATACCCATCGATCTTGCAGGACGTAGGGGCGGTCTTCGTGCTCCAACTCATAGCCCACGATGTTTCCGGGCTCGGCTGCGGGTATTCTCAATACTTTTTCCCGGTCGTCGGAAAATAATATGCCGTTCTCCACTTCATCCAGCCCCATTTCGGAAGCTTCTTTCTCTTTGACCTCGTAATCCTTGCCCTGCGCCGGAATGCACCACCCGTGAATGTTCGTGATGCGCGTTTCCGAATCGAAGTACACACGGACGGTGCCGTAGCCCTTGCCGTCCGGCCGCAGAATCTTATACACCCGCCGTTCCGCACCCTTGATCTTCCCGTTCGCCTGCACGCTCAACACCTCTTCCGAATACAGCAGCACCGCATCCGTCTTCTCGTCGTGGGCCGGCAGCGGCGCATTCACCAGCGCGTGCATCCACGCCGGCGCATCTCCGGCGGCAGCTCCCGGCGCCGCCGCCGCACACACCACGAACCACGCCAGGAAAAACAGGATCTCCCCTGGCTTACCTCTTCGCGGCTGCGGCCCCCGGTTGCAAGACAATCTGCTGTTCATCGCCCGTCCTCACGGCCTGAAAAAATCCCCGCAATACCGGGTATTTGTCCGCGCTCACGCCGACCACATCGAACCGCAGCACTCGCGAGAGGTGCACTGCCCCCTTGCTGCTTTCCGCCTGGAGAATGTACTCCACTGCCTTCAGGTTTCGATCTTCCCCTTTGGGCACGCTGCTTACCTGCCATCCCGGCGGGAGTTCGATCTTCACATCGTCGGCTTTTTGGTAAGGATAAGAAAAATACACCCCATACACGCGGTGGGCATGTTCGAAGAGATGCTTTTCACTCGCCCCGAACAGCCCCACCGGCAGAAAAGCCCGCCGGCCTGCGGAGGAAACCCAGCCGGGGACCTTCACCTCGAACTCGGCCACCAGGGGCTGCTCCGAGCCTTGCCAGTCGGGCTTATTCTTCAGCTCGGCCTCGATCGTTGCCGGAATGCAGCCCTTCAGTTCCTCTTCCAAAAACTTGTTCCGCGCGGGTTCGTCTTCGTTGCGCTCCCCCAATCGCCGGTACAGCGCCTCCAATCCCGTGAATTTCAGGGTCACTTTCCCCTCCAGCGACCCTTCCTCGCTCAGCTTGAGCTCCGCAAACCTTTCGATCTTTGACACCTTGCTTTCGGGCAGATCGGTCTCGATCCACGCGCCTCCGTCCTTGTTCAGCTGGAGCCCGGTTGCCGCCGTCTCCGACCACGGCAACAATCCAAATGGCGTGAACACCGTGCCGGGATCGAAATAACGATCCTTGCCGTCCAGCTTCACGAGCACGATGTGGTCGTTCAATTCATGGCTGTTCATTCTGGCCTTGTTGAAAAAATATTCATCGCGCCGGGACACCAATACCGGATAGGCTTCGAATCCCGCGGCCCGCGCAAGCCCCAGAAACAGCCAGGTAATGTCCCAGCCATTTCCGAATCCCTTCTTCCATACTTCTTCCACGTTGCCCGCGGCTTTCAGTTTGTCGCGCTTCTCTTCCTGTTCGCTCCTGGCCCTTTCATACGTCAGATTCCGCACCTGCTGCACGCGCGCATAGATTTTCCGCAGCTTGACTTCCGGCGCATCCGCGGGAGATACGATCTCCCCCAGCGCCTGCTGCATCGCCTTCTGCTTTCCGATGAATTTCTCGACGCGTTCGTTTTCTTTCTTTCCGAATTCCTTCCAGTATTTGTCCGGGTTTAGTTCCAGAAATTCATCGGGGCTGTAGACGAAATTGACCCGCAATTGCAGTTCCTTCTCCGGCGGCATGTACTCTTCCGCTTGAAAGGCCGGCACGTTCTGCGTCGTCATGCGGATCACGTGATCGGGATCCTGCTTGGGAGGAGTCGTGCCTGCGGGCAGCCCCGCGGGCCAACTCCAGCGCACCGCAAACCGCCCGTAAGGCACCAGCGTGAATTTGGCGCGCTTGGTAAAGAGCTCCCCGCTCAGGATCCACAGCGAATCGAACACATAGCCGTCTTCAAAATCGTAATTGAAGTGATACTCCACGATGCTCCCCACCTGCACGTCCGGCATCGTGAACGTCTTGACCTTGTACTTCACGCCCTTGGCCTTGATCACCGTCTTGTCGTACACCTTCCCGTCGTAATTCACGATCGAGCCATCCGGCCGGATGGTCCGCGCCCGTATCGTGCCGATTTTGCTCAGCCGCCCTTGATAGGGGATCTCGATGTTGGCGTACTTGCGGCCCTCCTCCGTCAGAATCTTGATGCGCAGGTAGTTGTATTCCGTATTCGCCCTTCCGGTGTCATGCCGGTCCACCTGCCGGTACAGATAGATCGCCGCCGCCCCCGGCGCCTGCGGCTCGCTGGTCATCTTCAGCTCCGCCGGATCGATCGGCTGCCATTCGTCTCCGGTGCACACCGGGCTAAACCACATCGCCACCCCCAGAACCACGAGCAGCGTAGCCGGTACGATGCGGCGCAGTGCTGACAAGACACACCTCCCCGCTCCGCCCGCGGGCGGAGACACGAATCTGGCTGGAATAGGCTGAGTAGCGAGCCCGGCACCACGACGCAAGGAGTGGACCGCTTCGCGGTCACGCATACGAAGGACACCATTCATAAATGGTATAACCGGGCCGTATAACGGGTATGACGTGTGCAGCGCGACACTACGCCCGCCCGGCCGCTCTGTCAAGAAAAAGCCCGCCGCCCTCCCCGTTCCCGAGGATTCGCTTCCCCGCGCCCCGCGTCTGCGGCATAATCCCCGCCAGACCTGCTGGGCGGTCCGCATCAGGGCTGGCCCCATTTCGCGCAGTCCGGAGGTTTACGGTGAGCAAACGTCCCTGGAGTTCCACGGCCCCGCCGCAAGAATTCCACTCCTACGTGCCGGCGGAAGAGAGTCCCGCCGAGTTTTCTCTCCGCGCCGTGCTTCTCGGCGCGCTCTTCGGCCTGCTCTTCGGCGCCGTCACCGTCTACGTCGGCCTGCGCGCCGGCCTCACCGTTTCCGCTTCCATCCCCATCGCCGTGCTCTCCATCAGCATCCTGCGCGCCTTCGGCCGCTCCACCATTCTCGAAAACAACATCGTGCAGACCACCGGCTCGGCCGGCGAATCCGTCGCCGCCGGCGTCATCTTCACTCTCCCCGCGCTCATCTTCCTCGGCTTCGGCTCCGAGTTCACCTACTGGCGCATCTTCCCCCTCGCTCTCCTCGGCGGCTGGCTCGGCGTTCTCTTCATGATCCCCCTGCGCCGCCAGCTCATCGTCAAGGAGCACGGCAACCTCACCTATCCCGAAGGCACCGCCTGCGCCGACGTCCTCGTCGCCGGCGAACGCGGCGGCTCCTTCGCCGGGCGCGTCTTCTGGGGCCTCGGCCTCGGCGGCGTCTACACCTTCCTCATGAACACCGTGCAGGCCTGGACCGGCCAGCCCGAATACCGCCCCAGTTGGCTCCCCGGCGCTTCCTTCCGCGCCGCCGTCACCTCCGAGTATCTCGGCGTGGGCTACATCATCGGCCCGAAAGTTTCCGGCATTCTCTTTGCCGGCGGCATCTTTTCCTGGCTGCTCTTCATGCCCGCCATCCGCTTCTTCGGCCAGCTCGCCCCCAACACCGCGCTTTATCCCAGCACCGTGCCCATCCCGCTGATGTCCCCCGACCAGCTCTGGTCCAGTTACGTCCGCCCCATGGGCGCCGGCGCGGTAGCCGCCGCCGGCCTTTTCACTCTGCTGCGTACTCTCCCCACCATCCTCTCCGCCCTGCGCTCCGGCCTGAAAGACGTCCGCGCCGAAAACGCCGGGCAATCCGCCGCCGCCAACCGCATTGACCGCGACATGTCCATGCGCACGGTGATCTTCGGTTCCGCCATCATCATCGTCATGATGTGGCTGCTGCTCACCTTCCGCCCCATTCCCGGCGCGCAGACCACCCTCGTCTCCAATCTCTTTGCCGCCGTCTTCGTCGTCGTCTTCGGTTTTCTCTTCGTCACCGTGGCCTCGCGCATCAGCGGCCTGCTCGGCAACTCCTCCAATCCCATCAGCGGCATGACCATCGCCACCCTCATGGCCACCTGCGCCGTCTTCCTCGTCTCCGGCTGGACCGCCCCGAACTACGCCGTTCTCGCCCTGACCATCGGCGGCGTCGTGTGCATCGCCGCGGCCATTGCCGGCGCCACCTCGCAGGACCTCAAGACCGGCTACCTCGTCGGCGCCACTCCCTACTGGCAGCAGGTTGGCCTGCTCGTCGGCGTCACCGTTTCCACCATCGCCGTCGGCGGCACCCTCGCGCTCATGAACAAGGGCCTGGAAAAATACGTTCCCAGCCAGATCCCCCTGAACGTCCAGTCCCTCCCCTCCGGCGTCAAAGTCGAAAAGCCCGTCTACACCTACAAGGGCCAGACCTACACGCTCATCAACGCTCTCGGCTCCCGCGAAATTCCCGACGGCGAATATCTCTACGACGCCAACACCAAGCAGATCGAAATCCAGTGGGTGCAGGGCATCGGCAGCGACCAAGCCGCCGCGCCGCAAGCCCGCCTCATGGCCACGGTCATCAGCGGCATCCTCAACCAGCGCCTGCCCTGGCGCCTCGTGCTCATGGGCGTGGCCCTGGTCGTCGCCGTCGAGCTCCTCGGCGTGCGCTCCCTGGCCTTTGCCGTCGGCTCCTATCTCTCCATCGCCACCACCATGGCCATCTTCGCCGGCGGTGTCGTCCACTGGCTCGTCGAGCGCGCCTCCAAGGACGGCGAGAGTGCCGGCGAAGCCAGTCCCGGCGCGCTTTACTCCAGCGGCCTCATCGCCGCCGGCGGCGTTTTCGGCCTGCTGGCCGTGGCCCTGCGCGTCCTGCAGGACGCCGGCGTCCGCTGGCCCGCGGCCTTCGGCTTCGGCCCCAAACTCCTCGGCCCTCTCGCGCAGAGCAACGCCTTCGGCGTCCTCATGTTCGCCCTGCTCTCCGCCTCCCTCTTCTACTTCGCCCGCAAAAAACTGAGCTGAGCAAGAAACTCCATCCACCACCCGCCTATGTAGATGCCGGGCTTTAGCCCGGCATCTTGTTTTCTTTGCCCGCCCGCAATCGCCCGCTGTCCTTGTCCTCGCCCTCTTTCCACACCCTCCTAACACTCTTTGACGCCCGCGCGCCGCCGCCGTACACTTAATCTGTCATGGGCTCGCGCTCCGCCATCCGCAACTACCGCATCAGCTTCAATTTCTACATCACCCCCGGCGTCCAGCTCCTGCTCATCGCCAATTTCGCCGTCTTTTTCTTCGAACTCCTGCTCAAGCACTTCTGGGGCCTGGCCGCCTACGACTGGCTGTTGAAGTGGTTCGGCCTGGTGCCCGCCGGCGTCGTGCCCCTCCTGCGCATCTGGCAGCCGGTCACCTATCTCTTCCTCCATGACGCGGGCACCATCTGGCACATCGGCATGAACATGTTCATGCTCTGGATGTTCGGCCGCGAGCTCGAACTGGTCTGGGGCAAGAAGCGTTTCCTGCAATATTATTTCCTCACCGGCGTCGGCGCGGGAGTCATCAACGTCATCGTCAAGACCCTCCCGGCCTTCTTCGGCCACGGCTTCTCGTTCGCACCCACCATCGGCGCTTCCGGAGCCATCTTCGGAATTCTCATCGCCATGGCCATTCTCTTCCCCGACCGCCAGGTCATCTTCTTCCCCCTGCCGGTCAGCATCCGTATGCGCACGGCCATGATCGTCATGGCCGCCTTCACCTTTCTCGGCACCTTCGGCTTCGGCGCCGACAAGGTCAGCCACCTCTGCCATCTCGGCGGCATGCTCGTCGGCTGGCTCTACCTGCGCCGCGGCTCCTTCCTCTACCGCGTGCGCAACGGCTTCGCCGACTGGAAGGTCCAGCGCAACCGCAAAAAATTCGAAGTCTACATGAGCGCCAAAAAGAACGAGCCCCCCTCCCGCCCCGACCGCTGGGTCAATTAACCCGCCTTTCTCCCAAGAAACTTGTTATAAGAGTGGAGCTTGCCACATGAAACTCGCTGTAGGGGCGGGGCTTGCTCGCCCCGCACTTCAGTCGGGACCTCTCACAGATAAGACTGAGGCAACAAAGAGACCCCATTCATGCTTCGCATGTAGGAGGGAACGGGCCTCTTTCTGGCCAAAAACTAGATTTTTGGTATGCATATTGTGCAACTGAACCGGTAGCCATAAACTGTGGTAGGCGAAGACTTCGCACATCGTGATATTCTCCTTCCCAAACGGAGATGAGGATTAACACTTAATGTCTAAACAGCCGATGGCAGAGGTTTTTGGCTTCCCGACAGACAACAACTCTCAAACAGCGGCACGTAACAGAGAGAAGAGACTCTGCCCCTTTAACAACAAAGTTCCAAACTGCACCAAAGACAAAGCACAAGACCCGCTAGGCGTCTGCTCCGTCTTTGAAGGGGAAAACAGAGAAAATATCGCTATCACTTGCCCTGTTCGGTTTCGTGAGAACTGGCTAATCGCAGAAGACGCGGCGGAGTTTTTCTTCCCCCCGAAGACCAAATGGACTTCGTTGCTAGAAGTCAGACTCCATGACAAGCACGGAATCTCAGCCGGAAACATTGACGTTGTGCTAGTTGCGTACAATGAGAAAGGCAAGGTCATAGACTTTGGCACATGCGAAGTTCAGGCCGTCTACATCTCAGGCAATGTCCGTGATCCGTTTGAGCACTATATGAAAAATCCCGCGAAGAAGGCGAAGATGGATTGGTCAGGGCAGCCGAACTACCCCCGGCCTGATTATCTGTCATCATCACGGAAGAGGCTGGCCCCACAACTACTCTTCAAAGGCGGCATCCTGAAAGGCTGGGGTAAGAAGCAGGCTGTTGCGATTCATCGCGGGTTTTATAATACGCTGCCCAAAATGGCCGAAGTTAGTAAAGCACAGGCTGACTTAGCATGGATGATTTATGACCTGAAACGAAACAACAAGTTTAATACTTACAGTCTTGTGCGCAGCCAGACGGTCTACACACAGTTTCAGCCGGCACTTCTGAAGCTGACCACCGCTGACGCTGGCCCGGTGGACAAATTCATTGGTCAATTGCAGGCCAAGTTGAATCAGAAATTACAAAATGCGCCAGATGCACCCGCTTTGACGGATATTGTGATAACTGAGTAGGAGAGCGAATTCCGGTGTATCAACAGACTCTTTTCGAGGATGACTGCCTTTCTAAAGTCATCAATGTTGCTTCGATTCCACTGAGAAGCCCTTTCAGGTATCCGGGGGGTAAGACTTGGCTTGTACCACAGGTTCGCAGATGGCTTTGGAATAAGAAGAAAAAACCCACGGAACTGATAGAACCTTTTACAGGTGGTGGAATCATCGCACTGACGGTGGCGGCAGAGAATCTCGCCAAGCATGTGACGATGGTTGAGCTTGATGATGAGATTGCCGCTGTATGGCAAACAATTCTTGGTAAAGAAGCGAAGTGGCTGGTTGACAGCATTCTGACCTACAAACTTTCGCGTGACGTGTTGTACGAAGACCTTCAAAAGAAACCGAAATCAAGACGGGAAATGGCATTTCAGACGATTCTGAAAAATAGAACGTTCCACGGCGGTATCTTAGCTCCAGGTTCTGGCTTCCTGAAAAATGGTGAGAACGGCAGAGGCATCTTATCACGTTGGTATCCACAGACTCTGGCAAAGCGCATTCTGAATATAGAAGCGATTCGTGACCGCATCTCTTTCATCCAAGGTGATGGCATTGGCGTGATTAGCAAAGCCTCTGCACGGCCTGGCGTAGCCTTCTTCATTGACCCGCCTTACACAGCTAGTGGCAAGAAGGCCGGCAGGCGGTTGTACACACACTTTGAGCTTGACCATGAAAGACTATTTCAAGTTGTGAGCAAGGTTTCTGGTGACTTCTTGATGACTTACGATGATGCGGAAGGTGTGCGGGAACTTGCGAGATCTCACAGCTTTGACACAGAACTTGTCAGCATGAAAAACACTCATCATGCCGAAATGCGCGAACTTCTTATCGGACCTAACCTTAGCTGGGCCAGAGGGCGGGTGGCGCAGAGTTAGTGACTCGGCACGGTCGGGGTGCCCCTCGATAAGAGCGCAGCATGAGTGGGGTTCTTCTCCTCGCTGTTCCCCCATCCCCGGGTCCGCTTTGCCGCACCATTCGAATACCACTAAACGATATTGAACATGTTTACCGGATCAGCTATACTCTCATCGTTCTTTGGCGCGGAGGAGATGGAGTTGCCCCTTGTCCTCCTCACCGCGCTGCCCGCAACACCCCATCCCCGGTAACCACTTTTCAAACCTCAGCGCCCCAACGCCTCTCCTGCAACCCCTGCAGAATCAACACTTACACACTCTTTTGTATCAACGGAAATCTACAGGACTTAAAATCCTTTCCTTTGATACTCTTGCGCACTCTTCAAACCAGAGCGTCACACTAACCCCTTCAAATTCATATACAACCGCACTCTTTGCGAAAAACACGGGGGGTGGGGGTAGGGAGACAGCCAGAATCCTAAACCAACACTTGAAGTTTGCCCCCCTCCGGACTCTGCGCGCCTCTGCGTACTCAGCGCCTCAGCGTTATCTTTTTCCCTCTTCCGGCTTCGGGCTCACCCGCGGCGCGGACGCACCCCAGCGCGGCCGCCTACGCCCCGCCGCTAATGATATGGAACTTCATGAAGTTCGTCGTGCCCCGCACGCCCATGGGCATGCCCGCCACGATGCCCACCACGTCGCCCTTGCGCGCCAGGTGTTCCTCCAGCAGCCGTTTGTCCGTCAGCGCCGCCAGCCCGTCGATCTTGCGCGGGTCCGCAATGTTCCGCGGCAGCACCCCCCAGATCAGCGCCAGCCGCCGCCGCGTCTCGCGTTCCGGCGAAAACGCGATGATCGGCGTCTGCGGCCGGTAGCGCGACACCAGCCGCGCCGTGAACCCGCTGTGCGTGAACACCGCGATCACCTTCATGTGCAGCTCGCGCGAGGCATGGCACACCAGCTCCGCCACGGTCTCCGCCACCTTCAGCTTCTCGGTCGGCTCCGGCCGCGGAAACTCGTGTACGCTGGCCTCCGCCTCCTCGATGATCCGCGCCATCATGGCCACGGACTCCACCGGGTACTTCCCCGAAGCCGTTTCCGCGGACAGCATCACCGCGTCCGAGCCGTCGAAAATCGCGTTGGCCACGTCCGAGGCTTCCGCGCGCGTGGGCCGCGGGTTCTGCGTCATGGACTCCAGCATCTGCGTCGCCGTGATCACCGGCCGCCGGAAAACCCGCGCCCGCGAAATGATCTCCTTCTGCACCACCGGCACGCGCTCCGGCTTCATCTCCACGCCCAGGTCTCCGCGCGCCACCATCACCCCGTCGGCCACGCGCAGGATCGCGTCCAGGTTCTCGATGGCTTCCGGCTTTTCCAGCTTGGCGATCACCGGGGTGTCCTTGCCGGCCCGGCGGATCAGCGCCTTGGCCTGCAGCACGTCCTCGGGCCGCCGCACGAAACTCACCGCCACGTAATTCACCCCGTGCGCCAGCGCGAACGCCAGGTCCGCCCGGTCTTTCGCCGTCAGCGCCGGTACGCGCAGCTTTACTCCCGGCAGGTTGATCCCCTTGTTCTGCCCCAGCTCCCCGCCGTTCACCACTTCGCAGATCACTTCCCGCCCGCGCACCTGCCGCACGCGCAGCTCGATCAAGCCGTCCGCCAGCAGGATGCGGTCGCCCTTATGCACTTCCCGCGGCAGCGCCGTAAACGTCGTGCTCACCCGCGTGGCATCGCCCAGCACCCGCGCCGCGGTAATCGTAAAGCGCTGCCCCGTGCGCAGTTGCACCGGCGCGCCGCCCGCCAGCAGCCCCGTGCGGATCTTCGGTCCCTGCAAATCGGCGACCACCGCGATCGGCTTTTGCAGCTTCCCGGAGGTCTCCCGCAGCAGCGTGATGCTGCGCGCGTGTTCGGCGTGCGTGCCGTGCGAAAAATTGAGCCGTGCCACGTCCATGCCCGCGCGCATCAGCTTCTCGATGAGGCGCGGCGAGCGGCTGGCCGGTCCGATGGTGCATACGATTTTCGTGCGTCGAAAGAGCATATTCTCCCGTGGTTTGGCGGGACCGGCGTTCCTCGCCCGTCCCCGGTCTGGTTACTTCGCCGCCGCGAATCCCGCGACGATGCGGTACAGAAATTGCACGCCCTGCGCAAACGACGCCAGCGGCATCCGCTCATCCTCGCCGTGCATGCGCTTCAGGTCCTCCTCCGTCAGCGGAAACGGCACCAGCCCGTAGGCCTGCACGTTGTGCAGCCGCAACTGCGAGGAATCCGTGGCCCACGTGGACAGGCACGGCACCACCGGGACCCCCGCAAACTGCTCCGCGCCCGTCTTCTCGATCGTCTGGTACAGCTCGCTCTCCAGCGACGACGGCGGCGCGGCATACCCGGCGTCCGGCTGCACCTCGAATTTCACCTGCGGATCGTTTACCAGCTTCGCCAGCTCCCCCACCAGCACGTCCACCGTGTCTCCCGGCAGCAGCCGGATGTTCAGCATGGCTCGGGCCTCCGCCGGAATCACGTTCACGCGCACGCCCCCCGCGAGCATCGTCGGCGCAATCGAATCCCGCAGCATCGAATTCCACAGCGGGTTGGCCTCGGAAACCACGCGCTGCGCATGCTCCGCCCGGTCCGGCGTATCCAGCGCGCGCATCCACTTGGCCAGCTCCGGATCTTCGATCCGCGCCAGCTCCTCGAAGTACCGCCGCACGATGGCCGTGGGCCGCGCCGGCGCCGAATACGCCCCGATCTTGGCGATGGCCGTGGCCAGGTGCACCACGGCGTTGTCCTTCGTCGGAATCGAGGCGTGCCCCGAAGCTCCGCGCGCCACCACCGCCACGTTCACCGCCACCTTCTCGCTCGCCTGCACCGCCACGTACTGCACCTTGCCGCCCTTCACGGTGACGTTTCCGCCCTCGTTCAGCGCGAATCCCGCCGCGAACTTGTCCCAATACTTGGCGATCAGCGTCTTGATGCTGGCGTCCCCGCCCTGCTCTTCGTCGCAGGTCGCCAGGAAGATCACGTCGCGGTTCAGCCGCGCGTTGCCCCGCTTCAGCGCAATGAACGCCGCCAGGTTCGCCGCCAGCATCCCCTTGTCGTCCACCGAGCCGCGCCCGTAGAGATAGCCGTCCTTCTCCACGGCCCCGAACGGGTCCACCGTCCACTTCGCGCGGTCCACCCCCACCACGTCCATGTGCGCCACCAGCAGCAGCGCCCGCGTGGGATCGGCCACCGCCGCGCTGCGCAGCCGCGCCACCACCGCCGTCCGCCCCGGTCCCGCCTCCAGCAGCTCCGGCTTGATGCCCTCTTTCTCCAGAATTCCGGCGATGTACTTCGCCGCCGCCTGTTCGTTTCCCGGCGGGTTCGTGGTGTTCATGCGGATCAGATCCGCCAGCCACTTTTCCGCTTCTTTCGCCAGCGCGGAGGTATCCGCGGTCCCTGCGGCTATCACCGGCGCAGGGGTCTGTGGAAGCTTGGCAACCGCCTGCGCGCCTGCCCGCGGCGCCGCACCCGCTATCAGAAACCCGGCCAACAACGCCACACCGATTCGCCTGCGTTTGTGCATGCCGACTGCTCCTTCGAAGGAGATAAACCGCCGGAAAACTCTATTCCATGAAAACGCTTCATATTACCATGCGCGCGCGGCCCCCCGCCGGACCGCAAAGCAGGCGCGTAGCGTATAGTCCACGGCGGAGAGCCCGCCGCGGTTGTCACCGGCGGGCGCCTGTGTCAGCATGAACCGCAGAGGGGGCCGACAATGAAGCCGACCGCTTGGGGATTCCTGCTAGTGCTGCTTACCGCCGCCCTGGTGCTGCCGCTCGGCCAGACGCCGCTCCTGGCCCGCCCGCAGCAGGGAACCGCGAACCCGCCCGCGCAGCAGCCTCCGCAGGGCCAGGTCTCCATCTCCGTCGAAGTCCCCGTGGTCACCGTCGAAGTCATCGCCGCCACGCAGCACGGCGACATCCTCACCGGCCTGAAGAAAGAAAACTTCCGCATCTACGAAGACGGCGTTCCCCAGACCATCACCAACTTCTCTCCCACCGACGCCCCCATCACCATCGTCATGCTTCTGGAATTCAGCCGCACGTATGGCGGCTGGTTCAGCGCCCAGGCCAAATACTGGGCCGAGCCCTTCTTCCACAAGCTGAACGAGAAGGACTGGGTCGCCCTGGTTACCTTCGACATGAAATCCCGGGTGGAAGTGGACTTCACCCGCAACAAGGAAGAAGTCCGCGACGCCATCTTTCATCTCTACTTTCCCGGTTTCAGCGAATCCAACATCTTCGACGCCCTCACGGACACCATGGACCGCATGAAGGAAGTGCAGGGCAAGAAATCCATTATCATCCTCGCGTCCGGCGTGGACACCTTCTCCAAGCACACCCTCGACCAGACCCTCAAGGAGCTGAAGCAGACCGACGTCACCATTTTTTCCGTGGGCGTGGGCAAGGGCATCGTGGACTACTGGGACGCGCACGGCTACATCAGCAGCGTAGGACGCCTGACCTTCTATCAGGCGGAAAACCAGCTGCGCACCTTCGCCGAGATGACCGGGGGCCGCTCCTGGTTTCCGCAATTTGACGGCGAAATTCCCGGCATTTTCCAGGACGTCGTCGCCAGCCTGCGCAACCAGTACAGCCTGGCCTACAGCCCCGCCAACCGCACCCGCGACGGCAAATTCCGCAAGATCAAAGTCGAACTCGTCGCGCCCGACGGCAGCCCGCTCACCGTCCTGGACCAGAAGAATAAAAAACAGAAGACCGTGCTCTACCACCGCCAGGGCTACCTCGCCCCCAAGGACATCGGCGCCAAATGAGCCGTATCGGGCGGCACAAGCGCGCGGCGGTCCGGCGGCGGAAACCTAATACCCGCGCGCCAAATCCACGCGGTTGAACATTTCCCGCCCGTCGAACCATCGCTCCAGCAAATCCACGAACAGCGAGGTCTCCCGCTCCCACAACCGGTCGCTCACCGCGCTGGTGTGCGGCGTGAGCAGCAGATTCGGCGCATTCCATAACGGCGACTCCGCCGCCAGCGGCTCCTCCGCCGCAACATCCAGCGCCGCGCCCGCTAGCATTCCCGCTTCCAGCGCGCGCAGCAGCGCCGCTTCGTCCAGCAGCAAGCCGCGCGCCACGTTGACCAGGCGCGCCGTGCGTTTCATCCGCGCCAGTTGCGCGGCCCCGATCAGATGCTGCGTCTCCGGCGTCTCCGGCGCGGCAATCACCACGTAATCCGCCGCCGGCAACACCGCATCGAGCTGCGTGGCCGGCACGATTTTTTCGGCCAGCGCCGCGTCGCCCTTGCCCGAACGTGTCACGCCCCACACGCGCATCTCCAGCGCCTTGGCCCGCCGCGCCAGCTCGCGCCCGATCGAGCCCATGCCCACGATCAGCAGCAACTGCCCGTTCAGCTCCGTGAGATGCTGCGGTTTGTCCCACAACTCCTGCTGCGCCCAGTGCCGGCGATCCTGGCAGCGCACCGCGTCGGGAAAATTCCGCGCCAGCGCCAGCAGCAGCCCCACGGTGTGCTCGGCCATGGGCACGGAAAAAATTCCGCTCGGATTGGTCACCAGAATTCCCGAATCCCGCAGCTCCGGGTACATCAACTGCGCAACTCCCGCGGCCGTCGAATGGATCCACTGCAGTTTTTTCGCTTCCTGCAATTGCTTGGGCCGCAGCGAATAGCCCACGAAAATATCCGTGTCCGGCAGCTCCTGCGGCAGACGGTCGTAGTCCGGCAAGTGCACCACGCGCAGCTCCGGCCAGCGGCGCCGGATCGTTTCGGACAGCAGCGCTTTCGGGCGCCACTCCGTAAACGGATGCCACACGCAAATCGTCAGCTTGGTCTCGCCCGGCTTCGTCCGCGTCATACCTGTTGCCCGCTTCCAGAATCAAATCGCGCCGCCAGCGCGCTACGGCTTTTCCCGCAGATCCTTGCCCGTCATCTCCACCGGCGAGGGCTCGCCGAGCACCCCCAGCATCGTCGGCGCGATGTCCCGCAGCGCGCCGCCGGGGCGCAGCCGCACCTTGTCGTCCTCGCTCACCAGGATGAAGGGCACGGGATTCGTGGTGTGGTAAGTGTGCGGCCCGCCGGTCACGGGATCGATCATGGTCTCGGCGTTGCCGTGATCCGCGGTGATGATCCACGCGCCGCCGCGCGGCTTCAGCGCCTGGTAGATGCGCGCCAGGCCCGCGTCCACCGCTTCGACGGCTTTGATCGCGGCCTCGAGCTTCCCCGAATGGCCGACCATGTCGGCGTTTGCGTAATTCATGATGATGGCGTCGAATTCGCCCTTCTCGATGGCCTTCACCACCGTGTCCGTGATCCCCGCCGCGGACATTTCCGGCATCAGGTCGTAGGTGGCCACTTTTGGCGACGGCACCAGAATGCGCTCCTCGCCGCTGTACGGCTTTTCCACGCCGCCGTTGAAGAAATAGGTCACGTGCGCGTACTTCTCCGTCTCGGCGCAGCGCAAATTCTTGAACTGCAGCGCGGTGAAAACTTCCGCGAGGATGTGCTCGAGCTTTTCCGCGCCGATCACGTAGCGCAGCCACGGCCAAGTCTTCTCATACTGGGTCATGGCCACGAAAAAGAGATTCTTCGGCCGCTGGGCGTCCGCGAACCCGTCGAAGGCCGGATCCACCAGAGCTTTGGTCATCTGCCGCGCGCGGTCCGCCCGGAAATTGTAGAAGATGACGGCATCGTCTTCGCGGATCAGGCCCACCGGCGGCGCCTCCGCGGAAGCTGAGCCGCTGCTCCGCGTGATCACCACGGGCTTCACGAATTCGTCGGTGACGCCTTGCTCGTAGCTGCGCGCGACCGCCGCGAGAGGATCCGCGGCGCGGGTCTCCGCCTCCCCGTGGACCATCGCGCGGTAGGCCTTTTCGGTGCGCTCCCAGCGGTTGTCGCGGTCCATGGCGTAGTAACGCCCGCTGAGCGAGGCGATCTCCCCGCAGCCCAGCTCGCGCATCTTCTGCTGCAGTTGCCGCAGGAAGTCGCGCCCGCTGTTCGGCGGGGTGTCGCGCCCGTCCAGGAAGCAGTGCACGAAGACGCGCTCTACCTGATTGCGCTTGGCCATCTCGAGCAGCGCGAAGAGGTGATGCAACTGCGAGTGCACGCCGCCGTCGCTCAGCAGCCCGATGAAGTGCAACTGGCGCTGCTTCCCGCGCTCCATGGCCTGCAGAATCAGCTTGTTCCTGAAGATTTCGCCCGTGGAAATCAGCGTGTCAATGCGCGTGATGTCCATGTGCACGATGCGGCCCGCGCCCATGTTCATGTGCCCCACTTCGCTGTTGCCCATCTGCCCTTCCGGCAGGCCCACGTACGGCCCCGAGGTCTGGATCAGCGTGTTCGGGAATTTCTTGAGCAGCTCGTCGTAGGCGGGCTTGCGCGCCAGGGCCACGGCGTTGCCCTGCGTCTCGGCGCGATACCCCCAGCCGTCCAGCACGGTTAAGACAATGGGTTTTCGTTGTTTGCTCATGGTTTTTCAGGATACACGGAAACGGAAGGCTGGTGTAGAGGCGCGCTTGAGGGCGGTATCTTCGACAGCCCGTGGGCGGGGTGATGGGTTGCAGATACTGTCAGTTGAGATCCTTCAGCCCCGATAAAAAACATCGGGGCTTCAGGATGACAGTCGTGCGGAATGACAGGCTTGCGGGATGACAGCCTGACCTAAGTTTTTCCGAAGCCGGTCAGCGAGGCGGGCAGTTTGCCGCGGCAGCGCCGGCATCCCGCCAGGGCTACTGGGCGGCGAATTCGCGCAGGGCGGCCAGCAGGCGGTCCACTTCTTCGGCCGTGTTGTAGTGCACCAGGCCGATGCGCAGCATGCCGCCGGTGGCTTCCACGCCCAGGCGCTCGGTGAGGT
Organism: Terriglobia bacterium; assembly: GCA_020073585.1. GTDB lineage: Bacteria > Acidobacteriota > Terriglobia > Acidiferrales > UBA7541 > Acidiferrum. The sequence goes on from JAIQEV010000048.1 coordinate 24,494, forward strand.
TCAGGGCGTAGTAGTTGCCGTCCCAGGTGAAGATGCCGCGCTCGCCGAGGAACCTGGCGGCTTCCAGCGGGGTGCGCCCTGCGATGCGCACCGAGACCGTGCCCACGCGCTCGGCGGCGCGCGCCGGGTCGCTGATGCCGTAAAAGCGCAGCTTGGGGATTCCCAGCAGCCCCGCGATGAGCCGCGCCGCCAGGGCCCGTTCATGCTGCTGGATCGCGGCGTAGGCCGCGAGCAGCGCCGCGCGGCGGCCGGCCGCCCGCGGATCGCAGCGCCGGCCGAGCTCCGCGAGATAGTTCACCGCGGCGAGAATTCCGGCGAGGCATTCCTGCACCTGGGTCCCGGTCTCCCAGCGGTCGGGAATCTGATCCGAGGCCGGGCGCACTTTGTACGGCCGCAGGCGCGTCATGTGCTCTTTCTTTCCGTAGAGCACACCGGAATGCGGGCCGAAGAACTTGTACGGCGAGCAAGCCAGGAAATCGCAGTCCAGCGCGCGCACATCAATCGGCCCGTGCGGCGCGTAGTGCACCGCGTCAATAAACGCCAGCGCCCCGGCCGCGTGCGCCAGCTTCACGATCTGCGCCACGGGATTGATGGTGCCCACGGCGTTCGAGGCGTAGCCCAGGGCCACCAGCCTGGTCTTCGCGGTGAGCTTGCGCCGCAGGTCCTCGAGATCCAGGGTGCAATCGGCTTCGCGGATGTCCACCTGGCGGATGAGCACGCCGCGCTCTTCGAGCGCGCGCCACGGGGCGACGTTGGCGTCGTGGTCCAGGGTGGTGACGACGATTTCGTCGCCCGGCTGCAGTTCCCGGCCCAGCGCCCGCGCAAACGCAAAGGTGATCGTGGTCATGCTCGGCCCGAAGCTGATCTCCTCGGCCTGGCAATGAAGAAGATCGGCCATGGCCGCGCGCGCCGCGGCGATCATCTCGTCGTTGCGCCGGCTGGTGAGAAAGGCGCCGCCGCTGTTGGCGTTGGCGTTCAGAAAATAGTCCTGGAAGGCGTCCATCACCTGCCGGGGCACCTGGGTGCCCGCCGGAGCGTCGAGAAAAGCCGCGGGGTGGCCGTTCACGGCGAGTTGCAGGGATGGGAATTGCGCGCGGACCCAGGCGGAATCCAGCGGCGCGCTCGCTGCGTTTCCTGATTCACGAATGACTGGTGTGCTCATGGCGGTAGTTTCTCACAGTCGCGAAGGCCTTTGCGAGAGGTCCCGGCGCGCGGCGCGTGATACCATTTTCCGGTTCGTCACCGCGAAGCGGTCAACATTACGGGGGACCGCAAAGCGGTCCACTCCGCGCCACGCTTCAGCGACGAGGTGCATTGTGCCCGAGAACTTCATTCCCACCGACAAGACCCGCGTGGTGCGCGAGCCGCAGCGCGGCGTCTATGACCGCGCAGCGATCTACAAGATTCTCGACGAAGGGTTCGTCTGCCACGTGGGCTTCGCCGTTGGCGGGCAGCCCTACGTGATCCCGACGATGTACGCGCGCATCGGCGATGCGCTGTACTTCCACGGTTCGGCGGCCAGCCGCATGCTGCGCAATCTGAGCGAAGGCGCTGCGGTGTGCCTCACGGTGAGCCTGATCGACGGGCTGGTGCTGGCCCGCTCGGTCTTCAACCACTCCATGAACTACCGCTCGGTGGTGGCGCTGGGCACGGCCACGCTGGTGGACGACCCTGGGGAGAAGCTCGAAGCGCTGCGCGCCTTCACGGAAAAGATTCTGCCGGGCCGCTGGCAGGAGGCGCGCGGCCCCAGCGAAAAAGAGATGAAAGCCACGAGCATCCTGCGCCTGCCGCTGAGCGAGGTTTCCGCGAAGGTGCGCGCGGGCGGGGTGGAGGATGACGCCGAGGATTACGCGCGGAAGATCTGGGCCGGCATCATTCCCATGCATCTCGCCGCCGGGGCCCCGGTGCGCGATGAGCGGTGCGATCCGGCGATTCCCCTGCCGGACTATCTCACGAAGTACACGCGCTGAAGCGCGGCCGGGGCCGTCATCGCCCCGCCGGATTTTCCGCGTGGACGGCGCGGAGAAAATCGGCGAGGAGGCCGTAGGCGGTGGCTTCGATCCCGGGATTGTGCTCGACCAGGGAGAGGCTGAAGACGTCGAGATCGAAGCGGATGGCGGAGCTGGTGCCTTCGAGATTGGCGAGTGGGTCGGAGAGCGGGAGCAGCTCCGGCTCCACGATGGCGTGCACGGGAGCCTCCGCGCCGGCGCGGCGCTCGGCGCGGCAGACCAGCTTGTAGCGCATCCCGGCGGCGCGCGCCGCGCGGATTTTCTCCACGCTGAGCTCGCGAATGCCGGTGCGGCGGATGTGCTCGAGCCGCAGGGGCACGCCCATCAGCACGATCACCAGGGCGGCGAGTTTCACCGCCGCGTCCCAGCCATCTAGATCCGCGCTGGGATCCGTTTCGGCCACGCCCAGGGCCTGCGCGTGCTTCACCGCTTCTTCCAGGGTGCGGCCTTTCTCGATTTCCGTGAGCACGACGTTGGTGGTGGAATTGAGGACGCCGGAAATGCCGCGCAGGTCTGCGGCGGGCAGCCCCGCGGAAAAGAGCGAGAAGATGGGCACGCCGTCCATCACCGTGGATTCATGGAGAAAGCGCTTGCCCCGGGCGCGGGCCAGCGCGGTGAGTTCGCCGTAGGCGTGGACGATGGGGCCTTTGTTGGCGCTGATGGCGTGCGCGCCGTGCTCCAGCGCGGCGCGGAGATGGTCGATGGCCGGCTGGCCGTGCTGGGCGTTGAGCGAGGTGGCCTCGAAGAGCAGATCGGCGCGAGCGCGCTCGAGCCACTCGCGGACATTGCGCGGAGCATCCGCTGGCGGCGCGGGCCAGTGGCCGTTGAGCAGCGCGAGAGGATGCAGGCCGCCGGGATCGGCGAGCCATCCGGTACGGCGGGTGGCCACGCCGGTGAGGCGCCAGTGCACGCCGTAACGTTCGCGCAGTTCGGACTCCTTGGCGACCAGCATGCGCAAGAAGGCGCGGCCGACGTTGCCGAAGCCGATGATGGCGAGGTTATAGGGCGGAATCGGCGTGGCCTCCGAAGGAGCTGAGAACCCGCGGTCCCGCCAAGAAACAGCGGGGCCGCGGGACGGCCGTTGGCTGGTGCGCGCGAGCGAGCGAGAACATGGCGCTCAGTGCGCGGGGGCCGGGGCGAGTTTGGCGGCGGCGGCGGAGATGAGCGCGGCCTCGTCCTCGAGGACGCGGGCGACGACGCCGATGGCCTGGCCGGCCTGCTGCCACTGTTTCAGCTCGATGGCCTCGCGAACCGCGGGCATGGTTTTGACGCCATAGCCGGTGTAGAAGCCGGGGGCGTAGATCTGGTGCTTGAACCAGGAGCGGTTGGGCAGGCCCTCGGGGACGGTGAGGCGGCGCTCGCTTGCGATGAGCAGGCGGTTGACTTCGCCGAGGGAGGCGGAGGCCAGAGCGGCGCCGCCGTTTTCGTTGGCGCGAGCATAGGCCCGGCGATAGTCCGCGGCGCTGCGGGTGAGGGCTTCGGCGGCGTTATCGAGGGGGGCGAAGTTGAGAAATGGCGGAACAGCTTCGGCGGCCGGCGGCACGCTGGGGTGCCGGGGATCGGAGGCGGCGGAGAAGACGCCCTCTTCGAGCTGCAGGTTGCGCTCGCGGATGTCGTCGCGCATGCGCTGCGCGAGCTGCTTCAGCTCTTTCACGTAGGTCTGCATGGTGTCGGCGAAATCGCCGAACTCGAAGGGCAGCAGCTCGGCGTCGGCCAGACGCAGGACGGCGCTGCCGCCGGTCTGGGCCAGCGCGCGGCCATAAACGAAATCGGTGTCGCTGAAATGCGTGTACCAGTAGAAATCGTCGTAGATGGAGTGGTAGATCCCGCCCTCATCCTCGCCGTCGAAGCCGATATTGAGCGAGGCCACGCCGAGGTGCTGGAGAAAGGCGGTGTAGTCGGAGCCGGAGCCGAGAGCCTCGATGCGCAGGTCGGCGCGCTGGCGGAGTTCCTGCTTCTCTTCGGCGGAGTGCGCGGTGGCGATGTCGTGGAGCTGGCGGCGCTTCCAGACGGAGAGCCTGGTCTCGGGGTCCTGGACGTCGCGGGCAATGCCGTTGAGGAATTGCTCGAGGGTGTGCGAGCCGAGCATATCGAGATAGCCGCGGCCGTTGGTATCGGAGTTGATGTAGGCGACGGCATGCTGGCGCAGCTCTTCGGCGTGCTCCTCGGCCCATTCGGTGGAGCCGAGCAGGCCCGGCTCCTCGCCGTCCCACGCGCAATAGATGATGGTGCGCCGGGGCTTCCAGCCGGATTTCACCAGCTCGCCGAGGGCGCGGGCTTCTTCGAGTTCGGCGGACAGGCCGGAGATGGGATCTTCGGCGCCGTTCACCCAGGCGTCGTGATGGTTGCCGCGGATGACCCATTCCTCGGGGTTCACGGAGCCGGGAATCTTGGCGATGACGTCGTAGATCGGCTTGATGTCCCAGTTGGACTTCACCTTCAGGTGCACCTGGCCCGCGCCGGGGCCCACGCGATAGGTGATGGGCAGCGCGCCGCGCCAGGACGCGGGAACGACGGGGCCGGTGAGCGAAGCGAGCAGCGGCTGGGCGTCGGCGTAGGAGATGGGCAGGACGGGAATTTTGGTGAGCGTCGGGGCATCCTTGAGCTCGAGGCGCTTGGCGTTTTTCGTGGCGCCGACGCCGGGAGTGAGCGGATCGCCGGGATAGAAAGGCATGTCCGCGACGCTGCCGCGCTGCACGCCGTCCTGCGGGCGCATGGGGCCGGCGGGAAAGACGCCGCCCGCGACATAGCCGTCCTCGCGGGGATCGGAAAAGATGAGGCAGCCGATGGCGCCGTGCTCGGCGGCGACTTTGGGCTTGATGCCGCGCCAGGAGTGGTAGTAGCGGGCGATGACGATGGCGCCCTTGACGGAGACGCCCATGCGCGCGAGCTGCTCGTAGTCCTCGGGGATGCCGTAGTTGACGTAGACGAGCGGCGCGGTCACGTCGCCGTCAATCGAATAGGCGTTGTAGGTGGGAAGCTGCTCGGCCTGCTGGCTGGAGGTGGGGTCCACGGCCAGCGCGGGCTCCTGCAATTTGGCGACGAAGCTGGGGCCGGCGCCCTTGGCGTTTTTCGGCTCGACCAGCTCGACGGCGCGCTCTTTGGGCGTGGGGAAGAGCACGTCGAACTGCTCGATGTGCGCGTCCCAACCGAATTCCTTGAATTTGGCGGCGAGCCATTCGGCGTTGTCCTTGTCGTAAGGCGAGCCGACGTGGTGCGGGCGCACGGAGAGGCGCTGCATGTAGGCGCGAAGATTGGCGGTGCTGGGGATGGCGCGGAGTTTCTCTTCCCACTGGCGCTCGGCGCGGGAGGATGCGGCGGAGTAGCCGGCGAGGGGCGATTCATCGGCGGCGCTGGGCGCGAAAAGGGGCGTGAGGGACAGGCTCAGAAAAAGTACGGCGACGAGGAGTGCAATGCGCTTCATGAAGCCTCCGGAAGTTGCGCCCGTATTCTGCCTGAAGGAGGCGCGGTTGGGAATGGCGAGGTGCAAGGAAATGCCGGGCCGCGGAGAGCGGCGCGGGAATAGTCAGGGGAGTGAGTTTGGGTTACCCTCGTGGCGCCGCAAAGAAGGGCGCGAAAAAGGGGGCTGCATGTACCGGCTGGCCATGGCCATGAGCATCGCGGGAACGCTGCTGTATCACCTCGCGCAGAAGACGACGTCGCGAACGGTGAATCCGTTTTTGTCGCTGGCGGTGACGTATCTGGTGGCGCTGGCGGCAACGCTGGCGATGCTGGTCTTCTCCGGGCGGGAGGCGCTGAGCCGGGCGGGGCTGCGCGAGCTGAACTGGGCTTGCGCGGGCTGCGGGGCGGCCATTTTCCTGGTGGAGATCGGGGTGTTGCTGGCCTATCGGGCGGGCGGGAGCTTGAAAACGCTGGCGCTGATTTTGAATACGGCGGTGGTGCTGGCGCTGGTGCCGATCGGGCTGTGGTTCTTCAAAGAAAAATTCGATGCGGGGCAGACGCTAGGGATGGCGCTGTCGCTCGGAGGGCTGTACCTGCTACTGCGGTAAGTTTGCCGCTTCCACATGGTGCTAGGCGAGGGCGGCTGGGCCGGGGAAGCGGGCGACGGAGGCGGTTTTGGTCAGGCCGGCGACGATGAGCCACTGTCCGAGGTAATAGGCGCCGAGAATGAAGAGCGGGGAGAAGGCCAGGGGCGCGTAAAAGCGGTCGAAAGAAAGAAGCGCATCCGAAAACAGGAAAAGAAAGGCGCCGATGGCGGCGAGACGCGCCGCAGGAGTGCGCAAGAGGAGAAAACGTCCCAGGGCTTGCGCGGCCATGGTGGCCACAAAAAACGAATAGAGCGCCACGGGCAAGTGCAGCGGAGCCGCCAGGCGCGGCCAGAGGATGGCGCACAAAGCGGCGGCCGCCGCGAGATAGAGAAGCCACACGAGGACATGGGCGGGAAATTTTGCGTCGCGGGTCAGGGCGAGCAGATAGGCAATGTGGGTGAAGAGAAACGCCGCAAGGCCCGGAAGAAAGTAGCGCTCGGGCCCCAGTAGGGCCACATCGCCCAGCAGGGAAAAGAGCAACCCGACGGTCAGCCAAAAGGCGTAACGCTCGCGGCGCGCGAGCCAGGCGGCGAGAGCCAGACCCGCCAGAAGAATCGTGGCCAGCGGTTTGAAGACGAAAACCAGCCAGGGTACGCCCGCAAGCTGCCCGGCGATGGCGGCCATCGCCGCGCCGGCAAAGAAGATTGCAGCAAGTTTCCTGCAAGCGCCGAGCATGAAGACTCCGCGAGCAGACGAGTTCCCCGCGCAGAACTATACACCCGTCCGAAAACAAGAAGGCCGTTCTCTTCCGGCATAGAGAACGGCCCAGTCCTTGCAGATCGGCTAAGCGGCGAAGATGGCCCGGCCGGGGAAGCGCGCGGCGGAGCCGAGTTCTTCCTCGATGCGCAGGAGTTGGTTGTATTTGGCGATGCGGTCGGTGCGCGAGGCGGAGCCGGTCTTGATCTGGCCGGCGGCGGTGGCCACGGCAAGATCGGCGATGAAGGTGTCCTCGGTTTCCCCGGAACGGTGGGAAATGATGGAGTGATAGCCAGCCTTGCGGGCCATTTCGATGGCCTCGATGGTTTCGGTGACGGTGCCGATCTGGTTGAGCTTGATGAGGATGGCGTTGGCGATGCCTTCCTGGATGCCGCGTGCGAGGCGGGAGGTGTTGGTGACGAAGAGGTCGTCGCCGACGAGCTGGATTTTCTTTTTGGAGGTCTTGCTGCCGGCGCTCTGCGTCAGCGTTTTCCAGCCGTGCCAGTCGTCTTCGGCCATGCCGTCTTCGATAGAGACGATGGGATATTTTTCGATCCAGGAGGTCCAGTAAGCGGCCATGGCGTCGGAGGAGTGCATGGACTTGTCCGACTTCTTGAAGACGTATTTGCCGTTGGACTTGTCGTAGAACTCGCTGGAGGCAGGGTCCAGGGCGATGGCGATCTGCTCGCCGGGTTGGTAACCCGCGGCGGCGATGGCTTCCAGGACGATCTGAATGGCTTCCTCGTTGGATTTGCAGTTGGGGGCGAAGCCGCCTTCGTCGCCGACGGCGGTGGAATAGCCGTGCTTCTTCAGCGCGGACTTCAGGGCATGGAAGACCTCGACGCCCCAGCGCAGGGCTTCGGAGAAGCTGGGCGCGCCGACGGGCATGACCATGAACTCCTGGAAGTCCACGGAATTGTCGGCGTGGGCGCCGCCATTGAGGATGTTCATCATGGGCACGGGGAGGAGGTTGGCGGAGGTGTCGGTGGAGTAGCGGGAGAGATATTTGTAGAGGGGCTGGCCGAGAGCGATGGAGGCGGCGCGCGCGGCGGCCATGGAGACGGCGAGGATGGCGTTGGCGCCGAGGCGGCTTTTGGTGGGCGTGCCGTCGAGGGCGATCATCTTCTGATCGAGGGCGCGCTGGTCGGCGGCGTCGGCGCCGGAGACGGCGCGGGCGATTTCGGAGTTGGCGTTGGAGACGGCCTTGAGGACGCCCTTGCCGAGATAGCGGGATTTGTCGGCGTCGCGCAGTTCGAGGGCTTCGTGTTCGCCGGTGGAGGCGCCGGAAGGCACGGCGGCGCGGCCCACGGCTCCGCCGCCGAGGGTGACTTCAGCCTCGACGGTGGGATTGCCGCGGGAGTCGAGTATCTGGCGGGCGTGGACACGAGCGATCTTGGTGGACATGGGCGTTGGCTCCTGGGTAGTGGGGCAGGAAGGATTTTAGCAGAAGTTGAAAAGTTGAAAGTTGAAAGTTGAAAGCCGGAAGAGCGGCGGGCTCGCGAGTGCGCGGGGATAGATTCCGGCTGCCGCTACAGGGGCAGGGAGACTACAACAGATCTCATAAGTACAAAAAATCGAAGAGAGATTCCTCGCTTCGCTCGGAATGACGGTGTTGGCTAGGCGTCGCCCTATCTATGAGACGGCTGCCAGGCGTTGCGCCGGGAGAGCCGGAACAGGCAATCGCGCTTGTGCTGCAGCGGGCGGAGGAAGAGAAAGATAACGCAGAGACACAGAGAACGCAGAGGGAAGAAAAGAGGAGGGCATGGCGCCGGGAGAGCCGGAACAGGCAAGCGTGCTCGTGCTGCGGCGGGCGGAGGAAGAGAAAGATAACGCAGAGACACAGAGAACGCCGAGGGAAGAAAAGAGGGGGGCTTGGCGGCGGGAGAGCCGAAACAGGCAAGCGTGCTTGTGCTGCAGCGGGCGGGGCTTGCCCCGCCCCTACAGCGGAACTCTGGTGAGAAATGCGGGCTAGGCGCTGCGCTATTTAGGAGACGGCTGCTAGGCGGATTCGGGCTCTTCGATGAGGGATTCCTGGCGGACGACGACGACGATGCCGGAATCGGTGACGTGGAAGCGGCGGCGGTCGGCTTCGAGGTCGTAGCCGATCTCGGTGCGCTCGGGGAGGGTGACGTGGCGGTCGATGATGGCGTTGCGTACGCGGGAATGGCGGCCGATGGAGACGTGGTTATAGATGATGGAGCGGGAGATCTCGGAGTAACTGTTGATGCGCACGTCGTAGCCGAGGACGCATTGGACGACACGGCCGCCGGAGATGACCGAACCGCCGGCGACGATGGAATCGAGGGCCGCGCCCATGCGGTCGGGATCGGCAAAGACGAATTTCGCGGGGGGATACTGCTGCTGCCAGGTGCGCAGGGGCCACTCCTTGTCGTAGAGATTGAAGACCGGGGAGACGGAGACGAGATCCAGGTTGGCTTCGAAGTAGGCGTCGATGGTGCCGACATCGCGCCAGTATTGGGAGATCTGGCGGTTCTCGTCCTCGAAGTTGTAGGCGAAGACCCGGTGCTTGCTGATGATGCGCGGGAGAATGTCCCGGCCGAAATCGTGGCTGGAGCGGGGGTCCTCGGCGTCGGCGAGGAGGATGGGGATGAGCAGCTGGGTATTGAAGATGTACACGCCCATGGAGCCGTTGCACTTTTCGGGATTGTGGCGGGAGGGCTTGGGCAGGGCGGGCTTCTCCTGGAAGCCGGTGATGCGCCAGTTCTCGTCGGTCTCGATGACGCCGAAGCGTCCGGCGGCTTCCTCGGGGGCGATCTCGAGGGTGGCCACGGTGACGTCGGCGCCGGAATCGACGTGCTGCTCGAGCATCTTGCGGTAGTTCATCTTGTAGATGTGGTCGCCGGAGAGGATGAAGACGAAC
>JAIQEV010000104.1 GCA_020073585.1 Terriglobia bacterium
GGTCATGCTGCCCTTTGTGCTCATCTTTATGCTGATCTTGATCAACAACCGGGACCTTATGGGCGATCATGTCAACACCCGCACTTATAACCTCATTTCCTGGATCACCGTGGCCGTCATGATCATCCTCACCCTGCTGATGGTGGGAACCTCCCTTTTCCAGGCCTGAGTCTTTCCAGCCTCCCGGTCCGCGGAAGGCTGCGCGCGGAGCAGCAGCGCGGGCTGGCCGCGGAGCGCAGCCGGAATCATGCGGAAGGGGGCGACCTCCACGCCGGGGTCGAGCCAGAGCTCGCCGGCCGGGCCCGCGGCGGAGAGCAGCACGTGCGAGAAGAGCGCAGGCCGGGGAAGCTGGGTGGCGGCGGACGGGGGCGCGCCCGTAAGAGCGGGGCGCGCAGAGAGGCCCGCCGCGGCGGCCAGGGCCGCAAAGAGAACGGCTTTGTCTTCCGGGGTGGCATAGCCGGAAGCGAGAATTTCCGCGGGAGGACGCGCGCGGAAGCCGGTGGAGCCGAGGGGCAGATCCACTGTGGCGATTTTCCGGGCGACGAATTCGTAGAGGGCCTGAAAGTTGTCCGCGGGGGGCGCGGCGGGGTGCGTGAGTTCCGCGGCTTTGGCGGTGATTTCGCCGGCGGGTGCGACGGGCGGCTCGAGAAGCGCGGCGAGGCGCGCGGCGAGCTGCTCCCAGGAAGCGAAGGAGGTGAGGACGACGTCGGGCTCCGCGGCGGGGGATTCTTTGGGAGGCGTTTTTTCGGCAGTGGCGGCGCGCTGCCAGCGGTAGAGGATGCGGGCGGTGGGGCCTGCTCCGGAAGATTCGGTGGAAGTGGCGGGGGTGGCGGGATTGACGCGCAACTGCACAGTGCGCGCGGCGGGCAGGTCAAGCTCGTAGAGTTCCTGGGTGACGACGGTGTCGCGCGCAAAGGTGTGCGCGAGGTAGAAGTCGGAAGCGAGGGGCGCGCGCGCGGCGCTGGTGATGACGCGGTATTCGAGCACGTCGCCGGGCTGCAGGCCGAGGATGCGCACGGATTTGCGGCGGACGTCCTGGTACGCGGGCAGATCGGCGACGGCGGGATGGGGCTGGTCGGTGACGGCGCTGGGCAGGATGTCGGCGATGCCGCCGCCGGAGTGCGTGATGCGCACCAAGGGAATCTCGATCTGCTCGAAGGCGCGATGGTAGTCGAAGTTGAGGCGCGCAAACTGGCGCGCGCCGGCCTCGCTGTGGAGCCTGGCGCGGGCGTGCACCTCGCGGCGGCTGGAGCCGTCGGCGTCGAAGCGCACGCGGGTTTCGAGAAGCTCGATGGTGTAGGGCGCGGCGGAATCGCCGGCGGCGGCCGGAGCTTCCGGGATTTTCTCCGGAGGCTTGCCGGGAGGAGCCTGGGCGCGCAGGGCGGCGGAAGAAGCCAGGAGGAGAAGCGCAGCCAGGAAGCGCGCTCCGCGGGCTGACCGCTGCGCGGTCACACACGCGGTTGACCGCTGCGCGGTCACAGATGCGCAGGTGAGCGGACAAGGGAGTGAGGAAGCCACGAGGGGAGTGTAGGGCGGGAGGCGCGCGGGGTAAAGAAGCGAAGAGGCGGGAGTTGCGGGAGCAGCACGGCGGCGGGCATGGTAGAGTCTGGCGTTCGGAAAACGGGAGAGGAGAGCGGAATGCGAAAGCTGGGAGTGCTGGTGGCGGTGCTGCTGGGGGCGCTGGCGGGCGCGCGGGGCGACGAGAAAGCGGCGGCGAAAGGGCCGGGGGAAGACGGGACACTGCCGGGGCTGGCGCGGGTGGCGGGCGAGGGGATGATGAACTCGCACGCTTACGACTATCTGACGGAGCTGAGCGACGAGGTCGGCGCGCGCGTGACCGGGACGCCGGGAGCGCAGAAGGGGATCGAGTGGGCCGCGGCCAAGATGAAGGCGATCGGCCTGGAGAACGTGCACACCGAGAAATGGACGATGTGGCGGGGCTGGACGCGCGGCAGCGCGGAAGCGGAATTGCTCGCGCCGGCGCGGCGGAAGCTGGCGGTGGATGCGATGGGCTGGACAGGCTCGACGGCGGCGGGCGGGGCCGAGGGCGAAGTGGCGCGGGTGAACATGTTCGCCCTGGACGAAGAGATGAAGAATACGGCGCAGTGGGCCGGGAAAGTGCTGTTGGTGGTGCAGCAGGGCCCACGGCCGAAGGACGGGGACAACCTGTTCGCGCGCTTCGGGGATTTCCTGAAAGCGGCGCAAAAGGCGGGGGCGCTGGCGGTGATCGGCGGGCAAGGAGGCTCGAAGGCCGCGGGGATGCACCTGACGCACACGGGTATTCTGGGGTTCGAGGCGGATTTCGAGGTGCCGGTGGTGTCCATGACGGCGGAGGACCAGGGGCAACTGGAGCGCTATCTGGAGAGCGGGAAGACGGTGCGGGTGCGCATCAACGTGCAGAATACGTTCACGAAAGGGCCGGTGGAGAGCGCGAACGTGGTGGGCGAGATCCGCGGGCGGGAGCATGCGGAGCAGGTGTTCGTGGTCGGCGCGCATCTGGACTCGTGGGATCTGTCCGAGGGCGCGACAGACAATGGCACGGGCTCGGCGAGCGTGCTGGGCGCGGCGGAAGCGCTGGTACGCGCGGGGCAGCGGCCGCGGCGCACAATCCGCTTCGTGCTGTTCACGGGAGAAGAGCAGGGGCTGCTGGGGTCGTTCGCGTACGTGAAGCAGCATCAGGCGGAGATGGGGAATCATCTGGGGGACCTGGTGGTGGATACGGGGCAGGGGCCGGTGGACCGCTTCGAGCTGGGGCGGGAGGATCTGGGGGAGGCGTTCGCGCCGTTTGCCAAGGCGATCAGCATGTTCGGGAGCTTCGCGGTGAACGGGGAGGCGATGTTCGGCACGGACACCGGGCCGTTTACGCTGGCGGGCCTGCCGGGAATTCACATGCACCAGAATTCGCCGGAGTACAAATACACGCATCATTCGGCGGCGGACGCGCTGGAGGCGGTGAAGCCGGAAGTGCTGGCGCAGAATGCGACGCTGATGGCGCTGACGGCGTACTGGATCGCGGACCGGCCGGAACGCTTCGCGGAGCCGTGGCCGGCGGAGCGCACGGCGAAGATGCTGGTGCGCCAGCATCACGACGCGGAACTGAAGGCCTTCAAGATCTGGCCGTTCGGCAATCTGGGAGCGGAGGAGAAGAAGGAAGCGCCGCAGCAGTAGTTTTTTGCGCTGGCGCGCGAGGAACGGGGCGGGCGGTTTGCGACCAGCGAGCCGCCCGCATTGTTTTGAGTGGCGTGGCCGAGCGCGGGAGTGATAAGAAATGCGGACCGGGAGGAAGCCAAGATGAAAGCGAAGATCGCGGCGGTTCTGCTGCTGATGCTGGCGGGGTTGTCCTGCGCGCGGGGGCAGGAGAAGGCGCAGGACCGGCGGAAGTTTCTCGATCCGAGCACGCCGGTGTCGGACGATCCGCGGCGCGTGCCGGTGGCGCCGGGACCGCGCGGGCCGGAAGGCACGCTGGTGCTGCGCGGAGGGCGGATCTTCGACGGCACGGGAGCGGCGGCGCGGGAAGGGACGCTGGTCATCGAGCGGAACAAGATTGCGAAGATCCTGCCGGCGGGCTCGACGGATTGGCCGAAGGGGGCGCGGGTGCTGGACGTGACGGGCAAGACGGTGCTGCCCGGGCTGATTGACCTGCACACGCACCTGACTTACCCGCTGACGGGGGGGGATAGCGGCGTGGCGGTGAGCGAGGCGGATGCCACGCTGCGCGCGGCGGAGAAGCTGCGCTATTACCGAAGCTGCGCTATTACCTGGAGAGCGGGATCACCAGCGTGCGCGACGTGGGATCGCAGGGCGAGGTGACCTTCTGGCTGAAGGAGTGGGTGGCGGAGAACCGCCTGGCGGGGCCGCGGGTGTTTCCCGCGGGGCAGTTCATCACCGCGGAAGGCGGGCATTCGACGGAGAACACGCCGGACGAATTCATTCGCATGCAGGGCGCGACGCGGATCGCCTCGGGGCCGGACGATTGGCGGCAGGCGGTGCGCGAGCAGTTCCACAAGGGCGCGGATGTGATCAAGCTGGGGAGCCACTTTACGGCGGAGGAAGTGAAGGCCGCGGTGGACGAGGCCCATGCGCTGGGGCTGAAGGTGGCCGTGGATGCGGAGACGTTCTACATCCAGCGGGCGGTGGAGGCCGGAGCGGACACCATCGAGCATCCGCTGCCGCGCAGCGAGGAAACGATAGAGTTGATGGCCCGGAAGGGCGTGGCGGCGGACCCCACGCTGATCCCGTACCAGATTATTTTCGATGAATGGAACGGCTATTTCGGGTCCACGTCGCGGCGCTTTACGTTTTCGAAGGAAGCGAACCTGGAGATGCTGAAACGCTTGCGGCGCGCGGGGATCAAGTGCGGCGTGGGCACGGACCTGATCCTGCACTGGTACCGCTATTTGCCTGGAGCGTACATTGCCGAATTGAAAAACTTCGTGGCGGCGGGATGGAGCGTGCCGGAGGCGCTGGTGGCGGCGACGAAAACCAATGCGGAGATCCTGGACATGGACGACCGGCTGGGGACGCTGGAAGCGGGCAAGCTGGCGGATGTGCTGGTGGTCGAAGGGAGGCCGGACGAAAACCTGGAGGATCTGGGGCGGGTGGAGGCGGTCATCCGGGATGGGTATGTGGAGGTGCAGGGCGGGAGGGTGGTGACGCCGCGGCACCCGGTGGCGGCCCTGAAGGGGGCGGTGAAATAGGCTTGTTCTTTTTAAGTAATTGAAGGATAATGAGTTTTCATGATTTCTCAAGTTGAGAAACTGGGGTTGGAAGGGTTCGCCCGAGCGGGAGTCCATGAGGGGCCCGCGGGGCTTGCAGCGCAGCCCTAGTAAGTGCAAGATTTGCGCGGACTTTTCCACCGGGGTGCAGAGAAACGGATTTGACAGATTGAAATCTTTTCTCTATACTCCTTGTTTTGTTGGGGTCTTTTGACCCAGTAGTTGGAAGGGAAGATCTTCGGCTCCGGAACAGAGCAAGACGGAATGGAGCAGAAGAGCGGCCGGAATGGGACGCCAGTCCCGCAAAGCCGAGTAAGCCTCTCCGATGTGAACCGGGAGTGAAGTCCTGCCTCTCGGGATGCGTGCGGAGTTTCTTGCTGGTATATCCGGATACGCAGTACGCCTTTCAGCGACGTGTGCGCTTTCGCACCGGACCGTTTGCCGGAGCGAAGGAGCCGCGAAATATTGCGCGCGATTGATGTGCGCACGGCGGCCGGAGGTTTCCGGGCGCGGTGCCAGCACACATGAAGAGGGAACACTGTGCCGACGTTTTCGCAATTAGTACGGATGGGACGTGAGGCGGTCCGGACGAAGACCAAGTCGCCGGCGTTGATGGGCTGCCCGGAGAAGCGCGGGGTGTGCATTCGCGTGTACACGCAGACGCCGAAAAAGCCGAACTCGGCGCTGCGCAAGGTGGCGCGCGTGCGGCTGACCAACAGCGTGGAAGTGACCACGTACATTCCGGGGATCGGGCACAACCTGCAGGAGCACTCGATCGTGCTGGTGCGCGGGGGCCGCGTGAAGGACCTGCCGGGAGTGCGCTATCACATCGTGCGCGGGACGCTGGACGCGGCGGGCGTGGAAAACCGCAAGCAGGCGCGTTCGAAGTACGGCGCCAAGCGGCCGAAGGCCGCGCAGAAGTAACCGCGGAGCGAAGGAGCAGGAGAAGAGATGCCACGCAAAGGACAAATCAGCCGCCGGGCGGGCCAACTGGACCCGGTCTATGGCAGCGACCTGGTGATGAAGTTCATCTGCTCGATGATGTGGGACGGCAAGCGCTCGACGGCGCAGCGCGTGTTTTACGGCGCGATGGACCTGATGGCCAAGAAGACCAACGACGACGCGCTGAAGCTGTTCAAGAAGGCCGTGGAGAACGTGAAGCCGGTGCTGGAAGTGAAGACGCGGCGCGTGGGCGGCGCGAACTACCAGGTGCCGGTGGAAGTGAATCCGTTCCGGCGGCAGTCGCTGGCGATCCGCTGGCTGCTGCAGTATTCGCGGGAGCGCGCGGGCAAGACCATGGTGGACAAGCTGGCCGACGAGCTGATCGACGCCGCGAATGCGCGCGGCGGGGCGATGAAGAAGAAAGAGGACGTGCACCGCATGGCGGAAGCGAACAAGGCGTTCGCGCACTACCGCTGGTAAGAGAAATAGCGTGACCGCTCTGCGGCCGCGGCAAGAAGCGATTTCCGGGACAAAGGATTCAGCGAAGAACCAATGAGCCGTCAGTTCAAACTCGAAGATACGCGCAACATCGGGATCATGGCGCACATCGACGCCGGCAAGACGACCTCGACCGAGCGCATCCTGTTCTATACGGGCGTGACCTACAAGATCGGCAGCGTGGACGAAGGCACGGCCACCATGGATTGGATGGAGCAGGAGCGCGAGCGGGGCATCACCATCACCTCCGCGGCGACCACGGCGGCCTGGGACCGTTTCGGCAAGAAGTACCGCGTGAACATCATCGACACGCCGGGGCACGTGGACTTCACGGTGGAAGTGGAGCGTTCGCTGCGCGTGCTGGACGGCGCGGTGTGCGTGTTCGACTCCGTGGCGGGGGTGCAGCCGCAGTCGGAGACGGTGTGGCGCCAGGCGGACAAGTACCGCGTGCCGCGCATCTGTTTCGTGAACAAGATGGACCGCATGGGCGCGGACTTCGACCACGTGATCCGCACCATCCGCCAGCGCCTGGGCGCCCACCCCGTTCCCCTGCAGTTCCCCCTCGGCAGAGAAGATAATTTCATCGGGGTCATCGATTTCCTGGAGCAGAAGGTGATCGTGTGGCTCGAGGAGACGCTGGGCGCGAAGTACGAGATTTTCGAAGTGGAAAAGCTGTGGGACAAGGCCTTCGTGGATTCCCGGCCGGACATCGCCGCGGCGCTGAAGGGCGCGGCCATCGACAAGAAGTTCTACGACGAGCACCGCAACAAGACGGTGGAATACATCGCCGAGCACGACGACACGGTCATCGACAAGTATCTGAACGAAGGCGCGCTGACGGTGGACGAGATGCGCGCTTCGGTGCGGCGCTCGACGCTGGCGCTGAAGATCGTGCCGGTGCTGGCGGGTTCGGCGTTCAAGAACAAAGGCATTCAGCCGCTGCTGGACGCGGTGGTGGATTACCTGCCGTCGCCGGTGGACGTGCCGCCGCTCGAGGGCGTGAATCCGGAAAACGACGAAGTGGTGCTGCGCCGCGCGGCGGACGACGCGCCGTTTTCGGCGCTGGCCTTCAAGATCATGTCCGACCCGTTCGTGGGCCACGTGACCTACATCCGGGTGTACTCGGGGGTGCTGAAGTCCGGCAGCTACGTGTACAACTCGGGCAAGCGCACGCGCGAGCGCATCAGCCGCCTGCTGCAGATGCACGCCAACAAGCGCGAAGAAATCGACACCGTGTACGCGGGCGACATCTGCGCCTGCGTGGGCCTGAAGAGCGTGAATACCGGCGACACGCTGTGCGACGAGGAGAAGCAGGTCATCCTGGAGTCCATCGAGTTTCCCGCCCCGGTCATTTCCGTGGCCATCGAGCCGAAGACCAAGGCCGACCAGGACAAGCTGGGCGTGGCCATGCAGCGGCTGGCGCAGGAAGATCCGACCTTCCGGGTGTCCACCGAGCCGGACACCGGGCAGACGCTGATCTCCGGGATGGGCGAGCTGCACCTGGAAATCATCGTGGACCGCATGCTGCGCGAGTACAACGTGCAGGCCAACGTGGGCCGTCCGCAGGTGGCCTACCGCGAAACGATCCGCAAGACCTCCACGGCGGAAGGCAAGTACATCAAGCAGACCGGCGGGCGCGGGCAGTACGGGCATTGCAAGATCGAGCTGCATCCGATTCCCAGCTCCAGCCACGAGAACATGAAAGAGATGTCCACGGACGAGCTGGACGCGCTGGCCAAGGAAGTGGTCGGCGGGCCGGCTGGAAAATGGAAATTCGACAAGGAACACCGCTTCCTGTTCATCGACAAGATCGTGGGCGGAGCGATTCCGCGCGAATTCATCGCCCCCATCGAAGCGGGCATCCGCGAAGCGCTGGATAACGGCATCCTGGCGGGCTTCCCGACGGTGGACGTCGCCGTGGTCCTGGTGGACGGCAGCTACCACGACGTGGACAGCTCGGAAATGGCGTTCAAGATCGCGGGCTCGATGGCCTACAAGGAAGCCTGCGCGAAGGCTGCGCCGGTGCTGCTTGAGCCGATCATGAAGGTGGAAGTGGTGGTGCCGGAAGAATACATGCCGGCGGTGTTCGGGGACCTGAATGCCCGGCGGTCGGCGATTCAGGGCACGGAAAACCGCGCGGGCGCCAACGTCATCCGCGTGGAAGTGCCGCTGGCGCAGATGTTCGGGTACGCCACGGATTTGCGCAGCCGCACCCAGGGCCGCGCCACGTTTACCATGCACTTTTCGCACTATGCCGAGGCGCCGAGCTCGATCGCCGAAGAGGTGATCGCCAAGGCCACCGGCAAGGCCGCGAAGTAAAGATTCCGGAGAACGGCAGAGACCGTATTCGCACTGAGGAGCAGAGGGAGCAATGGCCAAGGAGAAATTCGAGCGCAGCAAGCCGCACGTGAACATCGGGACGATCGGTCACATTGACCACGGCAAGACGACTTTGACGGCGGCGATCACGAAGGTGCTGAGCAAGCACAATCCGAAGGTGCAGTTCCGGGCGTTCGATTCGATCGACAACGCGCCGGAAGAGCGGGAGCGCGGGATCACCATTGCGGTGTCGCACGTGGAGTACGAGACGGCGAACCGGCACTACGCGCACATCGATTGCCCGGGGCACGCGGACTACATCAAGAACATGATCACGGGAGCGGCGCAGATGGACGGCGCGATCCTGGTGGTGGCGGCGACGGACGGGCCGATGCCGCAGACGCGGGAGCACATTCTGCTGGCGCGGCAGGTGGGCGTGCCGGCGATCGTGGTGTTCCTGAACAAGTGCGACATGGTGGAGGATCCGGAGCTGCTGGAGCTGGTGGAACTGGAAGTGCGCGAGCTGCTGAAGAGCTACCAGTTTCCGGGGGACAAGATTGCGGTGGTGCGCGGGTCGGCGCTGGGCGCTCTGAATGGAGACGCCAAGTGGGAGAAGGCCATTGATGATTTGATGGAAGCGGTGGACCAGAACGTGCCGCTGCCGGTGCGCGACGTGGATAAGCCGTTCGCCATGCCCATCGAGGACATTTTCTCGATTTCGGGACGCGGGACGGTGGTGACGGGGAGGATCGAGCGCGGCAAGGTGAAGGTGGGCGAGGAAGTGGAGATCGTGGGCTTCCGTCCGACGATGAAGAAGACGGTGACGGGCGTGGAGATGTTCAAGAAGCTGCTGGACGAGGGTCTGGCGGGGGACAACGTGGGCTTGCTGCTGCGCGG
>JAIQEV010000105.1 GCA_020073585.1 Terriglobia bacterium
TAGCAGATGGTTTTCAGGAACCTGATCTTCCAGACGGAAGTAGTAGAACAGCGCTTCGGAGCGGTCGTGTTGCCCCATCATGATCAGCAGGCCTCCAACGATGAGAATCCAACAGAGCATGGACGAATGCTTTCTTCTAACACGCCTCGGCTGAATCTCATCCTGCTAATCGAAGTGACTTTTTCAACACCCACGGTCGATTACACCAGCCATCCCGAACGGCCCATTTATGAGATAGCTTGTAATCCCGAATTGTCATTCCGAGCGCGGCGAGGAACCCCTACTCCCGCGACGAGCGTTAGAGCCCACTTCGCACAACAGCCTCGCTTTGGGAAATGAACTGTCGTTCTAGGAACAAAAAAGCCATCCGGCTCGCCGGATGGCGTCGAGCAAACAGTCAAGACACTTCAGTCCGCAGCCGCGCTGCGCTTGAAGGCCACGAAGGCTCCGCCGCTGTGCTTCGGCGGAATCTTGACGATCACTTCGCGCACCAGCTCGTCGTGCCCCAGCACCGTCGTGTACGCGTCCTTGATGAACTCTTCCAGCGTCACCGTGCGCTCGCCCTGCGGCCCGAAGGAGCGCACCAGCGTCTCCAGCGTCAGCAGCACCGCGCCCCAGTCCCCGCTGGGGTCGGCTTCGGCGATCGACCCCCCGATCGTGCCCATGTTGCGCACCTGAATGTCGGCGATCCCCGCCGCGCAGTCGTGCACGATGGGTATCGCCGCGGCCACGCTCGACGCTTCAATGTCCGCGTGCCGCGCCAGCGCCCCCAGGCGCAGCTCCCCGTCGTGCCGCTCGATCCCGCTCAAGCCCGCTATGTGGTTGATGTCAATCAGCGCCGCCGGTCGCGCCAGCCGCATCTTCATCAGCGGGATCAGGCTCTGCCCCCCCGCGATCAGCTTGGCTTCTTCCCCAAGCTCCTGGAGAAGCTGCACGGCGCTCGGGAGCGTCTCTGCCCGGTGATAACGAAATGGATGAGAATACACTGTGTTCCCTGTTGGCCCCGCTGCGGGGACATGGGCCGCGTACTCGGTAGCAGGATAGATTGCAGAACGCGGCGCCCATGAATTCTAGTGCCAATGCGGCCAAGACGCAAGCGCGGAGGAGCCCGGAAGAAACGCACGTTTCAGATTTCCCGGACGGGCCTTTTGCCATTCTCCGGGACCTCGTTTATAGTGCCCTTTCTCGCGCCATCATGACCTTGAAAAAAATCGTGCCCGTTCTTCTCGCCGCTGGCAGCTCCGAGCGCCTCGGCTTCCCTCGGCCGCTGGCCGTTTTCGGCCGCAAGACCGCGCTGGCCATCGCGGTCGAAAACTGCGCCGGCCTCGCGCGTCCCATCGTGGTGCTGGGCTGCGACGCGAAGAAGATCCGCCCGGCGGTGCCGCGCGGCGCGCGCCTGCTGATCAACCGCAGGTGGCGTACCGGCCAGTTGAGTTCCCTGCTCTGCGCTCTGCGCCACGTCCCCGCCGGCGCGGCCATCCTGCTCTATCCGGTGGACCAGCCGCTCTTGCGCCGCCAGACCATCCGCCGGCTGGTGCGCGCTTTCCGCGCCCGGCCCGCGCACCAACAGATCGTCGTGCCGCGGCATGGCGGCCAGACGGGACACCCGCTGCTCATCGCCGCCGGCGTCCTCCCCGAATTTTTCCGGGTAAAGACCGCGCGCGAAGTCATCTATCGCGAGCCCCGGCGTGTGCGCCAGGTGGCCGTGCGCACGACCGCCATCTTTGCGGATTTCGCCACGCCGGAGAGTTACCGCGCCTGCCTGCGCAAGTTCCTCGCCCGCCGGTAACCTTTCCCGCTTGTTTCACGAGAGCGCGTCCCGTCAGGACGCCGTGCGCCCGCCCCGATAGAATCGGGGCCCGCGCGCGAAGCCCAGCGCCATGCCCCCCAGCGCGCCGATTACCAGCCCCGCCCCCAGCACGGTCACCGCGCGCGGCCCGGCGCCGTGGCTCAGCGTCTGCAGCAGAACGCCCAGCGGAAAAATCACCGCGCCCAGCACCAAGCCCAGCGCCAGGAGATAGCGCAGCCGCTCGCCCAGCGCCACCCGCTCGTAGGCGATCCCCAGCACGATGAGCAGCATCGCCAGCCCGATCCAGTGGCTGTGAATATCCACCTGGCGGTCGTAAACGTATTTGACCTCTCGGTACCGGGTCAGCGCCGCTTGCGCCGCCGCGCCGTCGTGCTTGGCGGCTCCGGCAAAGCCCGTGGCCAGCGACGCCCCGATGCCGTCGAGCGCCTGGTGCTCGGCAAACACCGCGTACCACAATCCGTAGCCCATGCCCCAGATGACCAGGGCCAAGCCGCCCAAAATCAGCAACCGCCGCGCCCCGCTCATCGCGCCCCTCCCGTCTTCCCGGCGGCGCCTCCCGGCGCGGCGTCCAGCTCCCCCGTGTAGCGCACAATCCCGATCCACATCGCGAACAGCGCGACGATCACCAGCAGCCCCCCGCTATCCGCAAACCCGCCCGCCAGCAGCCCGTAGCGCAACTCCAGCAGCACGCACACCGGCAGCAGCAGCGAGCCCAGCAGCAGCACCCCGGCCCAGCGCCGCCTCCACACATCGCGCAGGTCCACGTAGGGCTGGAAGAAGGCCAGCAGGATCGCCAGCAGCCCGAACTCGATGACATGCGCGTGCGCCGCGATGTTTACGCCCTTCTCGCCCTGCAGTTGCCCGTACTCCCCGAGCGCCTTGTTCACCGCGGCCGCATCGCGCGCCGCGGCTCCGGCGGCCATCTGCGAAAGCAGATTGTAGTCGGTGGTTTCGTGCCTGTAGAGGTCCGCCGCCGCATACCACGCGCCATGCACAAACCCGGCCAGGATCAGCAGCACGCCGCCGGTCAGCAACAGCCGGCTCGCCGCATTGTGCTCCGCCAGCAGCGCATCCCGCACCGCCGGACGCGCCGCGTCCGAGAAATGCCGCCACAGCCCCCACAGAAACACCGCCGCCGCCACCAGCACGAAGAAGCCGCCGAGGTCCGCGAAGATGCTCGCCCAGCCGATGCTCTCCAGCGGGCTGTACACCAGCCCCACGTAATGAATCAGGAAGACGCCGACCGGGAGCAGCACCGCGCCGAAGAGAAACAACGCAGCCAGGCGCTTCCTGGACCTTTCCCCCAGCGCGATCCACGGCTGCACCACCGCCAGCATCAGCGCCAGATAGCCGAAGCCGATCATGTGCGCGTGCGTATCCACCTTGGTGCCGCGATTTTCCAGAAAGCCCCCCACGCTGCCGAAGTTCGCCAGCACGCCCGCGGAATCCCCCGCCAGCGCGGCCTGCGTCGCCGCGGCGAGGCTCTCGCCGACCCGTGCCGCGTTCTGGTGCAGCACGAATACCGCGAAGATGTCGCCGAAGATCATTCCGGCGAGGATTAGTCCGATGCCGCCGAGAACCAGCAGGCGGCGCGCACTGAGCGGAGCGAACTCCGCGGCCATCACGGGAGAAGCGCTGTTTTGTGGTGTCATGAGGAAATCCGGTGGGACCTCCGGCGAACGGAACAAGGCCCGGCTGCCTCACCGCTGCAGCCGGGCCTCCTCCATTCCGCTTGCGTTTTCGTACAACCCTCGCGAACCGCCCTCGCGCGAGGGGTTAGAAGTTGAACTTCACCGCCAACTGCAGTTGCCGCGGATTGTTCACCGCGCGCGGCGTGCCATACATCGGGTTCGGCGCACCTTCCAGGTTGCTGTTCGGCCCGGTGCATCCGAAAGCGGTCGGATTGACGGGGCAGAAGTCCGACGCGCCGTAAACGGTGTTGAAGAAGCGGACATTCAGCGTGTTGGACAGGTTGAACGCCTCGAACATCAATTCCAGGCTCTTTTTCTCCTTGAAGGTAAAGGACCGGGAGAGGCGCAGATCCACCGTGCGGAAATTGTCCCCGATGAAGGTATTGCGCGGCTCGATGCCCACGCGGTCGTTGTTGCCGAAGATGTCCCCGTTGGCGTCGAAGCCCGCGAACTTCGTGAAGCGCATCGGCGACTGAATCGTCACGATGGTGCTGAGCAGGAAGTCCCGCCCGGCCACGCCCCAGCTCTTGGGCGTCGAGACCGTGCCGTTCAGCACCAGCCGCTGCCGCACGTCGTCGCTCGAACGAGCGCGTTCGGCCCGGAAGTTCTGGCTGTCCTGCGGGATGAGCACGAAGCTCGGGTTCGGCCCGTCATCGATGCTCTTCGCCCAGGTGTAGCTGACCCCGTAGGCGAAGTTGTGGCTCAGCCGCTTGTTCACGTTGACCAGCAACCCGTCATACACGGAATCCCACCGCGAGGTGGCTTCGAAGTAGATCCCCCAGCGTGGATCCCGCGCCCCCGGAGTGTAGGGGCAGGCCGGAGCAAAGCTGCAGTAAATGTTCTTCGGACCGACGTTTCCCTGCGAGTCATGCACCATCATCGTGCCGGTCGGGTCCGGCTGGTTGACGTTGTAGAAGCTGCCCAGATGCACCCCGCGCACGTGGAGACCGCTGATGCTGACCGAAGTGTCCGGCAGCGGCTCGAACTCGATCGCCAGGCTGGCCTGGATGCCGTAGGGATTCTTGTGGTCCTGCACGAAACGCACGACCGTGGCATCGCCGAAGAAGGCGCATCCAGCCAGAACACCGCCCGGGCAAAAGCCCATGGGCACCGCATCGGGATACGTGCCGGTCGTCAGCATCTGCGTCAGGCCGTAGGCGGTGAAGTCCGGCGCGCTGGCAAAAGCGAACAGGCGCGTCGCCGCGTCCAGCGAATTCTCAAACGGGCGATTCGGATACTTGCCCAGCGTCCCGCCGCAGGACGGCCGCTGGCAGGCCAGCAGCGGTGAGGGAATCATCCCGTGGAACAGGCCGAAGCCGGCGCGGACCACCACGTTGCGCTTCGTGCCCACGTTGTACGCCAGGCCCACGCGCGGATCGAAGTTCTTCCACTGCGTGTTCAGCACGTTCGACGGCCAGGTCTCCCACTCCCAGCGGATGCCGCCATTCAGCGTCAGTTTGTTCGTGGCCCGCCACTTGTCCTGCAGGAAAAGCCCGTTGTAGGTGTGGTCGAGCGAGCCTTCCGCCTGGTTGCGGATTGCCGGCGCGAACGCCGTGCCCTGATACACCGAGGTGTTGATTGTCGGTTCGGTGTAGTTGGACGCCGCGTCGAAGCGCTCGAAGAAGATTACGTTGGGATGCTGGCAGCCCGCCGCGATCACGCCGGGCGTGCATCCGGTGACGAACCCGTCGTTGCCGAGGAAAGCGTCAATATTCGGGAAATCCGCCTCGAAAGGATAGAACAAGGGGAAGGATTCCACTGTGCGCACCCAGTTGAAATTTCCCCCGAACGACAGCGTGTGCTTGTCCATGGTGCGCGTCAGATTGTCTACAACCTCGAAGCGCGACTCCCGGTAAAAGTCCGGGTTGCCGCGATTCACGCCCACCGCGAAGATGTTGGACACCTCCAGGTGCGGCTGCGTGGTGACCGTCGGGAAGTCGAACGAGCGCCGCGCAAACTGCACGCGCAGCTCGTTCACCAGCTTCGGTGTGAAGACCGAAGCCAGGCTTCCGGCCAGCGACTGGTCGCGGTAAAAACTGTTCTTGTAGGCCGACGGCAGGTCGAACCCGTCGTTGAGCGGCGATTGGTTGAGCAGCCGCCCGTCGTTCACGAAGTAGCGCAGGTACAGGTTGTGCTTTTCCCCGAAGCTGTGGTCCAGCCGCGCGAAGCCGTTGTCGCATTGCTCCGCCCCGGCCGCTTCGACCGCCGCGTGGTCGTGGCCCGCCCCGACGTCAAGGGCCGCGAAGAGATTCTCCGCGTGCATACCCGCAAGGTGCCCATCTCCGACGATGTGGATCTCTCGGTCATCGCC
>JAIQEV010000009.1 GCA_020073585.1 Terriglobia bacterium
GGGTCAGCAGCCCCCTATCATAACCGAAAACGTTTCCGCGGGTGGCGAGCTATACTGAATCTGTTGTGAACATCGTCCTCATCGCCACGTATGAGCTGGGACGGCAGCCCTTTGGCCTGGCCTCCCCGGCGGCTTGGCTGCGCGAGCGCGGCCATCGCGTCGCCTGCCTGGATCTCTCGCGGCAAGCCTTCGACGAGGAGGCCATTCGCGCGGCGGAGATGGTCGCCTTCCATGTGCCCATGCATACCGCGGCGCGGCTGGCCATTCCCCTGATCGAACCGGTGCGGCGGCTGAATCCGGCGGCCCATCTCTGCTTCTACGGCCTCTACGCTGCGATGAACGAAGCGCACCTGCGCGGGCTCGGCGTCGCGACCATCCTGGGCGGAGAGTTCGAGGAAGGGCTGGCCCAATTGGCGACCCGTCTGCCAGAGCGTTTGGCGCAGCAGCGGAGCGGCGCGGCGACCGGCCGTGAAGCGCAAGCCGAACCGGTGATCTCCCTGGCGCGGCAGATGTTTTCCGTGCCGGACCGCGGCGGTCTGCCGCCGCTGCGCGGCTATGCCCACGTCGTGCTCTCCGAAGGCGAACACCGCATCGCCGGTTACACCGAAGCCAGCCGCGGCTGCAAACATCTCTGCCGCCACTGCCCGATCGTCCCTGTCTACAACGGCGTCTTCCGCGTTGTGGACCGCGACGTGGTTCTCGCCGACATCCGCCAGCAGGTGACCGCGGGCGCCGCGCACATCACTTTCGGCGATCCCGATTTCTTCAATGGTCCCGGCCACGCGCTGGCTCTGGCCGAAGCCCTGCACCGCGAATTCCCGCAGCTCACCTACGACGTAACCATCAAGGTCGAGCACCTGCTGCAGCACGAGCGACATCTGGTTGCGCTGCGCGATACAGGCTGCCTCTTCGTCACCAGCGCCGTGGAATCGCTCGATGATGCCGTCCTCGAAAAGCTGGCCAAGGGCCACACGCGCGCGGAGTTCCTGCGCGTGGTGGAGGTGTTTCGCCGGCTGGGCCTGACGCTGCAGCCCACGTTCGTGCCGTTCACGCCCTGGACCACCCTGGAAAGCTATCTCGATATGTTGCAGGTCCTGCGCGAGCAGGACCTGGCGGCAAATGTCGCGCCGATCCAGCTCGCCATCCGCCTGCTGATTCCAGCGGGCTCGCGCCTGCTTGAGCTCCCGGACATCCGGCAGCTCGCCGCGCCGTTCGATGCCCAGGCCCTGGTGCATCCCTGGCGGCATCCCGATCCGCGCGTGGACGCGCTCTGCGATGAGGTGCAGCAGATCGTCGCCGCCAGTGAGAAACTGAAGCGACCGCGCCACGCCATTTTCGAACGCATCCTGCGCGCGGCGGAAGCTGCGGCGGGCGTGCAGGCCGCGGAAGCGGCTCAGCCAGTGCTTGTGGCGCGCGCCGCCATCCCTTATCTCAACGAGCCCTGGTACTGTTGAGCCGAGCCCTCGCGGGACCAGTTGGTCCCCATCGCTCAGGCCAGGGAAGCGCTGAGTAAAGCCGAGTCGTTCGTCTAGCAGGTCACCGATGGATCAGGGCACAAGCAACAAGAAGCGGTTGCTGCTCTTCACCAGCAAGCTGGGCTACCAGACGCGCAGCTTCGCCGAGGCCGCGCAGAAGCTCGGCGCGGAGCTGGTCTTCGTCACCGACCGTTGCGGCCGGCTGGACGATCCCTGGGGCGACCACGCCATTCCCGTGCATTTCGAAAAGCCGGAAGCCGCCGCGGCGGCCGTGCTGCAGGCGCAGCGCGGGCAGGCGCTGGACGGGGTGCTGGCGCTGGGTGACCGTCCGGCGCTGGCCGCGGCCTACGCCGCGCGGGGGCTCGGCGTGCTGCACAATCACCCCGCGTCGGTGGAAGCCTGCCGCAGCAAGCAGCGCATGCGCGAAGTTTTTCGCGAGGCGGGGATGCGCGTGCCGTGGTTCCGCGTGCTGCCGCTGGTGCCGGCGCCGGAGCCTGCGCTGGCGGGCATTACGTTTCCCTGCGTGCTCAAGCCGCTGTCGCTTTCCGCCAGCACCGGCGTGATCCGCGCCAATTCGCGCGAGGAGTTTTTCGCCGCGGCGGAACGCATCCGCCGCCTGCTGGAGTCGCCGGAGATGCAGGCCACGCACGAGGCGCATCTCGACCGCATCCTGGTGGAAGGCTACATCCCGGGCCGGGAAGTTTCCGTCGAGGGCCTGCTGACGGAGGGCGCGTTGCGCGTGCTGGCCATTTTCGACAAGCCGGAGCCGCTGGAAGGCCCGTTCTTCGAAGAGACGATCTACGTGACGCCCCCGCGCCTAAGCGCGGACGAGCAGCACGCCATCGCGCGCGCCGCGCAGGAGGCCGTGCGCGCCCTGGGCCTGCTGCACGGAGCGGTGCACGTGGAGTTGCGCGTGAATGACGACGGCGTGTGGCCGCTGGAAGCGGCGCCGCGGCCCATCGGAGGACTGTGTTCACGCGCCCTGCGCTTTCAGGCGGACCCCGCGGCCGAACCCATTTTTCTGGAGGAACTGCTGCTGCGCCACGCCCTGGGCCTGCCGGGAAGCGACTGGCCGCGCGAGCGCGCCGCCTCCGGGGTGATGATGATTCCGGTGCCGAAGAGCGGCGTGCTGGAGAAGGTTGCGGGAGAAGAGGCGGCGCGGGCCACGCCCGGAATCACCGAGCTGCAGATCACCGCGCGGCTGCACGACTACATCGCCGCCTGGCCCGAGGGTTCGAGCTATCTGGGATTTCTGTTTGCGCGGAGCGAGAGCGCGGCCGGGGTGGAAGCGGCATTGCGCCAGGCGCATGCGCGATTGCACTTCACGCTGGCGCCACGCCTGCCGGTGGAGCACCCGGCCGCGCGATCAACGGCGACCGGGGCCGGGCGGCAGGATTAGCCCTTGGCTTTGGGGGCCACGTAGCCTTCCGGCAGCTTCGCGCCTTCTCCGAAGAAAAACTGCTCCATCTGCTCTTCCATGATCTTCTGCGAGTTGGGGTCCAGGGGATTCAGCCGGTATTCGTTCATCAGCATCTTGGAATATTCTACCCACATCTTCCAGGCGTCTTTCGAAACGTTCTCGTAGATGCGCTGACCCAGTTCGCCCTTCCAGGGAACGCGATCCAGCCCCGGCAGCTCTTTGCCGATCTTCACGCACTTCACCATGCGCGTTCCCGGCTTGACCGGCTCCGGTGCTGGTGGCTGCGAACCGCAACAATCGTTGGCCATGCTCTCCTCCTCGGACCCAAACTCTAAACATACTGCAAGTTGGCCAAAATTCCTAGGGCCGCGCGGGTGGACTTGCGCCGGGACCCCGATTTTGAGACAAAAGAAAGGGTACTTCGCAGCGGGGCCCCAGGAGGCTGTGGCGGTGCTTCCCACGCAGAGGATCGTTCCTGGAGTTCTGGAATCCGCATTTCGCCGCGAATGCGAAGCGCTGCTCACGGAAAACGTTCTCGCCCGGCTGTGGGCAAGAGATTCCTCGCTCTGGCCTCCTTCTCCAGAAAAAAACGGAGCGGCACAGGAAGGATTCAGCTGGCTGGACCTCCCGGTCAGCATGGGGCCGAAGCTGCCGGAATTGGCCGAGTTTTCCGCGGAAATCGAGAAGGACGGCATCCGCGACATCGTCAATCTCGGATTTGGCATCTCCCATATTGCCCCGGAAGTGGTTACCCGGGCTTTCCCCGTGCCGGCCGGACGGAGGTTCTTCGCGCTGGACAGCACCGATCCCGCATCGGTCCGGGAAGTGGCCGAGGCCATCGAAATCCGCAAGACGCTGTTCCTCGTGGCCGGAAAATCGGGTAAGTCCCTCGACACCCATATTCATTTTCTCTACTTTTTGGACCGCCTCAAGTCGGCCGGGGTAAAACGTCCGGGCGAGCACTTCGCGGCCGTTGCGGAAGAACATTCGTATCTAGATCAAATTGCCAGGCAGTATGGGTTTCGAAAAAGGTTTCTGGACCCGCCGGGGCTGGGAGTGCGTTATTCGGTTTTTTCCCATTTTGGGCTCGTGCGGGCGGCGCTGTGGGGACTGGACCTGCCGGCTTATCTCGCCGCGGGAGCGGCCATGCACCGGGCATGCGGTCCGGATACTCCCCCGGAGCAGAATCCGGCGCTGGCTCTCGGCGCGCTGCTGGCCACGGGAGTCATCGAAGGGCGCGATAAGCTGCTGCTTCATGCCAGCCCGCGCATTGCCTGGCTCAGCCAGCGCATCGAACAACTCATCGCGGCCGGCACAGGGAAGCAGGGAAGCGGGATCGTGCCCGTGGTGGAGGATTGGGAAAACGACGGGGATTCCTCCTCGACATGGGGCATCACCGCACTCCTGCGCTTGCAGGAAGAAAGCGCTCCGGAACTCGAACGCCGCGTGGCCGGCGCACGGGAATCCGAACAGCCCTTCGTGGAGATTCTCCTCAACTCGCCGCTGGAAGTGGGTGCGGAATTTTACAAGTGGGAGGTAGCCACGACGCTGGCTGCTTACCTGCTGGGCGTGGCGCCATTCGAAATCCCCGCCGTGCGGGAGAGCGAAGCGCGAACCGCGGAGATGCTGGAGGGCGTGCAGACGCAGCGTGGATTGCCGGCGGCGACGGCGCGCGTGTGCGAAGCCGGCCTCGAACTGTACGCCGAAGGCGCGGCACGCCAGCAGATTTCGACGCTCAGTCTGGCGGATGCGCTGCAGACCTGTTTCAAATTACGCCAGCCGGATTCCTACCTGGCGCTGCTCAGTTTTCTCCCGAACAACGCCCGGATCGAGGAAGGCCTGCGTGCGCTGCGCCGGCAACTCTCCCGGACGCTGGGCATTCCCGTCCTGCTGAGTTTCGGTCCGCGCTACCTCTATTCCCTCGGACAGTTGTATAAAGGCGGTCCGGACACCGGCCTGTTCCTGATGCTGACGGCGGCCCAGGAGCAGGATGTGCCCATTCCCGGGGCCGGCTATACCTTCGGGCAGTTGCAGATGGCGCAGGCGCTGGGCGATCTGGACTCGCTGGTGCGGCTGCAGCGGCCTGCCATCCGGCTGCACCTGGCGCAGGGCGCCGAAGCGGGGATGGAACAACTGGAGAAGGCCGTGCACCGGGCACTGGCGCAGGCCCGGCGGGCCTAGGGACAAGCCGCGCCATGGGGCACGGATGCTCCCGGATACGCTCGCAAACGGATTGCTGGAAGGCGGTTCCGGCGCAGTGACAGGGGAGGAATTGTGATTCTTGCGGGGGACGTCGGTGGAACGAAGTGCAATCTCGCCCTGTTCGCGGAGAAAAACGGGAAGCTCGCGCCGGTGCTGCTGCGGCGCTTCGCCAGCCACGAGTACGCGCAGTTTGATTTGCTGGCCGGGGAGTTCCTCAGGCAGGCCGAGGCGTATTGTGCCGGCGATCCGATCGTCGCCGCGGGATTCGGCGTGGCCGGCCCCGTGGTGCACAACCGCGTCCAGGCCACCAACCTGCCCTGGGTGGTGGACGGCCGGGAACTCGCGGAGAAACTGCGCGTCGCGCAGGTGGTCCTGCTCAACGATCTTGCCGCGACCGCGCACAGCCTGGCGCATCTTCCGCCGCAGGATTTCTGCGTGCTTAATCCGGGAACTCCGGAGCCGGGCGGCACGAAAGCCCTGCTCGCCGCGGGCACCGGCCTCGGCCAGGGCATTCTGTTCTGGGATGGCGCGCGCTATCGCGTCGCGCCCAGCGAGGGCGGGCACAGCGATTTCGCGCCGCGCACCGAGCAGCAGATCGAATTCCTGCGCTTCATGCGCCAGCGCCATGCGCACGTCACCTGGGAGCTGATTCTTTCCGGGCGCGGCTTCAAGACCATCCACGAGTTTCTCGGCCCCGCCGTGCGCCATCCCTCCTTCGACGATCCGGAGGGCGATCCGGCTCCGGAAATCACCCGGCACGGCCTCGCGAAAACCTGCCCGGTGTGCGTGGCCACCCTGGATTTCTGGGTCGCCATCTATGGCTGCGAAGCGGGCAACCTGGCGCTCAAGGTGCTCGCTCTCGGCGGCGTCTATGTGGCCGGCGGCATCGCCGCAAAGATCATCGAGAAGATCAAGGACGGAACGTTTTTGAAGAACTTCTGCGACCGGGAAGAGAAGTTTGACGAGATGATGCGGAATATTCCCGTTTCGGTCGTTCTCAATGAGGATGCGCCGCTTCTCGGCGCGGCCTATCAGGCCCTGGCGGCCGCCCGGAAATAGCGGCGCAGAGGAAGGGAAGTGGCGGCCCGGAAAACCGGCGCGCCGCAAGCCTTTCCGTTTTCCCGAGCGCTTGCTAGGCTGTCCGCGTGAGCTTCCTGGGCCAATCCTTGGCGGAGTGGAAACCGGTCTCGCGCATCGCGGGCATCGCCTGGCTCTGTTTCTACGGCTTGTTTCTTCTGTATGCCGCCAGCGACCGCAGCGGCTTCCTGTTTCCGGATTACGTGAACCTGCTGATCCACGAAGCCGGGCATATGCTCTTCAGTTGGGCCGGCTACACCCTCATGATTCTGGGCGGAACGCTCGGCGAACTGCTCGTGCCGCTGCTCTGCGCCGCCTATTTCGCGTGGCAGTGCGAGACGACCGGCGCGGCCTTCTGTAGTTTCTGGTTCTTCGAAAATTTCCCCTACATCGGCGCCTACATGGGGGACGCGCGCGCGGAGGCGTTGCCGCTGGTCGGCTCGGGTGATCACGACTGGAACATCCTGTTCAGCCAGTGGGGACTCCTGCCGCAGGACCGCGCCATCGGCAGCTTCGCCTCCGCCGTGGGCTGGGCCGGAATGCTGGGCACGGTGGCCTGGCTGGCGTGGCGCATCTGGCAAAGCCCGCGTGCGGCGCAGAGCGGGCCGGAGTTGTAACCCTTCGCGGGCGTATCAGACCTTACATATCTTTGGTAGACTAAGATGCTTCTACTCTTTTGCGGTCCGCCGCTATCGCACATGCCCTTGTGCGCGTCCGGGAGTCATTCATGAGCAGTGCCGTTTCCACGCAGGTTCGAGAATTACAGAATTATATCGGCGGGAGCTGGCAGCGCTCCAGCGCCACCGAATATTCCAGCGTCACCAATCCGGCTACCGCGGAGATCCTCGCGCGCACCCCGCTTTCCACCCCCGCCGACGTGGACGCCGCGGTTCAATCGGCTGCCGCGGCCTTTCCCGCCTGGCGCCGCACGCCCCCCGGCGAGCGCATCCAGTATCTCTTCAAGCTGAAAAATCTCCTGGAAGAGCACCTCGACGAACTGGCCAGGCTCATCACCCTGGAAAACGGCAAGACCTTCGCCGAAGGCAAGGCCGAGTTGCGCCGCGGAATCGAAAACGTGGAAGTGGCCTGCGGCATCCCCATGATGATGCAGGGCTACAACCTGGAAGACGTCACTCCCGGCGTGGACGAGACGCTCATCCGCCAGCCGCTGGGCGTCGTCGCGGCCATCACCCCGTTCAATTTTCCGGCGATGATTCCGTTCTGGTTTCTGCCTTATGCCATCGCCTGCGGCAATACCTTCGTGCTCAAGACCTCGGAACGCGTGCCGCTCACGATGATCCGCGCCTACGAGCTTCTGGAAAAGACCGGCCTGCCTAAGGGCGTGGCCAATCTGGTGAATGGCGGGCGGAACGTCGTGGACGCGCTGTGCGATCACCCGCAGGTGCGCGCCATCAGCTTCGTCGGCTCCACGCCCGTGGCCAAGCACGTCTACCTGCGCGCCGCGGCCAGCGGCAAGCGCATGCAGTGCCAGGGCGGAGCGAAGAACCACGTCATCGTGCTGCCCGACGCGGACATGGACCTGGCCAAGCAGATCATCAGCGACAGCGCCTTCGGCTGCGCGGGGCAGCGCTGCCTGGCCGTTTCCGTGGCCGTGACCATCGGCGAAGCCCAGAAGACGTTCCGCGACGCCATCGCGGATGCCGCCGCAGCCATCCGCATCGGCAGCGGCCTGGACGCCGGCGTGCAGATGGGGCCGGTGATTTCCAGGGAGAGCAAGCAGCGCATCGAATCGCTCATCGGCACGGGCGTGCAGGAAGGCGCCAAGCCGCTGGTGGACGGACGCAACGCCAAAGTCGCCGGCCACGAGGAAGGGCATTTCCTGAAGCCCACGGTTCTCGACGGCCTTTCCGCGACCAGCAGCCTCGCGCACACGGAGATTTTCGGCCCGGTGCTGAGCCTGATCCATGCCAACTCCATGGACGAAGCGTTCGAATTCCTCCGCCGCAGCCCCTACGGCAATCAGGCTTCGCTGTTTACCGGCAGCGGCGCCGCCGCGCGGCGTTTTCGCTACGAAGCGCCCGCCGGCAACATCGGCATCAACATCGGCGTGGCCGCGCCCATGGCCTACTTCCCGTTCAGCGGCTGGAAGGAAAGCTTCTTCGGGATTCTGCACGGGCAAGGGCGCGACGCAGTGGAGTTCTACACCGAGTCCAAGGTCGTGATCGAACGCTGGTCGCGGCAGGAGACGCGCAAGTTCTAGCTGCGGCTGGAAATTTGCAACCATTGCAATCGCGGGCGCTACTCGGTCAAGCGCGAGAACGGCGTGCACCACTTCCACTCCCTGCTGAGCGAGTTCCTAGAGCCGCGCTGAACCCGTTCTTCGTGCGGGAAAGCCCTGCGGCTGGGTGAAAGTTCTCAGCCGGAACGAGCCAAATCACTCACCTGGCGCGGTGCGCCTCGTCCCGGATTCTCTATCTTGCACAGTCTCAATCCTTTTCTGCACTTCCCGGTTCGGTACCCGGCATGCTCGAATTTCTGCGGGGAGCTATGGAAAGTTAGAGGGGGCTAGTACGCGCATTCGCGGCTGGTGCTTCCAATAGGAACGGGAGGTAAATCGTTTCGAAACATGTTTTGTGCTGCCTGCGTCCGCCCTCCACAGACACTCCCCGAAGCGAGGGAGGTTCCCATGATCGAGACCACGGAAAAGAAGTCCGCCAGCTTGCTCCCGGTGCCCTTCGAGGAGATCGAAGATTGGCCGGTACGCATGCAGGAATTTTTTGACATGATCGCCCACAGGCCGTTCGAGCTTCTGGAGACACGGCCGCGTATGTGGCGGGAATTCGAAAGCTTTTTCCGGCCGGAGGCGGAAGTGCTGCATCCCGTGCACGTCCGGCTGTTTGAGACCGACGAAGATCTGGTGCTCCGCGCCGAGGTCCCGGGTTTCACCGAGAAGGATCTGAACGTCACGGTGGAGCCGGGCCGCGTAATCATCGCGGGCAAGCGCGAGCACAAGGAAGAGAAGGAATTCAAGGAAATCAAAGGCGAGAAGAAGGAACTGACCCCCTACTACAAGGAGCGGTACGTCAACCAGATCTACCGTTCGGTCAAGCTGCCCATGGATATCCGGGCGGAAGGCGTGAAGGCCACGCTGAAGAACGGCATCCTGGAGCTCACACTGCCCAAGGTGGCCCCGGTGAAAAAAGTTCATGTGGAAGTGAAGACCGCATAACAACTGGAAACACAGTGCTTCGAGGGGCGCAGTCAGGGACTGCGCCCTTTTTTCTGCGTGCGGTGCGTTTGTTTCCGCCCTCTTCAGAAGGCGGGTTTTTCTTTCTTCGGGTCAAACGGAGCTGGTCCGCGGATAGCACTCGGCGATTTCCGGGGCCGCGCTCGTTCCGGAGGCCCGCTCGCCGCCGCTCTCCTCGGCGGGGAAGTGCGGGAGGGTGCGCGGCCAGGGTTTGCGGCGACGGTAGTTGCGCGCCAGCTCCAGGAAGATGCCGATGTCGCGCTCCAGGTCGGACTGTGTTTCGTCGCAGTAGAAGTTGCGGATGGGGATCTCGGCGTGGTCCTTGCTGATCAGGGGATAGATCGCCTCGCCGACGATTCCGTTCATGCAGGTGAACGGGCTGATGTCCACGATGCCGTCCACGCCCTTCTTGGCCAGGTAGATGCTCCGCCCGGCGTTTACCGTCATCTCCCCCAGCGCGCCGCCCGCCGGAAGATACGGCTCGGCAAACTCCAGCACCTCGCCGATATCCTCCGGCTCTTCATAGCCGCGGAAATCTGCGGCGAAGAGCGCGCGCAGATCCTCTTCGTCCTGGCGCTGGAAATGCGTGCGGATCGTCGAGCGCAGCATCTGTCCGGAAATCCGCTTGCCCTTCAGCTTGAGCATGCGCCGCTCGTCCGCATTCGCGTACCAGATCCACTCCGTGATATCGCTCATCCACACTTCCGCGCCGTAGCGCTCCAGCAGGCGCACCAGCTCCTGGTTGCTGTAGGTGTTCAGGCGGCAGTAGATCTCGCCCACCGCGCCGATCAGCGGCCGCTCCGGATCGAAGCGCACCGGCACCATGCGGAAGCGGCGGCGCGCCCGGCGCAGGCTGGCTTGCAGCTTGCGCATCTGCACTCCGTCGTTCGGCCAGGGAACCTCCAGGCAGCGGCAGACGTCCGCGACGCTGGCCTCGTGCGCCGCGTCGGCGTCGCCCGGCGTCGTCTCGTACGGCCGCGTCTTCAGCAGGCATTTCAGCAGCAGGTCTCCGGCGACGAGCGCGCGCCAGGCGCTGCGCGCAAACAGGTGCGAGGCCGGTCCGAAGTCGCTGTAGCCGGTCTCGCAGGCCGGGGCCAGGATGGTGACGCCCGCGTAGCCGAGCGTTGCGAACACCGACTTCATCAAAGGCACGTACTGCCCGAAGCGGCAGGGACCCTGGCCGGTGGCCATGAAGAAAGCCACTTTGCCCGGATCGGTCCCCGGCTGCTCCAGAATTTTCACGCAGTCGCCCATGGTGACTCGTGCCGGATAGCATTCGTCGCCGCAGGTGTGGCGGGCGCCCAGCGCGCGCGTGCGTTCGTCCGAAGGCGGCGTCGCTTCCGCATCCAGCCCCAGCGAGCGCAGCATGGCCGCGAAAATCTGCGTGCTGCCGTCGCTCATGCGCGGAATCCACACCTTCTTCCCGGCGAGAGGGTGGGACGCCGGGATTTGCCTGGGGCCTTTCACTGGGCTGGTGCGCATCGCAGGATTCCTTTGCTGTCCAGATAGGCTTCGCAGCGCGTCAGGTAGCCGGCGTCGTTGCCGTGCCCGTCAAACTGCAGGACCAGATAGGGCGCCTGGGCCGCTTCGCGCAGGAAATGCTTGATGAAGGAGTCCGGGCCGCATTTGAAATTGGTGATGTAGATGATGTGCAAGCGCGGGTTCCGGCGCGCCAGGCTCCCCGTGGCCAGGATGCGCCGCCCGGAGTTCCAGAACATGTTGGGATGCAGGGTGTCGGAGGGCTGCGCGTCCAGCGGCAGGAAGTCCATGGGCAATACGTTCACGCCGTAGAGATCGCGCAGCTTGCGCGGGATGTCGCAATTGCTGTTGCGGTCGTACAGGTTGTACGGGCGCCCCACGAGCAGCACGCCCGGTTCGCCGCTGCGCTCCAGGGTGTCCCAGGCCGCGCGGCCCGCCTCCAGCAGCTTTTCCGAGAACTCCGCCTGCGCGGCATAGGCCGCCTCCACGGCGGCATCGCTGGCCCAGCGCCGCACGCCCAGCCGGGAGAAATATTCGCCGAGCTGCTTCTTGACGTGCCCGCGCCCCAGCCGGAAATAGACCGTGGGCGCGAGGATCTGCCCGGCCTGCGGCGCGAAGTCCGGCGCCGCGCGGATGACGAAGGGCAGCGTCTGGTTCCACGGGCAGAGGTACGAGGCCACCTTGGTGTTCGGCGCTTCCATGTCCAGCACGTTGGGCAGGAGCACGTAGTCGGCCGGCGCGTAGTCCGCGCAGCCATGCAGCAGCGCGTGCACATGGCCGTGCGCCAGTTGCACCGGGTAGCACGGCTCGGCCACGCTCAGCTCCGCGCTTTGCCCCTCCACCGGCCGGGAGACGACCACCGCGAAACCCAGCTCTTCGAGGTAGCGCCGCCAGAACGGGAAGCGGTCGTAGAAATACATCGCCCGGGGAATGCCGATGCGCACTCCGCGGACGGAGCCAGTCCGCCCGCCGTTCTCCGCTTCGGGATACCCGTCGTCCAAGAGGCGCTCGCGCAGCGCCAGCAGGTCTTCCAGGACCGGCTTGCGGCTGGTGCGCGCGCGCTTGCGGAACTTGTCCGAGCACTTGTCGCCCCAGTAGGTCTTCTGCCCGTCCACCTTGATCTCTTTCATCTCGCAGTAGTTGGAGCAGGCTTTGCAGGTGAACTCCCGGGTTTCGAAATGCGCCTGGTTCAGGTCATAGCCGCGGAAGGTGGAGACGGAGCCAATGCGCGCGCCCGCGCTCGTGGTTCCGGCGGCTGCGGCCGAGGCGGCAACCGCTACGGCGCGCGGTTTTGCCCGGCAGACCTCCTGCGCGATCAGCGCCATGCCGATGGCGCCGATCACGCCGTTATGCGGCGGCACGATGATCGGCTGGCCGAGGATCTGCGAGAAGGCCGCGGCCACGGCGTCGTTGTACGCCGTCCCGCCCTGAAAATAGATGACCTTGCCGATCTTGCGGTTGCGCACCACGCGGTTGAGATAGTTCAGGGCGATGGAGTAGGCCAGCCCCGCCGCCAGGTCCTCCAGCCGCGCGCCGCGCTGCATCCAGGCGGTGACGTCGCGCTCCATGAACACCGTGCAGCGCTCGCCGAGGTGCACCGGCGCGGCCGAAGCCAGCGCCAGCCGCGCGAACTCCTCCTTGATGGAGATGCCCATGCGCTCGGCCTGCTCCTCCAGGAACGAGCCGGTGCCCGCGGCGCAGGCTTCGTTCATCGCGAAGTCCACCACCACCCCACGGTCGATGGAGATGAACTTGGAATCCTGCCCGCCGATTTCAAAGATAGTGTCCACCGTGGCGTCGCGTTCTTCCTCGCGCGCGCCGGCCAGCGCGCGCCCGCGCACCAGCCGTTCGTGCACGTACAGCGCGCCGGTCTTGTGCGCGGTGATCTCGTCGTTCACAGTGTCCGCGCCGACCAGCTCGCCGATCAGCTCCCGCCCGGAGCCGGTCGTGCCCACGCCGCAGATGGTGATGCGCGCGCCGAGCAGGCCGTCGATCTCGTGCAGCCCTTCGTTCACCACCTCGATCGGCCGCCCCGCCGTGCGCAGGTAGATCTGGTGCAGGAGGCGCCCGTCTTCGTCCAGCACCGCGAGATTGGTGCTTACCGAACCGATGTCGATCCCCAGATAGGCGGTAAGCCGTCCGCGGCCCGCTTCCGGCAGCGGCTCGGTGCGCGAAGCTTCGGGATGATCGCGCAACAGCAGCACGCGCTGCAGGGAAAGCGGCTCGAGCGGAGCGCTGACCTCCGCCGCGGCGGTTTCCCGCCCCGTTACGTGCCTGCTCCACGCGGCGGGCGGCTTGCGGCTCTCCTCGTATTCCAGCAGC
Source organism: Terriglobia bacterium (assembly GCA_020073585.1). Classification (GTDB taxonomy): domain Bacteria; phylum Acidobacteriota; class Terriglobia; order Acidiferrales; family UBA7541; genus Acidiferrum. The sequence goes on from JAIQEV010000009.1 coordinate 13,184, forward strand.
GCGCAGCCGAGCGCGCCGAGCCACGCATACCACTCGGGCACGAAGAGATCGCCGGGCGCCAGATGAAAGGCGTCGCGCAGGGCCTGCACCACCCCGGCGTTCTGCGAGACCGCGCCGATCAGCGCCACCCGCGGCACCACCGCTTTGCCCTTCACGATGTTGCTCTTGAAATTCCGCGCCACCGCCTCGCACAGCCCTTTCAGCACCTCCCCGGTGCCGTAGCCGCGCTGCTGCGCATGGATCATGTCGGACTTCGCGAAGACCGAGCAGCGCCCGGCAATCTGCGCCGCGCGCTTCGCTTCGCTCACGACCGCGCCGATCTCCTCCACGCGGTAACGCAGCCTTGTCGCCTGCTGGTCGAGGAACGAGCCCGTCCCCGCCGCGCACTCTCCGCTCGTCGAATAGTCCACAATGCCCGCGGAAGCCGCGCCGTCCCCGTTGCTGCCGCCGTTGCCGGCGCCCGCTCCGCCCAGGCGCATATACTTCGAGCTCTCCCCGCCGATTTCGAACACCGTGCGCACGCCGGGGTACAGCCGGGCCACGCTGCAGGCGATGGCCTTGAATTCGTTTTCCACCGGTGCGTGGGCCACGCGCGCGGCCAGCCGCGCGCCGGAGCCGGTCACGCGCATGCCGCTCAAGCGCGTGCGCGGCACGCAGCGGTAGATCGCCTGCAGCGATTCGCGGACGCACTGCACCGGATTGCCCAGCGTACGGCGATAGCTGGAGACGGCGAAAGACAATCCCGCAGCGTCCGTGAAGTCCACGGGAATAGCCTGGAATCCGCAGCCCGCGGCCTGCAGTGCGGCGAGAACGTCCGCATCTTCCGCTGGTACAGCGGCGGCCCATTTGATGCTGACACTGCCTAGGTCCAGCCCAAGGAAAATGCCCATCGCAGTGGCCTCACTTCCGGAAGTCGCGGCGCCATGGCATCAAGGTTGGTGGAGCGATTGGGAAAGTATTAAATCCAGGTCCGGCGATCGGTTCCGGTACCAGGACTATTAATCCGCACAGAGGTAAGGAGCAACTCGCAGACCAAAAGTGCTCTCTGCCGGCATTCGATCTGTCTGCCTGTTGGTGCTCAGGCGATAGAAAGACGCGGTTTATCGCCGCAATGAGGGCCTCTGCGGGCTCTCTGGACAGGTCCAGAACCCCACCCGCTTCGCGGGTGCGCCGAATTGCGCACGATTGTGGCATTTGGCTGATTCCAAACCGATTGACTCCGGAGATCCCATGTGCTCACGGGAATCAAATCCTAACTGCCCGGCTTTCCGCTGTGCGCTGCGTCACAAAGGCTTCGATCTTCCCGAGCGCTTCCGGCAGGGCGCGCCGCACGGGTTCGGACAGCTCTTCCGCCAGTGAGAAGGATTGCCCGCCGATGAGCAACGCGAAGGCGCGGCGCGGCGCGCGGCCATAGAGCAGGCGCGTGAGGCCGAGCAGCGCGGCAGGTTCCAGGTGGTGGGTCAGCGTTGCCGCCGCCGCGCGCGCCGCAGCCACGGGCTCGAGCGAGACGCTTCCCGGCGCGGCCGTGGCGGAAGCATCCACAAACAGCACGGTCTCCGCGCGGCTCATGCGTTCCGCCAGTTCCGGCGTCAGTTGCCGGCAAGTCACCACCTCATTCTCGGCGGCAGGGAGCCGCGCTTCGAGCGCCTCGGCAATCCGCCAGCCCGCGGCATCATCGCCGCGCAGCGGATTGCCGCAGGCCACAATCAGCACGCGTCGCATCAATCCCTCCGCACTTCATCGCGCAGGGCGCCGTCCGGCCCGACCAGCCGCACCACTAGGGGCATGGCGCCGGCCGCATGCGTCGAGCAGCTCAGGCAAGGATCGAACGTGCGGATCACCGCCTCCACGCGGTTCAGCATTCCTTCGGTCAATTTTTCGCCGCGCACATACTGTCTGGCCACCTGCAGAATGCCGCGGTTCATCGCCAGGTTGTTGTGGCCGGTGGCGATCACCAGGTTGGCCCAGGTGATCAGCCCCTGCTCATTCACCTTGTAATGGTGCAGCAGCGTGCCGCGCGGCGCTTCCGCCACGCCCACGCCCTCGGCGTTGTTGAGCGCGGCGTTGGCGCGCACGTGCGGGCTGAGAATCTCCGGGTCCTCGAGAATCCTGAGGATGCTTTCGATGGCGTGCAGGATCTCGATGAGCCGCGCATAGTGATAGTGAAACGAGCTGAGCACCGCCCCGCGCTCGATCTCCCGGAACTCCACCCATTCCTGCTCCGCCAGCGGCGTGCCGCAGCGCTCCGCGATGTTCAGCCGCGCCAGCGGGCCCACGCGGTACATCCCTCCGGGATAGCCCAGCGGTTTGTAGTAGGGAAACTTCAGGAAGGTGAAGGGCTCGACCGCTTCCTCTATGAACTCCGCGTAGCGCGCCGGATCCAGCTGGTCCGCCACAATCGCGCCCTGCGCGTCGGTGATCCGCAGCTGGCCATCGTAGTATTCCGCCTGGCCTTCCGCCGTGACCAGTCCCAGAAACAGGCTCGGGAAATTCGCGAACGTGCGGATCTCCTCGCGGTACTTTTCCAGGTTTTGCTTGAACCATACCAGCGTGCTCTGCGCCGTCCCCAGCGCTTCCGGAATCATCGCCAGCATGCGCTCGCGCTTTTCCCCGGAGAGCGGCTCGCTCACTCCGCCGGGCACTACCCATCCCGGATGGATGCGTTTGCCGCCCAGCAGCTCGATGATCTGCTGCCCGAACTGGCGCAGGCGAATCCCGCTGCGGGCCAGCTCCGGATGCGCGCCGGCCACGCCGAGGATGTTGCGCTCCGCGGGGTCCGCATCCATTCCCAGCAGAAGGTCCGGCGAAGCGAGATAGAAGAAGCTGAGCGCGTGCGACTGGACCACCTGCGCGAGATTCAGAATGCGCCTTAGCTGCACCGCCACGGGCGGAACGCGGATGGCCAAAAGCGCGTCGCACGCCTTGGCCGAAGCGAGCAGGTGGCTCACCGGGCAGATGCCGCAGATGCGCGCCATCAGGTTGGGCATTTCATAGAACGGGCGCCCTGCGCAAAACGTTTCGAAGCCGCGCAACTGCGTCACATGAAAATAGGCTTGCTGCACCACGCCCTGGTCGTCGGTCTGCAGCGTGATCCGCGCGTGGCCTTCGATCCGCGTCACCGGATCGATGACAATCTTCTTTCCCATGCCGTTCTCCTACGCCCCGAACCGCGTTCCGCTGGTCACATCCGGCTTGCGCCCCGCCAGCAGCTCGCGCAGCACGCTGTAAATGGTCTCTGCGGAAGGCGGGCAACCGGGCACATGGACGTCCACGAAAACCACTTCATGCACCGGCCGCACCTGCGGCAGCAGCTGCGGCACGCCCTGCCCCAGGACCTGCAGCAGCGCCCCCGCCGCATCCCCGTAAGCGCGCCGCAGCACCTTCTCCGTGCCGAAGGAATTGCGCATTGCCGGCACGTTTCCGGTCACCGCGCAATCTCCCAAGGAGACCAGCATCCGCGTCCGTGCGCGGATCCGTCGGATCTTCTCCGCATCCGCGTCGCTGCTCACCGCTCCTTCCACCAGCGTGATGTCCACGTCCGCCGGAAACGTCTTTTGGTCCACCAGCGGACTGTAGACCAGTTCGCACTGCCCGGCGATTTCCAGCAGCCGTTCGTCCATGTCCAGAATCGACATGTGGCACCCCGAGCAGCCGTCCAGCCATACCGTCGCAAGCTTTTTCCTGTTCATCGGTCCCCACCCCGCATCACGCTGAGGTGCATCAGGAAATCCCGGCTCTTCGGAAGCTTGGTGCCGACCTTGTTCTTCTCGAAGAGGGCGCCGGTCGGGCAGACCTGCACGCACTTCCCGCAGCTGGTGCAGGTTTCCGAGGTTCCCCAGGGCTGGCTCAGATCGGTGATCACCCGCGAATGGACGCCGCGCCCCATCAGGTCCCACGTGTGCGCGCCTTCGACCTCGCCGCACACGCGCACGCACCGCGTGCAGAGGACGCAGCGGTTATGGTCCATCGAAAATCGTTCGTGGCTCCCGTCCACCGGCAGGGCGGGGAAGCGGTAGGGGAATTGCACATGGTCCAGCCCGTGCAATTGCGCCAGGGTCTGCAGCTCGCAGGCGCCGTTGGCCACGCACACGGCGCATACGTGGTTGCGCTCGGCGAAGAGCAGTTCCAGGATCATCCGGCGGTATTTCACCAGCCGCTCGGAATGCGTGGTCACCGCCATTCCTTCTTCCACGCGGGTGACGCAGGCGGGCAGCAGCCGGTTGCTTCCTTTCACTTCCACCAGGCACATGCGGCACGCGCCGATATCGCCCACGCCGTCCAGATGGCAGAGCGTCGGAATCCACGCGCCGGCGTCGCGCGCCGCCTCCAGAATCGTCTGGTCGGCGCGCGCGCTCACGTCCATCTCATCAATCACCAGCGTTTTGACTTCCGCAGCGGGGTTCACGCGCGCACCTCCGCGGCCGCTCCGCATTCGCACACCCCGGCGCGGCAGCGTTTCGCTTCGATGTGCTCGAGATATTCGTCCTGGAAATAGCGCAGCGTGCTCAGGACCGGGTTGGGCGCCGCCTGGCCCAGCCCGCAGAGGCTTGTCGCGCCTACCATGTCGCACAGGGAGATCAGCATCTCCAGGTCTTTATGGGTGGCCCGCCCGTCGCAGATCCGCGTCAGCATCTCGTGCATCTGTGCGGTTCCCGCGCGGCACGGGATGCATTTCCCGCAGGACTCCGCCATGCAGAACTCCATGAAAAAGCGCGCCACGTTGACCATGCACGACGTGTCGTCCATCACCACCATCCCGCCCGACCCCATGATCGAGCCGAGTTCGCGGAGCGATTCGTAGTCCACCGGGCGATCCAGAAACTGTTCCGGAATGCAGCCGCCGGAAGGGCCGCCGGTCTGCACCGCCTTGAATTTCCGCCCCTCGGGCACGCCCCCGCCGATCTCGAAGATGATTTCGCGCAGCGTCATCCCCATGGGCACCTCAATCAGGCCGTTGTTCTTCACCTTGCCGCTTAGCGCGAACACCTTGGTGCCTTTGCTCTTCGGAGTGCCCAGGGCCGCGTACCACTCTGCGCCGCGGCGCACAATGGCCGGCACACTGGCGAAAGTTTCCACGTTATTGATCAGCGTGGGCATGCCCCAGATGCCGGACTGGGCCGGGTACGGCGGGCGCGGCCGCGGCGTGCCACGCTTCCCCTCGATGGACGCAATGAGCGCGGTCTCCTCGCCGCAAACGTAGGCTCCCCCGCCGATCCGCACTTCGATGTCGAAGCTGAACGCCGTGCCGCAGATATTGATTCCCAGAAGTCCGAGCTGCCGCGCCTCGCCGATGGCCGTTTCCAGACGTTTCAGCGCCAGCGGATACTCCGCGCGAACGTAGAGGTAGCCGCGGCTCGCACCCACGGCGTACCCCGCGATGATCATTCCTTCCAGCACCCGCTGCGGGTCGCTTTCCAGCACGCTGCGATCCATGAATGCGCCCGGGTCGCCTTCGTCGGCATTGCAGACGACGTACTTCACGGCGCTGTCCGTCTTTGCCACCGTCCCCCATTTCAGCCCCGTGGGGTAGCCCGCTCCGCCCCGCCCGCGCAATCCGCTGCGCGAAATCTCCTGAACGACCGCAGCCGGGGTCATTTCCGTGAGCGCGCGAATCATCCCTTTGTAACCGTCCGCCGCGATGTATTCCTCGATCTTTTCCGGGTCCAGCTTTCCGGAGTTTTCCGTCACGATATGGACTTGCCGCTGGAAAAAAGCCTGGTCGCGCGAGCACTGCAGCCGCCGTAGCGGCTCGCCGCCGGCGCTTCGGACGATCGCCGGGGCATCTTCCGGCTTCACATTGCGGTAAAGAACGCCGCCGGGTTCCACGGAGACGAGCGGACCCGCCGAGCACAATCCCATACAGCCCGTTCCGCGCACCCGGCAGGAGGCGCTCGCCTTTCGAGCCTCCTTCTCCAGCGCTTCCTTTAACGCATCGCTGTGTTGCGAGAGGCAGCCCGCGGCCAGGCAGACGTTCACTTCATGCCCACCCGCCGCCCGCGCGTTTTTCGTCCCGGCCGCAATCCGTTCCAGCTCTTCAAGCGTCATGGGCCAGCCACCTTTCCAGGCGTTCCTGCACCTGCTTCGCGCTGGCTTCGCGCGCCACCTCCCCATCGAAAATCGTGACCGGCGCCAGGCTGCACGAACCCATGCAGCGCTCGGCCAGCAGGGAAGCAGTTCCATTCGGTGTCGTTTCTCCCGGCTTTACGCCGAGAACCTCTTCCGCCCGCGCGAGAAGTTGCGCCGCTCCCTTGATATAACAGGCCGTGCCCATGCACACGTGGCATTCGTGCTGGGCTGGCGGTTTCAGGCTGAAAAAGTGATAGAAGGTCGCTACGCCGTAGGCCTGGCTGAGGGGGACGCGGAGGGAGGCGGCGACAAACTTCAGCGCCTCTTCGTCCAGATACCCGAACAATTCCTGGACCGTGTGCAGCGTTTCGATCAGCGCTTGGCGCGCATGCCCGTGGCGCCGCATCGTGCCGTTCACGATCCGCCAGCGCTTGTCGTCCGAGGGCAACGGCGGCTGTGCCGCGTGGACGCTCATCGGCCCCTCCTTCTCGCGTTCTTTCCGCGAAGCGAGCGCTTCACTTGAGAGGCGAGGCGTTTGCACGCAGAACTGCACTTCATTGCGCGCGGCCGGGATTACTACTCTGCGGTGAACTGCAAGAAGGGCGAAGGGTCCGTTCCCGGCTCCGTACTCCCGGCCCGCCAGGGGTAGCGGGCTTGCTGGGGTACGCCGTGATTATAGCGCGCAATGACCTCGCCCGGCGCAGGTTTCCTTCGCAGGCGGGCTATTGCGCCTGAGCGGGCGCCGGAGCGGCGGGCGGAGCGGCAGGGGTCTTATGCCGGCGGTGAAAGAGTGCGCGCAGGATGTCCGGATAGAATTCACGGAGCACGTTGTAGCCGCTGGTATAGGCCAGATTAATGCCCCAGTTCTGGAAGACGCCGCTGGCCGAGCGATCCTGTCGCGGGTAGTAGGCCGTGGAAATCGAGCCGGAGATGAGCTGGCCGAGCACGAGCGGCACGTTAAAGGTCGAGGAGCCGGAATCTCGGCGCGAGATGACCGTCCGCTCCGCGGCGTACCATGCCCGCGCGCCGAACGAGCCCGTGCCGCGCCGGAAATACCGGGGGTCTTCTTTCAGGACCGCTGGAAGAATCCCCACGATGAACAGGCTCGAACTAGCCTGGTCTCCTTCCGCCGCCAGGAAGCGCTTGCCGTAGGCGTCCCAGCCCTGGCCGTAGTGCGGCTGGCCGTTTGATGCCTGCTGAAGAGCGGCCTGAAACACATTTCCTGCATGCGCGCTGAAATCGAACATCTGATGCCAGGCGAGGACGTATTTCTCTTTCGATGTCAGCGGGTGTTGCTGGCCGGGAACCTCATTCGTGGTCGTGTAGTTGGGGATGATTCCGAAAATGTGCTTGGGATTCTCTTCTGTGCCCGTCTGCGGCGCCTCGGCCGGTTTTGGTTGCTGCTGTTGCGGCGCAGGGGTCTGTTGGCCCTGCTGTGCGAGAACCTGTGCTCCGGCCTGCACCGCCGCAAACAGGAGAAGAATTGCGGTCGCGGTTTGCAATATTCCTGAACGCTTCAAAATTCCTCCGAGGCAGTTAGCGCCGAGCCTTTTGAGTTGCGCACGTCAAACACGCCATCTTACTCCAAGCGTGCAGCGAACCCGAATGTTCGGCTGGCGGAGACGCCGGTCCTGGATCTATGTGACCACGAAGCAGTCATCGCTATGCCAGCCATTCTTTCACGGAGCACGAGCAGTTCCATTCGCTTTGGTCGTGGTGTGGCATAGACCGCTGCAAAAGGGCCATTTCGCGCAGTGGTAGCCCCCGGAGGGCCCTCTCCGCTGGCATCCCCTTGCTAATCTATAACATAGTCGGAGGTGGCTGTGGCATGAGAGTTGCCCCGTATCTTCACGGGTTTACGGTGCATCCTTAGCCGGCGCCATGGAAACACATCGGCGGCCTAAGCGACTGCACCATTTTGACCGATAGAAGATAGGGGGAGTTTCATATGAAAGTTTACCGAGACGTTGCTACCCTAGCTAGTCTCCAGGTGATCTGTTTTCTTCTGCTCACCTATCTGGAACCCGACTTTTTCTTCCTGCATCTCTATCAGACCATCATCTACATGGCCATTCTGCTCATGCTCTTCTACATGGAGGACCGCTGGGCGTATATGATCGGCATGCTGGCTCCAGCCGCGTGGCTGATCATGGCCTTTGCCACGGGCATGCTCGGTGGGGCCTTGCGCCAGCTCTTCCGTCTGGCGCAGGTGCAGTTGCCCAGCAATCAGGTGAGCCTGCTCGCCGCCGTCACCGCGCTTCTGGCTCTGACGATGATCGGCGTCTGCGGTTACCACTGGAAGCGCTCCTTTGCCGGTCTGGGCAAAGGCCTCAGCACCTTCCTGGTGAGTTTCGGCGTCGTGCTGGTCTACTACGGCATTCTGGTGGTCTGGTTCTGGCAGATGATTCCCAATCCCGCCGCGAAGGGCTAGCCCCCCAAGCCGTTCCTTCGCAGGACCACGCGGAGCGGGAAGGCAGTTCGGGCGGAGGTTTCAAGAGCGAGACTCCCTCCGCCCGGAACTGCACCTGCATTTTTCCTCGCAGAGCACCCCGGGCAGTTGCGCTTGCCCCTATTTCCGCTTTCCCCTGAAATCGGATAGCATTTCTGCGCCACATTGGAGGCGCACCGTGAAGGCCGCAATCCTGCACGACTACAAACAGCCGCTCCGCATCGAGGATGTCCCCCGGCCCGAATGCGCCGCGGACGAAGTGCTGATCCAGGTCGAAGCCTGCGGCGTCTGCCACTCCGATCTGCATCTGGCCGAAGGCGGCTGGCCGCAGCTGCTCAGCGCCGTCACCGTGAAGAAGCCGCTGGTCATGGGCCACGAAGCCGTCGGCCGCGTGGTGGAGAAGGGGCGCGACGTCGCGCAGTTCGCGCTGGGCGACCGCGTCGGCGTGGCCTGGATCTACTGGAGCTGCGGCCAGTGCCGGCTCTGCAAGGAAGGCCTGGAGAATCTCTGCCCGCGCCAGATCATCACCGGCGTCACCGTTGACGGCGGATACGCGGAGTTCGTCAAGGCCAAGGCCAGTCACGTCACCAGGGTTCCGGAAACTCTTTCCGCCCAGGAGGCGGCGCCGCTGTTTTGCGCCGGCCTGACCGTCTATCGCTCCAGCAAGAAGGCGGGCATCCGCCCGGGCCAGCGCGTGGCGGTCTTCGGCATCGGCGGGCTCGGCCACCTAGCCGTGCAGGTCGCGAAAAGTTTCCAGGCCGAGGTGATCGGCATCGACGTCACGGAAGAGAAGCTGGCCTTGGCGCGCTCTCTCGGCGCGGACCACGCGCTGAATGCCGCGGCCGGCGATTTTGCGGCGCAGCTCAAGAAAGTGGGCGGTCCGCACGTGGCCCTGGTCACCTCGGCCGCCAAAGCCGCCTACGACCTGGCCTTTTCCTCGCTCCGCCCGGACGGCACTCTGGCGGTCATCGGCCTCCCCGCGGAAGATCTCACGTTTCCGCCCATCGTCATGGTGGCCCGCGAGACGCGCATCGTGGCTTCTTCGGTGGGCACGCGAGCCGACTTGCGCGAACTGCTCGATTTGGCCGCCGCCGGCAAAGTCCGCTGCCACAGCGAAGCCCGCCCCCTCGCGCAAATCAACCAGGTCTTCGACGACATGCGCCACGGCCGCATCCTCGGCCGCGTCGTCGTCCGCGCCTGAGCCACCGCGCCACGGCGCGGTTCTTGGAAACAGAATTCGCTGTTTCGGGAGAGGGCACCGTGAATACATCGGCAAAAACAAGATGGATCGTACTCTTCGCCTCTGCCTTCCTTCTTCTTCTGCCCGTGCGCGCTGCGGCCCAGGCCAATTCCGCGGCCGAGCCGCGCCCCCGCGCCCGCGATTTGGGCATCCGCCCCGGCGCCTTCGACCCCGGCCCGCTCAATGCCATCACTGACGTGGCCGGCGTGCGCGTTGGCCAGGTGACCATCACGGAGGGCAACAGCGTCCGCACCGGCGTCACCGCCATCCTCCCGCATCCCGGCAACCTCTTCCGCGAAAAAGTGGCCGCGGCGGTTTACGTCTATAACGCCTTTGGAAAATTGGTCGGCTCGACCCAGGTGCAGGAGCTTGGCCAGCTCGAAACGCCCATCCTTCTCACCAACACCCTCAGCGTCTGGGACGCCGCCGCGGCCATGACCGGCTGGATGCTCGCCCGCCCCGGCAATGAAGAGGTGCGCAGCATCAATCCCGTCGTCGGGGAAACCAACGACGGCTGGCTCAACGACATCCGCGGCCGCCACGTCAGGCCCGAGCACGTTCGCCAGGCCCTCGAGAGCGCCCGCGAAGGCGCGGTCGAGGAAGGCTCGGTGGGCGCTGGCGCGGGCACCATGGCCTTCGGGTGGAAGGGAGGCATCGGCACCAGTTCCCGGCGCATCGCGGCCGGTAAGAGCGGCTATACCGTCGGCGTGCTGGTGCAGACCAACTTCGGCGGCTCGCTCACCATCGACGGCGTTCCCGTCTGGCGCGAACTCCAGCCGCCGCAGGAGCGCGCGGCACTGGAGCGCCCCTCAGAACAGCCCGCAAAGTCCGGCGACGGCTCCTGCATGATCGTCGTCGCCACTGACGCGCCCCTCGACGCCCGCCAGCTCCACCGCCTCGCCGCACGCGCCGTCTTCGGCATGGCTCGCGCCGGCTCCTCCGGCAGCAACGGCAGCGGCGACTTCGTCATCGCCTTCTCTACCACCAACCGCATCGCCACGGACGCCGCTTCCCAGTCCATCACGCTTCTCCGCGACGACGACCTCTCTCCGCTCTTCGAAGCAACCATCGAAGCCACCGAGGAAGCCATCGACAACTCGCTCCTCCGTGCCACCACGGTGCGCGGCCGCGATGGCCACGCCGCCGAAGCCCTCCCCATTGCCAGACTTCGCGAACTCCTATCCCGCCACCCGCGGTAGCCCCGAAACGGGCTTCCGCGCGGACCCTGTTTGTATTGCTCTGCGCTGTCCTTCATAATCCGTTCAGAATGAGGAATTGCCCGGCCGCAAAGCGCTCCGCCGCGACCTTGGCAGGCTCCCGCATTCGCGCCGTCCATGAGCAAGCCAGCAACATCGGCCCGTGATTTGCGCATCGACCTGGCATCCAAGCGGGAGAGCGAGCTCTTCAAATGGTTTCTGGCTTGTCTGCTCTTCGGCAAGCCTATTCAAGCGGAGATTGCCGGACAAGCCTGCCAGGCGCTGGTGGCCGCGGGGCTGACCAGTCCCGGCGCGGTTCGCCGCGCCGGGTGGGACAAGCTGGTGCTCCTGCTGGACCGCGCGCACTACGTCCGCTACGACTTTTCCACGGCCACAAAACTTCTGGAAGTCTGCCAGGAGCTGCAGCGCCGTTACGGCACACTGACCAATCTCCTGGCGCAGGCGAAAACCGCAGCGGAGCTTTCGCGCAAGCTGCAGGAGTTCAAGCACATCGGTCCGGTCACCGCGCGCATTTTCCTGCGCGAAATCCGTCCCATCTGGTATCCGCGATCCGCAGCGCCCGAGAAAAAATAGGCCCGGGGCGCGCGGAATATCCGGCTTGGCCTGCCTCACGATCGAAGTGAGTGGCGCCCCGCGTATGGACTTCTCGGCTTTTCTCTGCTATCTCTTCTCCCTGGCGGCGCGGCCTGCAGGAGTGGAAGGCATCTCTCCCCACGCGCAGTGAGCGCGGGAGTGAGGACCGTGACTTCCTCTCGACTGTTTTGCCCGAAGACGATCGATGCTTCCTGTGCCAGGAAGCAAAAATATGGAGGGTCCATGTTCGAGCCACCGAAGGAACAGCAGCAAGATAGTTCGAAATCGCTTTGGATCGGTGTGGCGGTGGTCGTAGCCGTCCTGGCCGGCGGAGCGCTGTTTTATATGTCCCAGCACGGCGCTAAGGCTCCCGCTGCCGCGGCGCCCGTCGCCGCAGCAGGCCCCGCCGATCCGGTCCACGATTTGAAGATCCAGCGCGCCACCATGGACAAGGACCGCACCGGAACCGTCGCCGTCTGGCTGGTGAGCATCGAAAACCGTTCCGCCTCCTACGCCTACAGCAACATCCAGTACGAGACCAGTTACATGGGCGCCGACAACAAGGCCATCCTGGTCAACCAGGGCACCATTCCCATCACCATCGGCCCCGGCGAACAACTGAACCGCGAAGTTCGCGACGCCCTCTACCCCAGCGGCACCGCCTGGTTCAAGTTCAAGATTACCGGCGCGAAAGCCGCCGCGCAGCAGTAGGCCGCTTCGAAGCTCGCTTGCGGCGCGTGCACTCCGGGTTTTTTGCAGTCGTTTCGATGGGTGCCCTTTCGGCCATTGTGTATTTTTTTTGGCCGGCGGGGCATCGTTTTTCCTGACTACCTCTGGCATCCGCCGGGGCGCACACTTAGGTGACCGTGAGCGACGGCAAAGCTGGCAGTTTCATCACGCACTTGGTTGGCAGGGTTCACTCGCGCCTGATCTTTGACCGGCGCAAAATCGTTCTGGCGCGGCAACTCGCCGCCCTACTTCCCCCGGGTAGCCGTCTTCTGGATGTGGGCTGCGGCGACGGCTCTCTGGGGGCCCTTCTCCGCGGACTGGTTCCCGGCTTGCACGTGGAAGGCGTCGAAGTCCATGCCCGCCCCGGCTGCGCCGTCCCTTTTCAGCTCTTTGACGGCCAGCATCTGCCTTTTCCCGACAACTCCTTCGACGTCTGTCTCTTCGTTGATGTCCTTCACCATTCGCAGACCCCGCTCGTCATTCTGCAGGATGCCTGCCGGGTCAGCCGCAAATTCGTTCTCATCAAGGACCATTTTTCCGAATCTCGCTTCGACTACTGGACCTTGCGCCTTATGGATTGGGTAGGGAATGCGCCCCACGGTGTCTCCCTCCCCTATAACTACTTCTCGCGCGCGCAATGGGACGACGCCTTTCGCCGCTCCTCCCTCGTGCCGCGTTCCACGCAGACGCACCTGCCCCTTTACCTGCCCCCTCTTTCCTGGCTCTTCGGGAGCGGCTTGCACTTCATTTCACTTTTGGAAAAGAAAGACGGATAGCGGCGCGCAGCGCCGCCCGCTCTACGCCCACCGCCGGAAGAAGAGCGCCTGCCGCGCAATCGCCTCGGTCTTCTCCGCCAGAGCAGCGAGCTGCTGCTCGCTCAGCGGCGTGAACGCGCGCGCCAGCTTCACGTTTTCCTCCAACTGCGCCACGCTGTCGCACCCGATGATTACCGTGCTCACGGGCAGCGAGAGCACGTAGTACAGCGCTTCCTTCATCGTCAGCGTCCCGGGCCCCTTGGCCGGACCCTCGAAGGGCGAGTACCCGCCCGGCTGCGGCTTCCACGCGGACAGGATGCGCCCCCGCGCCGGTATCTTCATGCCGATGATGCCCATCTGCCTGTCCACGGCCATGGGCAGGAGTTTTTCCATGAAGCTGAGGTGGTGTTTGTCCGCGGCGTTCAGCGCTAGCAGGATCTGGTCGAAAGGGAAGCGGCGCAGGCATTCCATCAGCAGCTCCGGGTCCGTGTGCCCCGTCACGCCCAGGTAGCGCACCAGCTTCTGCTCGCGCGCCTGCTGCAGCGCCTCGATCGCCCCGCCCTTCGCGAAAATCCGCTCCACGTCGTCCGGCGTGGTCACGTGGTGCAGTTGCCAGGCGTCCAGGTGATCGGTGTTGAGCAGCTTCAGCGATTCCTCCAGCAGCCGCAGCGACCCGTCGCGCGTGCGGTCGTGCGTCTTGCTGGCCAGATACGTCTGGCCGCGCCGGCGCTTCATCACCTGCCCGATGTAGCGCTGGCTCCAGCGCTCGCTGCCGCCGTACTGCGCGGCCGTGTCGATGTAGTTCACGCCCAGGTCCAGCGCGCGCTCCACGATGGCCGCGGCCGTCTCTTCGTTGTGCGGCTGCTCGATCGCCGCTTGCCCGCCCAGGCTGAAGATTCCCGTGCGGTAGCCCGTGCGCCCCAGGTTGCGTGTGGGCATGGCTTCCGCCGTGGCTGGGTTGTCGGGAAATGCCCGGGGCGCCGGTGCCGCGTTCGCCCCGTTGTCCAGCAGTCCCTGCGCAACAATGCCCGCCGTCACCGCCCCGCTTTTCTTGAGGAAATCCCGCCGCGAGGATCCCATTTTTTCTTCGGAGTTGTCTTGCATGACGGACCTCCAGCCAGCACCACGAGGAAGGAGCAATGTGCCCGGAGGGAATCGCCTCCGATGCTTTCCCGCGGAGGAATCCCGGGGCACTGTGCACAGGATAAGACGTGTCGGTAAGCGTTGCAAATGCGGACAGGCAGCCTGCGGAACTTTTCGATAGACTCTCTTCGCAGGGTGCGTGTAGCATCGGGCTATGAAGTGCGCCATCGCAGGCTGTTCGCAGGAAGCGCCCCGGCAATGCGTCGAGTGCTCCCGCTCCTTCTGCGACAATCACATCGAGATCTGCAGCTGGTGCCAGGCGTTCGTATGCTTAGAATGCCGGGACGAGCACGATTCCAACAATCCCCTGCACGAGGAAGGCGCGCCGGGTTCCTGAGCAAAAGCGTCAGCGGACGTAACTTTCTCCCCCTCTGCCCCACAATGCGTTAGGCGAGTCCTGCCAGGATCCTCGCAGCAAGCCCATGCCTGCCACCGGAACGCGTGTCTGCTACAGACTCCCTCAAGGACTTGGACGGGTGTAGACTTGCCGCGCCCGGGAATTCCACACACGGTCCTGCAGGGCATTGGAGGATCTCTTGCGCGTACTTCTTGCTCTTTCGGCCCTCGCCGCCATCCTGGCTGTAACGCCGGCCGCGGCCCAGCAACCTGCGAAAAATGCCAGCAGCGATCCAGAGCACATTTTTTTTACCGAGCCGGTGCAGAGCCCCGTCACGGTTGTCACCGAACCGGTCCCAGGTTCCGAGTTTCCCCTGCAACTGATTTACGTCCAGACGGTGGACGGTCTGTACGCCCCCATCGGCCTGCGCAAGCCCGCGGGCAACGGCCCCTTTCCCCTCATCGTCTTCGCGCATATGAACGGCGGCCTCGGCGCGCAGTGGATCCGCGAGTGGACCCGCAACGGCAGCTGGACGCTCGAGCAGTTCCTGAAGGCCGGCTACGCCGTGGTCTGGATGCGCTACCGCGCCGAAGTGCAGGAGGGCTACGGCATCCGCCTTGTCGAAGGCCGACAGGAGGGGCGGCAGATCTTCAACCGCGGCCCGTTCGAATACGAAGACGCCATCTCCATCATCAAGTTCATGAAGACCCTGCCCTTCGTCGATCCTGACCGCGTCGGCTATCTCGGCCTGAGCCACGGCGGCGAGATGCTGATGAAGATCGCCTCGGAGTACGGCGGTCTGCGCGCCGGCATCGCCAGCGAGCCCGCCTCCATGGACTACCTGGCGCGCCGCCCCAAGCCCCGCGATCCCCACGCCCCGCCCATTCCGGAAACCCTGCCCGTCAACACCGCGGAAATGCTGCGCAATGCCGTCGAAGAGCAGCGCGCCCGCCTGGACATGGCCGTGGCCATAGCGCGCATTCGCGCCTTCAAGATGCCCATTCTGATCCAGGGCCGCGACCGCGATCACAACCAGGCCATCTTCCGCCTTACCTACGAATTACTGCGCGAGGCCGGCAAGGACGTCGAGTGGAAATCCTACGACCACGGCGAGCACGGCTTCGTCTTCGTCCGGCGCAACGCCCAGGGCCTCTACGCCCCCGACCCCGTCCAGCTCCAGATCGTCCAGGACTCCATCGCCTATTTCGATCGCTACCTGAAAAAGCCGTAGAGTCGTGCCGGGCGCCGAATTCTGCCTGCGCTTGGCAGAACCTCTCGCGGCTGGTGCTGTATATCGCAATACGATATAGTACCCGTATGCGTAAGGCCGTTGAAAACGCGCAATACCGGGCGCTCGCCGAGTTCCGCTACCGCATTCGCCAATTTCTGCGCCGCAGCGATGCCGCTGCGCAAGAGGCGGGGCTCGAGCCGCAGCAGTATCAGATGCTCCTGGAGATTCGCGGGCTCGCCCCGGGGCAGGCGGCCACCATCCGCACCCTCGCTGAACGGCTCTTCCTTCGCCACCACAGCGCCGTCGAGTTGATCGACCGCCTGGAAGCCAAGGGATTCGTTGTCCGTACGCGCAGCAGCGTGGACCGCCGCCAGGTGCTGGTCTCCCTGCTCCCGCGCGGGGAACGCCTGCTCGAACATGTTGCCCGGTTGCGCCTCGAAGAGTTGCGCTCCTTCGGGCTCACCCTGGTCGAAGCACTCGGCGCTTTACTGGAGAGCAGTGGAAAAGTGCGGCGGGTGAAGAAACGCGCTCGAAAACGCAAAGTCAGCCGCTGATCGTCGCCATGGCTGGCAATCCGTCGTTGGAGGAGTCCGGAAAGGGAGGGCATCACATGAAGGGACTGAAATCCAGTGACGTGTCAAAAGTTAGATGGCGCGCCCGGGGAGACTCGAACTCCCGACCCTCTGCTTGGCTCTGCGGACTTTTTGAACCCCGGTTTTGTATGGTATTCGGCCGTTAGTGGACCCAAGTTGGACCCAAATCCTGCCAGAAAGAATTGCATGGTTGCGGGGGACTGCAACGTACTCAAGATTTCTCGGATTCCGTTCCGGTTTGCAATTCTCCATGGCGCCGCTGCATGTCATCGGGAAAAACGGCGACACCGTAGAGACTGTGCGCGAATTGATCGCGGTGCCGCCGTGGATCGCAGCAGTTTTTCAAGTCTACATGCGCACACGCCCCGTGGAGGAACCGGCATTCAGGACAGTGTTTAGCTACAGGTAGTGAAGCTGATGTAAATTTTGACGGCTCATAGATTTACCACTGGCACGACAATCAAATAAATTGCGGCTGCATATTTTTGTGGGTCTTAGTACTCAGTACTATGCGCTATTTTGCGCAATTTCCAGGTCTTGGCGCGAACATCCGCTCGCTAGAATTCCTGCTGCTTAGTTAATTGCATCGCTTAACTGCTTTATATTGTGCGGCTTACCGTCATCCCGGGCTGCAATGAACACAGGCTTCCATGGGCCCACCGGTAACGGCAAATCGAATGCTCCTAATTGGACCAGGTTCCGGTCGATAGCCATTTTCAAGAGACTGAAATAATGAAGAAGAGGGTAGTACAGCACCTCATCTATGCCGCAATTCTTGTACTCAGTGCAGGAAACCTGGTGGACGTACTTGCCCAGCATCCGGAGGTCAAAACCGGGCCGGACGGGAAAGCTCCCGATTTTGGCTCCTGCCAGGACTGTCATGCCGCAAAATCCGCGGGCCCTGCCGTTCACGCCGCAGTCCAGATGGGATGCGACTCGTGCCATGCGATCACGCGATTCGGCAAGCAAATCGACGTCACCCTGACCGCGGAAGGCAACGATCTTTGCTACACCTGCCACCAGGACAAGCGGCCCCAGGCCGGGCAGCTCTCCCTGCATACGCCGCTCCACAAGGAACGGTGTCTCACCTGCCACGAGCCGCACAGCAGCCCGAACGTCAATCTCCTGCGGCAGCCGACCGACAAGAGTGACGCCGCCGGAAATCTTTGTCTGAGCTGCCACAAGAACATTGCCGCGCAGATACAGAAGCCGGTAAAACACCCGGCAGTGGACGCGGGCTGCGGCGCCTGCCACGCCACGCACAAGAGCGAGCCTTCCGGCAAGCCGGAGGGCATCTTCCATCTGACGGCGCCGCAGCCGGACCTGTGCCTCACCTGCCACGACGCCGCGGAGGCCGGCATCCAGAAGGCGCACAGAGGCCAGCCCTTCGCGCGCAGCCGTTGCAGCGAATGCCACAATCCGCACGGCTCCGACCGCCCCAAGCTGATCAATAACTTCATGCACGCGGCCTTCGAGGGCGACTCCTGCTCCACCTGCCACACGGAGCCGAAACCGGGACAAGCCGCTGTGGAGCTGGTGGAGGGCGCCCGCCGCAAGCTTTGCCTGGAGTGCCATGCGGATGTTCAGGAAAGCTTGACGCGGGCCAAGGTGAAACATCCGGCGCTCGAGACCGATTCCGGTTGCGTGGCCTGCCACAGCCCGCACGCCGCCACGTACCCGCACCAACTCCGCCGAGGACCCGCCAAGACCTGCATGACCTGCCACAAGGACGTCGCCGAAGCGGCAGTGATGAAAGCGTATTCGCACCGCCCGGTAACGGAACTCGGCTGCGCGACCTGCCACCAGCCGCATGGAGGAGAGCGCAAGCGCTTCCTGCGCGCGGAGACGAATGATCTTTGCCTGGCCTGCCACGACATCCGGGGCATGGAAGCCGTGCAGCTTCACGAACGCACGAAGGAGCCGCTGCCGCTATTCGGGGGAGCGGTGAGCATCGATCCGGGTTTTCTCAAGTCGGTCAAGACGATCCAGTTGGATGCGGCGCGGGAAAAGGGCCATCCCATTCTCGCTCGCCACCCCGTTCGCGGCGATCATCCGCTGGTCAAGAACCTGACCTGCCTGACCTGCCATCAGCCGCATGCCGCCAACGGGTCGGCAAGACTGTTTGTGAAGGACATAGCGGACGGGCAGGAGCTATGCCGGACGTGTCACTAGGAGGGGAAGCGATGAGGAGAAACAGGAAAAACAGGGATTGGCTGCCCGCGGGAATCGCGATCATTCTTTTGCTGCTGGGCCCCACTGGCGCTCTTTCCGCCGCGCCCGGAGGGGATGACTCGAGCGCGGCACTGCTCTCGACGCCCCCGCAGTCTGTCTGGCCTGCTCCTCCCGATCCTCCCCGAATCCGCTGGATGAGCCAGATGTCCAAGTTCTCGGACTTCACGGGAAAAGACCAAAAAAAGAAGCGGAACTGGTTCGCAGCGGCGGCCGGCGCGCCCTCGAAGGAAACCGAGCAACAAAAACGGCTGGGCAGCCCCTTTGGGATCACCATCGATTCCCATAACCGGATCTTTGTCGCCGACTGGATGGCGGGCGGCGTGGTGGTCTTTGACAGCGAGACTCACAAGGTGGACATCTGGGGCGCCGCCACCGGATTGCCCCTGCGCATGCCCATCGGAGTCGCCGTGGACGACCAGGGCCGGCTGTTTGTCTCCGACAGCGCTCTGCACGTGATCTACTGTGTGTCGCGCGAGGGCAAACTCCTTGCCCAGTTTGGGCAAGCCCAGTTGCAGAAGCCTACGGGCCTGGCCATCGACAAGAACCGCAGCCTGCTCTATGTGACCGACGTGGCCGCGCACCGCGTCGCGATCTTCAACCTTCAGAATTTTGAGCTGGTGAAAACCATCGGGGGGCCGGGGCCCGGCAGCCAGCCCGGCCAGTTTCGCAGCCCGCTCGCGCTGTCCGTGGACCGCCGCGGTTTCCTCTACGTCGTGGATACCTTCAACCACCGCATCCAGATCTTCGACCGCCTGTGGCGCTTCGTCAGCGCCTTCGGCACGCAGGGTGACGGCCCGGGAATGTTTTCCCGCCCCAAGGGCATTGCCGTGGATTCCGAAGGACACATCTACGTTGCGGACGCGGAATTCAACAATTTCCAGATCTTCGATGCCAAAGGGCGGGTCCTGATGTTCGTCGGCACGCAAGGCGTCCGGCCGGGACAGTTCACTTTGCTCGCCGGGCTGTGCATTGACGAGCAGGACCGCGTTTACACCACGGAACAACGCGTCAATCCGCGTGTCCAGATTTTCCAGTACCTCTCGCAGCCGGAATCGAAAAACTAAAAGGAGGTGAACCGGGACAACCAGACTGCAGTCGTTTCAGCAGTGCCCGTTCCCCTTCACGGGAATGGAGAATCAGGTATCTCTCAAGATTACGGAGGAATAGAATGATTCATCGAAAGCTAATGATCGCTGCGGCGCTCGTTCTCTTGGGCGGATCGGCGGCCATGGCCAACAAAGCGGCTCTGACCGGCGACACGCAACACGGCGCAGTGGGCACGACACCCTGTGGAGGCTGCCACACCCCGCACGCAGGCCTGAACGGCAACTCCCTGCTGTGGGTGAAGAGCGTGGGCACCAGCACTTACACAGTGTACACCTCGGCGTCGCTCAAGAACACGTCGTCGAACATCACCTCGCCCGGCAACGGTTTGCTCGTCGCGGGCACGCCATCAAACAACACGCTTCTCTGCATGAGCTGTCATGACGGTGCCCTGGCTGCCACCAATAGCGTCACTCTGACAACCACAAACTATGGCACGGTTGGCGCGGCTCTCAGCACCAGCGCACTGCTGGATGTTGGCGCTGGCGGCAACCTCGGCAACGATCACCCCGTCAACCTGGCGCACAACCCCACCCTGAACACAACCCTGGCAGCCGTTGCCGCAGTCACGGGCGCGGGCCTGCAACTGTACACGGGCGGCACCGCAACCAACTTCGTGGAGTGCGGCACCTGCCACAATCCGCACCAGGGGCCGACTGGAGTGACCAACACTCCCAAGAGCCTCTCGTTGGGCTACTACCTCCGAGTGGCCAATAATACCTCGCAACTCTGCACGACCTGCCATCTGTAGGCGTGAACCGGGCGTTGCCGGGAGGGGGCAATCTATGCCCCTCCCGCGCGAGGCCTGCGGGGAGGCGCAAATGCCAGAACAAGGCCACATCTCGAAACTGCTGCTGGCGACAGCCGCCGCCTTGTTCGTGCTGTCGCCGCTATGCCCTGCTCAGGAATCTCCATGGTCGCTCACCGGCGATGTCACCACCGGCTTCGCGACCAACTATGTCGTTGACGGCGGCGAGTTCCGCAATTCCGTCACCCCTTTCAACCTGAACCTGAATCTCGATGGCTACCTGGGGCATCCCGACTTCCTCAGTTTTTCGCTCCGCCCCCAGCTCCTCGCCGGAGAAAACGCTCCGCAGGCCGGTTTTGGCGGACAAAACGGCTATACCGCCAGCGTTCGTTTGCTACGCCGCCGCGCCTTCCCGCTTACCGTCAGCTATTCCGATTATCGCCTGGACTCCATGGCCTACGGAGCGCTGCTGGGATTGGACGCTTCCCGCTACCGCACACGCTATGAGGATTTGAGCTTTACCTGGCAACTGCGCTTCCGCAGGCTGCCGCGCATTACCCTGTCTGCCGTGCATGCCAATTCGCAGGTCAAACCAGAGCTCATCGTCCTGCCCACGCAAACGTCGCGCGACAATAATTATGGCGTGCAGTTTGATTATGCCCGCTGGGGCTGGGGCTTCCAGGGCGAATGGAGGCGCACCCGGCGCGCGCTGGACTCCTTCGCTCCCCAAATGTCCACCCTGACCAGCCTGAGCACCGATCAGGACTCCAAGTGGGCTTACTTCAATGCCCAGAAACACTTTTCCGCCCTGAACCTGTTTTCCATCTCCGCCGGGCGCCGCGACGTGGATGAGTTGCTGAATCACCTCGTACCCCTGCAGCACGAAGGCTATTACACCAATCTGACCACTTCCCTTGCCGGCCGTTCGCGCTGGAGCGCGCTGTTTCAGGCTGCCTACAATTCCGACCGCAGCGGGATCTTTCAGCAGGGCCCCCTGCCGGTAACCCCAGGGGCGGGCATTGCCATATTTTCCACCGGGATCTCCACCTTCACGGCGTCCTCGGACGCCCACTACGATGTTCACAAAAACTGGAATCTGTTCGGCGGCCTGCACTGGACTCAGGCCCGCAATCGAAATCTGGGCGAGCCCCGATTTGCGGAAAGCATTCTGTCCAGCAACGCTGGCCTGGGCTTTCACAAGAGGTTTTCCTGGGCGAATCTCAACAGCAGCTACGCTCTGAGCTACGCCTTCCCGACTTCCGCGCCGCCCACGGTCAATTACAGCTCCATCGGACACGCCTTCAGCCTTCAGGCGGATCGCGGCAACTTGGAGAAGCTGGAGTTGAATGGTGTCGTCAGCGCCGGCATCAACCGCATCACCAGCGACATTTTCCTCCAAAGAAGGGATGTTCTGGCCGAACTGGGGCTGGCCCGCAGAATGAGAAATTATATCCTCCGCGGGCGGTTCGGCTACCGCACGGCGGAAGTTCAGGATTTCTCGACGTACAATTACCACGACTGGTCGTTCCAAATCGGCGCGGAGCACCGTCGTTTCGGCGCCAGTTATCATCGCAATATGATTGGCGGCACTTCCGTCACCCTGGGCGGCTCGTCGCTTGGGAATCCCCTGCTGCGCCGTTTCCTTTCCACGTCGCGCACCCAGGGTCTTACCGTCAACCTCATGCCCTGGCGGAACTTGCACGCTCAGGTGAATTGGATGACACTGGGTCAGGTTCTGGACGGTTCGCTGCGGAACCAGAGTCATTATCTGGATTCCTCACTGGGATACAATTTCCGGCAAATGACTTTGGACATCGGATATGCGCGCTACGACCAGGATCTGCTCGGTCTGGCGGGAGTCGCCCGCAGCAGCTTCTATGTCCGTTTGAAGCGGTCTTTCCGCGTCTTCTGAGATGCCTCGAGCCTTCCAAGCCGCCGCGCTCGTCGCCTGCCTCCTTTTCCTGGGCGGCAGCCCCCGTCCCTCCACGGCTGCGCCGCCGTCCCCCTCCGCGGACAGTCCCGCGCCTCCTTCCGTCAGCCAGGGCGCGATCGACTTCGTGCGCACCGTGGGCGTGAACGAGGTTCACGAGTTGACCAAGTCGCACTCCCTCTGGGGCAAACTCCTCAATCTGGTGGCGGGCGCGCCGCAGCTTCCTTCCGTGGCCCGCCCCTACGGCGTCACCGAGGACTCCACTGGCCGGCTGCTCTTCACCGACACCGAGCTGGGGGTCGTGCACATCCTGGACCTGGAAAAGCGCAAGTACCTGCGGATTGCCGGCAAGAAAGGGGAAGGTTTCGTTTCCCCCATCGGAGTGGCCGTGGACGCCGCCGACAACATCTATGTTTCCGATTCCGCGCAAGGACGCATCTACGTCTTCGACGCCAAGGGGAAGTTCCTCCGCTTGTTCTCCGGCGGACAGGGCGCCGCGCTGCAACGCCCCACAGGACTGGCCATCGACGCCGGGCGCAAGCTGCTCTATGTCACGGACACCCTCCGGCACCAGATCCTGGTTCTGGATCTGGACGGAAACTTCGTGCGGGCCATCGGAAGCCGCGGCACGGCTCCCGGACAGTTCAATTTCCCCACCGCGCTGACTCTCGCCGCCGGCCATCTCTACGTCGTGGACGCCATGAACTTCCGCATCCAGGTGCTGACGCCGGAAGGCCAGTTTGTCCGCAGCTTCGGTCGGCTGGGCAATCAGAATGGGACGCTCAACCGGCCCAAGGGCATTGCCGTGGACAGCGATGGGAACATCTACGTCGTGGATGCGCTCTTCGAGGCCGTGCAGGTCTTCAATCTCGATGGCCGCTTGCTCAGCTACTTCGGCTCCACGGGGGTCTACCCCGGACAATTCGTACTGCCTAGCGGGCTGTTCATCAGCAAGCGCGACCGCATTTACGTCGCCGATTCCTTGAACCGGCGCATCCAGATTTTTCATTACCGCAGGGTGAAAGACTAGATGCGCGCCGAGAGGACACAATCACTCGGCATTCGTCCGGCTGCCGGGCTGCTTCTCCTTCTGCTTCCCCTGCTGCTGGGGCTTCCCCGCGCCGCACAGGGCCAGTCGGCGCCCGTGGTCGGCACCAAGCATGACCTCTCAGTCCCCGGGACGGTGAGCGGCCAGCCCTGCGTTTTCTGCCATACTCCGCACGACAGTTACGTTGCCGAGAAGCCCGATTGGAACCATCTGCTTTCGATTCAAACCTACACTCTGTACACGAGTACCACAACCAAAACCGTCATGCAGCAGCCCAACCAGTCCTCCAAGCAATGCCTGAGCTGCCATGATGGTACCGTGGCTCTCGGGCAGACCAAGGCTCAGGGCCTGCTCAACACTTCGCGGATTCTTGGCGCGGGGAAAAATCTCGGCGCCAATCTCAGCAACGACCACCCTATCAGCTTCACCCCGGTCAGCGACGGCCAGCTCGCTGCGTCGCTCTTTCTGACCCCTCCGGCCACCAAGGACCCCGCCGTGAAGCTGGTGGCGGGGGCCGTGGAATGCACCACCTGTCATAACCCGCACATACCGAACAAGGACACGGTGGTTCCCAGCTTCCTGGTTCGCTCCAACGCTTCCAGCGCCATCTGCCTGGCCTGCCATGACCCCTCCCAGCCGCGCCCCAACCGCTTGCAGGGATGGACCACAGGCTCGCACGGCACGGCTACCAACACCACGCCGGCCGCCGCGGGCTTCGGCGCCTACGGGACCGTGGCCCTGAACGCCTGCCTCAATTGCCACCTGCCCCACAATACGCCGGCCAACTCCAGCCCGCGCCTCCTGCGCCAATATGAAGAGGCCGCCTGCAGCCCCTGCCACAACGGCACCAACCTCACGCCCGCGCTGCTCAACGTGATGGGCGAGTTCAGCAAGGTCTATGCGCACCCCACGACCACCGTCAGCGGTCTGCACGAGGCCAACGAGAACGCCTTCCCCTTGAACGCCAACCGCCACGCGGAATGCCCCGATTGCCATAACGGGCACGCCGCCGCGAATGCCGGCGGCGCAGCCCTCCCGCCGGGTGTGCAATCGGCGCTGCTGGGAGCCACGGGGGTAAGCAACGCGGGAGGCGCGGTGAACCCGCAGCCGGCCAACAACGAGTACGAGGTGTGCTTCAAGTGCCACGCCGACAGCACCGGCAAGCCGCAATCCTCCGCGTATTCCGTCTACGGATACACGCCCTTCCGGGTGACCTTCGCCACGTCCACGGATCCGTACAACGTGCGCCTGCAGATGCAATCCACCGCTTCCAGCCACCCCGTCACGCATGCGCGCAACAGCCCCTACCCGCAGTCCAGCCTGCGCGTCAACATGCTGACCCTCAGCTACACCGCGGGCCGGGCTATGGGCACCCAGGTCTACTGCACCGACTGCCACACCAACAATCAGGACCGCAATTTCGGCGGCCTGGGGCCCAACGGGCCGCACGGCTCCGCCTATCCGCACATCCTGGAGCGCAATTACCAGGTGAACACGCCTCCGGCGACTCCCGGCGGCACTTTCCCGAGCCTCACTTATTCCGCCGGAATCAACGGTCCGTTCGCCCTTTGCGAGAAATGCCACGAATTCACGAACAGCATTTTCCAGGACGCGACCTTCCGGCACAACATTCACAGCATTGGCGTCGGCGCTTCTTGCGCCATTTGCCACTCGCCCCATGGCGTGGCCAATTCCTCCGCCAACATCGGTCCGCGCCTGGTGAACTTCGACACCCATTTCGTCGGGCAAAACTCCGGCCGCCCCATTCAGTTCAACAAGGCCGGGCGCTACTGTGACCTCGTCTGCCACCAGCAGGCTCACGATAGCGGGATGACATACTAAGCCCTGCGCCCGTAGCCAGCCGGCCTCGCTCCAGCGGAACGAGGCCGGCTGACCCGGGACAGGCTGTTCGGCTGTTCGGAATCTTCTACTTGATCCAGCCGTTCGAGTGCAGGTGGCAGTCGTGACACGCTCTGGTCACGTTGTGGTCATGATCGACTGGGGCGCTGTTGTCGCGGCGATGGTGATTGGTCCGCGTATGGCAGACATTGCAGGCCCCGTTGTACCAGCGGCTGCCCGGAGTCGTGGGGTCGGCAATCAACGGTTGTGCCCACTGGTTCTGCGCGGCTGTCGCCGGGGTGCGGTTGTCATAGAAAACCACCTTGCGCACTTGATCGGAGGCTGAAGGAGGATCGGTCTTGACGCAGGCGGGGTCGTTGGCGATTCCACTCGAACAGTAGTAGCCGGTCATCACGTCGTCGGTGAATTTCGTCCTGCCTGTTCCGCCGTTGTCGCCGTTCGTATCCACGATAACGGGCCTGCGGATGCGGGCAAGGCCATCCGTTGAACTGGCCTCCTGCACCCAATCGCCCACGAGCATCCAGTTGCCATAGCCGTTGGGGGGATTCAAAGTCTCTGTGCCCTCCGCCTTTGCGTATCGGTGCGGGCTATGACAGCCGAGGCAACTGATCTTCCACGTGCCGTAGTTGGTCCGGGAATTAAAGTGCGTGGCCACCTTCACGGCGGTCTTCCCCGTTTGAGGATCCGTATACGTGCCGTTGTGACAGCTCAAACACAGGGCCTCGATGGCCGCTTCTCCGCGGGTCACCACGGTCCCGCCGTGCATATTGTGGCAGTAGGCGCAGGGCATCTTCAAACTTCGCCCAACGGAATTGAACGGCGGCGGAGTCGCCTGCGACCGAATGGCTGCCGGATAGGCCAGGAGTGTCCCCATTATGGCGAGTGAAGACCATAGAGTTGTACAAGTTCGGTTCATGGCAATGCTCCTGCGTTCCGAAAGACTTCGATGCGTTTGAGCATGTTGTTCGTCACGTACAGGTCCTGGGATTTCGGGTCGAGGAACAGATCCAAAGGCAATTGAAGCTGGCCCGGTCCATCGCCGAAATCGCCCAGCTTCTTCACCAGCGCCCCGGTGTTCCGGTCGAATACATAGACCTGCCCCAGAACAGACTCGGCCATGAAGATGTGCCCCCGGCCATCCACAGCAAGTCCTTGCGGACGGGAGAACAGGGCCGCTGGATCGACCGGTGGGGCGGGACCACCATCAATCTGTTTGAGGAGTGTGCCGCTGTAGCTGTACACCTGTATTCGCGCGGGCGCCGCGGGCGTGGACCAGCCATTGGGGTCGCCGTAGTCACTCACCACGATTTCCTTGTTCACTTCATCCACGGCGATTGCGACCGGGCTGAGCAGAGGCGGGTCGCTTGGGGACGGAAAGGTCCGGATCGGATTTCCCTTGAAATCGAAAACTTTGACCTTTCTCTCTCCGGAATCCATGACGAACACCAGCCCGAGATCTTGATCCAAAGCGATGTCGCTCGGTATGCGGATGCTGCCCGGCTGGCCCGCAGGCGTAAAACCTAGATTGTATTGAAATTCGAGCGTTTTCCCGGATCCGCCGGAAGAGCCCTGGAGTCTATAAACCTCGACATTCTGCGTCGTGGAATTCCCAACGAAAACGAAGTTGGACCGGTACGCGATTCCCATGGGGGCGCTGGGAACCTCGTAGGTCCATAGAATCTCGAGATTTCTTTCATCGAGCGCAAAGATCATTCCTTGCTGGCTGTCGGTCACAAGGATTTGGCCAGGGGGGCCATCCGTAATGCGCATTGGGGACACCAGGATTGGCGGCGGCGTCTGGGCTCTCGGAACAGGGGCTGAAGCGCATGATGAAAGCATACAGATTATAATGACCGCTACCCAAACTGCCCGGCAGAGTTGCACCGTAAGTGATTTCTTACCAATAAGTTTCATGGCTTTATCACCTCAGCAAACTCATCAAACCTGCGCCTTAGCCCGACCACTCTTTGACCATCAGCTAGATCGTCTCAATTGCGAAATAATGTCGGTAAAGTATTTGTGTTCCATACAAGCACGTGGCTAGCCATCGGACGAAAACGATTATTTATTCAAGATGAGTGGAATCAATTACTTACAGAGAAAATGGTCGCGAACCAGACCTCTAGGCGTGCGCCAAAACACACATGCAGTGTGAAATTATCACTAATAGCTCCCTGCAAATGGTTCTTTTCGTAACACGTCCGATTACGAGAGCAGCCAAGGTTTCCGACAGGCTTACAGCGCCGGATCATCTCTCAAGCGTGGCCCATAGCCGGAATCTGGAGCCGGCCTGCAGGTCAATCTGGCGAGACCAATCCTTGTAGCCAATCCGCTTGACTCTGACCGGGTGCGTGCCCGGCTGCAGCTTTAGCAGAACCGGGCAATTGCCCATGAACTTGTCGTCCACGTAGAGGTCTGCGCCATCCGGATTGGAGAGGACTTTGATCGTGCCCGTATCGGGCACGGGCCACACGAATGCCGCGGCCGCCTGTTCCGCATCACTCTCCGCGCCGGATTTTTTTGCCAGGGTCGTGGCAACCCCCGGAGGGATGGACTGCCGTTCTTTCTCGTCCACAAAAACGGGGAATTGCGTAACCTTCCCGAGGGCGATGAGAATTGCCTGGTAATTGTGCTTGTCCGCCTGCAAGAGCAGCCCGGAACTGCTTCCCTCGGCCGTGGTGTATTGCATGCCAATGAAATGCCCACGCTTCCTATGGAAGGGACCGAAGCGGGGCAGCGGAGCGACCGGGATATGAACGGCGGCCATGCTCCCGACCCGCCGCTGGGCTTCTTGTCCGTAACTGAGCGCGGTGACAGCGCTGGGCCGAATTTCGATCTGCCGGCCGTCTCTCAAGGTAAACAAGATGAAGCCGGAAGTGACCGAGAGCCGGTTGTTCCAGTCGTTGGGATCAACCGCCGCGGCGATCATGCCGCCTTTGTAGCGTATGCGCTCGAAGGTATCGCCATGGGCGCAATTCACGAATACCGTACTGAGAAAAGTGAAAAGCAGAATTTTTGCGATTTGCATGAAGTCTTTGAAGGCTGGAGAGGCAGTGGCGGACGGGGTCCGTATCCAAAAAGAAAAACGTGCACCCAGGATGTGAGCAATTCCCTTTCTGCGGAAACGACCTTCTCTCATATCCGAGCAGGTCGTCTTGCACTGGTTCTCTATCGCATTTGAAGTTCCAGCGGGCTCCGCAGTAAAGGCTTTGGATACATAGTCGAAGCCAACGAACGCCGAAAAGGCATGTTCCAGAGTGAACGTCGGTGGCGTTTCTGTTCCGATAACAACTAGGGGGAAAAACAGCAGCAGAAAGAAAAAACGGTTCCTGTGAAATTTCTAATCTGCTCTGCAGCGGCTGAAGCAAGACCCGCATCGCGAGCGGCCTCGGTTTTCTTATCGAAATCCGTCACCGCACTCGATGGAAGCAGTCTGTTGTTTCGACACCGCGAACATTCCTGAGCATCATGGCCAACAGATTAACCCGCCAACTCCATGAACAAGGGACTGCACCCTTGAAATGAGCGTCATCCAGAATAGGCATGGTCAGGAAATATCAAAGAAGAATCGCGTACATACCGGGAAAGAACCGCGAGCTTTTGACATTACTGAAGACTGGATTTTCTCACTGCCCTTGCGCGTGGCCCAGGCCCGCGGCAAATTGAGCACGCCCGACACGCCTGCTGCGAAGATTTCATCTTTATTTGAGATTGTGACTGCGGCCTTCTCCGACTTAAAGGATGAAAAGTATGATTTAGATGGGGGGTGTTGCTTGCCTGGCCATCTCTTTCAAGAACCTCAAGGCTCATGGCTTCGGCCCGGGAGCTTTTTCTCATTCCGCCGTTGGTAAGCCAGAGGTAAACCACGCACCTCGTGCGGATTCGGATCGTGCATTTTCCCCAATAAAATGGCGCGCCCGGGGAGACTCGAACTCCCGACCCTCTGCTTAGAAGGCAGACGCTCTTTCCAGCTGAGCTACGGGCGCCTATAACTCATTTTAGCCCGATTTTCACCATTTACGTCTATGCTGCCGAAAAAGCCTGTTCGACACTCACCATAGCTCTTTCGGCAGCGGCAGCCCCTCGAAATCGTCCTTCGCCAGCGGCTCTTTCGGTCTGACGCCCATGCCTTCCATCAATGCATAGAGCTGCCGCAGGTGCTGCGCCGCATGCCACGTGGTGCGCTCCAG
The DNA here is from genome assembly GCA_020073585.1 of Terriglobia bacterium. Classification (GTDB taxonomy): domain Bacteria; phylum Acidobacteriota; class Terriglobia; order Acidiferrales; family UBA7541; genus Acidiferrum. The sequence continues at coordinate 42,629 of JAIQEV010000009.1, forward strand.
CAGTTCCGCCGCGCTTTGCCGCCCGTAGTAGGTCTCCACGTCGCCCGCGAAGGCTTCCGCGCGCGTCCACCACTCCGCCAGCCGCTCCCGCACCGTCGCGCCATAGCGCGCCAGCGACGCCGCGTCGCGCATCTCCCCCGGCGCGGTCTCCTGCAGCCAGCTTTCCGGATACGTCCGCGTCTCCAGCGCGTCGCGGTATGCCGCGCTCAGCCGGAACAAGTGATACGCGAGATCGCGCACCGTGCGCTCGCGTTCCGGCACCTTCGCCTCCAGCCCCGCCGGCGGCACCTCCGGGATCGCGCGCCGCGCCGCCTCCACAATCCGTTCCAGCCGCCGCGCCAGCTCCGCCACCGCCAGCTTCTTCTCTCCGCTTTTCCCGTGGCGTTGCTCTTCAACGCCCACAAATCGCGCCAGCTCTTCCGGGTTCCATCCATGGAACAGCCGCTCGCCGTCCGTCACTACCGGCACCATGCGCATCCCGCGCCGCTCGAGCTCTTCCACCGCGGCGGCATTGCCCTCCACGTTCACCGCCTCAAACGCCACTCCCCAGGACGAAAGCAACTCTTTCGTCTTCGCGCAGGAGCTTCAACCCGGCCGGTAATACAGGCGCATCGCCATCCCTTGTGCTTCTCCTTGCGCATGCGGCGCAGACCAATTCGCTCCGCCAATCTAGCCCGCCCCCGCCCCCCTGTCCAGTTCGCCCGCGGCTGACAGGCAAGTGCGCCCCGTGCCATACTCGACTCGCGCCCCGTCCTCCGCTGGCTTGCCGGGCGCGCACGGGGCCCCTTTCGGTGCAGCGCACATGCCCATACTGGCCGAGCCCGATCTCACCAAGGCGCCGCAGGAAGAAGGACTGACTGCGCACCAAGCCGAAGAGCGCCTCGCGCAGTACGGCCCCAACGACCCCAGCCCGCGCGTTAGCCGCTCCGAATTCCTCGAATTCCTCCACCTCTTTTTCAATCCCCTCATCGTCATCCTGCTGATTGCCAGCACCGTCGCTGCGTTTCTCGGAGAGCTGCTGAACGCCGGCCTCATCTTTGGCATGGTGCTGGTCGGCGTCGGCATCAATTTTGTCCAGACCTACCGCTCCAAGCGCGCCGTCGAGCTGCTCCGCGCGCGCGTCGCTCCCACTGCCACCGTTCTCCGCGACGCCGCCTGGCAGGAAATCCATCGCAGTGAAATCGTGCCTGGCGACCTTGTCCGCCTCTCCGCCGGCGACCTCGTTCCCGCTGACGCCCGCCTGCTCGTCGCCCGTGACCTTTTCGTGCAGCAGGCTGCCCTCACCGGCGAATCCATGCCCGTGGACAAAGAAGCGCTCCCGCGGCCCAGCGATCTCTCCGCAGGCCCCGCCGCCCCCGACCTCGTCTTCCTCGGCACCTCGGTTGTCAGCGGCACGGCCCTCGCCCGCGTGCTGGTCACCGGACCGCGCACGGCCTTCGGCTCCATCGCCGAGCGCCTGGCCATGCGTCCCGAAGAGACCGAATTCGAGCGCGGCTTGCGCCTGTTCGGTCTGCTCATCATGCGCACGGTCTTCTTCCTGGTGCTGTTCATCCTGGTCCTGCGCGTGGCCCTGCACAAGGACGCCCTCGAATCCCTGATCTTCGCCGTGGCCCTCGCCGTCGGCCTCACTCCCGAATTTCTCCCCATGATCACTTCCGTCACTCTGGCCAAGGGCGCGGTGCGCATGGCCCAGGTCAAGGTCATCGTCAAGCACCTCTCCGCCATCCAGAATCTCGGCAGTATTGACGTCCTCTGCAGCGACAAGACCGGCACGCTCACGCGCGGCGAAATGTCGTTGGAAAAAATACTCGACGCCGCCGGCCAGCCCGCCGAGCGCCCCCTCCTCCTCGCCTATCTCAACAGCAAGTTCGAAACCGGCATCCGCAGCCCCCTGGACGCCACCATCCTGCAGGCCCAGGTCTCGCACGCCGAGGAATATTCCAAGCGCGATGAAATTCCCTTCGACTTCGAGCGTCGCCGCCTCTCCATCGTCGTCGACCAGAAATCCGCCGCCGGATCGCGGCACCTGCTCATCACCAAAGGCGCTCCTGAAGGCATCCTGACCTTGTGCGTGGCCTGCGAGATGGACGCCCAGCGCGTGCCGATGGACCAAGCGGCGCACCAGCGCTGCGCCCAGCTCTACCAGACGCTGTGTGCCGACGGCTTCCGCGTTCTCGCCGTCGCCTGGCGCGAAGTCCAGCTCACCGATGGCCTCTCCGTCCAGGACGAAAGGGAACTGACTCTTGCCGGCTTCCTGGCCTTCTCCGACCCGCTCCGTGAGGATGCCGCCTTGGCGCAGCAGGCCCTGGTACGCGATGGCGTGCAGCTGAAAATCCTCACCGGCGATAACGAGCTCGTCGCCCGCCATATCTGCCAGCAGCTCGGCGTTACGGATCCCCCCACCGTGCTTGGCGAGGAGCTCGAGCACACCAGTGACGCCGCACTCGGCCACGTCGCCGAGCAGACCATGCTCTTCGCCCGCATCTCTCCCATGCAGAAGCACCGCGTCATCCTGGCCCTCAAGCACCGCTCCCACGTCGTCGGCTACATCGGCGACGGCATCAACGATGCCCCCTCTCTGCACGCCGCCGACGTGGGCATCTCCGTCTCTACCGCCGTGGACATCGCCCGCGACGCCGCCGACCTCATCCTCGTCGAACCCGGCCTCAACGTCCTGCATGGCGGCATCATCGAAGGCCGCAAGGCCTCCGCCAACGTCCTGAAATATCTGCTCATGGGCACCAGCTCCAACTTTGGCAACATGTTCAGCATGGCCGCCGCTTCGCTCTTTCTCCCCTTCCTGCCCATGCTCCCCCTGCAGATCCTCCTCAACAATTTTCTCTACGACCTCGCCCAGGTCACCATCCCCACCGACAACGTCGAGGACCAGCAATTGCGTTCCCCGCAGCGCTGGGACCTGCGCCTCATCCGCAACTTCATGCTCGCCATCGGCCCCGTCAGCTCCCTCTACGACTTCCTCACCTTCTACGTCCTCCTCGCCGTCTTCCACGCCAGCGAGCCGCTCTTTCACACCGGCTGGTTCGTCGAGTCCCTCGCCACTCAAACCCTGGTCCTCTTCGTCATCCGCACCATGGGCCATCCGCTGCGCAGCCGTCCCAGCCGCCCGCTCACCGTCACCACTCTGCTCATCGTCCTCATCGGCGTCTTCCTTCCGTTCTCACCGGCCGCGCATATCCTCGGCTTCACCGCGCTCCCCGCAAAGTACTTTGCCTTCCTCATCTTCGCCGCCGTCACTTATCTGGTCCTCGTCGAACTCGTGAAGCGCCGCCTCTTCGCCGCCCACCGTCCCTGACGTTTCGGGGTAGGTTTCTGCGTGCGCGCTTGCCGGGTGGGTCTTGACAATTATCCGTTATGTCAGTAATATCTGTTGTGACAGAAATAACTGTATGAGCCAGCTAGGCAACGCCAAAAAACAGTTCATCCTGCACTGGGGCGAAATGGGCGCCCGCTGGGGGATTAACCGCACCGTCGCCCAGGTCCATGCGCTTCTCCACGTTTCTGCCACTCCCTTAACTGCCGAGGAGATTGCCAAGACCCTCCATGTGGCCCGCTCCAATGTCAGCACCAGCATCCGCGAACTGCAGGGCTGGGGGCTGGTTCGCCCGGTGCACGTCCTCGGCGACCGCCGCCAGCATTACGAGTCCATCAAGGACGTTTGGGAGATGTTCCGCATCATCATCGACCAGCGCAAGAAGCGCGAGATCGATCCCACCCTGGAGCTCCTCCGCCTGTGCATCGCGGACCTCCGCCAGGGGAAAGAAGCCGATGCCTATACCCGGGAGCGCCTCGAGGAGATCTACGAGTTCTTCGCCGACGTCGAGGCGCTGTACACCGACGTGCGGCAATTCCCGGTGGCCACGCTGCGCAGCCTGGTCAAGGCGCGCGGCGCGGTTCGCAAATTGCTCTCTTTGAAGCTCGGCCGCTAGGCTCTTTTTTTTTGCTATGTAGTTCTGTCGTGACAGAAAAGACTGACGTAAGAAGCGGATGCTTGCCCCGGCCGGGCTGCCGGCCCTTTCTCCGCATCCCGGGAGGTACCAATGATGCAGGACACCACAGTTAACCCCGCCACCGCACCCGGCGCGCCGTTGCATGTTGTTACCGGTGCCTTCGGATTTTCCGGCAAATACATTGCCCTGCGCTTGCTGGAGCGGGGCATCCGTGTGCGCACGCTGACCAACCACCCAAATGGGGACTCTTCCCTGCGCAGCCGGATCGAGGTGGCCCCGCTCAATTTCAGAAATGTGGCAGAGCTGGCCCGCAGCTTGCAGGGCGCGACGACAGTCTATAACACCTATTGGGTGCGCTTCGCCCGTGGAAGGACGAACCACGAAACTGCCGTCGAAAACACGAAAGTGCTCATCCGCGCTGCGGCGCAGGCGGGCGTGCAACGCATCGTGCACGTCAGCATCACCAACCCTTCGCCAGCTTCGCCTTTGCCGTACTTCCGGGGAAAGGCCGTGGTGGAGGAGGCTATCCGCTCTTCCGCGCTGTCCTACGCCATCCTGCGGCCTGCGGTGGTCTTTGGAGCGGAAGACATTCTGCTCAACAACATCGCCTGGATGCTAAGGCGTTTCCCGGTCTTCGCCCTGCCCGGCAAGGGCGATTACGGGTTGCAGCCCATTTTCGTGGAGGATCTGGCCGCGCTTGCCGTCGACAGCGGCCGTAGCCGCGAGAATATCGTGGTGGACGCAGTGGGCCCGGAGACCTACTCCTATGCTGATCTCGTGCAGCTTATTCGCGGCACGATCGGCAGTCGCAGCCGCATCGTGCGCATCCCCGCAGCCGGAGTTGTCCTCGCTTCCTGGCTGCTTAGCCGCATGGTCAACGATGTCGTTTTGACGAAAGATGAAGTCAGCGGCCTTATGGCCAATCTGCTCATCTCCAAAGAATCGCCAACGGGCAGCACGAGTCTTCGCGCGTGGCTGCAGGCACATGCCCGCACAACCGGAAAGAACTACGCCTCGGAACTTGAACGGCATTACCGGTCGTAAGTTTTGATGCGTTGGCCGTGCGGCCCTCCGAGCGCTCCTGGCTTCGGGAAGGGAAGACGCCCTTGAGAAAACTCACTTCCGCTGACTCTTCTCCGAACGCTTCCGTGCGTCCCCCGATTCCCGTACAATCCACCCCATGAATCCCCTCGAGATGCTTGGCATGGGCCTCGGCGCGGGGTTTTCTTCCGGCCTGAACCTCTACGCCACCGTGGCCACCCTCGGCCTCCTCCAGCGTTTCGGAGTGATTCACCTGCCCGATCCCCTGCGCGTCATCGCACACCCCGCCGTTCTCGCCATCGCCATTGTCCTCTATCTCGTCGAATTCCTCGCCGACAAAGTCCCCTACCTGGACACCGTCTGGGACCTCGTGCACACCTTTATCCGCCCCCCGGCCGCCGCTCTTCTCGCCTACGGCGCCCTCGGTGGCGTCGCGCCCTCCTGGCGCTGGGCCGCCGCGCTCCTCGCCGGCAGCGTCGCCCTCACCGCCCACGGCACCAAAGCGTGCACCCGCGCCGCCGCCAACACCAGCCCCGAGCCTTTCAGCAACTGGATGCTGAGCCTCGGCGAAGATGTACTGGCCGTCTGGCTCTCCTGGCTCGCGGCAACCCATCCGATCCTGACGGCCGCTGTTGTCGCCGCGCTCCTCGTCCTCTCCATCTACCTCCTCGCGCACCTCTTCCGTTTCCTCCGCCGCGCCCTAGCCACCCTCACCGCGCCCCGCCAATAACACTGCGTCGCAGTCCTTCCCGGCGCCGTCATTCTGGGCGAAGCGATCGAAGCGGTGTGCCTGCTGTCCGGAGCGTGCCGTCTTGCGGCCTGTTTTGGGCGAGTACCGAGCGTTCACTTGACTTTGTATTGCTTTGGCAGTACAAGAGCGGCATCCCCGCACTATTCCCCAAGGATTGTTCAAGGAGACCGACGATGAATATTCTTCTGCGGACGGCGGCCCTGTCAGCGGCCTGCCTGCTCTGCGCCGTTCTTGCTCCCGCGCAAAACAACGTCCAGCGCAACCCGACTTGGTGGGCCAAGTATCAGTATCTTTCCCAAAACGGCGCCTCCGCCGGCTGCGGCGCCACGAAGTCTCTCACCGTCGGCAGCAACGTGGACGTCTCCAATGAATGCGGCCCGCAAAGCGAAACCTATATCACCCTGAATCCGGCAAAACCGAAGTCCCTCGCGGCCGGCTCCAATGAGATTTTCCGGCTTCCCATGCGCGGCTTCTTCTCTTCCGACGGCGGTTCGAATTGGGGCGGCGTGGATGTTCCGTTGCCGCCTCCCCTGCAGGGCACCAACGATACCCGCTTCGGCTCCGATCCCTCCCTGGCCTACGATACCCGCGGCAATCTCTTCTACGGATTCATCGTCGTTTACTTCGGCAACGGCTCCGGCGTGAACGGCACGCAGATGGCCGTGGCTCGCTCCACCGACGGCGGAATGACCTACCCGCTGCTTTCGCTGTTCGAATTCCAGAGCGGCTCGAATCATTTCAACGACAAGCCGATAATCACGGCCGACACGAATGCCTCCAGCCCCTTCCGTGACAACGTGTACATTGCCTGGGACGCGGCCTCCGGCGGCAGTTCGAGCGGCGGCATTCGCCTGGCACGCTCCTCGGACAATGGTTTGACCTTCTCCACCACGCGTGTGGACAACCCCTCCGGTCCCGGGCAGGGAATCGGCGCCGTCCCCTTTGTCGGTCCTGGCGGCGAGCTCTATGTCGCCTGGAACGATTACCAGAACAACCTGATCGCCTTCAACCGTTCCTTCGACGGCGGCGTCACCTGGGACGCGCAACGCACCATCGCCCCCAAGACGGTCGCCTTCGACATCGGCATTCCTGCCGAGCTCTACCGCCGCGCTTTGGTCTATCCTGCATGCGACGCGGACCGCTCCACCGGCCCGCATCGCGGGCGCCTGTATTGCTCGTGGATGGATCTCACACCCGCGGGTGTCACCGACATTTTCCTCTCCTACTCCGACGACCGCGGCGCCACCTGGTCGGCCCCCCGCCCGGTCACCGACGAGTTCACCCAGCTCGTGGACCGCTTCAATCAATGGCTTTCGGCCGACCCGGTCACCGGCGATGTCAACCTCTCCTTCTACGACACTCGCAACGACACCACTGGCTCGCGCTACATGACCGATACCTATTTCTCGCAGTCCACCGATGGCGGCGCGTCCTTCCGCTCTCCCAACGTGCGCGTCTCTTCCGTCAGCTCCAACGAGCATGACTGCGGCGGCCTCTTCCCGTGTCCGGGCATTAACTACGGAAACCAGCAGGGAGACTACGAAGGGATTGTTTCCTATGGAAGCGTTTCGCACCCGGTGTGGACCGACAGCCGCCGCCAGCTCGAGGCCACCTCCGGATGCCGCACCAATCTCTTCATGGAGGAAGTCTTCACCGCCACGGTGAAGTAGAAAGTGAGCGTTCCGAGCGGGAAGGGGCGGACTCCGGTCCGCCCTTCCCCGTTTCTGCCCCGTGCTTCCCGCCGGTCTATGCTTTAGAGCAAAGGCAAGACTTCGCTGCTCGTCCGCACTCCCGACCCAATGGCGCTTTCGTTCGCCGGGCTGGACTCCACGTCCTGTCCGCCAAACGATATCCGCCCGACCTGCTGCCGCGCGTAATACCGCGGCGAGGGCACACGGATCGCCTGGCCGCCGTTCATGATCGGGGCGCTGAAGGGCCAGCCCGGTTTCGGATAGACCATGCTGTGTCCCCAGCGATAGAGGTAGACGTCGCTCACGTCGCGGTTGAAGTCGAAATTGCGCCCCGCGAGCACGCGATTCAGGTCCGCCCGCAGCGAATCCTCGTAGCTCGAGAACGGCGTTGTCAGCAGCTTGATCCGCTCGTTGGGCTGATCCGCGGGCGACGCCGTGTTCCCTCCGTAGAATGTCAGCACCGTCGGCCGGTTCGGGTTCGCGCGGTCGGGGCCGACCCAGTCCGCAACGACGAAATCCGCCCAGTACTGGCTGCCCCAGTAGTAGGCGTCGTAGCCCAGGTCCACCACCGGCGCCGCGCTGCGCAGCGTGACGTTGGCTACCATCACGGGGCCCAGCGTCACCTCGTCGTAGGCCGCAAATTGCGACGCGCTGAACAGATGCTCGCAGGCCGTGCGCGCGGTGTGCGCCTGCCCCGCGAAAATCACCGCCTTGGCCGTTGCCCGGTAGAACTGCCCGTTGCTGAAATAGACCACGCTGGCGTTGCTCGCCGCCGTGTCCCCGCGCACCACCATGGCTCCCTGCCGGATGCGCACGTTGTTGCCGGGGTCGTCCATCGCCGCCAGGTTATACGGATTGTTCAGGATCTCCGCATCGGTGCTGCCGCTGATCGCCGTGGGGATCAGCCACTTCACGATGTGCCGCAGCATTCCGGAGTTTCCGCCGGGATACGCGAATTCCGGATAGTACTCCGCACCCAAAAAGCTGATCGAGGTGTACGCGGAGACCTGTGTGGTCATCCCATCCAGCGCGTCTACCGCATAGCGCGTGTAGAAATCGGAAACCGCCGGGTGGTAGTTCTGAACCTGCGTCAGGTAGTAGTCGAATGTCATCGGCGAGAGATAGTCGTATTTCGGATCGCTGTTGTCCGCCGGGTCCGTGGGCGAGCCGGGCTTGAGATACCAGTTCATCAGGTCCTGCCGTGCCGCCTTCAGGTCATTCACGATATTGGTGGGGTAGGGAACGCTGTGCAGTCCCTTTCCGTATGTGTCCACGTTCCAACTGCTCGTGCCGGGGTTCACGTAGGGCGTCGCGCCGTCAAAAAAATAGCTGTAGAACGGTCCGGGCACGACGTAGTTCTGCCAGAGGATTCCCGTCGTGTTGTAAATGTCGTCCAGAAAAGGAGCGTACGGCTGCACGGCGTACGCCGTCGCCGTGGACGAAATGTCCGGAATCGGTGCCGCGTCATCGCGGTTCGCGTTTCCTCCCGGAGTAGCCTGGCCGTCGAGGATCAGGATCTTGGTCCCCGGCCGCTGCCGCGTGATGTAGTACGCCGCCGAGCACCCCGACATGCCGCTGCCGACGACAATCACTTCGTAGTTTCCATTGTCCGCCAGGATCGGCTGGCTTCCCTGGTAGCTATCGCAGGGCGACGGCGAAATCAGCACGCTGTCGGTCTTGAACGTCAGCCGCCCGTCGCGCAGCCAGTGCCCGATATTGAACACCGAGGGCAGATTCCCGCCGCGCAGTACCCGCGGGTCGCTGCCGATCGAGCCGTCGCAAGGATAGGTGGTGGTTGCCGCATAGAACTTCATGGGGAAGGAGGAGCCGACCGCCGCCGTGCCCGCGGCAATCAGCATCCCGTTGATAAAATCACGCCGCCGGATTTCGTCGTCCCTGGTTTTATGAGTCATGAGAGTGCTCCTTGAGGAATATTTGAGAGGAGTAACAACCGGGAATACTGCGGAATCTAGTCCTCTGGCGAGGGTTTTGCAAGGTTATTTATTTTTAGCAGGGATGGCCGCAGGCAGGATGCCGGAGGGAACATGCCGGGCGGCGCAGCGGCCTCCCGGCATGTGCAGCGTCTCCGGTTACTTCAGGTAAACCGCCAGCCACTCCAGAAACGTCTTGTACCAGAACCCGCTGTTCTGCGGCTTCAGCACCCAGTGCCCCTCGTCCGGGAAGACCACCAGCTTCGATGGCACGTCCTGCCGCTGCAGCGCCGAAAACAGTTCCAGGCTCTGCGTGTACGGCACGCGGTAATCCAGCTCGCCCGCGATCACCAGCGTCGGCGTCTTGAACTTCCCCAGCTCCCCCGCATACGTCACCGGCGCCCACTTGCGATACCCCTCCGGATTCCCCCACGGCGTGCCTTGCATGTCGTGCTCTTCGAACCACAGCTCTTCGGTGGCGTACATGGACACCTTGTCGTACACCCCCGCGTGGCTGATGATGGCCTTGAAGCGGCCCGTGTGCGTGGCGATCCAGTCGGCCATATACCCGCCATAGGATCCGCCCGCCGCGGCCATCCGTGTGCCGTCCATAAACGCATACTTCGCGAGCGCGGCGTCCACGCCCTTCATCACATCCTCATACGCCTTCCCGCCCCAATCCCCCGTGATCTCATCGGTGAATTTCTGCCCGTAGCCCGTCGAGCCCCGCCGGTTGATCATCAACGTCACGTATCCCGCCCCCGAAAACATCTGCGCGTTCCAGCGGTAGCCCCAGGAATTTCCCCACATCGTCTGCGGCCCCCCGTGCAGCAGCACCAGCACCGGATACTTCTTCGTCGCATCGAACTTCGCCGGCCGGATCAGCATCGCTTGCACCTTCGTCCCGCCCGCGCCCTCGAACCAGAACGTTTCCGGCGCGTTCATCTCCAGCGTGGCCAGCAGCGCGTCGTTCTGATGCGTAAGTTGCCGCACCCCGCTTCCGTCGCTCCCCGCTGCAAAGACTTCCGCCGGCATCGCCAGGCTCGAGCGCGTGAACACGATCGTCTTCCCGTCGCCGCTGACGCTGATCCCGCTGTTGAACCCTTCCGCGATGATCTTCTTTGGTTCCACCCCGGCCCGCGCCGGTGCGGCATACAGCGGCATGAGCGTTTCGTTCTCCGCGCTGAAATAGATCGTCTTGCTGTCCGGCGACCACGCCAGCTCATCCGGATTGCGGTCGAAGCCCGGCGCGATGTGCGTGTGCACCCCGTTCTTCCGGTCATACAGCATCAGCCGCCAGCGGTCGGATTCGTAGCCGGCCCGCGCCTGCGAGCGGTAGGCGATCCACTGCCCGTCCGGCGAATACGCCGGGCCGCCGTCGAACCCGGTGTTCGTCGTGATGCGCTTCGCTTCTCCCCCCGCCGCCGGCGCCACGAACAGATCCCCGTTCGTGCTGATCGCTTCCACTTTGTCCGTCACCGCCACGAAACACAGCTCCTTGCTGTCCGGAGAAAACGCGATGTCCGCCGCCCCGCCGCGCTCGTCGGGCGGCACGTCGTAGTTCGCTCCCGCCGTCAGGTCCCGCGGCGCCGCGCTTCCGTCCGCCGGCACTACAAACAGGTGTCCGCGCTTGCCCTCGTTCCAGTGCGTCCAGTGCCGGTAGAGCAGGTGCTCCGCGACGTGCGCCTTCACCTTGCTCTTCTCCTTTTCCGCATCGCGCGTCCGGTTGCACTCGTCATCCTTGCAATCCGGGTATACCGCCGACGTGAACGCGATCGTCTTCCCGTCCGGCGACCATTTCACGATGTCCGCCCCCGTCGCGAGGCTGGTCAGCGCCCGCGCCTCGCCGCCCTCCATCGCCAGCAGGTACACCTGCGAATCCCCGCTGCGCGCCGAAAGAAACGCCAGCGTCTTCCCGTCCGGCGACCACGCCGGCGAACTGTCCCGCCCGCTGCGCGTCAACTGCACCGCCGCTCCGCCCCCCGTGGCCACCAGCCAGATATTGTGGCTGCTGCGGTTGGCCTCCAGGTCCGGCGTCGTCACCGTGTACGCCACCCACTTGCCGTCCGGCGAAACCTGCGCCTCGTGCACCCGCTGCATGCGCATCAAATCCTCGAACGTGATCGTGTGCTTCGCCCCGGCCGCTACCGTCGCAGCCCCCTGCGCCCGCGCTCCCGCTCCAAAGCCCAGCCCCGCTACCACGAAAATGATTGCCAGAACGATTCGCTTCCTGCTCTTCATCTTCGTTCTCCTTTTCCGCGCAACTCCCACCCGTTATTCTGCCCCCAAACACCTCGCCGAAAAACTCCCTTAGAACCTACAACCGAAAACTTAAACGCAATACTGAATTCCTAGAACTGAAAACTGATAACTGATGACTGAAAACTATCCCCTCCCCCGCACCGCCGCCCAGTTCAGCGTCGCAACTACCAGCATCCCGCCCACCACCAGGAACTCGCTGCGCCCCATCCGCGTCAGCATTACCATCGTGAACCCCAGCCCCACCGCCGCGAACAGATACGGCGCCGGCAGCCGGAATCTCGCTCCCCCCGGATCTTTCCGCCGCAGCCACGGCACCGCCACCGCCATCGCCCCGTACACTCCCAGCCGCGCCACCGCCGAGAGCACCGCATTCCACTGGAACGTTCCCAGCGCCGCAAACCCGAACAGCAGCCCCGCGTACAGCCAGATCGAGATGTGCGGCGTGCGGTAACGCGCATGCACCCCCGCAAAAAATTTCGGAAAGTCCCCCTGCCGTCCCAGCGCATACGTGATCCGCGGCGCGTGCAGCATATTCGCGCTCAGGTAACCGTACGTCGACACCAGCGCCGCCAGCCCCATCGCCGTCGCTCCCCACGGCCCCAGAAACACCCGCGCCGCATCCCCCAGCGGCCGCGCCGAGCCTCCCGCTCCCGGCAGCGTCACGATCACCACGTACTGCACCGCCGTGTAGATCGCCGCCACGATGGCCAGCGCCACCAGCAGCGCCACCGGAGTATCCCGCCGCGGGTCCCGCGCCTCCCCTCCCACGAACAGCGCGCCCTCGAACCCTCCGTAGGCGTACACCATCAGCAGCACGCTCGCCATCCAGTCCCCGCGCGAAGCACCCGGCAGCGCCAGCGGCAGCCGCAGCGCCGGATGCACAATCCACACCGCCAGCAATCCCCCCACCACGAAGAACGACAGAAACCCCACCTTCACCGCCGTGAAGATGTTGCTCACCGTGTTCCCCAGACTTACGCCGAAGTGATTGAAGACCGCCAGTTGCCCGATCAGCGCTGCCAGCATTCCCAGCCGCGGCCCCGGCCGCCCCAGCACCGGAAAAAACTGCGCCGCATAGGTCACGAAGAGGTTCGCCGCCGCCGCCGGCGCCGCAATCCGCGTCAGCCACGTCAGCCACGCCATCACCAGCCCGGTGAACTGCCCGAAAGCTTCCCGCGCGTACAGATAGACCCCGCCGGTCTCTTCATACCGCGAGGAGATCTCCGCGATGCACGCCGCGATGACCGCGATCCCCGCTCCGGCCATCATCCCCGCCAGCGGGCTGTACCCGCCCAGCCGCCCCGCCAGCAGCGACGGCAAGCCGAATATTCCCGCCCCGATGATCGAATTGACCATCAGCGCCGTCAGGCTCCACCGGCTGATCGTGCGCACCAGACCCGTCTGCCCGTCGGCCACTCTGGGCTCCCCCCGCCGGCTTCTCCGCGGCGGAAACTGCCGTGCTCCCGCAAAACTCTCCGGGAAACGGCGCCAGAGTAGCACAACCCCCAAAACTGTAGGGGTCGAGTGCCGCACAGGTATCCGGACCGTGTGGCCCGCCCGCCGACTCTGCTACAATCGCCCTCCGGACACCGCATGACCACTCGATCCGCGCTGTTTCCGCGAAACTTCAAGAAGGACTATCCCGTCGCCGTGCGCGGCGAAGGCTGCTGGATCATTGCCGCGGACGGCCAGCGCTATCTCGACGCTGCCGGCCAGGCCGCCGTCGTCAATATCGGCCACGGCGTCCCCGAGATCGGCCGCGCCATGGCCGCCCAGGCCTCGCAAATCGCTTTCGCCCACACCTCCCAATTTCACAACGAACCTGCCGCGCGCCTCGCCGCGCGCCTCCTCGCTCTCGCCCCGCCCTCCTTCCGCAACGGCGGCCGCGTCTATCTCGTCTCCGGCGGCAGCGAAGCCACCGAAACCGCCATCAAGCTCGCCCGCCAGTATCATCTCGAGTGCGGCGACACCCCCCGTTATCGCGTCCTCTCCCGCCGCCAGAGCTATCACGGCAGCACCCTCGGCGCCATGACCGTCAGCGGCAACGTTGGACGCCGCCTCCCCTATCTCCCGCTCATGCCCGAATGGGGGCACATCGCTCCCTGCTTTTGCTCGCGCTGTCCCTTCGACCTGCGCTATCCCGACTGCCACCTCGCCTGCGCCGACGATCTCGACACCCGCCTGCGCGAAACCGGCGCTCACGACGCCGCGGCCTTCCTCTTCGAGCCCGTAGTTGGCGCCACCCTCGGCGCCGCCGTCCCGCCCGCCGACTACGCCGCGCGCATCGCCGAGATCTGCCGCCGCCACGGCCTCCTGCTCATCGCCGACGAAGTCATGACCGGCCTCGGCCGCACCGGAAAACCCTTCGCTGTCGAGCACTGGGGCCTCGAGCCCGATCTCATCACCGTCGGCAAGGGCATCGGCGGCGGCTACGCCCCGCTCGGCGCCGTCCTCGTCGGCCCGCGCGTCGTCGCCGCTTTCGAGCGCGGCTCCGGCGCTTTCGCCCACGGCTTCACCTATCAGGCCCATCCCGTCGCTGCCGCCGCCGGCAACGCCGTCCTCGACTATCTTGAGACCCACCGCCTCTTCGACCGCGTCGCTCCCGCCGCTGCCTCGCTCCGCGCCGCCCTCGCTCCGCTCGAATCCCACCCCCACGTCGCCGAAGTCCGCGGCCTGGGCCTGCTCCTCGGCATCGAGTTCGTCCGCGACAAAGTCGCGCGCACGCCCTTCGATCCCTCCGCGGCCATCGCCGAAAAAATCCGCCGCGCCGCCATGGACGAAGGCGTCCTCACCTATCCCTCGCAGGGTTGCGTGGACGGCTCCCGCGGCGATCATCTCCTGCTGGCTCCGCCGTTCATTCTGTCCGGCGAGGAAGCGCGCACCATCGCCCACGCTCTTTCCACCGCGCTCGCTCGCGTCTTTTCCACCTGAGAGGGGACCCACTTGCCTTCACTCATCTCGTGCCGGACTGCCAACTCACGCCGCCCCGCGCTCTTCCTTCTTGCCGCCGCCGCGCTCCTTCTCGCCGGCCGCGGCACGCAGCTCCGCGGCCAGGAACAGCCCGCCGCGCCTCCCGCCGCTGCCAAAGCCTCCATTCGCGGCTTTACCCCGCAGCATGCGCAGCTCGAACGCCAGCTCGAAACTCAGTTCCAGTCCATTCCTTCCCCGGAGAAGGCCCGCGCCTGGCACCGCGAGCTCACCGCCGAGCCCCATCCCGCCGCCTCCGCGCGCAACAACCAGCTCGCCGACTACATCGCCGAGGAGTGGCGCAAGCAGGGCTGGGAAGAGGTCGTCCTGCGCCGCTATGACGTCCTGCACTCCCGCCCCCGCAGCGTCTCGCTCGAAATGGTCGCCCCCATGAACTACAAAGCCGGCCTCCGCGAAGACGCCTACCCCGCCGACCCCGACACCAAGAATCCCGCCGTCTCCGGCGCCTATTTCGGCTATTCCGCTTCCGGCGAAGTCACCGCCGAAGTCGTCTACGCCCACAGCGGCAACCCCGAGGACTACGACCTCCTCCGCAAGAACGGCATCAGCGTCAAAGGCAAGATCGTCCTCGTGCGCTATTCCAATCCCTACAGCTATCGCGGCTTCAAGGCCCTCACCGCCGAGCGCGAAGGCGCCGCCGCTCTCCTCATCTACTCCGATCCCGCCGAAGACGGCTACACCCGCGGCAAAGTTTTTCCCGACGGTCCCTGGGGCCCCGAGAGCCACATTCAGCGCGGCGCCATCACCTACGACTACATCGTCCCCGGCGACCCGCTCACCCCCGGCTGGCCCTCGCTCCCCGGCGCCAAGCGCATCCCCATCTCCGAAGCCCGCTCCCTCCCCAAGATCATGGCCCTCCCGCTCTCCTGGCGCGATGCCCAGCCTCTGCTCGCAAACATGACCGGTGCGGAAGCCCCCAAAGAGTGGCAGGGCGCCCTCCCCATCACCTATCGCTTCACCGGCAGCGTGAAAGCCCACGTAAAAGTGGACATGGACACCAGCATCCAGCCCTACACCGTCGTCGAAGCCCGCATCAAAGGCAGCGAGCTCCCCGACGAATGGGTGCTCCTCGGCAATCACCGCGACGCCTGGGCCTTCGGCGGCGTGGATCCCTCCAGCGGCACCGCCTCCCTCCTGGAGCTCACCCGTTCCCTCGGCGAGTTGAAGAAGCGCGGCCAGCGCCCCCGCCGCACCATCGTCGTCTGCAGCTGGGACGGCGAGGAGTACGCCCTCACCGGCTCCACCGAGTGGGGCGAGCAGTTCGCCGATCATCTGCGCAAAAATCTCGTCGCCTATCTCAACGTCGACGAATCCGTCTCCGGCGCCGCCGCCACCGCCGGCCCCGACGGCCTGAGCTTCAAGCCCGACGCCGTCGGCTCCCTGGCCCCCATGATTGTCGAGGCCTCCCACGACGTCCGCATGCCCTCCGGCCGCAGCCTCTACGATTCCTGGCGCGCCACCCGCATGCGCGACGATAAATCCTCATCCCTCCCCGACGACTCTTCCCTCGTCGAAACCCGCATCGGCAGCGGCTCCGACCACACCGTTTTCCTCAACCATCTCGGCCGCCCCGTCGCCAATCTCACCTTCTCTGGCGATTACGGCGTCTACCACTCCCAGTACGACGACCATTTCTGGATGGCCCGCATCGGCGATCCCGCCTTCGAATATCACATCGCCCTCACCCGCATCTGGGGCCTCCTCGCCCTGCGCCTCGCCAACGCCGATGTCCTGCCCTTCGATTTCGCTTTCTATGGCCAGACCCTCGCGCAATTCCTCGACGAGCTCGCCCAGCATTCCCGCGTCCCCGCCAGCCTGGACCTCCAGCCCCTGCGCGCCCGCCTCGCCGAATTCCAGCGTGTCGGCGGCGAACTCAACGCCTCGCTGCACAAAGCCCTGGCCGCCGGCGCCCTCGAGGAGGGCCTCGTTCCGGACATTAACGACCGCTTCCTGCGCGTCGAATCCAACTGGCTCAACGAAGACGGCATTCCCGGCCGCCCCTGGTTCAAGCACCTCCTCTACGCCGCGCGCTACACCTACGCGCACCTCGAGTACCCCGGCCTGACCGAGGCCGTCGAGCAGGGCGACTGGAAGACCGCCCAGGAACAATTGTCGCTGCTGGAAAAAGCCGTGGAAAAAAATACCGAACTATTGCGTGTCGCGCGCACCGAACTGGACGAAATGGAGGCTCTTACCCCGCATGAGAAACCTTCGCGCTAATTTTCCGCTCGTCGCGCTCATCTTCCTGTTGGCGGCCGTTTCCGCGCTCGCGCAAACCCCCGCGCCCAAGCCCCGCGCGCGCGACCTCGGCGTCCCCTTCGACGGCGCTCCCGGCTCGCTCAACGCCATCACCGACGTCGCTGGCGTCACCGTCGGCCACACCACGCTCATTTCCGGGGAAGGGAAGCTGCACGTCGGCCAGGGCCCCATCCGCACCGGCGTCACCGCCATCCTCCCCCGCGGCAAAGACACCATGATGAATCCCGTCTTCGCCGGACGGTTCTCCCAGAACGGCAACGGCGAAATGACCGGCACCACTTGGGTCGAGGAGTCCGGCTTCCTCGAAGGCCCGGTGATGATCACCAACACTCACAGCGTCGGCGTCGTCCGCGACGCCGTCATCCAGTGGCGCGTCACCCACGGCCAGCCCGATCCCACCGGCTACTGGTGGTCGCTTCCCGTCGTGGCCGAAACCTGGGACGGCTGGCTCAACGACATCAACGGCTTCCACGTCAAGCCCGAGCACGCTTTCCACGCCATCGATTCCGCCAGCTCCGGCCCCGTCGCCGAAGGCAATGTCGGCGGCGGCACCGGCATGGTCTGCAACGAATTCAAAGGCGGCATCGGCACCTCCTCGCGCAAGCTCGCGGCGAAAGACGGCGGCTACACCGTCGGCGTCCTGGTCCAGTGCAACTACGGCGTTCGCCCCAACCTGCGCATCGCCGGCGTCCCCGTCGGCAAGGAAATTCCCGAGGACCCCGCCTACGCCTCCGCCCATTTCGACGAACTCGACCGCGGCTCCATCATCGTCGTCGTCGCCACCGACGCCCCGCTCCTCCCGCACCAGCTCAAGCGCCTCGCCCGCCGCGTCTCCCTCGGCCTCGGCCGCAACGGCAGCATCTCCGGCAACGGCTCCGGCGACATCTTCATCGCCTTCTCCACCGCCAATCCCGCTGCCGCCAAATCCGAAGGCCTTGCCAACCTCACCATGCTCCCCAACGACCGCCTCGATCCCGTTTTCCAGGCCACCGTCGAGGCCGTCGAGGAATCCGTCGTCAACGCCATGGTCGCCGCCGACACCATGACCGGCATCGAAAACCACCGCGTCATCGCCCTCCCCCACGACAAACTCCGCGCCGTCCTCAAAAAATACAACCGCCTCGCCCCGTAGGGGCACGGCACCGCTTGCCCCGGACAGCAGTCGGGGCCGTGCCCGTCTTTGTTCTCGTTTACCCGCCGGGCTGTGCCTGGGCGCACACCCACCCGTTTCTTCTGCCATTCCTAGTCGTTGCTTTTTCCTGTCATTCCGACCGGAGTCCCGGCGTTTTTTGCCGGGACGTAGTGGAGGAATCCCTCTTTGCGGCAGCAAATTGTAAATACGGAAATAGCCCGGTTCGGATGCCCGCCCGGACTCATTCCGGGGACGCTCCGTCTTCGCGAGCTCGCACGATGAAACGCTCCGGCGCCGGACCAACATAGTCGAACGGGAAGCACGTGATCAGCGTCAGCTCCCGCCGGTTCGACGGCCGTAAGACCTCCATGTCCGTAGGCGGGACGACGTACGTTGCTTCCACTCGATACCGGTAGGACCCGCTGCTGGTCTCCAATGTGATGACGTCTCCGGTTCGAATCTGGCGCAGGGAACGGAAGAAAGTGTCGCGATGCCCGGCGAGTGCGACGTTGCCCCATTCCCCCGGCATCGGTGTTTCGGGCAGATGCCCAACCCCTCGCCGCAGGACCGCGGACGAATCGCCTTGCAGAATGATGGCGCGCACTCCCACGCTCGGTATCTCCATCTGCCCGACGACTTCGCCGATGGTTCGCAGGTGTGGTTCTGCCAGCGGAGCGCGATCCTTGAATTTGCGCAGCTCAATCGCTTGATACGCTTGCCCCTCCGCGAGGACATACCCGGCGTAACTCGCGGCGAGAACGCCCGTCAGCAGAAAAATGTAGGACGCCCACCAAAGACCGATGGAGATCAATCTGCGCGATCCTGCGGGCGTGCGTCCGGCAGCGTTCATTGCCGGCCTCCATTGGGTTGGGTCGGCGGCACTTTTTCCGGCGGCAGGGAATAGCCCGCTCGAGTTCGCACCCGCACCTTCCCGCGGCCTGGCGCGGTTACCCGAACCTTGATCTTCCGGAAGGAATCCCCCTTGATTCGTTTCTCCGGCGCATACCCCAGCGTGTACTGTTCGCGGAGATCGCGGGCTATTTCTTTGGCGATCTCCGAGATCTTCTGCCCGGCGCGCGGGAAAAATGCAATCCCCCCGGTGTCATTGCATAGCCGTTCGAGGACCCGCGGGTTCTCCTCTTCTCCGGAGTCTCCCGCCAAGGCGATCGAATAAATTACGGCGTGAGCTTGCCTTGCCAGGGTTAAGACCTCCCCATATTTATAATGGCTGGCATTGTCGCCGCCATCGCTCACCAGGATCAGCGCTTTCTTTTCCTGCTTGCCAAGTTCCAGGTGTTTCAACCCTGCGGCCACCGCGTCATACAGGGCGGTCTGGCCCCGCGCGGAAACTGCGGCCACAGCTTTTTCCAGAACTTTTGGGTCGCTCGTGAAGGCTTTTCCGTCGAGCAATCCGATGGACACCTTATCGCTGAAATCCACCACGAACATCTCGTCTGCGGGATTGCTCGAATGCGCAAACGTGGTTACTGCGGTGACCACTTCGGGCAGCTTGGGACCCATGCTGCGGCTGTGGTCCACGAGCAAGCCCACGGTCACCGGAGTATCTTCCTCCACGAACAAGGTGATTCTCTGCAGTCTCCCCTCTTCATAAACGCTGAAATTCTGTTCCTGCAGCCCGGAGACAAATTCACCTTGCGCATCCGTCACGCTTACGGGAAGAACCACGAGATTCGTGCTGACCGTGATCTTGGCCTGCTCCGCGGCCCGCGCTGCGGGAAGCGTGGGCGCGGACACCATATCGGCGCAGAGCAATACGGCGGGCAGAAGCGCGGACAACAGGTGCATTCCGGAGAGCAGTCCCGGGCGGCGCGGCCCGTGGATGGCATTCATGATGAGACCTCCCCGGGCCGCGGCATACGGGAATTCCATCAGGTCCGCGGCCCGAAGGGCCTGGGTAAGTCTACGCGAGTTGCTTCGCCAGCAGCCTCAGCCCGAAGGCTGCGCCGATGGAGAGCACGCCCAGCAGGCCGATCAGGGGAATCGAGCTGCCGGTCTTCGGCAACTCCTTAGCCGCTGGCGCCAGCGCCGGACTCGGCGCTTGCGCGATCTGCAGCGGAATGGTCTGGATCGCTTCCGTTACCGGCTCTTCTTTCTTTTCCGGCGTTATCGCAATCAGCGGTACGGTGGCTAGAGTACTGGGGGTGGGTTCCACGGCCTCTGCGGGTACGATTTCCTTCGACACCTCGGCCAGTTGTATGGCCCGGCCCTTCGGATACACGAATTCTTGCCCGAAGTTGTCGCCCGGATAAAACCACGCGCGCAGGGCGCTTGTGGTTTCGCCTGGCATCTCGCGGAACTTAATCACCGTCTCTCCGGTTGGCGTCAGCCGGTAATTGGGAATCGCCAGGATCGTCGTAATCAGTTCTGTCCCGTCTTCGTTCCAGATCTCCACGATATGCCGGTACGAAGCGGAGTCAAAAAGTTTGAACGTGTAGGTTCCCGCCGGGAGCACTTTCCCGGGGATCTCGATTGGTTGATTGAAAGTAAGGATGGTCTTCTTGTTCCATTGGTCTGCTCGAGCGGCATTGAAAAGCATGCCGGCAAGCAGAGAAAGCGCAAGTCCAACGAATACTGCCTTTAGCAAACGCATACGTAATTTCTCCTGAAACGCCGGACCAGGACAATCCCGCCCCTGCGAGCGCTCCGGTTACACTCGCCTTTGTCGCCACGTCCGGTCTTTTTCCCAACTTCATTTATATTCTTTCTGGAGGATAAATCAGTGACCCCAATCACACCGCGAGGGGCCCGCGCTAAAGCCTGGAACTCTTTCTGTTTCTATTCTTTAGGAGTGATGGGATTCCGGGCGGAAGTGCCGAAAGAAAATGATTTTGGCTCGCCCTTGCCTGGCGGCGCACCACATTGCTGGGGAACTGCGGATTTATGAATCGCCCGAACTCGATACCACGGGCCCCGGGAGGACTACCTCGTCTGCGCCTCTGCGTTCGCTTTCTTGCTCGCGCGAAAAATCCGCGCTAAATCACCGGCGTCGCCGTTTTCCGCGGCGGATTGAAGAAAGGCAGCGCCACCACCTTCGCCGGCACCGCGTGCCGCGCCGCCTCCACCGTCAGCTCCATCTGCAGCACCGTTCCCGGCGCGGCATGCTCCCGCGCCACGCTCGCCAGCGCGATCATCCTCTTCAGCGTCGGCGACCATGTCGTGGACGTCGCCTTGCCCGCCTGCTTCCCTTTGCTGTACACCGGCACGGCCACCCGCGACGCCATGCTCGGCACCTGCGGCGCCAGCCCGATCTTGTCGTACAGCGCTTCGACTTCGTTCCAGTCGATCTCCAGCCCCACCAGCGCCCGCTTGGCTCCCGTTTTCGCCTCCCGCAGCAGCGCCTCCCGCCCCACGAAGCTCTCTTTCTTCAAATCCACCAGCTTGCCCAGCCCGATCTCCGCCGGCGAATACTTCTGCTCCTCGATCAGCGCCTTCTTGCTGGAAAAATAATCCACTTCGATCAGGATCAGCCCCGCTTCGATCCGCGCGATGTCCAGCGCGATCATCCCCGCGGGATGAATGTCCCACGCCCGCCCCTTCGCCGCCAGTTCGTCCCACACCTTCACCGCGTCCTGCCACGGCATCCAGATCTCGAACCCCAGGTCTCCCGTATACCCCGTGCGCGAAATGTCCACCGGCACGCCGGCGATCTTTCCGTGCGTCACCCGGAAATATTTCAGGCTCTCGATCTCCGCCTCGGCCACCGCCTTCAGCAGCCGCCCCGAGGTCGGCCCTTGCAACGCCAGCGCCGCCACGCTTTCCGAAATGTCCTCGATGGTCACTTCCAGCCCCAGCGCGTTCTGCCGGAACCACCGCAGGCTCGGGTCCGCCGCCGTCCAGCGGTACTCGTTCTCCCCCAGCCGCGTGATCGTCCCGTCATCGATCACTTTGCCTTCGGGATCGCACCAGCAGCAGTAGATCACCTGGCCCACCGCCACCTTGCCGATGTCCCGCGTGATCACCCGGTTCACGAATTTCGTCGCGTCGCGCCCCGTCACCCGGTATTTGAACAACGGCGAAATATCGATCAGCGCCGCCGAATTGCGGATGGCGTTGTACTCGTGCTCGTGGTGCATCTCATACACGCCCACCGTGTAGTAGCCCGACCACTCCCGGTAGTTCAGGCTCTCGCACAGCGCAAACGTTCTCTCGTGAAACGCGGTTCCCACGGGCACGGTGTCCTCCCAGTTCCCCCGGCGGCGCGCCGCGCCGCAGGCCACACGGATTATAGGTGCGAACTCCGCGTCCCCGCAAGACGCCCGCACTCCCGGCGCTCCGGCAGCGGGTCACTTTCCGGTATTCCGAATTATTGGGATTTAGCCAAACAGTCGCTAATCGAATTCATAGAGCTCTTCGCTCATCGACAATCTTTCGGAACGTCGCGAGGGATTTCGGAAATGTGCGCATCGTCTCCCCCGCCGCGCGAGAAATTCCGCCCGGCGGTCCTCGATCCCCGCGCCGTCCCACCAGCAGGGAAGAGCCTGCCTCAGGGCATATACATCCACAGGTCGTTCAGATCTCCGACGCTCCCAGCCGAATCGTAGCCCCAGCCACCGAAGAACCACAGGTTTCCGTTGCCATCCTTCCAGCCAGCCAGGCCAGCGAGAGGCCACCGGCCCCCAGGGACATTGCCGGGGGCGGTCGTACCCTGTGTGCCATACGTGCCCGTCTGGCCCGTGAGGTTCGACCCGCTCATCCACGTCCACTGGCCGCCGCTGTACTTCCACAAATCATTGAGACATCCTTGCGGTCCCGAGGCAGCGTAGCCGTATCCACCGAAGAGCCAGACGTTGCCCGAGGCATCCGTCCATGCCAGGGGCGTTTGCCGTCCTCCGGGGGTGTTGCTTGCGGCTGCCGCACCTTTCGTGCCGTAGGTGCCCATCGGGTTCGTGACGTTGGATCCACCCATCCAGGTCCACTGCCCGCCACTGTATTTCCACAAGTCGTTGAGAGCGCCCGCTGTCGCTGCTGTTCCGGTCGCATCGACACCCTTCCCGCCGAAAAGCCATAAATTGCCGCTACTATCGGTCCAACCGGCGGCCCATCGCCGCGCCCCGGGAACATTGCTCGCGGACGCCACGCCCTGTGTGCCATAGGTGCCGTTTTGCCCCGCAAGGTTGGATCCGCTCATCCACGTCCATTGCCCCGCACTGTACTTCCACAGATCGTTCAGATACGAGGCTGTCCCGGCCGAATCGTATCCCCATCCCCCGAAGAGCCATAAATTCCCCGACGCATCGGTCCAGGTGACCGCATTGCTTCGCGCCCCGGGAACATTGCTCGCGGAAGCCACGCCCAACGTCCCATACGTGCCCTTTTGGCCCACAAGGTTGGAGCCGCTCATCCACGTCCATTGCCCCGCACTGTACTTCCACAGATCGTTCAGATACGAGGCTGTCCCGGCCGAATCGTAACCATTTCCACCGAAGAGCCATACATTTCCGGACCCATCCGTCGAGGAAACCGAATCCAACCGTGCTCCCGGATAGTTGCTCGCGCTCGCGGTACCCTGTGTGCCATACGTGCCTTTCTGCCCGACGAGGTTGGACCCGGCCATCCAGGTCCATTGGCCGGCGCTATATTTCCACAGATCGTTGAGAACGGAGAGCGTTCCGGCGGAATCAAAACCAAATCCGCCGAACACCCAGAAATTTCCCGACGCATCGGTCCAGCCGGCGGCAGGTTGCCGCCCTCCCGGCACATTGCTCGGTGCACTTGTGCCCAGCGTGCCGTAGACGCCCGTCTGCCCGGCGGTATTGGCGCCCTTCATCCAGGTCCATTGCTTATGCCCGCAATCCACGTTGACGTTCGTGACGTTAGCGTTCGCCGTTCCGCTGCCGTTCGTCACCGCGCAGGTCTGGGCCGGCGCCGAAGGCTGCGTAAGGACTGTCACGTTATATGTGCTGCTGTCGTTGATGGCGGTGGCAAATGTAAAACTCCCATTGGCGTTGATCAGCAGATTGTCGCCGCCGTTGTTCTGCAGGACCAGCCCGCCGCCGCTCCCCGCTAGGTTCACTACCGTGCCGCCGATCGTGTAGGTGACCGTGGTGCAGGTCACCTGAACATTGGTGATGTTGGCGTTCGCCGTTCCGCTGCCGTTCGTCACCGCGCAGATCTGTTTCGGCGACGAAGGCTGGGTAAGCACTGTGACGTTATACGCGCCCCCGTTGCTGACCGCGGTGGTGAACGTGAAACTCCCGTTGGCGCTGATCGTCAGGTTATTGCCGCCGTTGTTCTGCAACACCAGCCCTGTCCCGGCCAGGCCGGAAACCGTGCCGCCGATCGTGTACGTGATCGCGGTGCAGGTCACCTGGACATTGGTGACGTTGCCGGTTGCCGTTCCGCTGCCGTTCGTCACCGCGCAGATTTGTGCCGGCGCCGAAGGCTGGGTAAGGACTGTAACGTTATACGTGGTGCTGTCGTTGATGGCGGTGGTAAACGTAAAGCTTCCATTGGCGCTGACCGCCAGGTTGTTGCCGCCGTTGTTCTGCAACACCAGCCCTGTCCCGGCCAGGCCGGAAACCGTGCCGCCGATGGTGCGGGTGACCGTCGTGCAGGTCACCTGAACATTGGTGACGTTGGCGGTCGCTGTTCCGCTGCCGTTCGTCACCGCGCAGGTCTGTGCCGGCGACGAAGGCTGGGTAAGCACTGTCACGTTATACGAGGTGCCGTCGTTGATGGCGGTGGTAAACGTAAAGCTTCCATTGGCGCTGATCGCCAGGTTGTTGCCGCTGTTGTTCTGCAAGACCAGCCCTGTCCCGGCCAGGCCGGAAACCGTGCCCCCGATCGTGTGCGTGACGGCAGGGGGCGGCAACGGGCTACTTCCGCCACCGCAGGCAACGAGAAATAGTGACGACCACGCGAGCGCTACGGGGAGCGAAAGTCTTAGGGCCGCCTTCATCACAGTCGTTTTCTCCTTAGCTGTTTACGCGCCAGCTTTTCGCTCGGGCGAGCTACTGCCGCGCCGCGTGCCCCGCCAATGGAATGCAAGCAATCTTGCAAAATCCAAGTCGTGTCGAGCACTCTCAGTCAGTGTGCTATCTGTGCAAATGGGGAGTCAATAGTACGGCTAGCCATTACCCGCGGGCGGCCGTCCTCTTCTAATCTAGCTCCTGAAATCCCGCCCCGCGCCCCTACGGCGCCGTGACCAGCGGCAGCTCGATGTAGCTCGCCTGTCCCGGCGCGTGGTATATCCTCTGCACCGCCTTCTTGTAATCCCCGGGCTTGGCCCAGAAGATGTTCTTCACGAACGTCTGCGGATTGCGGTCATACAGCGGGAACCAGCTCGATTGCACCTGCACCATGATCCGGTGTCCCGGCAAAAACACGTGGTTCGCCGTGGGCAGCGCGAAGCGGTAGGGAAGCGCCTTGTCCGCCTCGATCGCTTTCGCCGTCTCCAGGCTCTCGCGATAGCGCCCGCGGAATATGTCCGCGGAAACCATCAACTGGTAGCCGCCCATCTCCGGCTGGCTGGCCACCTCGTCCGGATACACGTCAATCAGCTTCACCACCCAGTCCGCATCCGTCCCGCTGGTCGAAGCCACCAGGTTGACCACCGGCTGCCCGCTGATCTTCACCGCCGCGCTCAGCACGTCCGAGACAAACGCCACCACGTCCGGCCTCCCCGACGCCTCGCGCTGGTCATCCACCAGCCACCGCGGCCAGGTCAGCCCTTTGTTCTCGTCATACCCGACAGGCCGGATCGGCCGCGCCCGGAACGGCACCGGCTTCGCCGGATCGGAAACGTATTCGTCGTACGGCGCTTCTCCGGCCTTCGCCGCGGCAAACCCCAGCTTCAGCCCCGCTTCCAGATACAGCGGCGTCGCCTTCACCGTGCAGCCGCTCGCGCAGCCCGCCGGCCATCCCGGCAGCCGCCTCCAGGTGTTCGTCCCGGTCTCAAACGCGGTGACCGCCGCAACCTCCGCCTTCGGCGCTCCGTCCTTCAGATACTGGTCCAGGAACGGCCGCAGGATCTCCCGCCGGAAATAGAGTCCCGTGTCGCTGTTGAATTTCAGCGCGCCCAGCGTGCTCCCGTCTCCGATCTCCTGCCCGTGATGCCACGGCCCCAGCACCAGGAACACCTTGTCGTTTCCCGTGTCCTTCGGCTTGAGCGCCTTGTACACCGCGATCGGGCCGTAGATGTCCTCCTGGTCCCACAGGCTGTGCACCAGCATCACCGGAACCTTCAGCGGCTGCCCCGCGAGAATCTTGTCCATCGCCTGCTCCTGCCAGAAGGCGTCGTAGCTCGGATGCTCCAGAATCTTTCGCCAGAAGCCGACCTGCTCGAGGCCCCGCCGCCGTCCCAGTTCCCCCGCCGAGCCCGCCTGCAGGAACATGTCGTAATCGTCGTAGTGGCTGGTCCACCACTTCTCGTCGTTCTTCCGCGTCGCCTCCTGCTCGTAGATATACGGCATATTCTGCTGCCGGAACGCCCCGTTGTGGAACCAGTCGTCCCCCATCCATCCGTCCACCATCGAATTCATGGGCACCGCCACTTTCAGCGCCGGGTGCGGATTCACCAGCGCCATCAGCGGCAAAAACCCGTCGTAGGAAATCCCCAGGATTCCCACCTTGCCGTTGCTTTCCGGAATGTTCTTCACCAGCCACTCGATCGTGTCGTAGGTGTCCGTCGCATGGTCCACTGCGGTGGGATTCAGCGGCCCGTGCAGCGGCCGCGTCATCACGTAGTCGCCCTCCGAGCCGTATTTCCCGCGCACGTCCTGCACCACCCGGATGTACCCGCCCTCGACGATCACCTCCGTCGCATTGTCGTAGCCCTGCAGGATCGGCCCCAGGTGCGCGCTTTCCGCATGGCTGGTCAGATCCGTCGCGTTGTACGGCGTCCGCGTCAGCAGGATCGGCGCGCCCTTGGCGCCTTTGGGCACCACAATGACCGTATGCAGCTTCACCCCGTCGCGCATCGGGATCATCACCTCGCGCTTCACGTAGTCGAAGCTCTCCGTCACCGCCACGAACTTCTCCGGCGTCTCGCTTGCCAGCGCCGCATCTTTCGCCGCCGCCGGGGCCGTCTGCGCCGCGCACGGTTCCACCGGCAACAGCGCCAGCAGCGCCGCCGCGAAAATCACCACCACACGAATCCGGTCAATCAATTTCATGGGACTCTCTCCGAAGTGAGGTTGACCGCTATGCGGTCACACATACCGTTGACCGCTTCGCGGTCACACTTGAAAAAATAGGAAGCGTTCTCCAAGCTATCTCATCAATTCCCGGGACGCCCCGCCATACGCCGTCATTTCGAGCGAAGCGCGGTTTTTGCGCTCCGAATGCTCTTACGGAGCGAGGAGCCGCTGCCCCTTCGCCCGCGTTGTTGGCGGGCGAAGAATCTCTCTTCTTGTCGCCACCCACCCCACACCGTCATTTCGAGCGGAGCGAGAAATCTCTCTTCGCTTTTTGCATTTATAGGAAGCGCTCAAGCATCCATTGCGGCGCGGCCACTCAGCCGCATCGCAGCCGGTTCCGAGCACTCGCGGACGTGCGCCCCGTTCCGGCGACTGAGCCGCGCGATTATATCCTTGGTGCGGCTCCCCATGCCACCCGCATATTCCCCACGTGTGCCAGCGCGCTTACGCTCGAAATTGCGGCCGGGTGTGTACATGCTCCTTGGGATGGCGGGGGACTTCCCCTGACTTGTATCGCGCTTGACAGTAAAATGTCCGTTCGGCAATACCGAAGTTTGTTTTTTATTGCGGAGCCCCGGAATGGGCCGGTTCTGTGATGCGATCACCAACCAGGCTGTCTCCTATTTTATGCTTGACAACTACGCGCAGATTCATATAATCAGATTTGTTACGTTTAGAATTGGTAGTATTTCCGTGGGCCCTTTCCGGTAGCGCGCAGCGCTTACGATCCGAATGGATCGCTGGATCTTCGGAAGGTGTTCCGATGGACAGATTTCGTAGCCTCCTCGTACTTCTCGCGGTCTCTTTCGTAACCGCTCCTGCAGTTGCTCAATCCCTCGACGACCTTGTCGCGCAGTCGCAACTGATCTTTCGGGGCACCATCGTCAAGCTTGGCGCATCGACGCTGCACGAAGTCCCTCTGGCCGGCAATATGGCGATTGTGCGCGTCGACCTGATTCTCGACGCGGCCAGCGCGTACGCAGATCTGGCCGGACACAACGTCACAGTTGTGCTTAAGAACCCCAAGTCTGCGCGCGCTGGCGAGAAGCGAACTTTCTTCACTGCTAGCTGGCTATTTGGCCGGAGCATCGGAGTGCGCGAAGTTGGGAGCTTCGCGACGGGAGCGATGGCGCCATTATCCGTGCCTGATGTCGCGGCCTCGCGTCGGCGCATCGCGGAGGCACGGCTTCGCGCGCGCCTCGGGCTCGCGGCGCAAATCATTCAGGGCGAAGTCATGGCCATCCGTCCCCAGGCTCGTGCCAATCCGCCGTCCTCGGAGCACGACCCCGACTGGTGGCTCGCCACGATCCGCGTGGATGAAGCGATTAAGGGTAGCAAGAGCGACGAAGTGATCGTGGCATTTCCCAATAGCACGGATGTCGTCTGGGCGATAGCGCCCAAGTTCGTCGTCGGCCAGAAAGGCGTGTGGATTCTCCGCCGGGCGGACCTCCTCGGTGTGCTCGCGCCCGAGTACCTGACTGCGCTCGATCCACACGACGTCCAGCCAATGGAGAGCGCGGCCCGTATCCGTGCGCTCGCGAAATAATCGGTCGTTTCCGCGCACACGCAGATGGGGGTATGAAGATGTTCCAGAAACGATCTCTCGATGCCGTTCTCAAGAAAGTGCTGACATGCGCTCTCCTCCTCTTCGCGGCGCAGTCCATTGCAGCCGCCCAGGCGGTGCACGTAGTTAACATTGTGCCGCAG
The DNA here is from genome assembly GCA_020073585.1 of Terriglobia bacterium. Classification (GTDB taxonomy): domain Bacteria; phylum Acidobacteriota; class Terriglobia; order Acidiferrales; family UBA7541; genus Acidiferrum. The sequence goes on from JAIQEV010000009.1 coordinate 71,517, forward strand.
TCGCGCAGCGACGAGTCTCGCACCGACAGCGAGCCGAATCTGGCCGTCAACCCCCTAAACGTGCTGCAGATGGCCGCCTCCGCGTTCACCCCCGATCCCGCCGGCGGCGCCAACGCGCCGATCTACATCTCGACGGACGGTGGCGCAACCTGGGCGCTGAACTCCATCGTGCCTGGCAACAACGCCGTCTCCGGCACCGGCGATATCACATTGCGTTTCGGGAGCACCAGCGGCGTGCTCTACGCAGCCATCCTCCGGGGCGACCTCGCGTTTCAGCTCAACATCCTGCGCACCGCAAACTTCACGGCTGCCACCACCATGGACCCGCTCGTCAACCGGGCCACGGATGACCAGCCCTACGTGCAGGCGCTCAGCGTGCTCACGGGCGGCGTTTCAGCCGATCATGTCTACGTCGGGAATAACAACATCTCCCTGCGGCTGCCGGTCGGAAACACCGCGTCGGTAGACCTGTCGCAGGATGCAGCTACAGCTCCCGCACCGGCGGGCTTTACAACCACGTCCGTCGAACCACGGGTCACCGCGGCCCTGCCGTCACCTCCCCCACCGCCGCCCCCGGCGCGCCGCCAAGACGGCCCTTCCGTGCGCACTGCGATTCACGGTTCCGGCGTCGTCTACGCCGCATACTTCGGTTGGCGGACGTTCGGCGCCCCGAACACTTCTGACGTGGTAGTCGCGCGTGACAACAACTTTGGGGCGAGCGCGGCGCCTTTCACCGACCTGATCGATGCCATGGACCGCCTCGCCGGCGTGCGGGTAATGACGGGCGTACAGATTCCTGCGCTCGGCACCCTGCTCGGCAATCAACGCATCGGCAGCTCGCTTTCGATCGTCGTCGATCCCAACAACTCGCAGCGTGTCTATCTCGCTTGGGCCGACGGTGCGAATGCTGCGGCCTATACCATTCACGTGCGGGTATCGACGGATTCCGGGCAGAACTGGGGAAACGCGGACATCCGAAGCGTCACCAGTGCCACCAATCCCTCACTCGCCGTCTCTACCGCAGGCAAACTCGGCTTCTTGTACCAGCGGCTCATCGCTGCTGCGGGTGGCGGCGCGGGAACCTGGGAGACGCATCTCGAGCTAACGACGGACAACTTCGTTACTGCTCCGAAAGATATCCTGCTACACCGCGCACTCGACAACGTAGGAGGGGCAGGCGGCGCTGGACCTCTCGGAGACTACAACCATCTCCTGAGTGTCGGCACGGTGTTCTATGGTATTTTCTCGGCGAACAACACCCCGGACGCCGCGAACTTTCCCAGCGGCGTCACCTACCAGCGTCGCGCCAATTTCACGACGCAAACCTTGCTCGGCAACGACGGCGTTACTGCCGTGAATGCGTCCATCGATCCCTTCTTCTTCCGGGTGACCGAGTCTTTCAAAATTCGCTGCCCGCTTGACCCGCGCCATTGCAGCATCGTGCGGAAACCGCCCCTGGATCGAGGCCTGATCAAGCTGAAGTGTCCCCTCGGCTCCAACTTGCAGGAATGTGTGGTCTTCGACCCTCTGCCGCGCAACTGTCTGATTAAATTCTCGTGCCCAGGCTGCCCTCCGGGCGGTCTATGTCCTCCCTTCTACAACATTTATTTCGAAGGTTTGAAAAACATCTGGGAGGTCGGCCTGTTCGACGGCAAAGGCGAGCCCGTCCTGTATTCCGTGAGCCCGCGCGGTCGTGGAGTCGTGCTGACTTTCCGGCCGTCCAAGGAGAACTTCCGATCGGGCAGCATCGGCGACTACACACTCGCCTTCCACCTGACGTCGAAGGGGAAGCGCGGCGTCGAGTATCCGATCAGAACGAGTCTCCAAGTGCGTGAGACGCCCTATGTCGTGGCGCCAGGAGGCGTGGTCAACCTCTCAAAAAGGTGATCGCCCGAAGGAGTTACTGAGCTTCCGCTTGCGCAAGTCTCCAGAAAACTCCAATGTACTCGTCTATATAACGCGCTCCCAAGGAACTGACCCGCTACAGACCTCCCCCGGGCTTGTGCCCCATCCCGAGGAACAGTAGAATGTCCGTTCGGCAATACTGGAAGTTTGTTTTTCTATAGCGGGGTTCCTGGTAATGGGCCAGCACTACGACGTGCTCGTCATCGGCGGAGGCCACAACGGCCTCGTCAACGCCGCCTATCTGGCCCGTGCCGGAAAGAAAGTCCTCGTCCTCGAGCGCCGCGCCGTCCTCGGCGGCTCCGCCGTCACCGAAGAGATCATCCCCGGCTTCCTCTTCTCCGAGTGTTCCTACGTCGTCTCCCTCCTGCGCCCGGAGATCATCCGCGAGCTGGACCTCCCCCGCCACGGCCTCGAGATCCTCCCCCTCGACGGCACCTTCACCCCCATGCTCAATGGCGACCATCTCTGGCGCGTCAACGACCACGCCAAGACCCAGCGCGAAATCCGCCGCCATTCCCGCCTCGACGCCGAGGCCTACGACGAATTCAGCAAGATGATGGTGCCCATGTGCCGCTTCGTGAAGCCCATCCTCTCCATGATTCCGCCCGACCCCACCTCCCTCAACCCCCGCGACCTCCGCAAGCTCTATTTCCTCAGCCGCCGCCTCCAGCAGCTCTCCTCCGACGAGCGCTACACCCTCATCCAGCTCATGACCATGAGCGCCGCCGATTTCCTCGACCAGTGGTTCGAGACCGATGCCCTCAAGGCCACCATGTCCGCCTCCGGCATCATCGGCACCTTCCTCGGCATCCGTTCCCCCGGCACCGCTTACGTTCTCCTCCACCACTACATGGGCGAGATTGACGGCGCCTTCCGCTCCTGGGGCTTCAGCCGCGGCGGCACCGGCGCCATTTCCAACGCCATCGCCTCCGCCGCCCGCGAAGCCGGCGCCGAGATCCGCACCCAGGCCCCGGTCGCCAAAATCCTCGTGAAAAACGGCCGCGCCACCGGCGTGGCCCTCGAGAGCGGCGAAGAGCTCTCCGCCACCATCGTCTCCTCCAGCGCCGACCCGCATCTCACCTTCGAAAAATTCCTCGACCCCAAGGAACTCCCCTCCGACTTCCTCGAGGACGTCCGCCGCTACAAATTCCGCGGCTCTTCCGGCAAGGTCAACCTGGCCCTCGATGCCCTCCCTGACTTCAAGACTATCCCCGGTCCCGGCGCGCATCTCCGCGGCGCCATCTCCCTCTCCCCCAGCATGGACTACATGGAGCGCGCCTACGACGACGCCAAGTACGGCCGCTTCTCCCGCCGCCCCTACGTTGACATGGTCATCCCCAGCCTCACCGATCCTTCCGTGGCCCCCGCGGGCAAGCACGTTCTCTCCTGCTTCGTGCAGTACGCCCCCTACAAGCTCGCCCCCGGCGAAGGCACCTGGGACGACCAGCGCGAAAAATTCGGCGACACCGTCATTGACACCATCGCCGAGCACGCCCCCAACATCAAAAGCATCATCCGCGGCCGCCAGGTTCTCACCCCGCTCGATCTCGAGCGCGAATTCGGCCTCACTCAGGGCAACATCTTCCAGGGCGAGCTCTCTCTCGAGCAGCTCTTCTTCCTCCGCCCCGCCCCCGGCTGGGCCTACTACCGCACCCCCATCGACAGCCTCTATATGTGCGGCTCGGCGACGCACCCCGGTGGCGGCATCATGGGCGCTCCCGGACGCATTGCCAGCCAGGTCATCCTCAAAGAGTGGAAGAAGGCGAGCTGACCATGGCCCCGCGACAGCGCATCGTTCTCGTTGGCGGCGGGCACAACGCCCTCGTCGCCGCCTTCTACCTCGCCAAGGCCGGCTTCAAGCCCCTGGTCCTCGAACGCCGCGAGCAGCCCGGCGGCGCCGCCGTCACCGAGGAGTTTCATCCCGGCTTCCGCGTCTCCTCTCTCGCGCACACCGCCGGACCTCTCCGCGCCGACGTCGCCCGCGACATGCGGGTGGAAAAATTCGATTGCGCCATGATCCATCCCGACCCGCGCGTCTTCGCTCCCGCGCCCGACGGCCGCGCCATCCTCTTCTACAACGACCACGCCAAAACCGCCGGCGGCCTCGCTCGCCTCTCCGCCAAGGACGCCGCCAAGTACACCGAGTTCGCCTCCGCCCTCGCCGAAGTCGCCGAGGTCCTCGCCCAGCTCACCCGCGTTACGCCCCCGGCCATCGACCACCCTTCCCCCGAAGATCTCTGGAATCTCCTGAAAGTCGGCCGCAACATCCGCAGCCTCGGCAAAAAGCGCATCTTCGACCTCCTCCGCTGGGGCCCCATGGCCGTCGCTGATTTCGTCTCCGAATTCTTCGAGACCGAGCTCCTGCGCTCCGCCATCGCCGCCCGCGGCATCTTCGGCGCGGCCCTCGGCCCCTGGTCGGCCGGCTCCACCGCCGTGCTTCTCCTGCGTGCCGCCGCCGATCCCCATCCCGCCGGCGCCGCTTCGTTCTCCCGCGGCGGACTCGGCTCGCTCACCCGCGCCCTCGCCGAATCCGCGCGCAAAGCCGGCGCCGAAATCCGCACCAATGCCGAAGTCGCCCACATCCGCGGCAAGGACGGCGCGGTCACCGGAGTGGTCCTGGCCTCCGGCGAAGAGATCGCCTGCGACGCCGTGGTCTCCGGCGTGGACCCCAAGCGCACCTTCTTCCAGCTCGTGGACCCCGCGCAGCTCGATCCCGCCTTCGTCCTGCGCATCAAAAATCTTCGCGCCTCCGGCACCGTCGCCAAAGTCCACCTCGCTCTCGGCGACCTCCCGGCCTTTCCCGCGCTCGCCTCCGTCATCGGCCCCGACGGCTTCCGCCAGGGCCTTTCCGGCCGCATCCACATCGGCCCCGAGCTCGATTACCTCGAGCGCGCCTTCGACGCCTCCAAGTACGGCGAATTTTCCGCCCATCCCTGGCTCGACGTCACCATCCCCACCCTCAGCGATTCCACCCTCGCTCCCGCCGGCAAGCACGTCCTCTCCGCTTGCGTGCAGTTCGCTCCCTTCCGCCTGCGCCACGGCGATTGGACTACCCAGCGCGACGCTCTCGGCAAGGCCGTCTTGCAAACTCTGGAAACCTATTCCCCCGGCCTCTCCAGCCACGTCGAAGCCCTGCAGGTCATCACCCCGCAGGACCTCGAGTCCACCTACGGCCTCACCGGCGGCCACATCTTCCACGGCGAGCTGGCCCTCGACCAGCTCTTCACCATGCGCCCCGTCCTCGACTGGGCCCGCTACCGCTCGCCCCTCCGCGGCCTCTATCTCTGCGGCTCCGGCACGCATCCCGGCAACGGCCTCACCGGCGCCAGCGGCGCCAACGCCGCCCGCGAAATCAGCCGTGATCTCCGGTAGTTTTTTTAGCTTGTCTTCCTGAGGGGCCGGCTCCTGTCGGCACCTCAGGACATCAACTCATAGGATGGCAGGGAACATGACCACGAAGATCGACCGCACCAAGCTCAAGAAACTCCACGCGCGCGAGGAACAGCGCTTCATCACCGAGCATCCCCGCTCCGCCGCGCTCTACCAGCGCGCCCAGAACTCCCTCCTCGGCGGCGTCCCCATGAACTGGATGAAGAAGTGGGCCGGCGCCTTCCCCGTCTTCGTCCAGACCGCCCAGGGCGCGCACTTCACCGACGTGGACGGCCGCGACTACGTGGACCTCTGCCTCGGCGACACCGGCGCCATGACCGGCCACTCCCCCGAGGTCGTCGCCGAAGCCATCGCCCGCCGCCTCCGCGAGGGCATCACCTTCATGCTTCCCACCGAAGACTCCGTGTGGGTCGGCGAAGAGCTGCAGCGCCGCTTCGGCCTGCCCTACTGGCAGTTCACCCTTACTGCCACCGACGCCAACCGCTTCGCCATCCGCATCGCCCGCGAAATCACCCAGCGCTCCAAAATCCTCGTCTTCCACTATTGCTACCACGGCACCGTGGACGAAACCGTCGTCTCCCTCCACGACGGCGTGGTCGGCCCGCGCCGCGGCAATCTCGGCCCCGCCGTCAATCCCGCCGAAACCACCCGCGTCGTCGAATTCAACGACCTCACCGCCCTCGAAGACGCCCTCAAGCACAACGACGTCGCCTGCGTTCTCGCCGAGCCCGCCATGACCAACGTCGGCATCATCCTCCCCGACAACGGCTACTGGAAAGCCGCCCGCGCCCTCATCCGCCGCTACGGCTCCCTGCTCATCGCCGACGAAACCCACACCATCTGCGCCGGCCCCGGCGGCTGCACCCAATTGTGGCGTATCGAGCCCGATCTTTTCGTCATGGGCAAGCCCATCGGCAGCGGCATCCCCGGCGGCACCTACGGCTGCACCGAAGAGGTCGCCCGGCGCATCGCCGCGCGCATCAACCTCGAGGATTGCGACGTCGGCGGCATCGGCGGCACCCTCGCCGGCAACGCCCTCTCCCTCGCCGCCATGCGCGTCACCCTCGAAAAAGTTCTCACCCCCGAGGCCTTTGCGCGCATGATCCCCCTCGCCAAGCGCTTCAACGACGGCGTCGCCAAAGAGATCGCCGCCGCCGGCCTCCCCTGGAACATCCAGCAGCTCGGCTGCCGCGCCGAATACACCTTCCGCGATCCCGCCCCGCGCAACGGCGGCGAATCCGCCGCCGCCGGCGACTTCGAACTCGAGCGCTTCCTCCATCTCCACGCCCTCAATCGCGGCGTCCTCCTCACCCCCTTCCACAACATGGCCCTCATGTGCCCCGCCACCACCGAGGCCGACGTCGACCTCCACACCAAAATCTTCGCCGAAGCCGCCCGGGAGTTGGTCGGCTAACCAGAAGCCTTTTCTGCGTGGCCTTTCCCGTGTAGATGCCGGGCGGAATTTATCCCGGCCCTGCCGGGAGCCCGGCATCTTTCTCTTTTCTCGCCCCGCCCGCTCTTCTCCTCCTCCAGCCGTCGGGCCCCCGCCCGTCATTTCGACCGAAGGGAGAAATCTCTCTTCTCCCCGGTTTCCTCACCTCGCCGCCCACCCGTCCTCCGCATTTCCAATCCCCTCCGAAAATTCATCTGGCATTCCGCCACCCGCCCGCTTACAACTAATGCCCTGGAACACTTCCGCCGCCGGAGAAAAATCCATCTATGGGCGCCATCGAAAAAGTCTTGGCCGCAAATGCGCAATTCGCTCTCGATTACGATCCCGGGCTCGTTTCCCCGCGGCCCCGCCTCGGCCTGGCCGTGCTCACCTGCATGGACACCCGGCTCTCCCGCAAGGCCCTGGGCCTCGGCCCGCAGGACGCCCACATCATCCGCAACGCCGGCGGCATTGTGACCGAGGACGTCCTGCGCTCCCTGCTCATTTCCCACTACCTGCTGGAAACCTCGGAAGTCATGGTCATCAATCACACCGACTGCGGCTTGATGAAGGCTTCCGAGGAATCTCTCCACGCGCGCATCGAGCGCCAGGCGGGCCTCCCGCCCAGTTCCCCCGTCCATTTCTATGCCTTTCGCGACGTGGAAGCCAACGTCCGCGAACAGCTCGCCAAGCTCGACGCCCACAGTTGGATCCACAGCGGCCTGAAAATCCGCGGCTTCGTCTTCGACGTCCGCACCGGCCACCTCCGCGAAGTCCTCCGCTGAATCGCTGCCCGCAGAGCGCCGGGCATCTCGCCGCTCCACCCATCCGTCATTTCGAACGAAGCGTAGCGCAGAGAGAAATCTCTCTTCTCCCCGGTTTCCTAATCTCGTCGCCCACCCCACCCCGTCATTTCGAGCGAAGCGCGGTTTTTGCGCTCCGAATGCTCCTACGGAGCGAGAAATCTCTCTTGGTCTTCGCCCGTCTTTGAATTTGAATCCTCCCGACCCGGTGGGAAGTCCAACCGTTCTCATTCACCGCCCACCCCACGCCGTCATTCCGAGCGGAGCGAGGAATCTCTCTTGGTTTTTCCTCTCCTAGCATTTGAAGAACACCCCTCCCCATGCCACAATCCGCCCCCATGGAGCGCACCTCCCACGTCTACCTCATGGCCAGCAATTCAGGAGTCCTCTACCTCGGTGTGACCAGTAACCTCGCCAGGCGCGTCACCCAGCACAAGGAAAAGCTCATCCCCGGCTTCACCCAAAAGTACAACGCCACCAAGCTCGTCTGGTTCGAACCCCACGCCACCATTCGCGCGGCCATCTCCCGCGAAAAGGAAATCAAAGCCTGGCGCCGCGCCAAAAAGATCGCCCTGATCGAATCCCTCAATCCCCACTGGCAAGATCTCAGCTTCGGCCTCTAAACCACGCCGTCATTTCGAGCGAAGCGAGAAATCTCTCTTCGTGTCGCCGCCCACCTTCACACCCGTCATTCGCGTTTCTTGCATCCCGGACGGTCCTACGGGACCAAACGAAGCGAGGAACCGCTGCCCCTTCGCCCGCGTTCTTGGCGGGCGAACAATCTCTCTTCTCGTCGTCACCAACCACCACGCCGTCATTCCGAGCGAAGCGAGGAATCTCTCTTTCTTATCGCCGTCCTCCCCTGGCCGTCATTTCGAGCGGAGCGAGAAATCTCTCTTCTCCCCGGTATCTTCAGCTCGTCCCCCGCCACCCACGCCGTCATTTCGAACGAAGCAGGCCAACGCTTTCTTCCCCCTTCGCTCCTGCGAAGGGTTGGCCTACGCAGTGAGAAATCTCTCTTCTTCCTGGTTTCCTCATCTCGCGCCCCCCCACCCACCGTCATTTCGAGCGAAGCGAGAAATCTCTCTTGGTTTTTCCTCTCCTCGCATTCCTTCCACCCCATCGGCGAAAAGCGCGAACCCGGCGCGGCTAGCCCCGTATTCAAGCCCGCCTCACCACTTCCTTGCCGTATCCCTCGCATCGCCAGGAAAGAGCGAAGAGAAACACCCCACCCACACGAACCCCGCGAGCATCGGTCACCCGAAACCTCTCTCGGTCGTTAACCTTGGCCTATTTCAAAAGGGAAGGAATGTTTCGGGCCCAGCGGAATCTTCGGCGAAGGTACTCCAAATGTCGAATAGGTCTTCTGCAGCTTCTGGGGTGAATTGCCCGGCGCTCATGCCCGGCGCTTTTCAGCCAGCCAGGCGCGTTTCCTCTTCTCCAGTGTGGCTCGCACCTGGTCGGAATCGAGCAACTCCCCGCGCTGCGCGGCGGCATAGCCTTCCTCGATTTTCGCCGCAATCTCGCTTCTGTGTTCGGCCAGCCAGGTTTCTTGCTCGTGCAGCAGGGCCACGGCGTGCTCCACGAATTCATCCACGGTTTGGTACGGCCCGCGCTGCACGTCCTGCTTGATCATTTCTTCCAGCTCCGGCCGCAGACGAATCTTCATGCCCCTAGCCTACCCCAGGTTTTCCTTGACAAGAAAGTGCGAAGAGAAAAACCCCAGCGTTGCGAACCCCGCGAGGGCCACCCGCCCGTTACATAATAAAGCGATGCTGAAAGATACGCGTTCAAAGTTTCCGGGCCGGGGCCGAAAGGCTTCCGGCCCTTTCGTTTTTCAGATTGTGCTATGCGGCACCTGCCCGCGCCACTTGACGATTCATGAGTTTGGGCGGATAGTGCACCCACTGTGGAAAGCGAATCCCCACTGAAGAAGGTAGGAAGTTTTGGGCTGGCCGTAGTCATCATTGTAGCGGTTTTTCTCTTAACCGCATTGTTCCTGCGGGGAATGGTATGGGCTTCGGAAAAGGCGCTCCCTTGGCTGATTGATGCTGGTCGCATCGCTTTTGACGTTTGCGCGCTTGGCTTGCTACCCCTTTGCATTTTTAGGAGGACGCGGCCTTGGGCTGGCTCGGGATTCTATCTATCGTCTTTCGTGTTTGGCGCTGTATTGTTCGCTTTCTCCTGCCTTGTCGTTGTCCAGATATGGGGTTACGGCGGCCTAATTTTCGGTTTGGTGTTAGGGGGCGTTGGCGTGGTGCCTGTTGCGTTCCTTGCTACGCTTTTGCACAGGGCATGGCCGTTGTTTTGGGATGTTGTGCTCGGCACGGTTCTCACGTTTGGTACACGATTCCTGGGAATATACCTGTCAACACCAAAGCAACTTGAAGAGCAAGAAGAGGAAGTTCCAGTGTAGGTGCTAGAATCGGCGCGCGGTGGAATTGGCAGATCGAAGGCCGGGATGCAGCATGTCGGTAGAAGATAAGTTCGACGTCAAATTGAATCAAAACGTTTGGGGACTGGTCATCGGGTTCGCAGCGTTGGGTGCGGCGGAACACTGGTGCTTGCGGTGGCTTTTTAGGTTGTCGCTGGTCGCATCCTTTGGCGCGATAGTTTCAGTCGCTATCACCATGGCGGCCTACACGCGCCACTACTGGAACCGAAAATGCCTTCAGACAAAAACGATTAAGACGAAGGTTGGAAAACTGCGCTTGGGTTCGACAAAATAGTATGCTGCGCCCCATTCTGCGCCCCAAACCTGCCGTATCATTTTTCAAATCGCGCGGACCGCGCCAGCGGAGGAACAGGCTATGCCCACGAAAGAAGAACTGGAACGCATGGACCTTACGCAACTGGCCGTGCTGTGTCAGAAGGTTTCTGAATCGCCCACGGCTAGCTCAGTGGAAGCCGACCAAGGCGGGTGGCCCAGCCTTAACGACCGAGGAAGACTTCGGGTGGCCCATCCTTGCGGGTTTTGCAAGGGTGGGGTCTTTTCTCTCCTTCGTTCCTTCCTTATCTAGACGTACAGAGTATTCGCGCGCACCTTTCGAATGCGTTTCCTTTCCTGCTTTAAACCTCTTTCTCTTCTTCCACAGAACACGGGAATTATAGTAGGGGCGATGGGATCGAACTAAAAGCGACTTTGAAGACGCGTAAGTTATTGATTTCGGTAAACGCGAAAAACGACAAAACAGTGGATTCGCCGAACGCGGGTACGCGGCGGGTACACGGAATAGTCGCAGGAAGTTCAGAAAATAGGCCACGCGTCCCTGATGATTGTTGGTCCGAGAAAATCCGAATCGCTGAGCCAAACTGAAACTTCTTGATATTGCTTTTACCAGCTAAACTCGACTTCAGAAGGGATCCCCCTCACAAATCAATGCTTAGTGCCAACCTGCACGAAGGTTTCACGCGGAGGCGGCGGGAGGCGAGCTCTCAGGGGGTATCCGTTCGAGTTCGATACCAGCGTCGGCACAATAGGCCGCAAGGATCGGAAACCACTGTTCGTCAATCGCATCTCGGTCCTCAAATATCGAATTCTTTGAGAGTACCTCTCCGATAATCGTCATTTCGTCGGCCAGGACGACCGGACTTAATGGTTTCTTGGCTGCCGCATCGTAGAAGATGCTGAAAAGTCTACTCGACCGTTCCTCGTAATTGCCCGTCACTTCCACGACATAGGAGAGGCCACCGAATAGTGTCACCAGTGCCCAGCCCTTTTTCTTTCCAGCGCTGAGGTAGCACATGACGCTGTGTTGATGAGCGTTTCGGGCGTGAGCAGCAATGAAAGTCTTATTGCAAAACACTCTCAGGGGCATTTCCTTTTCGGTCTTCGCCGTACGGACTTGACGGAGCGCGTCGAATTGAGGAGAAAGTGCAAATGGTACTCCACATTTGTAAGCAATGGATGCGAGAGCAATTTTCGCGGCTACTTTGCGAGCTTCAAGAGTGAAAATAAATGGCAGCGTCTGTGTATACGAGGCGTCGAAGACAATCTCTTCTGGCATCGACAATTCTGTTGTTTTCTCGCCCCGTGCGCGAGAGCGCTCGATGAATCTTTCGGCGCTCGCTTTGGAAACAAAGAAACCCCGTCGATGTTTCTTGCCGTCCGATTCCACATCAGGCACGACTACATCCGACAGGCTAATGGTTCCGTCGGCCTCCCTTTTGCCGAACAGTCCTTTAACGTCCATGCCACGAATTTCCACCTCGACTCGGGCAGTTGGAACTTCACCGTTTCGATTTTCAATCTGGAGGAGATTCAAGAGAAATCTTGTGCTGTCTCGGATTGCAGATTCCCACTTCCCGAACTCTCCGTTACAGCGATTGCAGCTTCCATCGGGCACCGTCAGTTCGCCTCCCATGAACGCAGGGAAAACATGCTCGCGGGTGAGGTCCACTTCCGATCTGCAGAACATGCAGGCCATTCGTCGGCTCCTTGTCGAAATACTAGCGCAATCAGGGTGTGGAGTCGTCACCGACGTCCCTTCCTCCACAGACCATTCGAACGTACTATCGCGCACCATTCGAAACTAGTACCACGCAGTAATATATTGACACAGTATAAATCCCGTGTTATCATGCCCCGTGACGCTTCCACTCCACCCCTGCGGCCCCGCAAATCCTCGCTCGCTCCTCTCCTTACCTTATGATCTCTTTACCTCCTCACTTCTCTTTATCTCCTTTAATTCCCATAACTTACAAACTCTTTCCGCCCACGGCCCCGCAACAACTCCTTTGCCATCAATCGCTTCCGCACTCTTTTCAGCACAACGGGGGTGGGTACCCCTCTCCCCCTGTCATCGAGGATCAAAATGAGAAAAGAACACTCCACATCCAGCTCCGCCAACGACTCCCGCTGCCGCCATTTCACTCGCGAAGGCCGCCGCTGCCGTCTGCGCATCCTGAACCCGCATTCCGGCCTCTGCTTTCGTCATGCCGGCCTCCAGGATCAGCACTCCGATGCCGCCGACAGCGACCTCACCGCCGCCTTCTCCGGCCTGCTCAACGACTTCCATTCCGCCGCCCAGATCAACGACTTCCTCTCCAAACTCGTCGTCCTGCTCGCCCAGAACCGCATCTCCTCGCGCCGCGCCGCCGTCCTCGCCTACATCAATCAGCTCCTCCTCCGCACCCTCCCCGCCATCGAGCAGGAGCGCTACCCTCAGTCGCCCGAAAACGCCTCCGGCCCCGTCATCGTGGTGGATCTTCCGCGCCCCGTGCGCACGCCCGCGCTCGATCCGGACCCGCAGAGCGGCCAGCCCTCATGACCTCCGCCGCCCATCTCCGCTTTGCAACTTGTAGGGGCACGGCACGCCGTGCCCGCTCCCGGGGTTTCCGCGGTTCCCGCCCATTTTGGCGCTCGATTCCCCAGGGCGCCGGCCCCATCCTTGTCCCTGGCTCGTCCCCGGCAGTACAATTAGCCGTTTGTTCGCTCAGGAGGAAACTCGCCATGGCCAGCGCTGAAACGAAACTCAACGTCCCGGAATTCACCAACGAGCCTTTCATCGACTATTCCAAACCGGAAAACCGCAAAGCCATGGACGAGGCCCTGAAAAAGGTCGCCGCCGAATTCACCCGCGAGTACCCCATGTACATCGCCGGAAAGCCGGTCACCACCTCCGAGAAGCGCACCTCCACCAATCCCTCGCATCCCGCGCAAGTCGTCGGCACGTTCCAGGTGGCCACCGTGGACCACGTCAACCAAGCCGTGGAAGCCGCCAACAAATATTTTCAAACCTGGAAGCATGTGCCCGTCGAGCAGCGCGCCCAATACCTCTTCCGCGCCGCCGAAATCCTCCGCGGCCGCAAATTCGAGATGAACGCCCTGGTCTGCTACGAAGTGGGCAAGACCTGGATCGAAGCCGACGCCGACACCGCGGAAACCATCGACTTCTGCGAATTCTACGCCCGCGAGATGCTGCGCGTCGCCGGACACCACAAGCTCGTGCCCATGAAGGGCGAAAAGAACTACCTCGAATACATTCCCCTCGGCGTTGGCGCCGTCATTCCCCCGTGGAATTTCCCCTGCGCCATCATGGCCGGATTGGTCGTCGCCGGCCTGGTGACCGGCAACACCATCGTGCTCAAACCGGCCAGCGATTCTCCGGCGGTGGCCGCCAAGTTCCTGGAAATCCTGCACGAAGCCGGCGTCCCCAAGGAGGCCGTGCAATTCCTCACCGGCCCCGGCGGCAGCATGGGCGATGCGCTGGTTTCGCACCCCAAGATCCGCTACATCGGCTTCACCGGCTCGATGGAAGTCGGCTTGCGCATTCACGAGCTGGCCAGCAAGAAGCAGCCCGGGCAGATCTGGATCAAGCGCACCGTGCTGGAGATGGGCGGCAAGGACGCCACCATCGTGGATGACGAAGCGGATCTCGACGCCGCCGTCGAGGGCGTCGCGCAGGCCACCTTCGGCTACTCCGGACAGAAGTGCTCGGCCTGCTCGCGCGCCATTGTCTCGGAAAAGATTTACGACGCCTTCCTGGCTAAGCTTGTCGCGCGCACCAACAAGATCACCACCGGCCCCGCCGAGGACCCCAACAACTACATGGGCCCGGTAGTCAGCAAGGGCGCGATGAAGACCATCCTGGACTACATCGAGATCGGCAAGAAGGAAGGGAAGCTGCTCACCGGCGGCGGGCGCGCTCCCGGCGACGGCTACTTCGTGCAGCCCACCATCATCGCCGACGTGGCTCCCACCGCGCGCATCGCCCAGGAAGAGATCTTCGGCCCGGTCCTCACGGTCATCAAGGCCCGCGACTTCGACCACGCCCTGGAGATCGCCAACGGCACACAGTTCGGCCTCACCGGCGCGGTCTACTCCAAGAATCCCGCGAAGCTCGCCAAGGCCGCCGACGTTTTCCACGTTGGCAACCTGTACCTCAACCGCAAGTGCACCGGCGCCATGGTCGGCGCGCACCCCTTCGGCGGCTTCAACATGTCCGGCACCGATTCCAAAACCGGCGGCAAAGATTACGTCATGCTCTTCCTGCAAGCCAAAGCCGTCGCCGAAAAGGTGTAGGGAAGGTGTAGGGGACGGACTTTAGTCCGTCCCGGTATTTGCTGTGAATTGTCGTTATTACGCCGCGTCCCGGGCGCTGCGCCGCGCCGCCCACTTCAACGTGCGAAACACCGGATAACTCGCCGCCAGCGCCACCAGCGTCCACCGGCTGTTTTCCAAATCGCTCTGAATCGCCCCCGCCAGAAACAGCGCCGACCCCGCCAGCGCCGCGCCTGTCGTCCACGGATAGCCCCACGCCCGGTACGGCCGCGCCATCTCCGGTTCGCGCTTGCGCAAAACGAAAAGCGCGACAAAGGAAAGCGTGTAGTTGGTCACGAAGAAAAAAGCCAGCATGGCGATCACCCGCTGGAAATCGAAGATCGCGAAGAGCACGCCGACGGCGGCGCTGAGCAGCAGGGCCAGCGTGGGAGTTCCGCCCTTGTTGACCGCGGCCACGGAGCGGAAGAAGAGGCCGCCGCGGGCCATGGCGTAAATGACGCGCGTGCCCATGAGGTGCAGAGCGTTGAGGCTGGAGAGCAGGGAGAGAACCATGACCGAACGGATGACGGTATCGCCGTAGGCGCCGAAGACGCGCTGGGCGGCGGCGCCGAGCGCGAAATTATTTCCGGCGATTTCGCGCATGGGGAGAACCCAGACGACGGCTGCATTAATTAAAAGGTATATGGCGAAAATCGAGAGTACGCTTCCATAAATGGAGCGGGGAACGCCGCGGGCGGGGTCGCGGACTTCGTCGCCGAAATAGATGACGCCGTCCCAGCCGTCGAAGGAGTAGATGGTGGCTTGCAGGCCGAGGACCAGTCCGGCGAAAAGCGGCCAGCCCTGGGGAATGGCCAGCGCGGCGGGAGCGCCGGCGGCCGGAGCGCCCTTGCCGAAGAAGAAGCAGGCGGCGACGACCACAAAGAAAGCCAGGCATTTGAGCAGGGAGCTGACGTTCTGGATGAGGCTGCCGGCGCGGAGGCTGCGGAATTGCAGGGCGGCGAAGAGCAGGATGACGAAGACGGCGATGGCCTTGACGTGGCCTTGCAGGGCGGGGAGGAGGTCGCCGGAGTATTCGCCGATGACGATGCCGACGGCGGCGCACGTGCCGCAGGTGGAAAGCCAGTCGCTCCAGCCGACGATGAAGCCGGCATATTCGCCGAGGGCCCGGCGGGAATAGTTGTACTGGCCGCCGCTGCGGGGAATGGCCGCGCCGAGTTCGGCGAGCTGGGCGGCGCTGAGGAGCGCGTAGACGGCGGCGCCGACCCAGACGCCGAGGAAGAGCCACACGCTGGGGAGGTGCCGGGCGATTTCGCCGGGAGTGCGGACGATGCCGGCGGCGATGGTGTTGCCGACGGCGACGGCGACGCCGAAACCGACGCCGAGAATCTGCAGCAGGCGTCCGCGGGATGGCGGGGCGGAGGCGGGTGCGCCGGATGGGGTGGTCAAGAGTTTCTGCTCACGGGCGGCTCGAAAGAGCGGCCATCATACCCGCCGGGAAAGAAATTGCAAA
>JAIQEV010000106.1 GCA_020073585.1 Terriglobia bacterium
GCCTGGGCCGCCGACATCGTTTTTCTCGATCCCCCCTGGGCCGAGGAAGCCGAATACGCCCGCGTCCTCGCGTATCTCGGGGCTGCAAATTTCCTGGCGCCGGACGCCCGCGTCATCGTCGAGCACCGCAAAAAGCTCGCGCTCCCCGAGCGTTCCGGAAAGCTCCGCCGCACGCGCCTCCTCGAGCAAGGCGACGCCGCCCTCAGCTTCTACCAACCGGAGGCGCTTTCCGTGTAGCACCGCCCCTTAGCCCGGTATCTTTTTTTTTGATTTACGCGGACGCGTCACGCGGGCAGCATCTGGCCGTGCGCGAGCGTCTAATCGTGCAAGGTATAATGAACGAAGGAATGGTCTGGCAACAGGTTCACGGCGCGTTCGATCTTCTCGGGCTGGCGCAGAAGCCCGCCGCCCCCGTGTCGCTCCCCGCCGGGGCCCCGCCGCAGTTCGAGGTTCCCTGGGGCAGTTTCCACCAGAGTCTTGCCAGCAGCGCCGGGGCTCTTCTAGCCGGCCCCACCGCGCCCAGAAAGTTTCTCTCCGGCGAATTCTTCCGCGATTGCTGGATCGAGCGGCGCATCCCGCTTACCGCCGTGCTGGCCGCCGCGCTCTGGCACGTGGTCTTCTTTATTTTTCCGTGGCCCAACCTGCCCGCCGCCCGGCGGCACTCGCCCGAATTCGAAAACGCCCAGCTCGTCTGGTCCGGCCCCATTGACGATCTGCCGCTCCTCGAACTCCCGGAGCGCGCTGCGATGCCTGAGAAAAAGCCCCGGCCCAGTCCGCGCCGCGCGCCGGAAACGCCGCCGCCCGCCGGCGCCTTTCATCCGCGCCAGCGCATCTTCACCGATTCGTCCCAGCCCACGCATCCGCGCCAGACGCTCATCCGTCCCGCCGCGCCCCCCGAGGCCCCGAAGCTTCTCCCCGACCTGCCCAACATCGTGCAGCTCGCTCCTGCCGCTCAGCCCGCGCGCCCGCGCATCGCCATCAGCGAGCAGGCCCTCGCCAGGCTCCGCCCCCGCGAACAGCGCACCGCGGCGCTCGCCGCAAGCGCGCCCGCGCCCGATCTCCCCAATCTCGAGCCGCAGCTCGGCGATTTGAGTATTGCCTCCTCGGCCGGCGCTCCGCAGAAGCCCAAGCTGCAGATCAATCCGGCCAGCGCCCCGCGCACCGCCCCGCGCGGGCCAACCGCAGAGGCCGCTCCCGCACCGGAGTTCGCCCCGGCTCTCCCCGGCGCTGCCGCGGGTGACTCCGAGACGCTGATTGCGCTTTCCGCAACGTCGGCGGCGCCCGCGCCGGCCGTCGTCGTACCCCGGGGAAATCTCTCGGCGCGCGTGTCCGTCTCTCCGGAAGGCTCGCCCGCTGCCCCGCGCGCCACATCGGGCAGCGGCTCCGCTCTCGCGCCCGGCAACAACGGCTCCGCCGGTACGGCAGCCGCGGGCAACTCGCCCGCCGTGAGCATCAGCGGCGGCCATCCGGAAAAATCCAACGTCGTTTCCGGCCTCGGCGGCAAGGCGCTTTCCTTGCGCGTTCTGCCGGTGCACGCGCTCCCGGGCCATCCCCAGCCGCGCGCGGACGCCACAGACACGCCGCCGCGCTACACTCCGCCCAATTTTGCCGCGCTCCCGCCCGGCGCCAAACCCGAAGCGGTGTTCGGCCCCAAGCGCATCTATACCCTGCACGTGAACATGCCCAACTTGAACAGCGTGACCGGAAGCTGGGTCCTCAATTTTTCCGAGCTGCGCCAGGATCCCGAGGCCCCGCCCGCTCTGTCCGCCGCCGACCTCGCCGGCCCCCTGCCCCGGCACAAGGTCGATCCCAAATATCCCCCTTCGCTCATTCAGGAGCGCATCGAAGGGGAAGTGATTCTCTACGCGGTGATCCGCCGAGACGGCTCCGTGGACAGCATCCAGCTCGTCCACGGCATTGACCAGCGCCTCGACGCCAGCGCCATGGACGCCCTCGCTCACTGGCAGTTCCATCCCGCGCAGCGCGCCGGCTCGCCCGTGGAACTCGAAGCCATCGTGCGCATCCCCTTCCGCGCCGTCGCCCGCCCCTATTGAGAGACGCTTCGCGCGGCGCCGCGGCCCAGCGATTTACGCGGTGATCGCGGCGATCAGCCGGTCGATGTCCCGCTCCGAATTGAAGAGGTGCGGCGAGACGCGCAAGCTGCCCTCGCGCAGGCTCACCACGATCTTTTCCTCCCGCAGATGATCGTACAGCGCCGCGGTTTTCTCCGCCGTGCGCGCCGCGAAGCAGCCGTACGGCCCGCGCCGCCCCGCCTCCTGCGGGCTAGCCACAACGCAGCGGTCGCGCGGCAGCCGCTCGAAGAGCTGCGCGATCAGCTTGGCGTTGTGCGCCGCGACTGTCGCCGGCCCCACCCGCAGCACAAGCTCCAGGGAAGCCTCCATCGCCGCCAGATTGAAATAGCTGGCCGTCTCCGGTGAATCCCAGCGCCGCGCCCCCGCCGCCGGCTGCGGGTCGTCGAACGTGAGTGATGCGTGGCGGTCCGCCCCCGCAAGGGCCTGCCAGTAGAAGGGGCCGGGACGCATTTTTTCAATGTGCGCGCTTTTGATCCAGAAAAACCCCGTGCCGTAGGGACCGAGCAGCCATTTATAGCCCGCACCGGCGAGGAAGTCGGCGCCCAGTTGCGCCACATCCAGCGGGATCGCCCCGCAGCACTGGCTGACATCGAGCAGCAAATAGGCTCCCTGCGCATGGCACGCCGCCGCGAGGCGCGCTGCGTCCAACAGCGAGCCGTCGTCGAAGCGCACCAGGCTCACCGAAACGAGTTTGGTCTTGGCCGTCAGCGCGGCAATGAAATCATCCGCCGTGAGGAACCGCTCCCGGGGCGCGACTACCCGCAGCCGCACGCCCTCGCGTTCCTCCAGCGGTTTCCAGGCGGTGAACTGGGCGGGGAACTCGCCCTTCCCGGTGACAATTTCGTCGCCCGGCTTCCAGGAGAGTCCGTAAGCCACCGCGGCCATTCCGCCGCTGGCGCCGGTTGTCAGGGCGATTTCCTCGGGTTTCGCGCCGATCAATTGCGCGAGGGAGGCGCGGACGCGGTTCGGCACTTCGGCGTACGCCGCATCCGGAATGCGCTGCGGGAATTTCTTCCATTCCAGCGCGGCCAGCGTGGCGCGCACGGAAACTTTCGGCATCGCCCCCTGCGCCGCCGTGTTCAGAAACGTCGCATCCTCGAATTCGAACCACTCCTGCTGCCAGTCCGCCGCTTGCGGCGCGCTTGCCGTCGTCATGGCTAAAACCCTCCTCTCGTTCGCGCTCTTTGGGGAAAGGGTGACTATGCCGGGTGCAACCGCCCCGGCACAACATCCAAATTGGAAAAGGAAAGCGCTTCAGAAGTGCGTGCGCAATTCGCGGAACGCCGGCAGGATCATCAGCTTGCCGCTCCCGCTGACCACCGGCTCGTGTTCCAGTTCCCAGGTGTTGGCGTGCGGGATGTAGACGGCGTTCAACCCCACGCGCACCGCCGGATTGATGTCGCTGCGCGGGCTGTTGCCGATCATCCAGCCCTGCGTTTTCACGATTTTGTGTTTGTGCACCAGGCCGTGGTAGGTCGCCTGGTCCTTCTCCGGCACGATCTCGATGGCTTCGAAAAAGCCTTGCAGCCCGGAGCGCTGCACCTTCGCCGCCTGCTCCGCCGGCTCGCCCTTGGTGAACAGAATCAGCCGGTGCTTCTGCACCAGGTAGGCCAGCGTGTCCGGGACGCCATCCATGATTTGCGGCGGCGTGCGCTCCAGGTCCACCACGCGCCCGTGAATCCGCGCCAGCGTTTCGTGCTGCACCTTCTCTCCGGCGAGCTGCAGGTAGGTTTCTTCCAGGGAGCGGCCGAAGCTGCGCACCCCGTAGCCGTGCTGCCGGATGTTCTTGCGTTCCGTCTCGTTCAGCACGTGGCGGATGAACGCGCGCGGATATCCGCAGGGCTCGACGAAGCTGATGAAGTCTTCGATCAGCTTCTCGAAGAAAACGTTGTTCTCCCAGAGTGTGTCGTCCGCGTCGATCAGCAGTGTGTGGCGTCGCATAGCCGTCCGCGTCCTGCGCCTCTGTGAGAACCGCGCATTAGTGTACCGCTGATTGGATGCGGGATGGAACCGCGGCGCTGCCGGAGATCGGCGCGGGACGCTTGGCGCCGCGCGCGGCTCATGTTTCGGCGGGTTCCGGCGGGCAGGGATGCTCAGGTGACCGGAAGAAATTCGTAGCGGTCGATCTTCGCGGCTACGCCCTTGCGGTTGCTCACATCTTCCACCCGCACAATCTGCCCGCGGCAGCGGATGTGCACGTTCCCGCTCTGCCGCACCTGTTGCGGCAGGGTGATGATGAACTCGATCTCACTGCCCACTGCAAATTTCTGGGTATCCGCAAGAAAGTACAGACCGCGGTAACTGACGTCCCGCGTCTGCCCCTGGAACTCGCAATCCACCGCTTCCTGCGGGAGAATTCGCATCGGCAAAGCCATCGTGAATCGCCGTGCTTCGCGGCGCTCAGAGTCTTTTGTCATGATGCCCTCGGCTTCCAGGATTCTTTGCAAACGCTAGCACCGGCCCGCGCATACTGCAACGCCGAACTCGGTTATAGTACTTTTTACCTCTTTTCTTGCGGGGTTCGCCTCCCGGGAGTAACATTTTAATTACCCCCGTACACGGCCGGAAAGAGGCTTCGTGCCTATGGAACGCCGCCAGCATCGCCGGGTGCGCCTGCAACTGCCCGCACGCATCCGCTGGATCACCCCCTTCGGGCAGCGGACGGAATTCCGCGTCACCGAAGATGCTTCCCGCGGCGGCCTGCGGTTCACCCTTTCTTCCGCGCTCTCCCCGGACACGCACCTTTGGGTCACTTTTCCTTACGATCGCGCGCTGCCCGACGGCCAGCCGGAAATGCCCGCGCGCGTCGCGCGCTGCGAGCCCCGCCCGCAGGGCCTCACAGCTATCGCCGTGCACCTGGACATCGCCGCCTCGCGCAACGGCCACCCCCGCGCCCAGGAACGCCGCGCCCATCCGCGCCGCCCGCTGGCCCTTCCCCTGCGCGTCCGCCCCGACTATCTCCCCTGGTTCGAAGAGGCCATGACCCTCGACGTTTCCGCCGCGGGCCTGCGCTTTCGCAGCACCCGCGACTACCAGCCCGGCGCGCGCCTCTTCCTCTCCTTCGATACCTCTCCCGCCGCCCCCGCGCCGGCCCAGGAGTTCCGCGTCATCCGCGTCCAGCCGGAGAACGCCACGGGCGCCGTGACCGTCTCCGTCCGCCGCATCGGCTCCTTCGACCTTCCGTCGTCCCTGCGCTAAACTGATAGTTTAGGCCGCCACTCCATGACCCATCGCCATGAAGTGCACTCTCTGTTTCTCGAAGGCCCCGCAGGACGCCTCGAAGCCATCCTGTGGGCCCCGCCCACCGGCGCTACGCCCCCGCTGGCCGCGCTCGTCTGCCATCCCCATCCGCTCTTCGGCGGCACCCTGCACAATAAAGTCGTCTACCAGGCCGCGAAAACCCTCGATCGTCTCGGCCTGCCCGTGCTGCGCTTCAATTTTCGCGGCGCCGGCCTCAGCGCCGGTACCCATGACAAAGGCCGCGGGGAGCAGGACGACGTGCGCGCCGCTCTCGATTTCCTCGCCGGAAAATATCCTGGCTTGCCGCTGCTTCTGGCTGGTTTTAGTTTTGGCGGCTGGGTGGGTTTGCGCGTGGGCTGCGCCGATTCCCGGGTCAGCGAACTCGTCGCTCTTGGCGCCCCGGTCAACGATTCCGATTTTTCTTACCTGCAG
>JAIQEV010000010.1 GCA_020073585.1 Terriglobia bacterium
GCTCCTCCTGCGCCGCGTAGTACAGCGTCTCCCCGGGCAGCGCGGCCAGCGAGGCCTGCTCGATGCGGTGCACCAGCTTGCGCGGGCTGCCCTTGGCCGGCACGAAGTAGAACCAGCGCCGCGTGCGCATGCCCTCGGGCAACTGCAGCATGCCCTGCGCGATGGGATCGCGCCCCCGAAAATCGTAGAACAGCCACCCGTCGAGCTTGGCGGCCCGCAGGTCGCTCTGGATCGCGGATATGTCGGCAGTCATGGTTGCTGTCGCTCCAATTGACAACCCTGAGATACTTCTTCGGGCAGCTTCCTAGGCCTCGTGCTCCAGCAGCGCCAGCACTTGCTGCGGCGTCACCCCGCGGATTTCCACGCGTTTCGTGCGGCTGCGCGCTCCACTCAGGATTCTAACAGCCGACTTCGGCGTTTTCAAAAGCCGCGCCAGGAATTCGCACAGCGCCTCGTTGGCGCGGTCCTCCAGCGCCGGCGCCTGCAACCGCACCTTCAAGGCGTCGCCCAGCACCCCGGCGATCTCGTCCTTGCTCGCGCGCGGTTGCACCCGCACTGCGAAGACCACCGCGCCATCGCCCACCGTGATCGCGATCGGCAGCAGCGTCATGCTCCCCTCCCGCTCCGGCCGCCGGCCCGCAGATGCACCCGGCTCTTCACCAGCCTCGCTCGTACTGCACCGGCGGCTTGATCTTGGCCCCCAGCGCCTGCGCCGCGCGCCGCGGCCAGTAGGGATCGCGCAGAAATTCCCGCGCCAGCAGGACGAGGTCGGCCTGCTCCGAAGCCAGAATCGTCTCGGCCTGCGCCGCCTCGGTGATCAGGCCCACCGCGCCGGTGGGCATCCCCGCTTCGCGGCGCACGGCTGCGGCGAAGCCAGCCTGGTAGCCGGGCCCCAGCGGTATTTTCACGCCGGGGACAAGCCCGCCGCTGGAAACGTCCACCAGGTCCACGCCTAGCGCCTTCAGCCGCCGGCACAGTTCCACCGTCTGCTCCAGGTCCCACCCGCCTTCCTTCCAGTCCGTCGCCGACACCCGGACAAAAAGCGGCAGCCGTGCGGGCCACACTTCGCGCACCGCCTGGACCACGCGCAGCACCAGCCGGATCCGGTTTTCGAAGCTGCCCCCGTACTCGTCCTGGCGCACGTTGCTCAGCGGCGAAAGAAACTGGTGCAGCAGGTAGCCGTGCGCGCTGTGAATCTCCGCCAACTCGAAGCCCGCGGCCAGCGCGCGTTCCGCGGCTTTGCGAAACGCCGCGACCACCGCCTCAATCTCCGCCGCCGGCAGCGCGTGCGGCGTGGAGTAGCCGCTATCAAAGGCCAAGGCGCTGGCGGAAACCGTTTCCCATCCCCCTTCCGCGGGCCCCAGCGGCTTGCCGCCGATCCACGGCGCAGCCGTGCTCGCCTTGCGCCCGGCATGCGCGAGTTGCACACCGGCCACGGCGCCTGCCGTGCGGATGAACTCCGTGATGGGACGCCAGGCATCCACGTGCGAGTCGGCATACAGGCCGGTATCGCCCGGCGAAATCCGCCCGCGCGCTTCCACCGCCGAGGCTTCGGCGATGACCAGGCCCGCACCGCCCACCGCCCGGCTGCCGAGATGCACCAGATGCCAGGTCTGCGCGTGCCCGTCCTGCGCCGAATACTGGCACATCGGCGAAACCGCGATGCGGTTCTTCAACTCAACTTCGCGAATACGCAATGGACTGAACAGCTTCGTCATTGGCTCCCCGGAAACAGAAATTCATTCTCGTGCGGCGGGCCGCCCGCCAAACAGCGCCGTGCCGATGCGCACTTCCGTGGCCCCCTCTTCGATGGCCGCTTCAAAATCGTGCGACATCCCCATGGACAGCACCGCCAGCGGCCGCCCCAGCCGCTGTGCCAGAACATCGCGCAGTTCGCGCAGCCGCCGGAAATACGGCCGCACCCGCTCGGGATCCTCGAGGAACGGCGGTATGCACATCAGCCCCCCCAGATCGAGCTGCGGCAGGGCCAGAACCTTTTCGGCCAGCGCCGGCAGTTCCGCTTCCGCAATCCCGCTCTTGGTCTCTTCCGGCGCGAGCCGCACTTCGAGCAGCACGCGCAGTTTTTTCGCGCTCGGAACTTCCGCCCGCCCCGATAGAATCGGGGCCCGCGCCCGGTCCAGGCGCTGCGCCAGCCCGGCATCGTCCAGCGAGTCCACGCAGTCGAACAGCCGCGCGGCGCGCGCGGCCTTGTTGCTCTGCAGGTGGCCGATGAGGTGCCACGTCGCCGGCAAATCCTGGACCGCGCCGCGTTTCCCCTCCCATTCCTGGACGCGATTTTCCGCAAAATGGCGGACGCCCGCCTCGAAAGCCTCGCGGATGCACTCCGCGGGAAACGTCTTGGAGACCCCGACGAGGGTGATCTCCTCCGGACGCCGCCCCGCGCGGCCCGCCGCGCGCGCCATGCGCTCCCGGATCTTCCGCAGATTCTCGGCAATGCCCTGACTGCTCATCCCGGACAGAATCCTAACATGCGCGGCGTTGCAGCCGCCCGCGTCTGCGGTTAGACTGGCGCTGACTTCGCAAATGTCACTTTCGGGCAAACTCATCGCCGTCGAGGGCATAGACGGCAGCGGCAAGCGCACGCAGGTCGAGCTGCTGGAAAAGGCGCTCGTGGCCCGCGGCCACGCCGTCGTGCGCGTGGGCTTTCCGCAGTACGAGTCGTGGTTCGGCAAGATGGTCGCGCAGTTCCTGAACGGCGAATTCGGCCCCCTGGAAACCGTGGACCCGCACTTCACTGCGCTGCTCTATGCCGGCGACCGCTTCGAAGCCAAGCCGCGCATCGAAGCCGCCCTGGCAGCGGGCTCCGTGGTTCTCGCCGACCGCTACATCGCCTCGAATCTGGCGCACCAGACGGCCCGCGCCCCGCGCGAGCGACGCGCTGCCTTCATCGCCTGGATCGAGCATCTCGAATACACCATCTATGCGCTGCCCCGCGAGGCCCGCGTGATCTACCTCCGCGTGCCCCCGCGCCAGGCCCAGGCCCTCATCGCCCAAAAAGCCGAGCGCGCCTACACCACCGCGCGCCACGATCTCCAGGAGGCCAGCATCCGCCACCTGGAAGAGGCTGCGGCCGTCTACGACGAACTGGCCCAGCGCCCCGGCTGGGTGCGCATCGAGTGCTACGATGCGGCCCGCGCCACAATGCGCTCCCCGCAAGAAATTGCCCGCGACGTCCTCGCCGCCGTCGAGCCCATCCTCGGCTCCGCCCCGGCCCGCGCGGAGCGAGGCTGAGCGATGCCCTTCTCCGACTTTCACGGCAACCCGCGCATCGTGGCCGCTCTGCGCGGCGCCCTGCGCGCCGGGCGCGTGCCCCACGCGCTGCTCTTTACCGGCCCGCGCGGCCTCGGCAAATTCACTCTGGCGCGCATGTTCGCGCAGGCCGCCAACTGCGAGCGCATGACCGATGATTTCTGCGGCGCATGCGATCCCTGCACCCGCATCGGCCTGCTCGCCCAGCCCGAGCCGCTCATCGCCCAGGGCCTCACCGAGCGCGGCGAAAGCGCCGACGCTTCCCTGGTCGAGCGCATGCCCCTCATCCTGCAGACCCATCCCGACGTCTGGGCCCTGGTGCCGGACCCCGTGCGCCTGCGCACTCCCGTGGCCCGCCCCATGCTCCGCATCGGCCAGATCCGCACCATGCAGCGCGCCGCCTATTTCGCGCCCCAGGGCAAGCGCCGCGTCTTCATCCTCGACGGCGCGGAATCCATGCGCTGGGACGTCGCCAACGTCTGCCTGAAAATCCTGGAAGAGCCGCCCGAGTCTTCCACCCTGATTCTCCTCGCCCCATCACCGACGGCGCTGCTGCTGACCATCGTCTCGCGCTGCCTGCAGTTCCATTTTGCGCCCCTGGAAACCTCCGAAGTCGAAGAGCTGCTGCGCCAGCAGCCCCCCGGCGAACAGCCCCCGCGCACGCCCGCCGATCTCAAACTCGCCGCGCAGCTTTCCGAAGGCAGCCCCGGCCTGGCCATGGCCATGGACGTGGAAGCCGAAATGAAGCTGCGCCGCGACGCCCTGCGCATCCTGGAATGCGCCGCCCGCGGCCAGGGCTTTGCCCAGCTTTTCGCGGAGACCACCGCCCTGGCCAAGAGCCGCGATAACTCCTTCGACCAGCAGCTCGCGGTCTTCTATATGCTCCTCACCGACCTCCTGGAACTCACCGCCGGCGTGCAGCAACCACTCCTGCGCAATCCTGCCCTGGCCCGCGAGTTGCTTGCCCTCAGCCGCGCCGTGGACGCCCCCTGGGTCCAGCGCGCCATCGCCGGCATGGACGAGATGGCCGCCGGCGCCCGCCGTAACCTCAACCGCCAGCTCGGTTTGGACGCCTTGGCCACGGAACTCGCGGCTTCCACCCCGGCCCGGCCCTCCGCGACTCCCCGGCCCCGCTGACCGCCACGCGGACCCCACGCCGCTTCCCAAAAGAAATTTGCAGGTGTAACCTAGTTGCATTGCGGTGCGTCTTAGCACCAGCGTTAGATCTCACCTTCTTGTTTTTCGTCGAGGAGTCTCCATGGTGAACCGTAGATTATTTCGTCCGGGTTTTCCGGAGGGGCGGGAGATGGGCCCTGGCCCGGGACGCACTCCGCAAGGCCCTGCTCCGTCCAAGAAACCCGCTCCGCCCGAAGTGACCCACGCCGAGAATTTCTACTGGGTCAAGCAGATGCAGGCGCGCCTGCCCATGACCGTCGTCCTGCTGGATGGCGAGGCCTTGCACGGCGTCATCGAGTGGTATGACCGGGATTGCATCAAGCTGACCAGGACCGGCAGCCCCAACCTGCTCATCTTCAAGCAGTGCATCAAGTACGTCTTCAAGGAAGGCGAAGAAAGCTCCTCGAACGGCAACGAGTAGCGCTGCTCCAACACGGCACACCCGCGGGGGACATGTGCTCCGCTCTACCGCCGCAGCGAATATCCCCCCGCGGCCCCGAACGTCAGCAGCGCCTTGGCGGCCAGTTCGCCCTTGCGCGTGCGGATCTCGCATTCCGTGACGATAAAATTCCGCCCGGCGCGCAGCACCCGCGCCTCCGCGATGGCGTGCTCGCCGGCCACCGGCATCAGAAAATTGATCTTCATCTCCACCGTGGCCAGCTCCCGGCCCCGCGCAATCATGGTGTAGGCGGCGATCGCCGCGGTATTGTCCGCCAGCGCCGCCAGCACCCCGCCATGCACTACCCCGTGGATCTGCTTGTGCCGCTCGCGGATGTCCATGCGCAGCACCGCCCGCCCTTTCTCCACCGCCTCCAGCGAAAACCCCAGCAGTTGCGTCGCGCTGCTCTCCTTCATGCGCTTGCGCACCTCTTTCTCCAGCCAGCGTGTCCGCTCGATCAGTTTGGATGCCATGCTCGGTCCTGCTCCTTGTCGCTCAGCGCTGCCCCGCGCGATTTTGCCCGCCAGCCATGTGACGTTTCTCCCGGGTCCTGCGTCTAAATACGGAGCGGCCGCAGATGCCGCCGCGCGACTCTAGCACCCGCGCCGCGGGGCTCGCAAGCCGGGCCGTGGCGTGCTAGTGTTTCGGGACGTTCCGCGGCTGAGAACAACCATGCGCATCGGCATCACCTGTTATCCCACTTACGGCGGCTCCGGCGTCGTGGCCACCGAGCTTGGCATGGAGCTGGCCGCCCGCGGCCATGACATTCACTTCATCAGCTACGCCCCGCCCATCCGCATGGACCTGGCTTCCGCGCGCATCCATTTCCACGAGGTGGAAGTCGTCTCCTACCCGCTCTTCGATCATCCTCCCTACACCCTGGCCCTGGCCACCAAGATGCTCGAGGTCTTCGAGGCCGAATCCCTCGACCTCCTCCACGTGCACTACGCCATTCCCCACTCCGTCAGCGCCCTTCTGGCCCGCTCCATGGCCGCGCCCCGCCGCCTGCCCTTCATCACCACCCTGCACGGCACGGACATCACCCTGGTCGGCAGCAACCGCAGCTACCTGCCCATCACCCGCTTCTCCATCGAGCAGAGCGACGGCGTCACCGCCATCTCCCAATACCTCCGCCAGAAGACCCTCCAGGAGTTCGACATCAAGCGCCCCATCGAGGTCATCCCCAACTTCGTCAACTGCGACCTCTACCACCGCTCCACCGACGCCGCCCTGCGCGCCGAATGGGCCCCCGCCGGCGAGCCCATCCTCATGCACCTCTCCAATTTCCGCCCCGTGAAGCGCGTCTCCGACGTGGTCGAGATCTTCGCCAAGGTGCGCGAGAAGATGCCCGCCAAGCTGGTGCTCATCGGCGACGGCCCCGACCGCGGCGCCGCCGAATTCCTCGTGCGCAAAAAGCGTCTGCAGAAGGACGTGCTCTTCCTCGGCAAGCTCGACCGCATCTACGAAAAGCTCGGCCTCGCCGATCTTTTCCTCCTGCCCTCGCAGCTCGAGTCCTTCGGTCTGGCCGCCCTCGAAGCCATGGCCTGCGAAGTCCCGGTCATCGCCAGCGATGTCGGCGGCCTCCCCGAAGTGATCGAGCACGGCGTGGACGGCTATCTCATCGATCCCGGCGATGTCGAGGATGCCGCGCGCCACGCCCTGGACATCCTCTCCCGCGCCGACCGCGGCCGCGAAATGGGCCAGACCGCCCGCATCCACGCCCGCAAAAAATATTGCGCCAACGACGTCATCCCCCGCTACGAGCATTACTACCAGCAGGTCCTCGCGCAATCCCCCGCGCCCCGCCCCTGACCCGCGCCTATCGCAAAGACCACCAACCAAACACTGTCATTCCGAACGGAGTCCGCGAAGTGAGGAATCTCTCCTCGGTCCCTGACCCGCGCTGGCCCGCGCCCCACCCCTGACCCGCGCCTATCGCAAAGACCACCAACCAAACACTGTCATTCCGAACGGAGTCCGCGCAGTGAGGAATCTCTCTTCGGTTTTTGTATTTACGAGACGCCTTGTACTTTCCCAGCTACCACGAACGCTCTGCTCTGTGGGATTATAGAGCAGCCATGAATCTCCCCCAGTACCTGGCACCCGGTGAATTTATCGACAGCAGCGATCCCGATGTGCGGGCCTTCGCGCAAGAGACCACGGCAGGCGCCCCCGATGACGTCGCACGCGCCGTCCAGCTCTATTACGCGGTCCGCGACGCCATTCCCTACGATCCCTACTATGCAGGCGAGGCCCGCTCCTACTTCCGCGCCAGCGATTGCCTCCGCGCCCAGCGCGGTTTCTGCATTCCCAAGGCGGCCCTGCTGGCTGCCGCGGCCCGCTCCCTGGGCATCCCCGCGCGCGTCGGCTATGCCGACGTGCGCAACCACCTTTCCTCCAAGAAGCTCCTCGAGTTGCTTGGCGGCGACCTCTTCATCTGGCACGGCTACACCGAGCTGCATCTCGACGGCCGCTGGGTGAAAGCCACCCCCGCCTTCAACCTCAGCCTCTGCCAGCGTTTCGCTGTGCGCCCCCTGGAGTTCGATGGCCGCCACGATTCCCTCTTCCACGAGTTCGCCGACGGTGGCCGCCGCCACATGGAGTACGTCAGCCAGCGCGGTCACTTCCCCGACGTGCCCTACGACGCCATCCTCGCCGACCTCAAGAAAGCCTATCCCCGCTGGCTGGCCCTCGTAGCCGCCGGCCGGCACAGGGACTTCGCCCGAGAAGCGCGCCCCAATCCATCGGACTAGCACCCCCCCAGCCCGCGCTACCACCCCCGGCAAACAGAACATTGTCATTCCGAGTGGAGCGAGGAATCTCTCTCGCCCTTCGGATTGGCGTTCGCCGGCAGGGTCCTTACGAAATGAACCAAATCCCAGATCTGTTTGTCGGATTCCACTCTTCCGAAAGCGGGCATCCCGCTCAAGCGGATGCCGTTCTTCACGATCCAGAAGAGTTCGCGGTCAGAATACCCCTGTACTTCGGCGGATCCCAGGTCGGCCGCCCTGGGGTACATCCATCTCCCCGCATCGGTTGGTTTCCGCCCCGAATAGCCATGGCACTCGGAACACTCGGTACCGAACAGCTTGTCTCCTGCGGTGAGACTCGCGTTCCTATCCGTCGGCGGAGGAGGCACTACTCCCCGGCTGGCTCTTCGAATGAGGAACCGCTTGCCCTTGGCCGCGAGGAGCGTCTCCATTCGGCCTGGCTCGGGAAGGGCGCTCAGATTGAATTGAAAAGCCGCCACGCCGCCCACGAGCAGCAGGAACGCGAACAGGGACATCACCCTGAGAAGAGATCGCTTCACCGGAGAGCTCCGAGGATTCGATTGCACATGGGAAGAGAGAAGAGGGCCGGCCGTTTGCCGGCCCTCTTCGCCAGGATCAGGATGCGGCTTGGATGCTGGTCACGTGGATGGTCTTTGTCGCTTTGTCGTAAGTTCCCTGGACCTTGACCTTCTGACCGGCAAAGTCCGCGGGCTTCTCCTGATCGTCGAGCTCGTAGGCGGTTTTCTTGGCGGCGTCAAACAGCACGTACTTCCCGCCCATCTTGACGCAGTTTTTGGTGCACATCGCCCTGCCCATCGGGTCGTTCTCCTTGCCGGCCATCCCCTCCTTCGCCATCATCATGGCGTGCGAACCATTCTTGGCGCACTGGCTGTCCATGATTTCGCCCCGGAAGGTTTGGTCTTTTGCCAGGGTCAAGCCTGCGCCCAGCAACATTACGGATGCGGCCGCTCCAATCACAATCTTTTTCATGGAATTCATCTCCTCTTATTTTGTTGCGTCCGATTTGGAAGTGCAAAGCTCAATTCAGCGCCTATCCGTGTTCTGGATAAGCAAGAAACGTCGGGTCACCTCCTTGCAGAAGTCATCGCGGCGGACTTATTCTTCTGCCAAGACTTTTTCGAGCCGGGCGTACAGCCGGGCGCTCACCCCCAGGGGCACTTCGAAGGGCTCCACGTCCATCACAATCTTCAGCATCTTTCCCGTGGTATCGAAAACGATCCGGCACCGGCCGCAGCGCGCGATGTGCAGCAGGATGGCCTTCCGCAACTCGTCGGAGCCTTCGCCTCCGATGTACTCCGACAGATGGTCTAGAACTTCCTTGCAGTCTAGCATCGCCATAGTTCGTCCTTATTGACCCACGGCCTTCATCAATTTCATCGCGATCATCTCGCGCATTCTGCCCGCCGTCCTCAAAATCCTTTTCGAGAAAGTCGGCGTTTCCTCCAGGCGCGCCGCGAGAGCTTCGCGCATGAGCAGGCGGGCCCGCAGCAGTCTGGATTTGATGGCGGGAAGCGTCAGCCCGAGAATTTCGGCGGCCTCCTCGGCGCGCAGGCCCTCGACATCCCTCAAGACAAAGGTCTCTCGATAAATCGCAGGGAGAGACTGGATCGCATCTTCGACCATCCTTCGCATCTCCTGCTTGCCGTAGAGTTTTTCCGGATCTTCATGCCACTGCTGGCTTCTGTGCGGAAGCCGCTTGACCTCTGTCTCGCCGGCTTCTTCGAGAGACACGAAGTTCTTCCGCGCCTGCCGCTTCTGAAGAGCTTCGTTTACGGCGATTTTCGTCAGCCAGGTCGTAAACCGTGCTTCCCGGCGGAACTGGCCGATGTGCCGGTACGCCTTCACGAACGTATCCTGCATCGCTTCTTCGGCATCCTCCGCGTTCCCCAGCACTGCCAGAGTGACGCGAAACACCCGCCGTTCGTGCTTTCGAACAATCGTTTCGAAGGAACGCGGATCGCCGGCTAGGACCCGTTCGACGAGAACGAGGTCGTCTTCCGGTTCCTGCGGTTCCGGTGTTTTCATTGCGTCTGGCATCTCGTCAGCTGAAGCCGCCCTGTTCATCTGCCTTCGAGCATGAGATAGCTTCCTCGGGAAAAAGGATTCGCGGATTTTGCCGGATATTCGGAATGCCGTGATTTCCAACCGGCCGCTTCGCCGCGTGTTAACGACCTTGAGACACATGCTCTCCGATTTTTCTCTTTTTGACGCCCACGTCCGCGCGGCCATTCCACTTCTGCACTTCACCGCAGAGCCCCTTCCACTCTGCGCTCCTCTGCGTCTCCGCGTTATCTTTTTCCCTCCGTCCTTCCATTCTTTCTACAACTGAGAGCGGGCCACTTATCCCAACAAAATTTGAGCGCACAAAGCGGATAGATTCGCCTCCATGGATTGCGGCATATTTGGCTCATGCACAAGACCATTGAACCAACGATTCTTTATTTCGGCACGCCGGTGGCGTTGATCTCCACCTTGAATGAAGACGGTACCCCCAACATCGCGCCGATGTCGTCCGCATGGTGGCTCGGATGGAGTTGCATGCTGGGACTCGGCTCCATGAGCAAGACGTCGGAAAACCTCGTTCGCACCCGGGAGTGCGTGATCAATCTGCCTTCCGAGGAGCAGGTAACCCACGTAGACCGGCTGGCGCTCACAACCGGCCAAAATCCTGTGCCCGAGAAAAAGCTGAGCTGGGGATACCGCTACGAGCAGGATAAACTCCGCGAAGCGGGATTGACCTCCAAGCCCTCCCTCGACGTGCGGCCACCGCGCATCGCGGAGTGCCCCGTGCAGATGGAGGGCGTCGTGCACGAGATCCGCCCGTTCGGGAAGAACGTGTCGGCTAACGCGTTTGAGGTGCACATCGTCAGACTGCACGTCGAAGAATCGCTGCTGGTTGAAGAGGGGTCGCACTTCCATATCGATCCCGTGAAATGGCGCCCGCTGATCATGAGCTTCTGCCGGTTCTTTGGGATCGGCGGCGAAGTGCACCCGTCCCGCCTTGCGGAATCGGATTTTATGAAGTTCGTGAGAAATGGAACCGGACCGCGATCAACGATCGGGAGCATGGCCCGGGACTAATGAGCGGGCAGGCCTGGGGTGCCGGGCGCCCCACGCGCCGATTTTACGCGTGGGCCTCTCGGGTCGTATTCACCACCACCGCATTCGAACACTTTTCCACAGTTCATTCGAATACCCATAAGTTATCTCTTGAACCGTAGGTATATATCTGCTATTCTTTTTCGTGTTATCGCCACTCACCGTTCGAATACTCCTCGCCACACCACCCCTTGCTCCGCTTCGTTCCGTCTTCCCTCATTACCTCTTTACTTCTCTATCTCTTTACCTCCTTTCCTTTCACACTCTTACGCACTCCTGCGCATCTACATGCAAACACGCACCTTTAAGTCCTGTATTTTCCGCTCTTACACACCCCTGCCTTGTAACCCCTGTATTTTCCGCTCTTACGAAAAACACCGGGGGTGGGGGTAGCCCTGCTCCCTCCAACCGGAATTTTTTTCCTGGAAAAAGGCTCGCGGCCGCAACTCTTTTCTTTTCAGGGAAACTCGCGGCGTTCCGTCTACGCTCCGACGGTCTGCATCGTGGAGACCACTTCGGGGATGTTAATGCGGATCAGCGTGCCTTCGCCGGGGCGGCTCCGGATCTCCAGATGGAAATCGGCGCCGTAGAGCACCTCCAGGCGCTCGCGCACGTTGCTCAGCCCGATGCCCTCGACGTACACCCCAGACTTCCGCTCCTCCGGGATGCCCACGCCGTTGTCCTCGATTTCGATGTGCAGCCGCCCCTCGCGCGTGGTGGTGCGCAACTGGATCTTGCCCCCCTCGATTTTCGGCGCCAGCCCGTGCTTCAGGCAGTTTTCCACGATGGGCTGCAGCAGCATGCTGGGCACGAAGGACTCCAGCGTCTCGTCGCTGATCTGCTTGACGATCTCCAGCTTGTCGCGCCCGAAGCGCGCCACCTCGATATCCAAATAATCGTCGATGAACTGCAGCTCCTCGCGCAGCGGCACGAACGTGTCGTGCTTGCGCAGCAGCCGCCGCAAAATGTTGCTCAGCTTCAGCACCACCACCCGCGCCATGTCCGGATCGAAGCGGATCAGCGCGGACACCGTGTTCAGCGTGTTGAAGAGAAAATGCGGATTGATCTGGCTGGCCAGCGCGTCCATGCGCGCCTTGAGCAGCAGTTGCTGGTGCCGCTCCAGGTTCATCTCGATGCGCGTATTGTTCCAGATCTTCAGCGGCACGGCCACGGCCATCAGCGTGGCCAGCACGTCCAGCCCCATGCCCCACTCGCGGTGCGAGTCGATGGCGAAGAGCCACGTGGGCTTGGTGGCGCGCACCAGCGCCACGCGCCCGATCTCCAGCCCCACGCAGGTGAACAGCGGCAGCAGCTCCCAGGAGATCGCCGCCTGGCGCATCAGCCGCACCGTGGCCCGCGGAATGTTCAGAAACGTGAACGGCCCGAAATTCCAGATGTCTTCCTTGTTGGGGATGGCCTGGCGGATCAGCCCGCCGAGCAGTCCGGCGGCCGAGGCCATGGGCATGGCCAGCCATTCATGCGCCCCCAGCGCCGGAATGGCCACAATCGCGCCCCCGATCGGCCCCACCACCCGCCCCCCGAGCAAGCCCAGCAGAAAGGCGCCTTCCAGCGTGAGATCAGCGAAGCGGTAGGGCAGGCCGAACAGCCGCAGCACCACTCCGATGAGCAGCGGCGGGGTCATGAAGAACATCAGCTTGAGCTTCTGGTCCGAATCGCGCTCTTCGGTGAACAGCACTTTGCGGAACATCGTCCAGCGCGCCAGCAGCGCGGCGATCGACGACGCCACGCCCACCTTGAGCAGGAGGGTAAAGAGCAGCTCTTTGATCGAGGACAGCGTATCCATGGTTTGCCGCGGCGCGGGCTCCCGTCAACGCTAGCCAATCCGCGCAACGATGTAAAGCGCCGGTCTCCTGCGGCGCAACGGCGCCGGCTTTTTGGCGGTGTCCGCGACCCTGCTATACTGGTTGTTTCTTATGGGCGCAAAATCGAAACCGAAGAAAGCCGCGGCGCGCAGAGCCGCCCCGCCGCGCCTGGTGGCCCGCGCGGCTCTGCCCACGCGCTACGGCCGCTTCACCATCTACGGCTTCGCGGGACGCGGCCCGCTGGAAGAAGCGGTGGCCCTGGTGCACGGCTCGCTGCAGGGAGGCGCGCCGCCCCTGGTGCGCGTGCACTCCCAGTGCCTCACCGGAGACGTCCTGGCCTCGGTGCGCTGCGATTGCCGCGCGCAGCTCGAGCTGTCCCTGGAAAAAATCGGCAAAGCGCGCTGCGGCGTGCTCCTCTATCTTCCCCAGGAAGGCCGCGGCATCGGCCTGCTGAACAAGCTGCGCGCCTACGAACTGCAGGACCTGGGCATGGACACCGTCGAAGCCAACGAATCGCTGGGCTTCGCCGCCGACGTCCGCGAGTACCGCTTCTCCGCGGAAATCCTGAAAAAACTCGGCGCGCGCAAGATCCGCCTGCTCTCCAACAATCCGGAAAAAGTGAAGCAGCTCGAGGAAGCCGGCATCCGCGTCGTCGAGCGCGTCCCCTGCCAGCCCCGCGTCTGCAACGTTTCCCGCGCCTACCTGAAAACAAAAAAAGCCAAGATGGGCCACCTGCTCGAAGGCCTCTGAGCCCCCGTAGCGTCCGCCGCTTTTTCTCGCGCTTACCCGCCGCCGACGAACTGCACGATTTCGTAGCGGTCGCCGGGGGCCACGCGCGTCGCCGTCCACTGCGCGCGCGGAAGAATTTCGCGGTTGCGCTCGATGGCCACGCGCCCGGCTGGCAGGCTCAGTTCGCGCAGCAGGTCCGCGACCGTGGCGCCGGGCTGCGCCTGGCGCTCTTCGCCGTTCACCGTGATGGAAAGAGCCGTGGACATTTTTTCAGGCCTTATTGCGCCGCGGGCGGCTTGGATTTGGCGCGCAACTGGAAGCGCACGTGCGCGCGGCCGGCGCCGTGCGTGGCGTGCAGCGCCAGCGCGGCTTCCCCTCCGCCGAGGCGCGGCATGGGAAATTCCAGCGTGGCGCTTCCGCCGGGCCCGGTCTCGGCCGCAAATTCCAGCGGCGTCAGCGCGCCTTCAATCTGCGCCACGACGCGCGCGCCGGCCACCGCCGCTTGCGACGGCCGCAGGCTCACTTGCACCTGCAGATGCGCGCGCCCGCCGGCCAGCCAGTTGCGCGGATTGAGCACTTCGAGGTGCAGTTCCTGCGGCACGGGAGCCGCGGACGGCGCGGGCTTGGGCGCCGCCGGCGTCCCCGTTCCGAGTTGCAGCGCGCCGCAACGGATCTCTTCCAGTATCGCCAGATGCTGCGCATCCACGCGCTGCTGCAGGATGGCCTCATGCTCCGGGGTGAGCGGCAGCAGGTCCTCGTAGCTGTTCGTGCGGCGGTGCATGACGCGGCCCTTGAAATAGACCGTGGTATCAATGATGGGATGCTCGACGCCCCGCGCTTCCGTCTGCACGTGGTAGGTCGTTCCGGCAAAAACCGCGTTGCTGTTGTGCCCGATCGGCATCTTCGGATGCGCGCCGCAAGGGAGCGCCAGAACCCCTCTGACCGCAAGGTGCATTTGACCACTTGGCGGTCAGACGTTATTATACCCCTTCGCCATGAACGCTCCGAACCTGCAAGCGTACGCGCCACTCCTACTGTTTCTTACCCTGGCGTTTCTGCTCGCCGGCGTCCTGGTCAGCTTGTCCGTGCTGGTGGGCTGGCGGCGGCCCAGCCGCGCCAAGCAACTCCCCTACGAGTGCGGAATGGAGCCGACAGGCGACGCGCGCGAGCCGTTCTCGGTCAAATTTTATCTGGTCGCGATGGTCTTTATCCTGTTCGACGTGGAAGCCATTTTTCTGTACCCTTGGGCATACATTTTTCGCGAATTGAAGTGGTTCGGCTTCGCGGAGATGGCGCTGTATATCGCCATCCTGCTGGTCGGTTACCTCTATCTCTGGAAAAAGGGCGCTCTCGACTGGAACCGCTAGCCGGCTCCCCGGGAACAAATACGCGATGGAGAATGCGGAAGCAAACGCTAATGTTGTGGCCGAGCGGCTGCGCGGCTGGAACCCCCGGGCGGTCGAGTCGGCCGGCGAAGCCCACGGCGAAACCACCATCGTCGTTCCCCGCGAGCTGCTCCGCGGCGCCGCCGAGCGCCTGCGCGAAGACAGCGAGCTGCAGTTCAACCTGCTTTCCGACATAACCTGCGTGGACCGCTTCCCCGTCGAGCCGCGCTTCGAACTCAACTATCATTTGACCTCCATTCCCCGGGGCGCCAAGATCCGCCTGCGCGTGCGCGTCCCCGGCGACAATCCCGCGGCCGATTCCGTGACCGGCGTATGGCCCGGCGCCAACTGGATGGAGCGCGAAATTTTCGACTTGTTCGGCGTGCGCTTTAACGGGCACCCCGACCTGCGGCGCATCCTGCTTCCCGACGACTGGGAAGGCCACCCGCTGCGCAAGGATTTTCCGGTGGAAGGATTCCGCTGAGAGGGATGGGAAAAGGACCCCGAGGATGACAACGGTACAGACCGCCACCGGCGCCGCACAGACCATGGTCCTGAACATGGGGCCGCAGCACCCGTCCACGCACGGGGTGCTGCGCGTGCTGCTGGAGCTGGACGGGGAAACCGTGGTCAAGGCCGTGCCGGACCTGGGCTACCTGCACACCGGCATCGAAAAGACCTGCGAGGCCAAAACCTACTCCCAGGCGATCACGCTGACCGATCGCATCGATTATCTGGCGCCGCTCTCCAACAATCTGGGCTACTGCCTGGCGGTGGAAAAGCTGCTGGACCTGCAGGTGCCCAAGCGCGCGCAGTACATCCGGGTGCTGCTGACGGAGATGACGCGCATCGCCTCGCACCTGGTGTGGCTGGGGACGCACGCCATTGACCTCGGGGCCATGTCCGTCTTCCTGTACTGCTTCCGAGAGCGCGAAGAGATCCTCAAGATTTTCGAGATGGTGGCGGGCCAGCGGATGATGACCAGCTACTTCCGCATCGGGGGCCTGGCCCTGGAGCCGCCCACGGGCTGGCTGAAAGCGGTGGAGCGCTTCGTGAACATGATGCCCGGGCGCATCGACGAATACGAAGACCTGCTGACGCGCAACCGCATCTGGCTTTCGCGCACGCAGGGCATCGGGTGCATCAGCGCGGAAGACGCGGTGGCGCTGAGCATGACCGGGCCGACGCTGCGCGCCGCGGGCCTCGCCTACGACAACCGCAAGCTCTTTCCGTACTCGAGCTACGAGGAATTCGACTTCGCCGTGCCGGTGCGCACGGAGGCCGACTGCTACGCGCGGTACATGATCCGCGTGGCGGAGATGCGCGAGAGCGTCAAGATCATCCGCCAGGCGATGGCCAAGATTCCGGCCGAAGGCCCCATCAAGGCGGAGGCGCCGGGCATCGTGCCGCCGCAGCGCGAGAAGATGAAGACGGAGATGGAAGCGCTCATCTACCACTTCAAGATTTTCACC
This sequence comes from Terriglobia bacterium, assembly GCA_020073585.1. GTDB lineage: Bacteria > Acidobacteriota > Terriglobia > Acidiferrales > UBA7541 > Acidiferrum. The sequence goes on from JAIQEV010000010.1 coordinate 16,186, forward strand.
GAGGGCTTTTCGCCGGCGCCGGGCGAGGCCTACGTGACCATCGAATCGCCGCGCGGCGAACTGGGCGTCTTCGTGGCCAGCGACGGCTCGCCCAAGCCGCTGCGCGTGCATTTCCGCACGCCGTCGTTCGTGAACCTGCAGGCCCTGCCGAAACTGGCGGAAGGGCGGCTGATCGCGGACGTGGTGGCATGCATCGGCACGATCGATATCGTGCTGGGCGAAGTCGACCGGTAGATCGCGCGGGAAGCCGGCCGGCAAGGCCGCAAAAGAGATTCGGCCGAAAAGGCCGCTGAAGAACTGGACCGTAAAAACATCATGCAACTTTCGCCCCAGCTCGCGAAGAAGTTCGAAACGCTCGAGAACCGCTATCCGGTGAAGCGCTCGGCGCTGATCCCCATGCTGATCTACGCGCAGGACGAGTACGGCTACGTCACCGACGATATGGTCGCGGAGATCGCCGGGCGGCTGGGGCTGAACACCGTGCAGGTGGAAGAGACCCTGGCGTACTACTCGATGCTGCGGCGCAAGCCCGCGGGCAAGCACCACGTGCAGGTGTGCACCAACGTCGCCTGCATGCTGCGCGGCGGCAACGAGATTCTCGACCGCGCCAAGCGGCGGCTGGAGATCGGGCACAAGGAAACCACCAAGGACGGCGTCTTCTCGCTGGAAGAGGTGGAGTGCCTGGGGGCCTGCACCGGCGCGCCGGCCATGCAGGTAAACTACGATTATTACGAAGAGCTGACGCCCAACAAATTCGACCGCATCATCGAGGACCTGGACGCCGGGCGCAAGCCCGCGCCGGCGCCGGTGATCAGCGGCGCGCTGCACCCGCGGCATCCGCTGGAAACCCCGCTGATCAGCAAGCGCTGGGGCATCCCCAATTCGCGGAGCATCGACGTCTACCTGCAGCACGAGGGCTACCAGGCGCTGGAGAAGGCGCTGAAGCAGATGACGCCGGAGAGCATCATCGAGGAAGTGAAGAAGTCGAATCTGCGCGGGCGGGGCGGCGCGGGTTTCGCGACGGGGATGAAGTGGAGTTTCGTGCCCAAGGATTCGCCGAAGGCCAAATACGTGATCTGCAACGCCGACGAGAGCGAGCCGGGCACCTGCAAGGACCGCCCGCTGATGGAGATGGACCCGCACCAGCTGATCGAGGGCATGGTCATCGCGGGCCGGGCCATCGGCGCGCACCGCGGCTTCATCTATATCCGAGGGGAATACCGCTACGTGCTGGACATCGTGGACGCGGCCATCGCGGAAGCCTATGCGCGCGGCTATCTGGGCAAGAACATTCTGGGTTCGGGCTTCGACTTCGAACTGCTGATCCACACCGGAGCGGGGGCTTACGAGTGCGGCGAAGAGTCCGCCTTGATGGAATCGCTGGAAGGCAAGCGCGGCTATCCGCGCATCAAGCCGCCCTTCCCGGCGATCGTCGGGCTGTACGGCTGCCCCACGATCATCAACAACGTGGAAACGCTGAGCAGCGTCCCGGCCATACTGCGCGAGGGCGGCGAAGCGTACGCCAACCGGGGCACGCCGAAAAACGGGGGCACGCGCCTGGTGTGCGTCTCGGGGCACGTGAACAAGCCGGGCATCTACGAAGTGCCGCTGAGCTTCAACATGAAGCGCTTCATCGAGGAAGTGGCCGGGGGCATTCCCGGCGGCAGGAAACTGAAGGCGGTCATCCCCGGGGGCAGCTCCTGCCCGGCGCTGAAGCCCGACGAGATCGACATTCCCATGGACTACGATTCGCTGGCCAAGGCCGGCTCGATGCTGGGCTCCGGGGGCATGGTGGTGGCGGACGAAACCACGTGCATGGTGGACCTGGCGCGGCGCATCATGCACTTCTACGCGCACGAATCGTGCGGCTGGTGCATTCCCTGCCGCGAAGGCACGAGCTGGCTGCGCAAGATGCTGGAGCGCTTCCACGCCGGCGCGGGGCGCCCCCAGGACATTGACATGGTCGGGGAGCTGGCCAAGAACATGCTGGGCAAGACGTTCTGCCCGCTCGGCGACGCGGCGGCCATGCCCACGATCAGCATCATCACCAAGTGGCGGCACGAATTCGAGGAACACCTGAACGGCCGCTGCGCCTACAAGCAGGCCGAATCCATCGTTGGGGCGCGGTAGGGACCATGGCCGACCAGAAGCTAGTGACGCTGAAGATCAACGACCGGGAGATACAGGTCGCGCCGGGGACGCTGGTGATCGAAGCGGCGCGGCGCATGGGCACGGAGGTTCCGTCGTTCTGCTACTACCCCGGGCTGTCGCTGCAGGCGGCCTGCCGCATGTGCCTGGTGGAAGTGGAGAAGGCGCCCAAGCTGATGACGGCGTGCACGCTGGTGGCGGCCGAAGGCATGGTGGTGCGCACGGACAGCGAGCAAGTGCGCCAGGCGCGCAAGGCCATGCTGGAATTCCTGCTGACCAACCACCCGCTGGACTGCCCGGTATGCGACAAGGGCGGGGAGTGCGAGCTGCAGGACATGGTTTTCCGCTACGGCGCGGACAGCAGCCGGTTCATCGAGGAGAAGGTGCACCGGCCCGAGGAAAAGTGGTCGGAAGTGGTGTATTACGACGCGCCGCGCTGCATCCTGTGCTTCCGCTGCGTGCGGGTGTGCGACGAAGGCATGGGCGTGAAGGCGCTGGGCGTGGGCATGCGCGGGGTGAACAGCGTCATCATTCCGAACCAGGGCGACCATCTGGAATGCGAAGAGTGCGGCATGTGCATCGACATCTGCCCGGTGGGCGCGCTGACCAGCGGCACGTACCGCTACAAGACGCGGCCGTGGGAGATGCAGTACGTCTCGACGGTGTGCACGCACTGCTCGAACGGCTGCAAGACCACGCTCAGCGTGCGCAACCACGAGATCCTGCGCGCCAACAACCGCGACCTCTCGGGCATCAACAAGGAATTTCTGTGCGTGAAGGGCCGCTTCGGCTTCGACTTCACCAAGCACCCCGAGCGCATCCGCCAGCCGCTGCTGCGCAAGGACGGCAAGCTCTACCCGGTTTCCTGGGAAGAGGCCGCGGAGGCGGCGGCCACGCGGCTAAAACAGGTGCTGGACGCATCCGGCGGCGACGCCATCGGAGTGATCGGCTCGAACCGCACCTCGAACGAAGAGAACTACCTGCTGCAGCGCCTGGCGCGCGCGAACTTCGGCACCAACAACATTGACCACCACCGCACCGCCGATTACGCCGGGTTGCACGCGGCGCTCGGCGAAAACGCCGCGGAAAAGCAGCTGGGGATGGGCGATCTGGAGCAAGCCACGGCCGTCCTGCTCATCGGGAACGATCCCACGCAGCAGAATCCGCTGGTGGCCTGGCAGATACGCTCGGCCATCCGGCACAATGGCGCGCGGCTGTACATCCTGAACGGCGGGGAGATCAAGCTGCGCCGCCAGGCCAAGCAGTACGTGCGGCTGGGCGCGGGGCAGGAAGCCGCGGCGGTGCGCTGGCTGGCGCAGGGCAAGGAAACGCTAACTGCGGAGCTGGTGAGCGAGCTCACCGCGCTGAAGGCGCAACTGGAAACCGAGACGGAGCTGGCCATCGTCTTTGGGGCGGAACTCAGCGGCGCGGCGATCGGCGAGCTGGTGGCCTTCGGCTCAAGACTTTCCGGGCGCGTGCGCTACATGGCCCTCGGCGATTACGCGAATTCGCGCGGCGCCGCGGACCTCGGCGTGCTCCCCGACCGCCTGCCGGGCTACGCCCACGTGGACGATGGCCATGCGCGCAAGGTCTTCGAGAAGCTGTGGGGCAGCGGACTTCCGGCCAAGGCCGGGCTGAGCGCGCCGAAGATGGTGGAGGCCGCGCAAGCCGGCAAGCTCAAGGCCCTGTACGTGGTGGGCGCCAACCCGCTGAAGCACTTCGGCAAGCGCGACGGCAGCCGCGGGAATCTCGAGCTGCTCATCGTGCACGAACTGTTTCTGACGGAAACCGCGCAGCAGGCGGACATCATCTTCCCCGCGGCCTCCGCGTACGAGAAGGACGGCTCGGTGACGAACACCGCCGGCGAGATCCAGCTGCTGCACAAGGCCGCGGAAGTGATGGGCCCGCGCAGCGATTTCGATTTGCTGCGCATTCTGTCCCACCAGATGGAAAAGCTGGGAGCGGGCAAAGCCTTCCATTACCGCACGGCGGAAGCGGTGTTCGAGGAGATTGGCAAGGCGGTCAAGGGCTACGACGTGGCGCAAGCGGGTCTGGTGACCGGCGGCGCCGAAGCGGCGCGCATCGCCGTGCCGCGCAACGGCCACGCGCCGTACGACGTGCCCGCGGGCTTGATCTTCTCGGCGCAGGACACGCTGTTCAGCAGCGGCACGCTGGGGCGCTATTGCACTTTGCTGGAGTCACTCCCGGAGAGCGAAGCCAAGCCGTGAAAGAACTCTTTCTGCAACACGCATTCCTGATCACCACCGCCGTCAAGTGCGGCCTGCTGCTGTTCATCGTCCTGACCGTGCTCGCCTACCTCACGTGGTTCGAGCGCAAGATGATCGCGCACATGCAGTCGCGCTGGGGACCGTACCGCGTCGGGCCGCACGGCCTGCTGCAGCCCGCGGCCGACGGCCTGAAATTTCTTTTCAAGGAAGACCCCACGCCCGCGGGCGTGGACCGGCTGGTCTATTTCCTGGCGCCCGCGCTCTCGCTGGCCCTGGGGCTGACCACGCTGGCGGTCATTCCCTTCGGGCCGGAGCCCATCCGCATCTTCGGCTACGAGACGCACCTGGGCATCGCGGACCTCAACATCGGGCTGCTGGTGCTGTTCGCCATCAGCGCGCTGGGGGTGTACGGCATCGCGCTGGGTGGCTGGGCCTCGAACAGCAAGTATTCGCTGCTTGGCGGGCTGCGCAGCTCGGCGCAGATGATCAGCTACGAGCTGGCGCTGACGCTGTCCGTGGTGGGCGTGCTGCTGCTGGCCGGCAGCTTCAGCCTGCGCGACATCATTACCGCGCAGGAGGGCCGCATGCTGTGGGGAATTCTGCCGCGCTGGAACATCCTGGCCGGGCCGGCCCCGCAGATTCTCGGCTTCCTGTGCTACTTCGTCGCCGCCGTCGCGGAGACCAACCGCGCCCCGTTCGACCTGGCCGAAGCGGAATCCGAACTAGTCGCCGGCTTCCATACGGAATACGCCAGCTTCAAGTTCGCGATGTTTTTCATGGGCGAATACGCGAACATGATCGCGGTCTCCTGCCTGGCCACCATCATGTTCTTCGGCGGCTGGATCTCGCCCTTCCCCACCACGCCGGCCTGGGCCTGGACGTATTTTCTGCCCAGCGTGCTGCTGGCGGGCTTCGGACTGTTCGTGATCTGGGACGGCGTGCACTACGAGACGCTTTTCGGGAAGCTCGTGCTGCCCGGGGTGGGCGCGGCGCTCTGCGGACTGGGCGCGCTGTTCGCGCTGGTGCCGCCGGTGACCTCGTACATTCAGGGGCCGTTCTGGTTTCTCACCAAGGTTTTCGTGTTCCTGTTCATTTACGTGTGGGCGCGGGCCACGCTGCCGCGTTTGCGCTACGACCAGCTCATGAGTTTCGGCTGGAAGCTGCTGCTGCCGGTGTCCATCGCCAACGTGGTGCTCACCAGCCTGGCCATTCTGAAGTGGGGCGGGCAATGACACCGCACTTGATGCTCTTCTTCGTGCTGGCCGCGCTGGCCGTGGGCGGGGCCGTGAGCCTGATCGTGGCGAGCCACCCGATCCGCAGCGCGCTGGCGCTGATCGTGGTGATGGTGGCGCTGGCCGGGCTGTACCTGCTGCTCGGCGCGGAGTTCGTGGCCGCGGTGCAGATCATCGTGTATGCCGGCGCGATCATGGTGCTCTTCGTCTTCGTGATCATGCTGCTGAACGCCGGGGAGGAAGAGCGCACCAACGTGTCGCGCCTCGCGGGCACGGCGGGCATTCCCCTGGCCGTGGCCCTGGCCGGCTTTCTCGCCGCGGCCGTGGCCCGGTCCACGCCGGTGACGGCCACAGGCGCGGCTGCGCAGGGCGCGGCTTCGACGCGGGCGCTGGCCAATCTGCTCTTTCGCGAGTTTGTCTATCCCTTCGAGCTGACGTCGTTCCTGATTCTCGTGGCGATTCTGGGCGCGCTGGTGCTGGCCCAGCGGGAGAAATGAGCATGGTGCCGACGAACTACTACCTGGCTCTCAGCGCAATCCTGTTCGGATTGGGCGTCGTGGCTTTTGTCTTCAAACGCAACATCATCACCATTTTCATGTCCATCGAGCTGATGCTCAACGCCGTGAACCTGGCCTTCGTGGCCTTCAGCCAGGCGCTGGGCAAGCTGGACGGGCAGGTGTTCGTGCTGTTCGTGATCGTGGTGGCGGCGGCGGAAGCCGCTGTCGGCCTGGGGATAATCATTCTGATCGCGCGGAACCGGCAGTCGCTGAACGTCGAGCGCGTGAACCTGTTGAAATTCTGATGCCCATACTCACTCATCTCTGGATTATTCCGCTGCTGCCGCTGCTGGGTGCGGCCATCAATGGCCTCTTGGGCGCGAAATGGCCGAACAGGACGGTCAGCGCCGTGGCCGTCGGCTCGACCGGGCTGTCGTTCCTGGCCGCGCTGGAGTGCGTGCGCGAGTTTCTGCTGCTCCGCCCCGAACAGATTCCCTGGGTGCAGCAGTACTTCACGTGGATCACCGCGGGCACGTTCCGCGCGGGCTTCGACCTGCAGGTGGACCAGCTCACCATCGTGATGCTGATGGTGGTCACGGGAGTCGGCTGGCTCATCCACATCTACTCGATGGGCTACATGGGGCACGAGGGCGGCTACTACCGATTCTTCTCCTACCTGAATCTGTTCATGTTCTTCATGCTGATTCTGGTGCTGGGCGCGAACTACGTGGTGCTCTTCGTGGGCTGGGAGGGCGTGGGGCTGGCGAGCTACCTGCTCATCGGCTTCTACTTCCTGAAGAAGTCGGCCTCCGACGCGGGCAAGAAAGCGTTCATCGTCAACCGCATCGGCGATTTCGGGTTCATGCTCGGGATGTTCCTGCTGTACCGCACCTTCGGGACGCTGGACTTCGTGCCGCTGTTCGCCAAGGCCGCGCCGCTGCACGCGGACGCGCTGGGCCAGGTGGGGGTGGTGACCGCGGCGTGCCTGCTGCTGTTCATGGGCGCCACCGGGAAATCGGCGCAGATTCCGCTGTACGTCTGGCTGCCGGACGCCATGGAAGGCCCCACGCCGGTCAGCGCGCTGATTCACGCCGCGACCATGGTCACCGCGGGGGTCTACGTGGTGGCGCGCTCGCACGTGCTCTTCACCCACGCGCCCACGGCCATGCTGGCCGTCGCGGTGGTCGGCGCGGCTACCGCCTTGTTTGCCGCGACCATCGGACTGGTGCAGACGGACATCAAGAAGGTGCTGGCGTATTCGACGGTCAGCCAGCTTGGCTACATGTTCCTGGCCTGCGGCGTGGGCGCGTTTTCCGCGGGCATCTTCCACCTGATGACCCACGCCTTTTTCAAGGCGCTGCTCTTCCTGGCCGCCGGGAGCGTCATCCACGCCATGGGCGGGGAGCAGGACATGCGCCGCATGGGCGGGCTGAGCGGCAAGATTCGCTGGACCTACCTGACCATGCTCATGGGCACGCTGGCCATCGCCGGCGCGCCGCTCTTTGCCGGCTTTTTCAGCAAGGACGCCATCCTCTTCAGCGCCTTCCAGAGCGAAACGGGCGGGCACATCCTGTACGCCGCCGGGCTGTTCAGCGCCCTGCTGACCGCGTTCTACATGTTCCGGCTGATCTTCCTGACCTTCCACGGCCAGCCGCGCTTCGACGAGCATCACGTGCACGTGCACGAATCGCCGAAGAGCATGCTAGCGCCACTGGCGATCCTGGCCGTGCTCTCGATTACGGGCGGCTGGATGGCCGCGCCGGCCTTCTGGGGCGGTCCGGACCACTTCGCGGCGTTCCTCGCGCCGGTCTTCGGCGCTGGGGGCGCGGAGGCCGGAGCGGAAGCCGCAGGGCCGGCCGCGGAGGCCGCTGCGCACTCGCTGGAGCTGACAATGGCCGGGGTGGCCGTGTTCACGGCGCTGGCCGGCTTCCTGATCGCCTTCTGGCTGTATATCCGCAAGCCCGGCACGGCCGACCGCATCGCCAATTCCGTCCAAGGCGTCTACACCACGCTGCTCAACAAATATTACGTGGACGAAATCTACGCCGCGCTGATCGTCGGCCCGCTCGCCTGGATCTCCGACAATGTGCTGTGGCGGAGCGTGGACGCCGCGGGCATCGACGGCGCGGTCAACGGCGTGGCCCAGGGGACGACCGCCCTGGGCGACCGCCTGCGCCGGGTGCAGTCCGGGAACACGCGCAGCTACGCCGTGTGGGTGGTGATCGGCGCGATCGTGGTGATTCTCGCGATTTTCTGGCCGCTGCTCAAACCGGCCGTGGGAATGGTGCCCTGAGATGGCTGGCGGACATTTGCTGACGATTCTCACTTTCCTCCCCGCGCTGGGCGCGCTGGGGTTGCTGCTGCTGCGCGGCGAGGACCAGGAATGGATCCGCCGCCTGGCGCTGGCCGTCTCCGTTGCCGAATTCGGCCTTTCGCTGCTGCTGATCCCGGCCGTACCGCTCGGCTCCGCGGGCTATCACCTGGAAGAGTTCCGCGCCTGGATCGCTTCCCCGCCGATTCACTATCACCTCGGGGTGGACGGCATCAGCCTGTTCCTGGTGATCCTGACGACGTTCCTCACGCCCATCTCCATCCTGGCATCGTGGAAGAGCATCCAGCACCGCGTGAAGGAATTCTTCGTCATGCTGCTGCTCCTCGAGGTGGGCGTCGTCGGCGTCTTCCTCTCGCTGGACCTCTTCCTCTTCTTCCTGTTCTGGGAAGTGATGCTCCTGCCCATGTACTTCCTGATCGGCATCTGGGGCCACGAGCGGCGCATCTACGCCGCCGTCAAGTTCGTGCTGTACACCATGGCCGGCTCGATCCTGATGCTGGTGGGCATCGTCTGGCTCTATACCATCACCGGCACGTTCGACCTGCCGGCGATCCAGAAGATGCTGCAGGCGGGCCTGGTGGTGCTCTCGCCGCGCGCCGAGCTGCTGCTCTTCGCCGCCTTCTTCCTGGCCTTCGCCATCAAGGTGCCGCTCTTCCCGCTGCACACCTGGCTGCCGGACGCGCACGTGGAAGCGCCCACGGCGGGGTCCGTGATTCTGGCCGGGGTGCTGCTGAAGATGGGCACCTACGGCATGATCCGCTTCTGCCTGCCGCTCTTCCCCGATGCTTCGCGGCGCGCCGCGCCGCTGGTTGCGGCGCTGGCCATCATCGGCATCATCTACGGGGCGCTGGTCGCGCTGGTGCAGCCCAACCTGAAGAAGCTGGTGGCCTACTCCTCGGTCAGCCACCTGGGCTTCGTGGTCCTGGGCATCTTCGCCTTCAATACCATTTCCATGCAGGGCGCCGTCTACCAGATGCTCAATCACGGCATCTCGACCGGCGCGCTCTTCCTCCTGGTGGGCATGCTCTACGACCGCCGGCACACGTTCGAAATCGCGGAGTACGGCGGCCTGGCCACGCCCATGCCGCGCCTCGCGGCCTTCTTCCTCTTCGCGGCGCTGTCCTCGCTGGGCCTGCCGCTGCTGAACGGCTTTGTCGGGGAATACCTGATTCTCCTGGGCACTTACCAGCGGCACTGGAATTGGGCGGTGTGGGCCGCGCTGGGCGTGATTCTCTCGGCCTGCTACCTGCTGTGGTCCTATCAGCGGGTTTTCTTCGGCGAGGTCACGCACGGAAAGAACCGCGAGCTGCCGGATGCCTCGGCGCGGGAAAAATGGATTTTGGCGGCGATGGCCGTGGTCATCCTGTGGATGGGCATCGGCTCGCCCATGTTCACGCAGCGCTTCGCCGCTTCCTGCCAGAACGTCCTGGACCAGATGCAGCGCAACCAGGCTCAGGAAGCCGCCGCGCCGCCAGCGCCCGGAATCTCGAACGCGCCCGTGGCCGCAAGCGTTCCCGGCGCGCCGCATATTTCAGTGGAAAGGCTCGGAAACCGTTAAATGTTCCCTCTCCGCGAAGATTTTCTGCGTGTCCTGCCGGAGCTGGTCTTCTGCGCCGGCGGCACGCTGCTCATGTTCCTGCAGCCGTTCGTGCGCAGCCGCCAGGCCTTCTCCTCCCTGGCGCTGCTGGCCTCCGCCGCCGCGACGCTCAGCGCGGGCTTTGCGGCCCTCACTCCCGGCACGGCCTTCGGCGGCCTGATCCGCGCCGACGGCTTCAGCTTTTTCTTCCATCTGCTGATCGGCCTGGTCGTCTTTCTGGTGGTTCTGGGCTCGTCGTCCTATCTGGAGCGCGAGCGCCTGGCCCCGGCGGAATTCTACGCGCTGGTGCTCTTCGCTGCCGCCGGCATGGGCGTGCTGGCCTCGGCGCAAGAGCTGCTTACCGCCTTCATCGGCCTGGAGATGAGCTCCATCTCGAGCTACATCCTGGCCGGCTACCGCCGCGACGCTATCAAGTCCAGCGAATCGGCGATGAAGTATTTTCTGCTGGGCTCGTTCGCCACCGCCTTTTTCCTGTATGGCATCGCCCTGGTCTACGGCAAGACCGGCACCACGGTGCTGACGCAGATGGGCTCCGCGGACGTTTCCGACACGGTTCTCAAGCTGGGCTTGGCGCTAATTCTCGTGGGCCTGGGCTTTAAGGTCGCCGCCGCACCCTTCCAGGTGTGGACCCCGGACGTCTACGAAGGCGCGCCCACGCCGGTTACCGCGCTGTTTTCCGCGGGCCCCAAAGCCGCGGCGTTCGCGCTGCTGCTGCGCATTTTCGTGATGGTGCCGGCGGCCACGCAACTGTGGTTCTGGGCCTTCTGGCTGCTGGCCGTGCTGACCATGTTCACCGGCAACCTGGGCGCGCTGGTGCAGAGCAACGTCAAGCGCATGCTGGCCTACAGCTCCATCGCGCACGCCGGCTACCTGCTGGTGGCCTTCGCCGCGCGCAGCGAGATCGGCGTCGCGGCCATTCTCTTTTACCTGCTGGCTTACGCCCTGGCGAAGCTCGGGGCGTTCACCGTGGTCGGGCATCTCGGCGGCGGCGGGGAGAAGCACCTGGACCTCGAGGACTACGCCGGCCTGGCCCAGCGCCAGCCCTTCGCCGCCGCGGCGCTGAGCGTCTTCCTGCTCTCGCTGCTGGGGCTTCCGGTCACCGCGGGATTCTTCGGCAAGTTCTACATCTTCAAGGCCGCGCTGCATTCGCACCTGATCTGGCTGGCGGTGCTCATGGGCCTCAACAGCGTGATCGGGGCCTACTACTACCTGCGGCTGATCGTGGTGATGTACATGCGCGAGCCGCGCGAGGAAGCGGCCTGCGCGCCCTTCCCGGCGGCGGTGAGCATGGTGCTGACGATCTGCGTGCTGGGCACGCTGTATTTCGGACTGTTTCCCAATCACGTCATTTCGTTTGCGCTGAGCCCGGGGCTCTTCGGGCGCTGAGCGAAGTTAACAGTTGAAAGTTAGAAGTTGAAAGTTAAGAACTCGGAGATCTTGCTTCCGTCCGGGTTGGTCTACGAACAAGAAAACGCCCGGAGGCTTGCGCCTCCGGGCGTTTCTCGAAACTCTTCTGTTTTCCGGTTAGACCTTCACGAAGATGATGACCAGCGTGAGCAGGGCCAGGGTCTCGATGAACACCAGGCCGAGAATCATGGCCGTGCGGATCGCGGCCGCCGCTCCGGGATTCCGCGCCATGCCTTCGCAAGCCGCGGAGGCCACCCTGGACTGCCCCAGCGCGCCGCCGAAGGCCGCCAGCGCCATACCGAACGCCGCGGCGATGGCGATCGCCCCGCTCTTGCCGCCGCCTGCCGCTTCCGTACCCTGCGCAAACGCGGCCGGCGCCACCAGCAGAGCCGTCACGAGCGCACTGAGCATGAACGTCACTTTTTTCATTACTGCCTCCTTTAAATTGCCGCCAGGAGGTGGTTCCCGGCTCGACGTGCTGCCAACCGGTCTCACACTGGAGCGGCCGAACAAACCCGAAAAACGCGCGCGGCTAGTGCTCTTCCGCGGTGGCCATCCCGATATAGATCGCCGGGAGCAGCGTGAACACGTAGCTCTGAATGATCGCAACGAAAAGGTGCAGCCCGATAAAGATCAGCGGGATGCTGGCCGGGAAGACCCCCAGAAGCACGCCCAGCACCGGGCTCTTGGACCAGCCCCAGGCCACCGGCTGGACCAGGAGGCCCAGAAAAATCACATACAGCAGCTCGCTGGCAAAAATATTGGCCCACAGACGAACGGTGAGAGAAAGCACGCGCGAGCAGGCGCTGATGATCTCCACGGGGAAAATCAGCCCGGACAGGGCCTTGACCGGCCCCGCGAACGTTTTCAAATAGCCGCCGACACCGTGATGGCGAATGCCCTGCAAGTTGAAATAGAAAAAGGTGAGAATGGCGCAGGCGAGGGGCACGGTCTTCTCCGTCGTCGGCGAAGAGAAGAGCGGAAAAATGCCCAGGACGCTGGACAGCAGGATGAAGATGGAAATCGAACCGACCACCGGCACGCAGCGCAATCCCTCATGGCCGGCGTTCTCTTCCAGCAAGTCGCGGATCCCGAAGCCGATGGGATTGGTGAGTAGCAGCTCGGCCACCTGCTGCGCGCCGCCGGGGCGTTCGACCGAAAGCCGGGAACGCAGCCAGAGCGCCAGGAGCGTGCCCAGGAGGAGCACCACCAGGGCCATCACAACGTGCTCGGGAATGGGGAGTTCGGGGTCCGCCGGATGGATATGCAGCGCGGAGAGCAGCGCGAGGGCGAGAGAGCCCAGGTAGTGATTGACGAAGTGAGTCAGCCCGCTTACGTGATGTTCCATTCGCTCTAGTCCAGGGGATGCAGGATTTCGTACACACTCGCCGCCAGCGTCGCGGCTCCCAAAGCACACAGACCGACTAACATGCTCAAAATGGGAACCTTAAAGATTTTAAAATTAACATAGATCGCGACGGCGATCAAGACGTAGCGGCCGGCGAAGCGCACCCAGGTCCCCAGCGGAACGCGCGGTTTGGGCGCGCCCTCCTGGGCCGTGGAGAGCAGTTGCAAGCCGTCCAGGGCGTCCTGCAGCCAGCGGAAATTCAGCCAGGCAAGTAGAGCGCCCACGAACAGACCCAGGCCCCAGCGCCAGCCGTAGCGCACCGCCACGATGACGCCCGCCGCAGCGCCGAGAACGGGCGTCAGCCAGAGGATCCTCTGTTCGATGCGTTGGAAGTGCACGCCCTCAGCGCCCCTTATTTTCGTCGCCGTTGCCCGGCAGGCGGCGCAGGACGTCGCGCACCCCGGCAATGAAGCCCAGGGCGCCAAAGACCAGCATGAGAACGGGCTTGGTGTGCAGCCAGCGGTCCAGAAAATAGCCCATCAGCCCGCCCACGACGATCGCCGAGACGAGCACGAAGGGCAGTTCCATGGCCATCGCGAGCTGCTGCGCAGCGGTCGGCGCGGGCCGCTTGCCCGGCGGGGGGGTGGCTCCGGTGGTGGAGGGCTTATCGTCCAATGGCGAACGCGTAGCGCGCCAGTTGCGCGAAGGGTTCAGGATAAACCCCCGCGGCGAGGGATACAAATACCGTGACGGTCAGGGCCACGGTCTGCGCCGCGCTGATCTCCGGGAGCGGGGCGTCGCCCGGCTGCTTCATCCAGGCGTGCACCACGATGCGGAAGTAGTAGTACAGCGCGGGTACGATGTACAGCGCGGCCAGCACCGCCAGCACCGGGTGATGCGTTTCGATGAGCGACTGCAGAATGTAGTACTTGCCCATGAAGCCCGCCGTCGGCGGAATGCCCGCGAGCGAGAGCATGAAGATGAGCAGCAGCAGGGCCGCCGCGGGGCTGCGCTGGTAGAGGCCATTGAGGTCCTCGAGTTCGTCGCCGATCAGGCCCTTGCGGCGCAGCACGATGACCACCGCGAACGCCCCGATGGTCATGAAGACATAGACGAAGAGGTAGTAGGCGATGCCCTGGAAGCCGGTGTTATTGCCGCCCACCAGGCCCAGCAGAATGAAGCCCACGTGGGCGATCGAGGAGTAGGCCAGCAGGCGCTTGACGTTGGTCTGCGTGATGGCCGCGAAGTTGCCCCAGGTGAGCGAGGCCACGGCCACGCCGGCCACGATGTACATCCAGCTGTGGTGCGTGGCCCCGAAAACCGCGATGAACAGCCGCAGCAGCAGCGCGAAGCTGGCCGTCTTCGACGCCACGCTGACGTACGCGGTGACCGGCGTGGGCGCGCCTTCGTAGACGTCCGGCGCCCACTGGTGGAAGGGCACCGCGGCGATCTTGAAGAACAGGCCCGCGGCCACGGTCACGAAGGCCACGATGGTGAACCAGTCGGTCAGGCCGCCCATCTGCGAAATCATCGCGCGCCGCCCCAGCATCTGCCCGATCTGCCCGATGTTCGTCGAGCCGCTCATGCCGTAGAGCAGCGAGAAACCATAGGCCAGAATGCCGGAGCTGAAGGCGCCCAGCAGGACGTATTTCAGGGCGGCCTCGTTGGAGCGCTTGTCGCGGCGGAGAAAGCCGGTGAGCGCGTAGAAGCTCAGGGCCATGGTCTCCAGGCCCAGGAACAGCACCACCAGGTCGATGCCCGAGGCCATGAACATCATGCCCACGCAGGCGAAGAGGATCAGCGCGTAGTATTCGCCGTGGTGTTCGTCCTCGATCTCCAGGTAGCGCACCGAGAGGAGCACGACCAGGGCGGTGGCCGCCAGAAAGATCGCCGCAAAGTACAGGAAGAAGGAATCCACCAGCAGCGTATCGTGAAAACCGAGAAGATCCGGGCGCTGCGGGTCCACTTCGGCCTGGATCTGCAGGTGCGCGCGCAGCATCCACAGCGTGTAGCCGCTGAAGAGCGTGCCCATTACCGCCAGCACCGCGTTCAGATACTTGACGCGCGCCTCCACGAAGAAATCGATCAGCAGGATGCCCAGGCCGAACAGCGTGAGCTCGAGCTGCGGCAGGATGAGGTTGAAGTCCTGGCGGTTGAAGCTGAATTGGGTGAGCGCGCTCTGCATTGCCGTTGGCTACCTCGCCGTGCCGATGGGCTGCGCTTCCGGCGCCGCGCCGCTGGCCGGAGCAGTTGCCGCCGGCTGGGTCTCGGCGGCCGCCGCGGGCAGCTTCGCCGGCTCGGCCTTGTAGTAGCCGGGATTCACACGTTCGACGATCTCCTGCACCGGCTTTTCCAGGTAGCGGAAGAAGGGCTTGGGGTAAATGCCGATCCAGAAGGCCAGCGCCACCAGCGGGAGCAGCGTGGCGTACTCGCGCCAGTTCAAATCCGGCAGCTTTTCGTTTTCCGGCTTGGTCACCGGGCCGAACATCACCCGCTGAAAGAGCCACAGCAGGTAGGCCGCGCCGAGAATCACACCGAGCGCGCCCCAGGCCGCCCAGGCCTTGTTGACCTCGAAGGCGCCGCGCAGAATGGTGAACTCTCCGATGAAGCCGTTGAGCAGCGGCATGCCCAGCGAGCTCAGGGTGATGATCAGATAGACCGCCGCGAAATTGGGCATGGGCGTGGAGAGCCCGCCGAACTCGGAGATCAGCCGGGTGTGGCGGCGCTCGTAGAGCACGCCCACGATGAGGAAGAGCGCCCCGGTGGAGATGCCGTGGTTGATCTGCTGGAGCACGCTGCCGGAAAGGGCGTGCGGGGTGAGGGCAAAAATTCCCAGCGTGCAGAAGCCCAGGTGGCTGACCGAGCTGTAGGCGATCAGCCGCTTCATGTCCTTCTGCATCATGCACACCAGCGCGCCGTAGATGATGCCGACGAGGGAAAGCACGATGACAATGTGAATGATGCGCGCGCGCAGCGCGGGATCTGCGGGCAAGAGCGGCAGCGAGAAGCGGATGAAGCCGTAGGTGCCCATCTTCAGGAGAACGCCGGCGAGGATCACCGAGCCCGCAGTGGGCGCTTCGGTGTGCGCGTCCGGCAGCCAGGTGTGGAACGGGAACATCGGCACCTTGATGGCGAAGGCGAAGAAGAAGCCCCAGAACAGCCAGACCTTCAGGGAATCCGGGAACTGCTGCACCGCGGCGAGCAGCGTGGGCACGTCGAAGGTGTACGGCGCGCCGGCCTTGGCGGCGTTGAAATAGACCGCCAGGATCGCCAGCAGCATCAGCACCGACCCCGCCAGGGTGTACAGGAAGAACTTGATGGCTGCGTACAGCCGGCGCTCGCTGCCCCACACGCCGATCAGGAAGTACATGGGCACCAGCATCACTTCCCAGAAGACGTAGAAGAGGAAGAAATCCAGAGCCATGAAGACGCCCAGCATGCCGGTCTGCAGCAGGAGAAACAGGATGTAGTATTCCTTCTTGCGCGACTGGATGGCGCTCCACGAGGAGAGGATGGAGATCATCCCCAGCAGGGTGGTCAGCAGCACCAGCAGGAAGCTGATGCCGTCAATCCCCAGCGTGTAGCGCGCCCCGATGGAGGGAATCCACTCCGCGGATTCCTTGAACTGGTATCCGGCCACGCCGGCATGGAAGCGCGCGAGCAGCGGCAGCGAGACCACGAAGCCGAGAACTCCGAAGACGTTGCCGAGGATGCGGTGCGCGTCGTCCCACGCGCGCGGCACCAGCAAGAGCAGGATGGCCCCCGCCAGCGGAGTAAACAGGATCACGCTCAGCAGATGATTTTCGAAAAGACCCATACCGTTTGCCTTTCAGCGCGCCAGGTGCCGCATGAGATTTCCGTAGTAGCCGAGCAAAGCCAGCAGCCCCAGCACGATCAGCAGCGCGTAACTCGAAAGCACCCCGGTCTGCAGCATGCGCACCGGATAGCTCAGCATGCGCACCAGCCGCCCGGTCAGATTCACCAGGCCGTCCACGATCCACTTGTCCCACCAGATGGAGACGCTGGAAGTGAAGCGCGCGAGCCAGCCCGTGCCGTCCACGCCCAGGCCGTCCACGATCTTGGCGTCGAATACGCCCAGCGCCGTGCCCAGGTCCTTGGTGCGGTTCACGAACATCGCGTCGTAGATCTCGTCCACGTAATACTTGTTGTAAATCAGCCGGTAGAGCCACGGCGCCGCCGCGGCAATCTTCTCCGGCGTCGCGGGCTTCCTCAGATAGAACTGGAACGCCAGCCAGATCCCCGCCAAGGCCACGCCGACGGAAGCCAGCATCAGCAGGTATTCGTTCGCCCCGCCATGCGCCGCGGCTTCCGCGTGCTCCACCGTTCGCGCCGCCACCACCGGCTCCAGGAACTTCTCAAACCGGTTGCCGCCGCCGAGCGCCGCCGGCCAGCCGATCCATCCGCCGACGACCGAGAGCGCCGCCAAGATCACCAGCGGCACGGTCATCGTCCCGGGCGATTCGTGGATGTGGTGCTCCACGTCGTGGGCCACGCGCGAGGCCCCGAAAAACGTCAGGTTGACGAGGCGAAACATATAGAACGCCGTCAGCCCCGCCGTCACGAATCCCACGACCCACAACACCGGACTGTGCTCGAAGGCTTTGCCCAGAATTTCGTCCTTGCTGAAAAATCCGGCCAGCGGCGGGATGCCCGCAATCGCGATCGTTCCGACCAGGAATGTTTTCGCGGTTACCGGAATCCTGCCCCACAGACCGCCCATCTTGCGCATGTCCTGTTCGCCGGAAAGCGCGTGGATCACGCTGCCGCTGCCGAGGAAGAGCAAGGCCTTGAAGAAGGCGTGGGTCATCAAGTGGAAGATGCCCGCGGAAAACGCGCCCACGCCCAGCGCCAGGAACATATAGCCAAGCTGGCTGATCGTGGAATAGGCCATGACTTTCTTGATGTCGTTCTGCGCCAGGCCCATGGTGGCCGCGAAGACGGCCGTGGTCGCGCCGGCCACGGCCACCACTTCCAGCGCCGCCGGAGCCAACTGGTAGAGCGCGTTCATCCGCGCCACCATGTACACGCCCGCGGTGACCATCGTCGCCGCGTGAATCAGCGCGCTCACCGGCGTCGGCCCTTCCATGGCGTCCGGCAGCCACACGTACAACGGAATCTGCGCCGATTTGCCCACCGCGCCCACAAAGAGCAGCAGCCCGATCGCCGTCAGCACCGGCGCGCCGTAGGCCAGCGCTCCGCCGTGCACCGCGGCTTCCAGCGCCTGCAGGATGCCGGAGTAGGCCGCCGGATCCGGCAGGCCCTGATTCGTGAAGCGGATGGTGCCCAGCGTCGAAGCAATCAGGAAAATGCCCAGCAGGAAGCCCGCATCGCCGATGCGGTTGACGATGAACGCCTTCTTCCCCGCATCCGCCGCCGATTTCTTCAGGAAGTAGAAGCCGATCAGCAGGTAGCTGCACAGCCCGACGCCCTCCCAGCCCACAAACAGCAGCAGGAGGTTGTTGGCCAGCACCAGCGTGAGCATCGCGAACATGAACAGGTTCAGGTAGCCGAAGTAGCGGTAATAGCCGCCCTCGTGGCCCATGTAGCCGATGGAATACAGATGGATGAGGAAGCCCACGCCGGTGACCACCAGCACCATCACGCTGGAGAGCGGATCGAGCAGCAGCCCCCAGTCGGCCACGAACTGCACCACCTGCCCGGCGCTGGTGTGCATGGGCCCCGCGGGCACCCAGTCAAACAGGATGATCTGCACGGCGCGGTGCGCCGGGTCCACGGCGAGCAATTGCAGCACCGCGCCCGCCGCGTGCACGAAGGCCACAAACACGCTGCCCACGCACAGCACGCTCACCGCGCCATTCGACAGCCGCCGTCCCAGCAGCAGCATCAGCGCCGCCGTGGCCAGCGGAAACAGCGGAATCAGCCAGATATGCCCGAGAAAGTAGCCTGTCGGCGTCATGCCGCGTCCCGACTCCCGTCATTCCGAGGGCCGGCGCAGCCGACCCGAGGAATCTCTCTTCTCTTCCGCGCTGCTACCACTTCAACAAATCCATCTCATCCGCCAGCACCGTCTCGCGGTTGCGGAAAAAGGCGATGATGATGCCCAGCCCCACCGCGGCCTCCGCCGCCGCATCGGTCACGATGAAAATCGCGAACACCTGCCCGGCCACGTCTCCGAACAGCCGCGAAAACGCCACCAGGTTGATGTTCACCGCGTTCAGAATCAGCTCGATGGACATCAGGATGACGATGACGTTGCGCCGCGTCAGCACCCCGATCACCCCGATGGTGAACAGCGCCAGGCTCAGAAACAGATAATGGTTCACAGACAGCATCGCCGCCTCACACCTTCTTCTTGGCCATCACCACCGCGCCGATCATGGCCACCAGCAGCAGCAGCGAGGCAATCTCAAACGGCAGCAGGTACGGCCCGAACAGGCTATGCGCCACCGCCTCGGCGTTGGCCGGCAGCTTCTCCGCCGGCGCCGCCACGGAAACCGGCAGCGGCAGCGTCTTCTTCCCCGGCTGCCCCGCCCACCACAGCATGGCCCCTACCTGCCCGGCCAGCGCCAGGGTCACCAGCAGCGCCACCCACTTCTGGCGGCTGAACTGGATCTGCTGCAGCGCCACGTCCAGATTGACCAGCATGATCACGAAGACGAACAGCACCATGATCCCGCCGACATACAGAATGATCTGCACGACGAAGAGAAACTCAGCGCGCAACTGCAGAAAGATTCCCGCGGTGGCCAGCAGCGCCGTGATCAGAAAGACCGCGCTGTGCACCGCGTTGCGCCGCGTCACCACCAGCGCCGCGGAGACCACCGCGATCCCCCCGAAAACGTAGAAAATCACCTTATCCAGCATAAGAATCCGCCGCCGGCGTTCCCGGCCCGCCGCGCGCCTGCAGCGCCTCCGCCTCGCGCTTGCGATCCGCCCACACCAGCCACAGGGCGATCAGCAGCGTGAGCAGCGTCGTGCCACCCAGCGCCAGCCAGAGATTTACCCGGTACTGCCAGTGCAGCACCAGCCCCACACCGAGGGCCATCACGTTCACGATGGACACCGGAATCAGGAAATACCAGCCCAGCCGCATCAGCTGATCGAAGCGGTAGCGCGGCAGCGTGAAGCGCAGCCACATGAAAACGAAAATGTACGCTCCCACCTTGGCCACAAACCAGAAGGCCCCGTGAATCCCGGCCTTCAGGAAAAACGCCGCGGGCAGCAGCAGCGGCACGGCCAGCAGCAGCGCCACCAGCGCGCACAGCCCGGCCACGCCCAGCATCACCAGCTTCTGCACCGGCACCGGCTGGCGCGGCGCGCGGTACACGCAATACCCCGCCACGCCCAGCGCCAGCAGCGGCGGCAGGAAATCCACCCAGCCCATCCAGCGCACGGACGCGAACGGCCGCATCCACCCGCCCAGGAACAGCGTCGTAGCCACCGAGGCCACCACGATCATGTTCGCGTACTCCGCCAGAAAATAGAGCGACCAGCGGAATCCGCTGTACTCCGTCATGTAGCCGGCCACCAGCTCCGATTCCGCTTCCGGCAGATCGAACGGCGCGCGGTTGGTCTCCGCGATGGAGGCCACCATGTAAATGAAAAAAGCCACCGGCGCGAGAAAAATGAACCACACGCCCTGGCGGGCCTGCTCTTCCACAATCGTGCGGATCTGCAGGCTGCCTCCCAGGAGCAAGCCGCTCACCAGGGCCATGCCCGCCGCGGTCTCGTAGCTCACGAGCTGCGCCGCGCTGCGCAGCGCGCCGATCAGCGAATAGTGGCTGTTGGACGCCCAGCCGCCCAGCACGATCCCGAAAATACCCAGCGAGCTGATGCCCACCACGAAGAGGATGCCCACGTTGATATCGCGCGCAATCTGAAACGCCGGGCCGAAGGCCAGCGCGGCCATGGACAGCATCGCCGCCGTCACCGACACCAGCGGCGCCAGCCAGAAAATCCAGAAATCGGCCTTCTCCGGGATGATGTCTTCCTTCAGCAGCAGCTTCACGGCGTCGGCGATCGGCTGCAGCAGCCCGTGCGGGCCCACGCGCATCGGTCCCAGCCGCGCCTGCATGTCCGCCATCACC
The DNA here is from genome assembly GCA_020073585.1 of Terriglobia bacterium. Taxonomy (GTDB): domain Bacteria; phylum Acidobacteriota; class Terriglobia; order Acidiferrales; family UBA7541; genus Acidiferrum. The sequence goes on from JAIQEV010000010.1 coordinate 37,044, forward strand.
TTGCGCTCCACCAGCACCACGTAGCCGGCGATCAGCGGCAGCACCGCCACGATCACCAGCGACGCGATGAGCGGCCCCGCGTAGGCGCGCAGAAATTCGAGCGTGGCCTGCAGAGCGGCCGGCATCAGCGGTCCACCTCCCCCAGCACGATATCCAGCGTGCCGATGATGGCCACCACGTCGGCCACCAGGTGCCCGCGCACCATCTTGTCGAAAGCCTGCAGATTCACGAACGAGGGCGGCCGGATGCGCACGCGGTAGGGCTGCACCGTGCCGTCGCTCACGATGTAGTAGCCCAGCTCGCCCTTGGGCGCCTCGATGGCGTGATAGACCTCGCCCACCGGCGGCTTCATCACCTTGCCCACCTTGCCGAGGATGGGCCCCGCCGGAATGTTCTGGATGGCCTGCATGCAGATGCGCACCGACTGCCGCATCTCCTCCATGCGCACCAGGTAGCGGTCGTAGGTGTCGCCGGTCTTGCCCACCGGAACGTCGAATTCGTACTGGTCGTAGGCCGCATAGGGCATGGCCTTGCGGATGTCCCACTGCACGCCGCTGGCGCGCAGCACCGGTCCGGTCACGCCCATGGCGATGGCGTCCTCGGCGGAAAGGATGCCGACGCCCTGGGTGCGCGCGATCCAGATGCGGTTGCCCGTCAGCAGCTCTTCGTATTCCGCGATGCGCCGGTGAAAATCGTTGCAGAAACGCTCGGTGTCCTTCTCCAGCGTGTCGTAGGCGTCGTACTGCAGCCCGCCGATGCGGAAGGCGTGCGTGGTCAGCCGCGCCCCGCAGTACTTCTCGAAAATCTTGAGGATCTCTTCGCGCTCGCGCAGGCAGTAAAAAAGCGGCGTCAGCGCCCCGATATCCAGCGCGTGCGTGCCCAGCCACAGCAGGTGGCTGGCGATGCGCTGCAGCTCCGTGAGGATGGTGCGGATGACCTTGGCGCGCGGCGGCGCTTCCACTCCCAGCAGCTTCTCCACCGCCTCGCAGTAGCCCAGCCCGTTGCTCACCGCCGCCACATAGTCCATGCGGTCCACGTAGGGGCCGAACTGCTGGTAGGTGCGGTGCTCCGCGATCTTCTCCACGCCACGGTGCAGGTATCCGATCACGCATTCCGACCCGGCCACGCGCTCCCCGTCCAGCTTGAGCTTCACCCGCAGCACGCCGTGCGTCGAGGGATGCTGCGGCCCCATGTTCAGAATGAGCTCGTCCGCTCCCAGCAGCGTCCCCGGTCCGGCTTTTAGCGTGTTCTCCACTGTCTGGTTCTTCGACCCTTCTTCCGCTACTGCCCGCTCTCGATCCCCAGGTTCTCCCGCACCCACGCCTGATCCTGCGTCAGAATGTCGTAATCCTTGCGCAGCGGAAAGCCCTGCCACTCCTCCGGCAGCAGGATGCGCTGGAGGTTCGGATGCCCGGCAAATTCGATCCCGAACATGTCATAGACCTCGCGCTCCAGCCAGTTCGCCGTGGGCCACACCCCGCTCACGCTGGTCACGCTTTCGCCCGCGCCCGCCTGCACCTTGAGGCGCAGCCGCGCGTTGTGCGTGAAGGAATAGAGGTTCAGCACCACGTCGAAGCGCTTCTCGCGCTTCGGCCAGTCCACCGCGGTCAGGTCGCTGAGCAGGTTGAATTTTTCTTCGTCGTGGGTATAGCGGGCGATCTCCGCCAGGTGCTCGCGTTCGACCACCAGGATGGCCTGCTTGCGGTCTTCCACGGCCTCGCGAATGGCTGCGCCGAATCGCGCGCGGTAGCGCTTCACCAGGTCATTGTCGAGCGGGGCGGGGCCCACGGGCGGGGCTTTGGGGACGGGGGGTGCGACGGGTTTCGGCGGCGCCGGGGCAGCACCCGGCGCCGCGGGCTTTTCGCCCGCAGAACCTAGAGGAGGTGGCTGTTGTTCCTTTGGATCGTCGGCCATAGCCCCGGCGGAATGAGCTGCTTACACACGAGCAGCGCGGAAATCCATCGCGCCGTTTCTAACATACCGCACCAACCTCGTCAATCGAGAACACACCGCAACCTGAAGATCGCCAAGGGGATGATCCGGGCAGGGCGCCCGCGAAAGTTGGCCCCGCGCCCGCCCGCATCTTGACTTTCCCCGCTCCGCGGAACACCATGCCTCGCCATTTCCGGTGATCCGATGAGCCTGCGCAATCGCATCAGCCTGGTCTTGATTTTCCTCGCCTTGGTGGTCCTCTCCGGCAGCGCCGGCTTCCACTACCTCGAAGGCTGGCCCTGGTTCGACGCCTTCTACATGACCCTGACCACCATGACCACCGTCGGCTACGGCGAGATCCACCCGCTGTCCCATGCCGGGCGCGTCTTCAACAGCTTCCTCATCGTGGGCTCGGTGATTGCCGTGGCCAGCACAATTGCTACTTTCAGCCAGGCATTGCTAGAATTCGAGTTCGGAAAGGTTTTCGGGCGCCGCCGCATGGAACGCGAAATCGCCAAGCTCAAGGGGCACTACATCATCTGCGGCGCCGGCCGCGTGGGGCGCACCGTGGCCCGCGAACTGCTCCGCCGCGGCCAGAGCTGCGTCTTCATCGAGCGCGACGCCAACCGCGCGCAGTGGGCCGTCAACGAGAAGATCCCCGTGATTGTCGGCAACGCCTCCTCGGAAGAAAACCTCAAGCAGGCGCACATCGACCGCGCGCAGGGCTTTGTCGCCGCCGTCAGCTCCGACGCCGAAAATCTCTATATCGTTCTGACTGCGCGCGGCTTCCGCACCGACCTCAAGATCATCGCCCGGGCCAGCGAAGAAGAGGCCACCTCCAAGCTGCTGCGCGCCGGCGCCTCGCAGGTCATCTCTCCGTACTACTTCGTCGGCCACCGCATCGTCCAGCTCCTGCTGCGCCCCAATGTCCTCGATTTCATTGACGCGGCCTTCGGCACCGAGCGCCTGGACGTGGAAATCAGCGAGGTCGAGATTCGCCCCAAGTCCGCGCTGGTCGGCAAAACCCTCGCCGATGCCCTGATCCGCGAGCAGGCCGGCGTCATCATCCTGGGCCTGAAGCCCGCCGACGGCGCCATGCTCTTCAATCCCGCCCCCGAGACCCCCATCCGCCCCAGCGATTTCCTGATCGTCATCGGCGGCGACGCCCAAATCAAGAAACTCGAAGCCCTCGCCAGCGCTTCGGCTTGACGCTGACGAGCCGGCGGCGCTGCCAGCCCCTCGCACCGGAAGCGGCGCAGATAAAAAAAGAGGAAGCCCGCTGCTTCCTGGGCTTCCTCCGTGAACTCCGTGTCTCTGTGACTCCGCGTCTCTGTGGCTAATCTTATGTATGTGTGACCGCGAAGCGGTCAACTTCCTTACTTCCCCTCGAACGGATAGCGGTCCTGGGCCTGTACCGCGGCGGCCACCACGCGGCGCAGCGCGATGGTATCCACGGCGGCGCGCTTGGCGAAGCGCTTCAGCACGGCCATCTGCGTGGTGAGCATGTCGCCTTCGTGCACCGCGGCCAGCGCGCGGCGCGCTTCGTGCTCCACGCGCTCCGCGGCGTCGGCGATGAACACCCGCGCCGCCGCGATCATCGCCTGCGCGACGGATTCGCCCTTGGCCCCGGCCGCTTTCTGCGCGCGCAGCAGCGAGGACTCCATGGCGTAAATCTCCATCACGATATTGGCCAGCGCCGCGATCAGCTCCTGCTCCTCCGCCAGCTTTTCGCGGTACTTCTGCACCGCCCCGCCCGCCGCCTGCAAAAACATCTTCTTGGCGCTGGCCACCACCCGGGCCTCTTCCGCCAGCACGCCCTCCGGCGCCTCTTCCGCCGACGGCCCGGCCAGAATCTCGTCCGCCAGCTTCATCGCCGCGGGGATCAGCGGCAGTTGCCCGCCCATGGCCCGCTTCATCAGCATCTGGATGATGAGCATGCGGTTGATCTCGTTGGTGCCCTCGAAGATGCGGTTGACGCGGCTGTCGCGGTACGCCCGGCACACGGAATAATCCTCATGGAAACCGTAGCCGCCGAAAATCTGCACGCCTTCGTCCACCACGTAGTCCAGCATCTCGCTGCCGGCGATCTTGGCGATCGAGCACTCCAGCGCGTACTCCTCGAGCACCTTCATCATCTGCTGGGTCTTGTCGCCGCTGCCCTCGGCCGCGGCCATGGCCGTTTCGATGATCCCCGCGATGCGGTACACCACCGAATCCATCGCGTAGATGCGGATGGCCATCTCCGCCAGCTTCTCCTTGATCAGCCCAAATTCGCCGATGGACTTGCCGAAGGCCTTGCGCTCCTTGGCGTACTTCGACGCGGTCGCAATTTCCAGCTTGGCCCCGCCCACGCACGACACGCCCAGCGTGAAGCGCCCCGAATTCAGGATGTTGAAGGCCACGATGTGCCCGCGCCCGATCTCATAGAGCAGGTTTTCCTTGGGCACCCGGCAGTTTTCCAGGAACACCGGCGTCGTCGAGCTGCCGTGAATCCCCATCTTGTGCTCTTCGTTGCCGGGCTTGCAGCCGGGAAACGTGCGCTCGACGATGAACGCCGAAAGCTTTTCCCCGTTGACCTTGGCAAAGATGATGTACACATCGGCGAAGCCGCCGTTGGTGATCCACATCTTCTGCCCGTTCAGGATCCAGTTCTTGCCGTCCGGCGAAAGCTCCGCGCGCGTCAGCAGGTTCTGCGCGTCCGAACCGGCCTGCGGCTCGGACAGGCAATAAGCTGAAATCCATTCCCCGCTGGCGATCTTCGGCAGGTACTTCTTCTTCTGCTCTTCCGTCCCGAAATAGACGATGGGCAGCGTGCCGATGCCGGTCTGCGCGCCAAACGTGGTCGCAAATCCGCCATACACCGAAATCTTTTCCGTCAGCAGCGTCGTCGCAACCTTTTCCAGCCCGCCGCCGCCGTAAGCCTCCGGCACGCTCCCGCCCAGCAGGCCCAGTTCGCCGGCCTTCCTCATCATTTCCACCATCAGCCCGGGCTTCTTCTCTTCCAGCTCCTTCGCCCGCGACAGCACTTCCTTGGTCACAAACTCCTCGGCCGTCTGCCCGATCAGTTTCTGGTCGTCCGTGAAATCCGCCGGCGTGAATATGTCTTCGGGCCGCGCCGCCTCCAGGAGGAAACTCCCCCCTTTGGCTGCCGTCTTCGTCACTGTAGATGTGGCCATGATTGCCTCCGCGTGCGCTTGGTGAACTGGTTCGCGGCCGGGCCGCGTGGGTGCTAAGCGGGTGCGAGGAGCCCGCTGGGAAGGTATCTTACTCCCGGGTCAGCCCGCCCGGCAAACGCCGCGCAGTACAGGTTTGCCGGACGGTATACCGCCCGGAAAAGCGCCCCAGTAGCCCAGGCTTCAGCCTGTGCTCTTTGCTGTGCTCTTTGCTGTGCTCTTGTGAAATGTAAACTCTGGCACAGGCTGAAGCCCGTGCTACGACACCCGCTCGAAAATGCCCGCGGCGCCCATGCCTCCGCCGATGCACATGGTCACCAGGCCGTAGCGCGCATTGCGCCGCTGCAGCTCGCGAATGATCGAAGCCGTCAGCTTCGCTCCCGTGCAGCCCAGCGGATGGCCCAGGGCGATGGCCCCGCCATTGGGATTGACCCGCGCCGGATCCAGCCCCGCCTGCTGCATCACCACCAGCGACTGCGCAGCAAACGCCTCGTTCAGTTCGATCACCGCAATCTCGTCCAGCTTCAGCCCCGCCAGCTTCAGCGCCTTGGGGATGGCATAGACCGGCCCCACGCCGAACTCTTCCGGCGGGCATCCCGCCGTGGCGAACGACACGAAGCGCGCCAGCGGCTTCAGTCCCAGCGCCTTGGCGCGCGCCTCGCTCATCACCACCGCCGCCGCCGCGCCGTCGCTCATCTGCGAGCTGTTCCCCGCGGTCACCGTGCCGGTCACGTGAAACGCCGGCTTCAGCTTGCCCAGCGCCTCGACGGAAGTATCCGCGCGCGGCCCGTCGTCGGTGTCAAACACGAAGCTCTGCGTCGCCGCCTTCCCCGCGCCCTTCCCTTTTCCCGCGCCGTTGCCGCTGGGCCAGGCCGTGATCTTCACTTCCACGGGCACGGTCTCGTCCTTGAACTTCCCCGCGGCGATCGCCGCCAGGGCCTTCTGGTGGCTCTCATACGAAAATTTGTCTGCCGCCTCGCGCGTAATCCCGTACTTCCGGGCGACGTGCTCCGTGCCCAGGCCCATGCTGATGTAGGAATCGGGATGGTTGTCCACCAGCCAGGGATTCAGCGAAATCTTGTTCCCGCCCATGGGCACCAGGCTCATGGACTCCGTGCCGCCCGCGAGGATCACCTCCGCGGCGCCGCAGCGGATGCTTTCCGCCGCGATGGCGATGGCCTGCAGCCCCGACGAGCAGAAGCGGTTGATGGTCATCGCCGAGCACTCCACCGGCAATCCCGCGCGCAGCGAGGCGATCCGCGCCACGTTCATCCCCTGCTCGGCTTCCGGCATGGCGCAGCCCAGGATGACGTCCTCGATCTCCCTGGCATCCAGCGCCGGCACCCGCGCCAGCGCCGCCTTGATGGCCTCCGCGGCGAGATCGTCGGGCCGCGTCGCGCGCAACCCGCCCTTGAACGCCCTGCCCACCGGCGTGCGTACCGAGGAAACAATCACGGCTTCAGCCATGCCCCACCTCGCCTGGTAAACTCTGCCCCATATTGGATGCCCCAGCGCCGGAAAAAGCAAGATGGGATAGCCGCGGAGTCACAGCGGTCACGGAGCAAAAGAAAGAAACCTGAACTTCCTTCTCGTTCCGAACTTCTGTGCTGTCTGTGCATCCGTGGCCAAACTTCCTTGTTCAACCAAGGCCACGGCTCACGCGTTCACGGCTTCTTTTTCTTAAACAGTTCCCCCAGCCCGCCCAGGGGACCGCTGTCCGGCTGCGGCGTGCCCGGCTGTTGCGCCCCACTGCCGGTGAACTGCGACTTGAGCAGATCCAGCGCCAGTCCCTGCACGTCGGGCACGAATTTCGGATCCGAAGCCGTGCCCTGAATCAGGAACGGAATGCGCCGCGCCTGCCCGCCCTTGGCCGGCCCCAGCAGCCCGCCCAGCATCCCGGCCATTCCTCCTCCAGCGGGTGCGCCCGGTGCAGCGGCTGCGCCAGTCGGAGCCGCGCCCGCAGCGCCCGTCAGCGTCGCCAGCATCTTGAAGTCCAGGTTGTTCTTGGCGTCCACCGTCCCCGCACCCACCAGCGTGCCCAGCGCGGGAACGACGGCGTTGAAATCCTCCGCGCGCAGCCCGTCCGGCGCCATGCGCACCTTGGTGGTCACCTTCTCGATGTCCAGGTCCGATCCCGTCTTCACCCCGGCCAGCGCGGAAATCACGGAAAGCTTTGAGCCCAGATCGAAGCCCTTGAGGCGCGCTTTGAAGAGGCCCATCGTTCCAGTGGTGATCAGCCGGTTCGTCGGGCCCTGGATGTTTAGATCGCCGCTGAGCGTGCCGGACTCCAGCGAGGCGCCCTTGGGCAAGTTGATTCCCAGCGCGGGGAGAAACGCCTGCAGGTCGCGCGCCGGCATATCCTGGCCGGCGAACTTGAGATTCACCACCGTGGCTTCCCCGCGCGTCTCGTACGTTCCCGCGATGCGCGCCGCCGCGTTGCCTACTTTGACCGTCGAAGGATTCAGGACGCCGCTATTCTTCCGCAAATCCGATTTCGTGGAAAAATCCACCGCGGCGGGAACCGTGGAGGGCGAGCCGCCCGCCACCAGCAGCAGCTTGCTGAGCTTCATCGTGCCTTTGGCCTGGGCTTCCCCCTTCTGCGAAGTGAGCGTGGCATCCAGGTCCAGGATTCCACGGAGCCCCGCGGAAGCGTCCAGCACACCGGAGGAGGCCAGGTCGAATCCATCGATCGCGATCTTCGCATCCACGGGCGACAGCGCGGCATCGTCGCGGTTCAGCGGCCCCACGCGGCCTTCCAATTTCAGGCTGCCGCCGCCCGGCAGGCTCGCGGTGACTTTGACCGGAAACGCCGCGTTCATGGACACATCCGAGGCTTCCACGTTCACATTGTCGTAGCTCGCGCGCTTCGCCGGCCCCGTCGTCCCGATCAGCAACCGCCCGTCCTTCAGTTCCACCTTCTGCACCAGAAGTTCCGCGCCGCCTTCCGCCGCCTGCGCCGGAGCTTGTGCCGGTGCTTGTGCCGGCGCACGCGTCCCCCGCCGCGGCTCGGGCTGCGCCGGGGCTCCTCCCAGCGACGAGAAATTCCAGCGCCCGGCCGCATCGCGCAGCAGCGTCACCTCGGGCTTCTCGATCGTCAGGCCGGTGATGTGCAGCGCGCGCGAGAAAAGCAGCGGCATAATCTCGACCTTGACCTTCAGGGCCTTGGCCGTCAGAAACGGCGACGCGCTGAACTTCGCATCGTCCGCGATGGACAGCTCCTCGGCCGCCAGCGCCCCGGACCACAGCGAGAGGCTCAGATTTCCGATTTGCACCTGGCGCCCGAGCGCCGCGGTGAGCTTCTCCTCGACGAGCGGGTGAAACCGGTTCACGGGGATGACGAACGGCAGGATCAGCAGCAGCACGACCAGAACACCCAGAACGATGATCAGGGTACGAACGCGATTGAGACTCATGGGAACCTCCAGGACGAACAAGGCCGGAACGTGCCTGTCGGGGCAAGAACAACGACGCCAACCGCCGTGCGGTCACGCCGAAGAAATCATAGCACAGCCCCGCGCGCGCGGTGTGTCCGCGGACACACCGCCTGCGGCCCGGAGCCGCGCCCTGCCTGTCGAATTTCCCCCCAAAAACGCGGTATCGTAGGTTGACCGCTTAGCGGTCACGCTTACAGTTGACCGCTTAGCGGTCACGCATACAATAGATGCGCGCAACAAATCGCTCCGGCTGGCCGCGACGCGCCGGAAAATTCGCGTGTACCGCCTCGTAAGGCGGCGCGCTTGGCGGAAGCGCCCCGTACCCGCGAGGCCGCGCCGCGAATCTAACGAAATACCGGGCCGTGGGCCGCTGGACGGCGCCCCCCTGACAGGTGGACTCGAAGCTTTATGTGGATCGTTCGCATCGCTCTATCCCGCCCCTATACGTTTATCGTGCTCGCGCTGGTCATCCTCCTGCTCACGCCGGTGACCCTGCAGCGTACCCCCACCGACATCTTCCCCGACATCAACATCCCCGTCATCAGCGTCGTCTGGACCTACACCGGCCTCGCTCCCCAGGAGATGGAGCAGCGCATCACCAGCATGTCCGAGCGCGCCACCACCGTTCTCGTCAGCGATGTCGAGCACATCGAATCGCAATCCCTGCCGGGAACCGCCGTCATCAAGATCTTTTTCCAGCCCGGCGCCAACATTCAGACCGCCATGGCCCAGACGACGGCCATCTCCCAATCCATCCTCAGGTTTCTGCCCGCGGGCGCTACCCCCCCGCTGGTCGTCATCTATTCCGCTTCCACCGTCCCGGTCCTGCAGATCGGCATGACCAGCGACGCCATGAGCGAGCAGCAGCTCTTTGATTACGGCAACAACTTCATCCGCACCCAGCTCGCCACCGTCCAGGGCGCGGCCATGCCCTTTCCCTACGGCGGCAAGCAGCGCCTCATCTCCGTGGACATCGACCCCGCCGCCCTCCAGTCCAAGGGCCTCTCCCCGGTGGACGTCGTCAACGCCGTCAGCGCGCAGAACCTCATCCTGCCCTCCGGCACCGCCAAGATCGGCCCCCTCGAATACACCGTGGAGATGAACGGCAGCCCGCAAACCATCGCGGAGATGAACGATCTCCCCATCCGCACGGTGAACGGGGCCACCATCTACATGCGCGACGTCGCGCACATCCGCGACGGTTTTTCCCCGCAGACCAACATCGCCCGCGCCAACGGCCAGCGCGGCGTGCTCATGAGCATCTACAAGATCGGCAGCGCCTCCACTCTGGACATCGTCGCCCGCGTCAACGCCCTCCTCCGGCAGACCTCCAAATCCTTCCCCGAGGGCCTGCACGTCGCCCAGCTCTTCGACCAGTCCCTGTTCGTGCGCGCCGCCGTCCAGGGCGTCCTCAACGAAGCCGTCATCGCCGCCTGCCTCACCGCGGTGATGATCCTGCTCTTCCTCGGAAGCTGGCGCAGCACGCTCATCATCGCCATCTCCATTCCCCTGTCCATTCTCAGCTCCGTCCTGGTCCTCAGCGCCCTCGGCCAGACCATCAACATCATGACCCTCGGCGGCCTGGCCCTGGCCGTCGGCATTCTTGTCGACGACGCCACCGTCACCATCGAAAGCATTGAGCGCCACAGCGCCATGGGCAAGGAACTGATCGAGTCCATTCTCGCCGGCGCCGAAGAGATCGCCGTTCCCGCCTTCGTCTCCACGCTGTGCATCTGCATCGTTTTCGTGCCCATGTTTCTGCTCACCGGAGTGGCCAAATTTCTCTTCGTGCCCCTGGCCGAAGCCGTCATCTTCGCCATGCTGGCTTCCTACATCCTCTCCCGCACCCTCGTGCCCACCCTGGTCATGTACCTGCTCCGCCACGAGGAGCAGGCCGAGGCTGGCCGCCGCCCCGGCTTCTTCCGCCGCTACCAGCAGGGCTTCGAGCGCCGCTTCCACGCCTTCCGCGAAGGCTATCGCCGCTCCCTGGAGTCCGCGCTGCGTCACGCGCCCCGCGTCGCCGTCGTGTTTCTCCTCTTTTGCGTTGCCTCCGCGGGCATCGGCCTGGGCCTCGGCCGCGACTTCTTCCCCAGCGTGGACGCCGGCCTGATCCGCCTGCACGTCCGCGCCCGCACCGGCCTGCGCATCGAGGAGACCGCGCGGCTCTGCGACGAAGTCGAATCCGCCATCCGCGAGACTATCCCCCGGCGCGATCTCGTCACCGTCCTCGACAACATCGGCCTCCCCTACAGCGGCATCAATCTCGTCTACAGCAGCGGCGGCACCGTCGGCACCCAAGACGCCGAAATCCTCCTGCAGCTCCATAAGGAACGCGGCCGCCCTACCAGCGAATACGTCCGGCAATTGCGCCAGATCCTGCCCCAAAAATTTCCCGGGGTGCAGTTTTTCTTTCAGCCCGCGGACATCGTCGCGCAGATCCTCAATTTCGGCACCCCCGCTCCCATTGATGTGCAAATCGTCGGCATGGATGAGGCCGGCAACTACGCCGCCGCTCAAAAACTCGCCAATCAGATGCGCCACATCCCCGGCGCCGTGGATATCCACGTCCAGCAGGCCTTCGATGAGCCCGCCCTGCGCATGGAGTTCGACCGCTCGCGCCTGCAGTCCGTCGGCCTCAGCGCCCGCGATGTCGCCCAGAACGTCCTGGTCTCCCTCAGTTCCAGTTTCCAGACCGCCCCGGCCTTTTGGGTGGACCCCAAAAACGGCGTCAGCTACAGCGTCGCCGTGCAGACTCCCCAGTACCGCATGGACTCCTTCCAGGCCCTGCAGAACACGCCCATCCGCGCCGCCGCCTCACCCAACCAGATTCTCGGCAATCTCGTCCGCACCAGCGCCGCCGCCCGCCCCGCGGCCATCTCCCACTACAACGTCCAACCCATGATCAACGTCTACGCCGCGGTGGACGGCCGCGACCTCGGCGGCGTCTCCGGCGAAGTCACCCGCCTGGTGCAGGCCGCCGAAAAGGATCTCCCGCGCGGCAGCCACATCGTCATCCGCGGCCAGGTGCAGACCATGCGCACCTCCTTCGCCGGCCTGGGCCTCGGCCTGCTCGGCGCCATCGTGCTCATCTATCTGCTCATCGTCGTCAATTTCCAGTCCTGGCTCGATCCCTTCATCATCATCACCGCGCTGCCCGGCGCGCTCGCCGGCATTTTGTGGATGCTCCTGCTGACCCACACCACGCTCAACGTGCCCTCGCTCACCGGGGCCATCATGTGCATGGGCGTGGCCACCGCCAACAGCATCCTTCTCGTCTCCTTCGCCCGCGAGCAGATGCGCCTCGGCCGCAGCGCCTTCGACGCCGCCCTGGAAGCGGGCTTCGTGCGCATCCGCCCCGTCCTCATGACCGCTCTGGCCATGATCATCGGCATGGTGCCCATGGCCGTGGGCCTCGGCGAAGGCGGCGAGCAGAACGCGCCCCTCGGCCGCGCGGTGATTGGCGGCCTGATCTTCGCCACCGTCGCCACGCTCTTCTTCGTGCCCTGCGTTTTCCGGATCATTCATGGGCGGCGCGAAAAGAGAAACCGGCCTGGCTCGCCAACAGCTGCACCGGCGGCGGTCTGAGCCCAGGACACTTATGCAGACACTTTCGCGAAGTATGGGGACACAGGAAATGAATCAGGGTTACCGCAGACATGTTTCTTCCGGGAATCAGGCCGGCGCAGGGCGCCTGCTCACCGTGGCCATCGTTGCGCTGCTGCTGCTCGCGGTGGCCGGCGCCTTCCGCCTGCTGCAGCGCCGCTCGGAATTTCAAACCCTGGCCAAGGAGACGGAAACCCTGGCCATCCCCACCGTCGCCGTCACTCACGCCACCGCGCAAGCCGGACAGGAAGACTTGGTTCTTCCCGGCAACCTGCAGGCCTACGTCGAGTCCCCCATCTATGCCCGCACCAACGGCTACCTGCAGCGTTGGTACCACGACATCGGCAGCCGGGTGAAGCAGGGCGAGCGCCTCGCCGACATCGAAACCCCGGAAATCGACCAGGAACTCTCGCAGGCCCGCGCCGCGCGCCAGGAGATCGCCGCCAACCTCGAGCTCGCCAAGTCCTCCGCCGAGCGCTGGGCCGGCTTGCGCAAATCCGATTCCGTCTCCCAGCAGGAATCCGACGAGCGCACCAGCCACTACACCCAGATGCAGGCCAGCCTCGCCGCCGCCGACGCCAACGTCCGCCGCCTCCAGGAGCTGCAGTCCTTCGGGCACATTGACGCGCCTTTCAGCGGCGTGCTCACCCGCCGCAACGTCGACGCCGGCACGCTCATCAACGCCGGCAACACCGGCACGCGCCAGGAGCTCTTCTACCTCGCGCAGATCGATCCCATCCGCGTCTATCTCTCCGTGCCCGAGGTGGAAGCCGCCTCCATGCGCGCCGGTCTCGCCGCCTGGCTCGAGCTCGCGCAGTTTCCCGGCCAGCGCTTCGAAGGCCGCGTCGTGCGCACCGCCAACGCCATCGACCCGGCTACCCGCACCCTGCTCACCGAAGTGGACGTTCCCAACCACCAAGGCCAGTTGCTCCCCGGCGGCTACGCGCAGGTCCACCTCCAGGTGCGCGCCGCCAGCACCCGCCTGCAAGTTCCCGTCAACGCCCTGCTCTTCCGCTCCGAGGGCCTCCGCGCCGCCACCGTGGACGCCCAGCATCGCGTCCATCTCCGCGCGCTCACCATCGGCCGCGACTACGGCACCTCCCTCGAAATTCTGCAAGGTCTTTCCAAGGACGACTGGATCGTGCTCAATCCTCCCGACTCCCTCGAAGACGGCCAGGAAGTCCGCACTCGGGAACTTCCGCAGCAGCCCGCGCCCGGCGGAGCGCGCCGGTGAGCGCACGCCTCACTCTCCTCGCCGCTCTCCTCGCGCTCGGGCTCTCCGGCTGCACCGTCGGCCCCAATTATCAGCGCGCCGCCGTCCCCGTTCCTCCGCAGTGGGAGGCGCCGCAACCCTGGCGCCCCGGCGCTCCGAAGGACGCCATTCCCAAGGGCGAGTGGTGGAAAGTGTTTCAGGACGACGAGCTCAGCGCCCTCGAAACCCAGGCTCTGGCCGCCAACGAAACTCTGCACTCCGCCGCCGCGCGCTACCAACAGGCCCGCGCCCTCACCTCGCTCGCCCTCTCCGCGCTCTACCCGCAGATGGGCGTCGCGCCCCTCGCCGAGCGCCAGCGCCTCTCCGGCAACCGCCCGCCCAACACCAGCCAGAAAAACCTCACCCCCGTCTCGCAGAACAACCTTCTCCTGCCCTTCACCGTCAGCTACGAAGCCGACCTCTTCGGCCGGCGCCGCCGCAGCATCGAAGCCTCCCAGGCCGCCCTGCAGGAATCCGCCGCGGACCTCGAAAGCGTCCGCCTAATCATCACCGCCGAGCTGGCCGCCGATTACTACTCGCTCCGCCGCCTCGATTCCGAGCTGGCCATTCTCCACCGCACCATCGAATCCCTGGAAAAGGGCCTGCAGCTCGTCCGCGCCCGCCACGACGGCGGCATCGCCTCCGGCCTCGACGTCGCCCAGGAAGAAACCCTCCTCGAATCCACGCGCACTCAATCCACTCTCCTCGTGCAGCGCCGCGACGAATTCCAAAACGCCCTCGCCGTCCTCACCGGCGTCCCCGCCCCGCAATTTCATCTGCCCGCGAAGGAGCTGGCGGCCGCGCCGCCGTCCCTCGACGCCGGCCTGCCCTCCGACCTGCTCGAGCGCCGCCCCGACGTGGCCTCCGCCGAGCGCCGCATGGCCCGCGCCAACGCCCAGATCGGCGTGGCCCGCAGCGCCTACTTCCCCTCGCTCAATCTCTTCGCCAACGGCGGCTGGCAGACCGCCGACGTCGCCAAGCTCCTCAACGTCTCCAGCACCTTCTGGGCCCTCGGCGTCACCACCGCCGAAGCCGTCTTCACCGGTGGCGCACGCCGCGCCCAGGTGCAGTACGCCACATCCGGCTACGACGCCGCCGTCGCCGACTACCGCGAGACCGTCCTCAACTCTTTCCGCGAAGTCCAAGACGATCTCTCCGGCCTGCGCGTCCTCGACGACGCCACGGAAACCCAGGCCCGCGCCGTCGCCGCCGCCCGCCGCGCCCTGGACATCGCCACCAGCCGCTACACCGGCGGTCTGGTCAGCTACCTCGATGTCGTCTCCGCGCAGCAGACCCTGCTGAACAGCGAACGCCAGGCCGCCCAGCTGCAGGGCGAGCGCCTCGTCACCTCCGTCCTCCTGGTCAAAGCCCTCGGCGGCGGCTGGGACGCCGCCAGCCTCGCCTCCGCCCAGATCAAGCCCGCCGTCAAAACCGCCTTCCAGCCCTAACACACTTGTAACAGCGCCCTGTAGCGCAGGGCGAAGCCCTGCGGCTTTTTTCCGCTCTTCGCATTTCGCCTTTCGATTTTCGCTATTTGAATCAGGACGACACGTCACCGTGTCTGCTTAGGAAGGAAGAAGAATCCGCACCACCCGCCGCGCGGGCCCGCTACGCCCAGTCCAGCGCGCCCTTCTTGTACAACCACACGTACCCCACGAGCAGGATCCCCAGGAACACAAACATGGACACCAGCCCCAGCATCCCAAAGGCCTTGAACTGGATGGCCCACGGAAAGAGAAACATCGTCTCCACGTCGAAAATCACGAACAGCATGGCAATAATATAGAACCGCACGGAATACCGCCCGCGCGACCCGCCCTCCGGCAGCACCCCGCACTCATACGGCTTCAGCTTGTCCCCCACCGCGCGCGCATCCGGCCGGATAAACTTGAACAGGATCAGCGTCACCGCCGGAAACGCCGCCACCAGCACCGCAAAGATCAGCACCGGAATGTATGCACTAGGCATAAGTCCCTCTACACGCCGCATCCTACCACACCGCCAGGCCCTCAGTAGCACAGGCGGAACTTGTCCCGACTCGGTCGGGAGCCTGTGCACCCTGTACCCCGCCAAGCGCTCACCCTCTACCGCTCACTTCTCGAACAGCAACTCACCCGCCCGGTGCGTCGCCTTCACCACCGCCTTGATCAGCGTCACCCGCAGCTTCCCCTCTTCCAGCTCCATGATGCCGTCGATCGTGCACCCCGCCGGCGTCGTCACCGCATCCTTCAGTTGCGCCGGGTGCTCGCCCGTCTCCAGCACCACGCTCGCCGCGCCCTTCATCGTCTGCGCCGCCAGCAGCGTGGCCACGTCGCGCGGCAGTCCCACCTTCACCCCCGCCTCCGCCAGCGACTCCAGAATAATGTACGCGAACGCCGGCCCGCTCGCCGACAGCCCCGTCACCGCATCCATGTGCTTCTCGTCCACCACCACCGTGCGCCCCACCGCGTCGAACATCGCCCGCGCCGTCTCCAGATCCTCCGCCGTCGCATGTGACCCGCGGCAGATCCCGGTCATCCCGCAGTCCACCGTCGAGCAGGTATTGGGCATCGCCCGCACCACCGGAATCTTCCCGCCCAGGCGCTTCTCCATGTAGCTCGTCGGCACCGACGCCGCCACCGAGATCACCAGCGTCTTCGGCCCCAGCTTCGGCCGGATCTCCTTCAGCACTTCCCCCACCACCTGCGGCTTCACGCACAGCAGCACGATCTCCGCGCCCTGCACCGCTTTGCGGTTGTCCGTGGTCACCGCCACGCCCAGCGCTTTGCCCAGCGCCGCCGCTTTCTCCCCGTGGCTCACCGTCGCAGCCACGTGCTTCGCCGCGAACAGCCCTTGCTTCAGGTACGCGCGCAGCAGGATTCCGCCCAGCTTGCCCGCACCCAGCACCGCCAGTTTCCGTTCCGAAAGTTTTTTGGCCATCATGTATCTATTGTTTACGACGAGGGCGGGCGCGTCAACCAGCGTTTCACTGCGGGGGGCGTTTCACCGGCGGGCGGCTTTCTGGCGGGAACTACTCGTGGCGCGCGCCGCGCACCACCTTCGCGCAGTGCGGCAGCAGATCGGCGATGGCGGCCAGCGACTCCACCGCACCCTTCGGGCTTCCCGGCAGGTTCACGATCAGCGTGGTGCCGCGCACGCCCACCACCGAGCGCGACAGCACCGCCCGCGGCGTGGACTCCACGCCCTTCCGCCGCATCTCTTCCGCCAGCCCCGGTATCAGCCGCTGGCACAGCGCCGTGGTCGCTTCCGGCGTCAGATCGCGCGGCCCGATCCCCGTCCCGCCGGTGGTCAAGAGCACGTCATACGCGCCGGAGTCCGCCCACTCCCGCAGCCGCCCTTCGATCTGTTCCCGCTCGTCCGGTGCCACCGCGCTCGCGCCCACGGCCCACTGCCGCGCGCGGCAGAAATCGCCCACCGCCGGCCCGGAGCGGTCTTCGTACTCTCCGCGGCTCACCGAATCGCTCACTGTAAGGACGGCTACGCGCATGGGAGGGGTTACTGGGTTCCGACCGCGTCGCGGTTGGCTTCGTCCATCAGCCGCATCGCTTCCATCAGCAGGCCCGTGGTGTTTTTCGTCGTGGTGGTCCGCGTCGAGGCGTTCGCCGCGTTGAAATCGATCTCGAATTCCCCGGCGGTCCACAGGATGACCTTGTAGGCCGCTTCGTCGCCCTCCAGCGCGCCCACCTTCGCGTCGTTGCACTGCCCGTTCGCGAAGTACATCTCGCCCTGCTCATCCCCGCGGCGCACCAGCAGCCGGCAGGACTTCGCGCCCATTTCCAGCGACTGCATCAGGTCCACGATGCTCATCTCTTCCAGCCGCCCTTGAATCACCCCCGGCCGCGACGCCCGCTTCTGCAGCTTTTCCAGGTGCAGCCGGTCCACCACCTTCTTCGCGATGCGCACCAGGTCCTTCACGAAAAACGGCTTGGGGATGAACTCCTCGACGCCCTCCACCAGCGGCCGCAGCTTCTCTTCGATGTCCGCGCGGCTGGCCATGAACAGAAAGGGGATCTGCCGCGTCTGCTCCCGCGCCCGCAGCTTCTCGTACAGTTGCCGCCCGTCCAGTCCCGGCATCTTGTAATCGCAGAGAATCACGTCCGGCGGCGAATCCACGATCTTCAGCAGCGCGTCGCCCCCGTCCTTCGCGGCGGTCACGTCGCAGTGCGCTTCCAGGCCCTTCACGATCAGCTCCAGCACCAGCGGATTGTCCTCCGCCACCAGCAGCCGCACCGTTGTGGACCCCGCCGCGCTCATCGCTTCCCGCCCCTTGCTCCCCGCGCCGCGCGCGCCTTCCGCAAATACGGCCCGCTCTTCCCGCCCGTCTTCTCCACCAGATAGATCTCCCGGATTTCCATGCTCTTATCGAGCGCTTTGCACATGTCGTAAACCGTGAGCGCTGCGGCGGAGACCGCGACCAATGCTTCCATTTCCACACCCGTCTGGGCCGTGGCGGTCACCTGGGAGCGCAGTTCCACGCCATTCTGGCATAGCCGCGCAGTCACATCAATCCGCGTGAGCGGCAGGGGGTGACAAAGAGGTATCCACTCCGCCGTGCGCTTGGCCGCCGCGATTCCCGCGATCCGCGCGATCTCCAGCGGATTCCCCTTGGGGTTCCGCAGCCGCCGCACTTCCCGCACCACCCGCGGCGCCATCTTCACAAACCCCTGCGCCACCGCCGTCCGCGACGTCACCGCTTTCCCCGTCACGTCCACCATCCGCACTTCCCCGCTCTTCCCGTAATGCGACAGTTTGCTCATCTCACCAGGACCGGCCTTCCTGCCCGTCTTCTTCGCCCCTCTCTTCTGCCTGTTTCACTGCCCGCCCATTTTCGCGTTTCGAATTTCGAATTTCCTATTTCGAGTCTTGGTTTTCCACTTTCCACTTTCAACTGTCAACTTTTAACTCTCCCCCTCACAGCACATCCCGCCGCGGCAGCACCGTCGCCCACTCCCCCGCCTCCAACTCGCCGCGCTCCCCATCCACCACCAGAAAACAGTTGGCCCGCCCCAGCGCCGCCACATCCCCCGAACCCTTCCAGTTCAACTCCCGCACCACCGCTTCTCCGCCGCTCCACTCCACCCGCGCCGGCAGAAAATGCGTCAGCGCGTTCTTCTGCCGCACCGCGGCGCCCAGCCGCGCCCGCAGCAGCGGCAGCGCCCGCGCCTCCGCCCCGCTCAGTATGTCCACCGCCGCCGTCGCGAACAGCTCGAAGGTCACCATCGTCGAAACCGGATTCCCCGGCAGCCCGAACACCGGCTTGCCCTGGCAGATCGCGAACACCGCCGGCTTCCCCGGCCGGATGGCCACCGCATCGAAGAAAAACTCCGCACCCAGCTCCCGCAGCACCGGCTCCACCAGATCGTACTTTCCCATGGACACCCCGCCCGAGAGCACCAGCACATCCGCCTGCAGCCCCTCCGCGATGTGCGAGCGCAGCACCTCCGTGCGGTCCGGCGCGTTCCCCAGTTCCACCGACTCGCCGCCCGCGATGCGCACCTGCGCCGCCAGCGAAAGGCTGTTGCTGTTGCGGATCTGAAATGCTCCCGGCGTATCCTCCATCGCCACCACTTCGTCGCCCGTGGACAGGATCGCCACCCGCGGCTTCCGGTGCACCGCCACCTGGCAGGCCCCCGCCTGCGCCGCCAGTCCGATCTCCGCAAAGCCCAGCCGCTGCCCCGCCCGCAGCAGGATGGCCCCCGCTCCGGCCTCGCTGCCCCGCGGCACGATGTTCTGCCCCGCCGCCGCCGCGCGCGCAAACTTCACGCGCTCGCCCTCGCGCGTCGTGTGCTCGATCATCACCACTGCGTCCGCCCCCGGCGGCACTCCCGCGCCGGTCATGATCTGCACGCAGCTCCCCGCCACCAGCGGCACCAGCGACGCATCGCCCGCCTTCCACTCCCCGAAGCACGGCAGCGCCGCTCCCGGCTGCGCCTCCGCCGCGCGCACCGCATACCCGTCGCGCGTCGCCCGGTCAAACGGCGGATACTCGCGGTCCGCCGCCACGTTTTCCGCCAGCACAAACCCCAGCGCTTCGCGCAACGCGCGGCGCTCCGCCCCCGTCGTCTTCCGCAAGGCGGAGACTTCGCGAATCACCAGTTGCCGCGCCTGTTCGTAGGAAATCATGGCTTGCATGAAAATATGGCGGGCTCAGCCCGCCAGGCCTTCCGCGATTCCGTGGCGGCGGGCTTCTCCCGCCATCCTGTCCCCGCTACCGGCCCCTCACAGCCACGAGGCAAACAGCGTCCCCGCCGGAATGATGGTCGCGTCGCGCTCCGGCCCCGTCGAGATCATCCCGATCTCCACCTGCAGATACTCCCCGATGAACTGCAGATAATCCAGCGCCGCCTTCGGCAGGTTTTCTCCGTCGCGGACGCCGTAGGTGGATTTGCGCCACCCGGGCATGGTCTTGTACTCCGGCGTCACGTGCGCGAACTCCTCCGCCAACGCCGGCATCTCCCGCAGCGGCGTCCCCTTGTACTTGTACCCCGTGCATACCTGGATCTCCCGCTGCGTATCGAATACGTCCAGCTTGGTGATCACCAGCGAATCCATCCCGTTGATCATCTTCGCGTAGCGCAGCACCATCAGGTCCAGCCACCCGCACCGCCGCGGGCGCCCCGTCACCGCTCCGTACTCCTTGCCCCGGTCGCGCACTTCCTGCGCGTCCAGGTCCGGCATCTCCGTGGGGAACGGCCCGCCGCCCACCCGCGTGGTGTACGCCTTCGAGACGTTCAGCACCGCCTTGATCTTCGTCGGCGGCACACCCAGCCCCGTGCTGGCCCCGCCCGAGGTCGCATTCGACGACGTCACGTACGGATACGTCCCGTGATCGATGTCCAGCATCGTCCCCTGGGCGCCCTCGAACAGCACCGACTTCCCTTTATCCAGCGCCCCGTTCAGCAACGCCGAGGTGTCCGTGATGTACCCGCGGATCTTCTCGCCCATCTTCAGCGTCTCTTCGATCGCCCCGCTGAAGTCCAACGCCACGCCGTAGGCGTCCCTGGCCAGCGCGCTCTTTTCCGCGATCACCCGCTGCGCCTTCTCCCGGAACTGCTGCGCATCCAGCAGGTCGCACACGCGCAGCCCGCGCCGCGCCATCTTGTCCTCGTACGCCGGACCGATCCCCTGGGACGTCGTCCCGATCTTGTTCTTGCCCCGCGCTGTCTCCGCGGCCTTGTCCAGCTCCCGGTGATACGGGAAAATCAGGTGCGCGCGATTGCTCACGTGCAGCCGCCCGTTCACGTCGATCCCGGCCTTCGCCAGCGTCTCGATCTCGTTCACCAGCGCTCCCGGGTCCACCACCACGCCCGTCCCGATCACCGCCTGCTGCTGCGGCCGCAGAATTCCGCACGGAATCAACTGCAGCACGAAGCGCTGCCCGTCGAAAATCACCGTATGCCCGGCGTTGTGCCCGCCCGCGCAGCGCGCGATGTAATCAAACGAAGCGGCCAGGTAATCCACCACCTTGCCTTTGCCCTCGTCTCCCCACTGCGCGCCCACCACCACAACCGATTTCATCCTTGGCCTCTCGAACCACTCGCACCCTTCCCCCTCCAACTCCGCGCTCCAGGGAAATTTCAGGTGGGAATCCTCGCAAAAACTGCGGAAACAGCATCCTACGCCCGCCCCGCCGCCAACGCAAGCAATCGCTGCCGGCCGCGGGACGCCGCCACTACCAGGAAACTTCCCGGTACCGGAAACAGCTCACCAGATGATCGTTCACCATTCCCGTCGCCTGCATGTGCGCGTAGCAGATCGTCGAGCCCACGAACCCGAATCCCCGCTTCTTCAGATCCTTGCTCAGCGCATCGGATTCCGCCGCCTTCGCCGGAATCTCCTGCAGCGTCTTCCACGCGTTCCGCTTCGGCTTGCCGTTCACGAACCGCCAGATGTAGGCGTCGAACGTCCCGAACTCCTCCTGCACCTGCAAGAACGCCCGCGCATTCCCGATCGCCGCCGCAATCTTCATGCGGTTGCGGATGATCCCCGCGTCCTTCAGCAGCGCCTGCACCTTGCGCTCGCCGTACCGCGCCACCTTCTCCGCATCGAACCCGTCAAACACTTCCCGGTAGCGCTCGCGCTTGCGCAGGATCGTATCCCAGCTCAGCCCCGCCTGCGCCCCCTCCAGGATGAGGAACTCGAACAGTTTCCGGTCGTCGTGCACCGGCACGCCCCACTCCGCATCGTGGTACGGAATGCTCCACTCATTCCGCGCCCACGCGCAGCGCATCACCGGCTTTTCGGACACACCCATCAGCACCGCCTAAGCCGGCAGGCAGAAACTTTTCCGCGCCGGCTACCGCTTTTTGGAGTGAATTATAATCGTGTTCCCGCCGAGCAGCACCGGATCGGACGCCAGCTCTTCCGTCCAGCGATCCTTGCGCCGCGCTTCCGGCGTCAGCTTGGCCAGCAGCCGGATGAGCGCCACGAGCGGCCAGTACAGCCACTGGTTGGCCTTCTTGCGGTCCCGGTAGACGCCCTGAATCGCAAACCCGTTCTTCTCCAGGTAGTAGCGGATTTCGTTGTAGCCGATGGGATTCGCGTGCACCGCGATCTCGTCCTTCCCGGCATAGTCGAAATTGATCTTGGTCTTGGACTGGTCGGAGAGCGGCTTGAAGTGCGACGTGTACCCGAACAGCAGCCACTTCAGCCGCTCCTCGATGTTCATGATGTTCGGCACGCTGAGGATCAGGTGCCCGCCCGGCTTCAGCAGCCTCTGGTATTCCCGGAAGGCGTTCGGCGGCGAATCGATGTGCTCCAGCCCGTCCAGCGACGCGA
Source organism: Terriglobia bacterium (assembly GCA_020073585.1). GTDB lineage: Bacteria > Acidobacteriota > Terriglobia > Acidiferrales > UBA7541 > Acidiferrum. Next base: position 59,216 of record JAIQEV010000010.1, read on the forward strand.
TGTACTCGAACGATTCCGAGGCGTACGGCAGCGTCCCCGAGAGGTCCCCGCGCTTGATCTCCACCCCGTCCAGCCGGAACAGCTCGGAATAGAGGTCGCAGCTGCGCACCTCGAACCCCGCGGCCACCAGCCGCTCCGCCAGCGCGCCCTCGCCCGCCGGGCAGTCCAGGATTCTCCCGCGCGGCATCGGCTCCAGGATCTTCATCACCGTGGAGTGCAGCCCCGGCCGCGACATCGCCTGCGGGCCGCGCTCCCCCGCCAGCACCGGCGGGTGCGAGGGTGGTTTTATCTTTCGTGTTGCGGGTTCCGCTGTGGCCATTGTGCAGGGGCGGAGTTCCGTCCGCCCTCCCTTCCGCATTTTTTCCGTGACCGCGAAGCGGTCAACATAGCGCCGGCGGAATTTATCCCGCCAACTTCCGCTGCCAGCGCTTCCGCCGGCTGCCTTACCCCAGATGCCGGTCCAGCGCCTTGGTGATCTGATCCTTGGGCACCGCGCCCACGATCTGGTCCACCACCTGCCCGTCCTTGAACACCAGCAGCGTCGGAATCCCGCGGATGTTGAAGCGCCCCGCCGAATTCATGGCCTCGTCCACGTTCAGCTTGGTCACCTTCACCTTGCCCGCGTAGTCGTGAGCCACTTCCGCTACCGTGGGCGCCAGCATCTTGCACGGCCGGCACCATTCCGCCCAGAAGTCCACCACCACCGGCTGCGTCTTGCTCGCCGCGATCACCTCGGCTTCGAAATTCCCGTCGTTCACTGCCAGTACGTTCTCTGCCATGTTCGTTGTCCTCGATGGGTGGCCGTAAGCTACCCCGTTTTTTTTCACTCTATTTAGATGTTGCCGTTGAAATTTGGTTTCGTGCCGGGTGTCCCGGTCCGCGCAGCCCGCGCGCCGCCTCGTACAGCTTCGCATATTCCGCGGCCGCGGCCCGCCACGAAAAATCCTTGGCCATGCCGTTCAGCTGGATGCGCCGCCAGATGCGCTCATCCGCGTGCGCCTCGAGCGCGCGCCGCAGGGACTCCAGCATCGCCTCGCCCGTGTACTCCGCGAACTTGAATCCCGTGCCCGTCCCGTGCTCCAGGTCGAACTCCTCAATGGTATCATCCAGCCCGCCTGTCGCGCGCACTACCGGCACCGTCCCGTAGCGCAAGCTGTAGATCTGGTTCAGCCCGCAGGGCTCGTAGTGCGACGGCATCAGGAAGATATCCGCCCCGGCCTCGATCTTGTGCGCCAGCGCGCTGTCGTAGGCGATCTTCACCGCGAACCGCCCCGGAAACTCCCTGGCCAGCTCCCGGAACAGTTTCTCGTAGCGCGCCTCGCCCGTCCCCAGCGCCACCACGGATACCTCTTCCTTCATCAGCTCGTGCGCCTGCTCCGCGATCAGATCGAAGCCCTTCTGCCCCGCGAAGCGCGACACCATCCCGATCAGCGCCCGCTCCCCATCCTCCGCGCGCAGCCGGAAGATCTTCCGCAGCTCCCGCTTGCACGCCTGCTTGCCGCTCAGCTCCCGCGCCGAATAGTTCGCCGCGAGGTGCTCGTCCGTCTCCGGATTCCACACCGCGTAGTCCGCTCCGTTCAAAATCCCCCGCAGCCGCTCCCGCCGCTCGCGCACCACGCCGTCCAGCCCGTGCCCGTATTCCGCCGTCTGAATCTCTTCCGCGTACTTCCGGCTCACCGTCGTCAGGTAATCCGCATACACCAGCCCGCCCTTCAGCAGATTCACCTTGCCGTAAAACTCCAGCCCTCCCGGGTGATACACGCTCTCCGGAATCCCCGCATGCTGGATCGCCTCGTGGCTGCACTGCCCGTGATATCCGATGTTGTGGATGGTGAAGACCACCGGCAGATCCTTCACCTGCGGATCTTCCGCGTACTGCGAGCGCAGCAGCACCGGCACCAGCGCCGTCTGCCAGTCGTGGCAGTGCACCACCTCCGCCGGCCACACCTGCTTCACGATCTCGATCGCCGCCCGGCAGAACTCCCCGAAGCGCTCCGCGTTGTCCGGATAATCCTTGCCGTGCTCCCCGTACAAATGCCCCCGGTCGAAGTACGCCGCATCGTCCACCAAAAAGTAGCGCACCCCGTGCCGCGTCCCGCCGTCCTCGATCACCGGAAAGCGCAGTTGCCCGCCCACCGGGATCGTCAGGCTGCGCAGCACCGCCCCCGGCTTCGTTCCCCGGTAGCGCGGCAGCACCACCGCCACTTCCTCTCCCAGCTCCGCCAGCGCCTTGGGCAGCCCTTCGATGACGTCGGCGAGCCCACCCGTCTTCGCATACGGCAATCCTTCGCTCGCTACAAACAGTATCTTCATTGTCCGGTCCGCAACCGGCCTACGCTACCGAACCCCTGCCACCCCGTCAAGCCGCCGCGCCTCGCGCTTCCGCATCGAGGCTCGCTCCCCCTGCGTTGACATGCCCTCCGCATCGGCCTACGATTTCTTGATGGGGGATGGAGACCTTCCCCATGAGCAGCCCAGTCCTACAACGCTCCCCTTTGATCGGCTTGGCCCTCGGCCACTACCGCATCCTCGAAAAGATCGGCCAGGGCAGCATGGGCGACGTCTACCTCGCCCGCGACGAGCACCTCGACCGCCAGGTGGCCATCAAGGTCCTGCCCGCAGGCACCTTCTCCGATGAATCCACCCGCAAACGCTTCCACCAGGAAGCCCTGTTCCTCTCTCAGATCAATCATCCCGGAATCGCCACCATCTACGATTTCGACACTCAGGAAAACATCGATTTCCTCGTCACCGAATACATTCCCGGCGTCTCCCTCAGCGAAAAACTCGCCCAGGGGCTCCTGGCCGAAGGTGAAATCCTCCCGCTGGCTTTGCAGCTTGTCAGCGCACTGCTCGCCGCCCACTCTCACGGCCTGATTCATCGCGACCTCAAGCCTTCCAACTTGCGTCTCATGCCCGATGGCCGCCTCAAACTCCTCGACTTCGGCCTCGCGCAGTCTCTTCCCTCCGTCTCCGGCACCGGTTCCACCGGTTCCACCGACAACACTTCCGGCTCCTTCGCCGGGACCCTCTGCTACATGCCCCCCGAGCAATTCCAGGGGCAGCCCCCCGACGCGCGCTCCGACATCTACGCCGTGGGCGTGATCCTCTACGAAATGGCCACCGGACACCGCCCCTTCGAGCAGAAGCTCCTCACTTCCTTCTCCGAGGCCGTCCTTCATCAGCGCCCCCCGGCTCCCCGCGGCCTGCGTCCCGATCTCTCCCCGCGCCTGGAACAGATCCTCCTGCGCTGCCTCGAGAAAAATCCCGAATTCCGCTATCAGTCCTGCGCCGACCTTCTCGCCGATCTCAAGCGCGCCGCCATTCCCGACACCCAGGCGGAATCCTCTCTCGCCGTCCTCTACTTCGAAAATCTCGCCGGCCGCCCCGAGGAGGAATACTTCCGCGACGGCATCACCGAGGACATCACCACCGAGCTCTCCCGCATCAACGGTCTGCGCGTCTTCTCCCGCTCCGCTGTCCTCCCCTACCGCGACAAGCCCGTCACTCCCTTCCAGCTCGGCATCCAGCTCGGCGCTTCCCACGTCCTCGAAGGCAGCCTGCGCCGCGAAGGCGACCACCTGCGCATCACCGCCAAACTCGTCGAGACCCGCAACGCCCACTGCCTCTGGGCCGAACGCTACGACCGCCAGATCTCCGACGTCTTCGCCATCCAGGACGAGATCGCCAGCAACATCGCCCGCTCCCTGCGCCTCGTGCTCAGCGACCAGGATCGCCGCGCCATCGAAAAACTTCCCACCGCCGACATCAATGCTTACGACTTCTACCTCCGCGGCCGCCAGTTCTTCCGCCAGTTCCGCCGCAAGGGTTTCGACTTCGCCCGCCAGATGTTTGCCCGCGCCATCGAGATTGATCCCGCCTACGCCCGCGCCTATGCCGGCATCGCCGACTGTTCCGCCTTCCTCTATATGTACTGGGATTCCACCGCGGACAACCTGCGCCAGGCCGACGAGGCCAGCCGCAAAGCCCTCGAGCTCGACCCCGACCTCGCCGAAGCCCATGCCTCGCGCGGCCTCACCGCTTCCCTGCAGAAACAGTACGCTGAAGCCGAACGCGAGCTTCAAATCGCCATCCGCCTCGGCCCCAAGCTCTTCGAGCCGTACTACTTTCTCGCGCGCAGTTGTTACGCCCAGGGAAAACTCAAGGAGGCCGCCACCTGGTTCGAGCGCGCCAGTGCCGGCTATCCCGAGGACTACCAAGCCCCCTTGCTCCTGGCCAGTTCTCTCCGCGGCCTCGGCCGCCTTCAAGAAGCCGAAGCCGCCTACCGCCGCGGCCTCCTCGCCGCGGAAAAACATCTCGAACTCCATCCCGACGACGCCCGCGCCCTCTACCTCGGCGCCATCGCTCTCTCCCAGCTCGGCGACAAGCCTCGCAGCAGCGAATGGGCCGAGCGCGCCCTGGCCATGGAACCCGACGAGCCCCAGGTCCTCTATAACGTCGCCTGCGTCTACGCGCTTCTGGAGGAAGCGGAAAAGGCTCTCACCTGCCTGGAAAAATCCGTTACCCGCTGCTGGGGCCAGCGCGAATGGATGCAGCACGATCCCGACCTCGCTCTCCTTCGCGGCCACCCCCGCTTCCAGGCCATCCTGAAATCCAGGTAGATCTTCTGCGGCTGCCCCTCGCCTTTTGAGCATGGGTCTTCTGACTTTTTCCCCGGAAGAATCCCCCAGCGCCAGCCAAAACCCCTAGAAACCTCAACAGCAAGGGAACTCCCGTTCATCGTTCCTTTTTTCCTTCTCGCCCTGGTCAGCAATCAAGAGTACGATAATGGTCTCAGAGATGTTGGCACGGAGGGAACCGTGGCAGGCACCCGACGGACCGCCCGCCTCTTCTTCCGGTCCAGATATCTTTGTCCACGGCCCCGCGCATACCACGACGGCCCGGAACTCGCACTGGTAACACGTGGTACGTTATCGCATATTGCCTCCGAAACGGTGGGAGGGTAAACTCCGGCCATGAACTCAGGACAAACCTCTTGCTGTTTTTGCGACAGTCTCAAGACAGCCGGAGCCAATGCTCCGTGGGACACCGTCCTGCATGATTCAGGAAATTTCACAATTGTCCCCACTAAGGGAGCACTCGTTCCAGGTTGGCTCCTCGTCGTCGCGAAGCGGCATGCTCTTTGCGTTGGCGCCCTTTCGAGCCCCGAGCTAGACGAGCTCAAAAGCTGTTTAGCTTTCGCCCGAGACCTAGTCCAGAAGAACTTCGGAGCTCCAACCATATTCGAACATGGACCCTCGCGGGCAGGGACAACGATCGGCTGTGGCATCGATCATGTCCATGCACATGTCGTTCCGCTTCAGTTCTCGCTGCGAAAAGCGGTGAATGACAGATTCCCGAGGGTCGAATGGAAGCCAATCGTGGACATTGCCGCGACAAGATCACTCTTTGAATTGCGACAAGGCTACGGCCTAGTAGAGGAACCCAATGAAGAAAGGATGTATTGGTGCAGCCCTCCCGTGGGTGTGAGCCAAATGTTCCGGCGAGCTATTGCAGCAGAGATAGGCATTCCAGATGAATTCGACTACCGGACGCATCCACACCATTCAATTGTTATGCAGACATTGGCGCTCCTCCCTCAAACCTCACGATGAGTGATCCACACCAGCACAGGCAGGACGGGCCCTCCGAACCAGGATTCGCTCCAGAAGACTACACAGACAGGCGAGGACTAGGCGATTGGCGTTCGAGGTATGACGAGGAGGCTCTCAAGTCCATACGATGGGAGGCCACGTATCTCACCTTAGTCCTTGTGGTAGTTGTCATCGGCATGTTCTTGGCGTGGCTAGGAACTCCGCAAAGAGCCCTAGGGCTGTCTGAGCAGCGCACCTTGACCTTTACCCAGCATGCGCTAGGGGCGCTGAGCGGAGTTTTCGGAGGCGTCATTTTTGCGATGAAGTGGCTCTACCACAGCGTTGCCAAGCAACTCTGGAATATTGACAGGAGATTGTGGCGCTATTTCATTCCCGTCATTGCAGGGTCTCTGGCCTTCGCTCTAATACTGGTCACTGAATCCTTTGGCGTTTTCGACCCCATTCTAGTAGCAACGAACGCCCGGACTACGGCATTTGGCTTTCTGGTCGGGCTTTTTTCAGACCATGCACTTGCAAAGTTGGCGGAGGTCGCTCAGACACTCTTCGGTCCCACTCACAAGAGTGGCGAGAAATCGAAATAATTAACGATAGCTTTTCTTTCCACTTCCCGACAGCGAACACAGGTCTTCATCATGGCCTACTTCTTTGATTCCGATACGCATGGAGGAAAACTTGAGGGTCTTGTTTGCATCCCGCGGCTGTGGGTTCCCCCATTATTTTCAATCTCACAGGAACTTCACGCTCGTTGGCTTCGAGATGAAGAGAACCCGCGTTCAAAACCGAACGACCTGCTCGACCCGGTAGAAAGAAAGTGGATTGAACAGGAAGTCAGCCACTTCGGCGATCAACCTGAATACCTGTCTCTAATCGTTCGCTCCGACGCAAGAGAAGAGGGGCTGGAGCAGCGGGGACTCCTGAAAAGCATAAGGTGTGACGGCACAGTTGAAGCGATTTTCTCTGCGTCGATAGGGGTCTTCAAAGCTGCCTCGGAAGCACGCATGACGACTCCGGTTAGTCTGATCGTTCAAGTTTATTGTCCTCCAATTCTGTCCGGATATCTTTCGAACGAACGACGCGTTTCAGAAGTGACGAGAGGCTGGATTTGCGAAATTGCTTCGCCCACTCAATTTGGCAAACAGATCGGCTCCAGGGTAATTAGATTGAGAGTGGAAAAAGCCGCCTCCGCCACCGACCGTGAGTTACCTTGCAGCGACCGCACGAGGCTGGTTAGTTTGCTCAGATCTGTAGGTAGATATTTCCACGATAAGAAAGCCCGCAGACTTTTGGAGTGGGTGTGGGATGGAAATCGCCTCTGGATAGTTCAAAACGATCACGCACCGGACCCGGCGGGCGAGTCTCCAGAGTCGTGTTCCCAGGTCTCCACACACAGCCTCGACACTAAGGCGCTGCGAAGATTCCGGCTATTTTCGTCAGCCGACGCCAAGCGTTGGCAAAAACTGAAATGCGCAATGACTTTCCGATCGATGAATTTTCCGACGGCACCCCTTTTCGTTCTGAATGGAGCACGAAACATTCGCGAGCTAGCAAGAGACCGTCCTTCAGCCGACCTGATCTCCGACTTGACCGAGTTTTGCAAGTCGCCCCTTGTGATCCGCACCGATATCGCTGACCAGACGACCCTCTTTGCAAACCGTACCGATTGCGTGTCATCACCTGATCCTGCCGTCAGATTCATGTGTAAGACTGCCAAGGAGTTACTCAATGTCGGAGTCGCGCCGACACTGATCTGCTTCATTGCCCACCGTTTCATCCCAGCCCACGCCTCGGCCTTTTCCATGGCGACACCAAATGGAACGCGGGTCACAGTCGACGCCTTATGGGGCCTCCCCGATGGCCTAGAGTTCTGCTCACACGACTCATTTGAAGTAGATACTCGAAGCAATTCATTATTGGGCCGCAAGATAAGATACAAGTCCACGTTTCTCGCGGCCCTGAAGGACGGTTCCTGGAAGGCCACTCCCTTAGGCCCTCCATGGGATTGGAAGGCGTCGATAGATGACAATACCGCATACAAGATCGCGACCCTTAGCCGACAGTTGGCCGTTAAGCTAGAGGAACCAGTAGTAGTCATGTGGTTTGCAAGAGTTCAAACCGAAAGTGGATATGCAAACCTTATTCCTTGGCGATACACAACCAAGAAGGAACCAAAACAGATAGAATCAGTAATCGGGGAATACTTCCTCAGCGAACCCTTTTTCGTACGCAACAGCACAGATCTCGACATCTTGGGAAGGCAGACGGAACCCATCTCGTCCATTATCCTGAGACCCGATGAGCCGCACCTCCGGGACATTTCCTTCCTAGAGCGACTCGGTACCACAGTGCAAGCGAAAGGACTCCGTCTCGACCTCGAGGGAAGTCCCCTTTCGCACACCTACTTTGTTCTGAAACGGACCGGTGCGCACGTCGCCTGCGTTGACTTGATTAAACCGAAGAGCCTTCGCCGTAAATTCGCAAAACTCGTTCGGGATAAGATCCCCGTCCGAATTCAGACCCAAGGTGAAAAAGTACTTACAATTAATTTACCAGAAGGGGAACTACTCGACGTTCTTAAAGCAAAAATAGTTGAAGAAGCTATGGAAGTTCTCTCGGCATCCTCCACGGATAACTTAAAAGAGGAGATGGCGGACGTATTGGAAGTCCTCATTGCACTGTGCAGGCTGGAAGGCAGCTCTTTGAGGAATTTAGAAAGACTGGCTGCCCGAAAGCGCAGAAAGGTCGGCGGCTTCGGCAAAGGACTGATGCTTGTCCAGACTGAGGAGCTCCCTTTACTTGAAATCCGTTCAGGGAGCGGTCTATTTAACACGCAATCCATTAAGGCTTCGAGAGATTCGTACCAAGCGATCGTCGCAGCCGGCAGGCGCCTAAAGGCTCGACGAGATCGAATAATAATACCTCTCATACCATCCATACCGAACAGGCTACGCGGTCCGAGCCGCATCTACTTTCGCAACCCAGACGTGGAATTTGAAGTCTGGTATCGTGAAAAGACTGTCGAAGTAATCCTGGTCGGAGACAAGGCCGATACTTCGTCTCAGCTCGTTCTGCCGTTCGACTCACCTAATCTCCTCAAACGCTAGATCCTAATACCGGGGCGAGTGGCGCAGAGATGAACCGCTAGGATGATTTTGGGTGCCGACCCTTCGGTTTTAAGGGCGCGGTTTCTTTGCTGCTCCCAATCGGTGCCCAATCGAAGCATTATTCCGCAGCCCGGCTTTATTCGAACGTTTTTCCACAGCCATTCGAACGCTACTAACAAATAACACTCTATTCTATTGACAGTTAGTAAAACCAATGCTAAAATTCCGCATGAATTCTCGCCCTCAGCGGCCCCGAGCCACCAATTCCGCTTCCGTTTCACTGCCTCTTTACCTCACTACCTCGTTGCCTCATTACCTCATCTCCTCCTTACTTCCTTCCCCCTGGCCATCTTTATGAAAACAAAGCCTCTGCCCTCCACCGCCTCCCCTTCCGGCGGCTCCCGCTGCCTCTTCTCCACCTCCGACGGCCGCCAGTGCACCATGCTTCACCACGAATCCCACCCCTCCCTCTGTCCCTTCCACGCCCGCCAGGAGCGCCAACTCCTCGACTCCGCCGCCATCGCCGCCGAACTCGCCTCCCTTTCCGGCGAATTCACCACCGCCAGCGATCTCTCCCACGTCCTCGGAAAGCTCTTCCACCTCCTTGCCCAGGACCGCATCCCCCGCCGCAAGGCCGCCACCCTCGCCTATATCGCCCAGCTCCTCCTCCACAACCGCCATTCCGTCCAACTCGAAATCCAGCAAACCCACGGCTTCTCCGCCTGGGAGGAAACCCTCCGCCGCGCCTTGCCCCCAATCTCCTCCGAATCCTGATCCCCCATGTCCGCTCCCCGCTCCTCTCACCTCGCCACTCGTCACTCATCACTCGCTACTATCCCTTTTCCTTTCAGCAGTTCCAAAAATTCCGCCTGCAACCCTTGCGGAATCAGCAGTTGCAAATCACTGGACTTAAAACCCTTTGTAATCTGCAGTTACAAGAAAACCAGGGGGGTGGGAGTCATTCTGTTTACTAGATACCCGGCGAAGGGTATCTATCCCGAGCGGCCATCGGGAGTCGAGGGATCTCTCTTGCTCTTCGCACGCCACGAAGACGGATCACGCGCCAGGGAACGCAAACCACGACCCCCGCGCCCAGATTCCGTATCGGGGCGGGCCTCCTGCTACACTGTCTCGCGCATGGCCCGCCAACGCCTTGGACAGCACTTTCTCGCCGACGCCGCCTGGCGCGAAAAGATTGCGCGCGCCATCGGCATCTCCCGCCACGCCGCGGGCTTTGCCGCGGCGCCGCCCTCGCAAACCCCCTGGCTGGAAATCGGCGCGGGGCACGGCGAAATGACCGAACAGCTTCTCGCCACCGGTTTTCCCGTCACGGCCGTCGAGCTGGATCCTCCGCTCGTCGCCGGCCTCCAGCGCCTGGCCGAAAAATTTCCCAACCTCACCGTCGTCCCCGGCGACATCCTGCAGCTCGATCTCGCAAAACTCCTCGCCGGCCGGCGCGTGCGCGTCTACGGCAATCTCCCCTACTACATCACCTCGCCCATCCTGCACCGGCTCTTCGAGCATGCCGCGCAGATCGAAACCATCCACATCGTCATCCAGCTCGAAGTCGCCCAGCGCCTCGCCGCTCGTCCCGGCTCCCGCGACTACGGCTACCTCTCCGTCCTCACCCACTATTTCTCCCGCCCGGAAATCGCCCTGCAGATTCCCCGCGGCGCCTTCCAGCCCCCGCCGGAAGTCACCTCCGCGCTGGTCTCCCTGCGCCTGCCCGGGGCGGGCGCCGCGCTCGGTCTGCAAGACGAGCCGCGCTTCCTCGATTTCGTGAAATTGTGTTTCGCGCAGAAGAGAAAAACCCTGGTCAACAACCTGCGCGCCCTCGCCGGGCCGGAACTGGTCCGCGAAGCCCTCGCCTCCCTCGATCTGCGCCGCGACGCCCGCGCCGAGCAGCTCAGCGTCGAGCAGTTCGCCGCCCTCTTCCGCCGCCTCATCCCCGGAGAAGAAAGATGAATAAACGCAGAGGCGCAGAGGTCGCAGAGAGGAAAATGGTTCCTCACTTCTCTCGGCGTGCTCTGCGTTCCTGCGTTTTTTGGGAATTTCGTGCGAGCGCGCGCGGCGCAGCGGGGAAATCAGGTTCCGCTGGCGCGCTTTTCCTTGGCCGCGGCCAGCACGCGATCGGGGTAATCGCTGATGATGCCGTCCACTCCCGCGGCTGCCAGCGCGCGCATCTGCGCCGGGTGGTTCACCGTCCAGCACACCACCTGCAGGTCCCGGCGCCGCGCTTCGCCGAGCAGCGCGGGGGTCACCAGGTCGCTGCGCGCGGCAATCTGCCGCGCTCCGCAGGAGACCGCCTGCTCGAAGGGCTCGGGCAGCGTGCCGTCGAAGAGCAGCGCGGTCATCAGCGTCGGCTCGCTGCGCCGCAGGGAGACCAGCACGCGCGGGTCGAAGGACATCACCACCGCCCGGGGAATTTCCCCGGACTGCCGCAGCGCGCTCACCAGCGCGTGCTCCGCGCCCCAAGTGCCGGAGAGCTTCAATTCCAGATAGAAGACCACGTCGTTCTGCCGCGAAAACTCGAAGATCTCGTCCAGGGTGGGAATGCGTTCGCCGGCAAATTCGCTGCCGAACCACGACCCGGCATCCAACTGCCGCAGTTCCGCGAGGGTATGGTCGTGGACCAGGCCGTGGCCGTTCGTGGTGCGCTCCAGCGTTTCGTCATGGATGGCCACGAAATGCGCGTCGCGCGAGGGGTGCAGGTCGGTCTCGATGAATCCGGCCCCGCAGCTCACCGCGCGGCGAAACGCCGCCAGCGTATTTTCCGGGGCATGGCCGGAGGCCCCGCGGTGCGCGATCACCAGCACGTCAGCTTCTCCGCACAGGAAGTTTGCTCATGGTTTGCAAGCGAGCCCGCGCGTCTCCGCGCGGGCAGTCGTATGCTACCAGACCGCTGTCCCTTGCGCCGGATCACGCCCGCGCCGTGCGACTGGAAGCTAAACCCGGAAAGCGCCGGAACTCCCCGGCGGATCACGCCGGCCCCGTGGTGCCGGTGCGCAGCAACTGCCGGGAGATGCGCCGCGTCGTTTCCTTGAGGGCCTCGGCGATGCGCGGGAGTTCCGCCGCGCTCACCTGGGTGATCGTCCCGCTCACGCCCAGGGCCGCCGGCACCCCGCCCGCCGCGTCGAAAATCGGCGCACCCAGGCACCGCGCACCCAGGCTGTTTTCCTCGTCGTCCACCGCGTAGCCCTGCACCCGCACCGTTTCCAGCTCCGCAAAAAAGCGCGTCAGCGTGGTGATCGTTTTCGGCGTGCGCTTCTTCAACCCGTGCGCGCGCACGATCGCTTCGGCCTCGGCCTTCGGCAGCCACGCCAGCAGCGCCTTGCCCACGCTGGTCGAATGCAGAAACATGCGCCGCCCCACCCAGGTGTTGACCTTGAAGAACCCCGGCGCGTCCACCTTCTCGATGTACACCGCTTCACCCTGGTCCAGCACCGCCAGGTGACAGGTCAAGTGCACGCGCTCGACGAGGGCGCGCATGAAGGGCTGGGCCACTTCGGCGATATCCAGATTGGCTTGCGCGTCGCGGCCGAGGCTGAGGATCTTCAAGCCCAGACGGTAGCGGCCGTTCTCGGCGTCGCGCCGCAGGTAGCCGCGGCGCTCCAGGGTGCGCAGGATGTAGCTGGCCGAACTTTTGGGAATGCTCAAGCGGCGGCTGATTTCGGAATTGGTGAGGCCTTCGCGGCGGTGCGCGGCGGCTTCCAGGATGTTCAAGGCGCGCTCCACGGCGGTGGCCGGGCTCGTTTCCGCGAGGGTCATAAGCAAAAAGACCTCCGGTCCATAAAGTACAGCATATGGAATATTTGTTCAATATCGTGAACGCGGGCTTGCGCCGCCGCGGCTCCTCGCGTACAAGGGAACATCGCATTCCGAACTAGCGTTCAATATGCTGAACACTGGTCGGAGCGCAAAAACGGAGGCGGTTATGGCGACGGCAACCACGAAAACTATTTCGACGGAGACGGAGACGCTGCCCTGCTCCGGGCGCAGCGTGCCGGTGAATTTCGCTCCCGCCAATTTTGATCCGGCGCGCGATCTTCCGCGCGGTTTCCTGGACTTTCTCGCGCCCTTGCACGAAGCGTTAACCTCGCGCCAGCAAGCCCTGGTGGCCCGGCGCGAACAGGCGCTGGCCGCCGCGCGCGCCGGGCGCCTGCCGGACTATCTCCCGGCTTCGCCGGCGACGGCGGACGGATGGCGGATCGAATTGCCGGCGTGGTGCCGGGACCAGCGCAACCAGATGACCGGGCCGGCCGACGACGCCGAACTGGTGGTCAAGATGCTGAACAGCGGCGCGCCCGGCGTGATGCTGGACCTCGAGGACTCCACGGCCAACACCTGGAGCAACCACCAGCGCGGGGTGCACAACATTCTGGAAGCGTTGTCCGGGCGCCTCGGGTATTTCGACCGCAAGCGCAACCGCAACGTCGCGATCAAGCCGAGCGCGACGGTGATCTTCACGCGCCCGCGCGGCCTGCATCTCCACCAGGGCGGGATTTTTCCCGGCGTGTTGCTGCCGGCAGCGCTCTTCGACGTGGCGCTGATCGCCTATCAGGCGGACGCCGCTGCGCTGCAGCATCCGCTCTCGTTCTACATCCCGAAATCGGAGTCGGCGGAAGAAGCGCTGTGGTGGCGGGATCTTTTGCAGATGATCGCGCGCGCCAAGGGTATTCCCGCCGATGCCTTCAAGTGCATGGCGCTGGTCGAAGCGCATCCCCTGGCTTATCAGATGGAGGAGTTCGCATATCACCTGCGCGAGCATCTCCTGGGTTTGAACCTCGGGCGCTGGGACTACATGGCAAGCCTCATTCACTTCCATCTGGAAAATCCGGAGTGGGTGCTGCCGGACCGCAACACGATTCCGCATGACGTGGCATTTTTTCAGAATCTGCGCGAGCGCCTGCCGGAGATCTGCCACAAGCACGGACTGCTGGCCATCGGGGGCATGACCGCGCTGTACCCGAGCCGCGAGGACGCGGAGCTCAACGCGCGGGCGCTCAGCGTGCTGGCCGCGGACAAGAAGAATGAAGCGCTCTGTTTCATGGACGGCGCCTGGACCGGCCATCCCGATCAAAACGAAATTGCCATGAGCCAATTCCCCTGCCCGAACCAGATCCACGCCCGGCCGGAAAATCCTCCCGCGCGGCCCGACCTGCGCCCGGCGCCCCACGGCATCGGCCAGCGGACGCTCGCGGGGACGCGCGCCGCGGTGCGCACCGTCATCCGTTACCGCAACGGGGTGCTGCACGGGCGGGGCGCCAGCCTGCTCGACGGCTACATGGAGGACCTGGCGACCGACCGCATCTACCGCCTGATGATCGCGCAGCGCATGAAGCATTCCGCGGACGTGGAAATCCTGGGCGACGACGGCGCACCGGTGGCGCATACCCCGGAGCTGATTACGCGGCTTTTCGACGAAGAGCTGGAGCGGCTGCTCGGTCCGCTTCCGGTGGACGCCAACGGCGAAGCGAAGAAGCTCCGCGAAGCGCGGCGGATCGGCGAGGAGATGATTTTGCGCGGGGAATTCACGCCGGCGTGATCCGGCTTGGCCGCTCCGGAAACTTTCCTTTCGAGGGGAGCGAGCGGAGCGAGAAATCTTTCTTCGGTTTTTGGTTTTGGCGGCCGCAGTACAAATGAAGCGAAGGAGAAAGCAGATGTCCACGAACGGCGCAAACGGCAAGAACGGGAAAACGCAAGCGGAGTGGGCCAGCAGCCCCCGCTGGGCAGGGATCACCCGCGCGTACCGCCACGAGGATGTGCTGCGCCTGCGCGGCTCGGTACAGATCGAATACACGCTGGCGCGGCTCGGCGCGGAGCGGCTCTGGGAGCTGATGCACGCGGAAGCGTACGTTCCGGCGCTCGGGGCCGTCACCGGCAACCAGGCCATCGAGATGGTCCAGGCCGGGCTGAAGGCCATCTACGCCAGCGGGTGGCAGGTTGCCGCCGACAACAACACCGCCGGCGAGGTCTATCCCGACCAGAGCCTGTATCCCTCGGACAGCGCGCCGGCGCTGGTGAAGAAGCTCAACCGGGCGCTGCTGCGCGCCGACCAGATTGACAGTGTGGACCGCTCCGCGGTCACGCAGGAAAAGGAACGCTCCGCGGTCGCACAGGACGATGAGGGGAGGAACGGCACGCACTGGCTCGCGCCGATTGTCGCCGACGCCGAAGCCGGCTTTGGGGGCGCGCTCAACGCCTACGAACTCATGAAGTCCATGATCGAAGCGGGCGCCGCAGGCGTGCACTTCGAAGACCAGCTTTCCTCGGCCAAGAAGTGCGGGCACCTGGGCGGCAAGGTGGTCGTACCCACGCGCGAGTTCGTGGAGAAGCTGACCGCGGCGCGGCTGGCCGCGGACGTCTGCGGCGTGCCCACGATCCTCATCGCGCGCACCGACGCCGACAGCGCCGGACTGCTGCTCTCGGACGCCGATCCGCGCGACCGCGAATTCATCCACGGGCAGCGCACGCCGGAAGGCTTCTTCCAGTTCCGCGGCGGCATTGATGCCGCGATCGCCCGGGGCCTGGCTTATGCGCCCTACGCCGACATGCTGTGGTGCGAAACCTCGAAGCCGGATCTCGGAGAAGCGAGGAAATTCGCCGGGGCCATCCACGCCAAGTTCCCGGGCAAGCTGCTGGCCTACAACTGCTCGCCGTCGTTCAACTGGAAGAAGAAACTCGACGACGCCAGCATCGCCAGCTTCCAGCAGGAGCTGGGCAAGATGGGCTACAAGTTCCAGTTCGTGACCCTGGCCGGGTTCCACGCGCTGAATCTGAGCATGTTTGAGCTGGCGCGGGGCTACGCGCAGAGCGGCATGACCGCGTACTCGAAGCTGCAGCAGGAGGAGTTCGCGGCGCAGGAGCTGGGCTACCGCGGGGTCACGCACCAGCGCTTCGTGGGCACGGGGTACTTCGACGAAGTCGCCCAGGTGGTTTCCGGCGGCAAGTCTTCGACCACGGCCCTGGCCGGGTCCACGGAGACGGAGCAGTTTCACGGCTGCGCCAGCATTCCGCACGGCGCGGAATCTACCGCCGCTACCGCATGAGGTGCACTAAAAATCTTCGCGGTAAAGCTAAACGCCAGAAGGGGGCCACAAGTGGCCCCCTTCGCGTTCTGGCATTCACTTTTTGGCGGGGCGGCGGCTGCTGGTGGCTTCAGCCTAAAAGGCGCTGCAGGGTTTTGCGATCGAACTCGCCTTCCCAGCGGGCCACGACCAGGGTGGCCACGCCGTTGCCGATCACATTGACCAGGGCGCGTCCCGTGCTCATGAAGCGGTCGATGCCGAGGAGCAGAGCCATGCCCGCCACGGGAATGGTGGGCACGACGGTGAGAGTGGCCACGAGGGCGATGAAGGAAGCGCCCTGGACACCGCTGGCGCCCTTGGAGGTCAGCGTGGCCACCGCGAGGATGGTCAATTGCTGCATCAGGGTCAGGGGCGTGTTGGTGGCCTGGGCCACGAAGAGCGCGGCGAGGGTCATGTACAGGCTGCTGCCGTCGGTGTTGAAGGTGTAGCCGGCGGGGACCACGAGTCCCACGAGGGGTTTCGAGCAGCCCAGCTTCTCCATTTTGGCCATCAGCGAAGGCAGAGCCGCTTCCGAGGAATTCACGCCCACCACGATGAAGATCTCATCCTTGAGATAAGCGAGGAATTTGAGAATGCGGAATCCCGCGGCGCGAGCAATGGCGCCCAGCACGATGAGCACGAAAAGCAGCGACATAATATAGAAGGTAGCGATGATCTTGAGCAGCGGGCCCAGGGAAGCCAGGCCGTATTTGCCGACCGTGAAGGCGATGGCCCCGAAGGCGCCGATGGGGGCAAACTTCATCACGATATTGACGATGCCGAACACGGCATGGGTGAGCGCGTCGAAGAGATCCACCAGCGGCTTGCAGCGGGTCCCCATGGCCGATAAGGCGAAGCCGAAGAGGATGGAGACGAGCAAGACTTCGAGGATGTCGCCCTTGGCGAAGGCGTCCACCAGGGTGGTGGGGATGATGTGCATGAGAAATTCGGTGACGCTCTGGGCCTTGGCCTGGCCGGCATAGGCGGCCACGGCTCGGGCGTCCAGGGTGGCCGGATTGACATTGAAGCCGCCGCCCGGGCGCACCACGTTGCCGACGACCAGACCGATGAACAGCGCCAGGGTGGAAACGACCTCGAAATAGAGCAGGGCCTTGCCGCCGACGCGCCCGACTTTTTTCATGTCCTGCATGCCGGCGATGCCGGAGACCACGGTGCAGAAGATGATCAGGGTGATGATCATGGTGATCAGGCGGATGAAGGCGTCGCCGAGGGGCTTCATGGCGATGGCTTGCGCGGGGCTGAAATAGCCGAGGGCGACGGCCGCCGTAATGGCCAGCAGCACTTGCGCCCACAGACTGGCGTAGAAGGGTTTCTTGCGAGATTGCGGCGACGCCGCGGCGGCGGTGGGGTGCATAGCGCTAGGGGTACCCGGCTTCTCCCGTCCGCCAACGGGGGCATTTACTGTTTTTTCGCAGCGTCCAGCAAAACGGCGGGCCCGGATCGAAAAGGGCCCGGCACACACTCCCGAAAGCGAAACCCAGGAACCTATTTTCCCGTGACCGCAGAGCGGTCAACTATTTCTGTGACCGCGAAGCGGTCAACTCCGCCGGACCGCCGGGAATTCCGCGCGCAAGACGCTCAGCGGCCCGCTGCGGCGGCCACTTCCTTCTTGCGCGACTCCTGCCACAACTGGATGTAGGGCTTCAACTCCTGCATCATACGCTGGAACTGCGGGATGTCCAGCGACTGCGCGCCATCGCTGACGGCCTTCTCCGGCGCAGGATGCACCTCGACGATCAGCCCGTCGGCGCCGATGGCCACGCCGGCGCGGGAAAGGGCCGGAACCAGGCTGCGCTTGCCCGTGGCGTGGCTGGGATCCAGCACGATGGGCAGGTGCGTCAGCTCCTGCAGGGCGGGAATGGCCGCGATGTCGCAGGTGTTGCGGGTGACCGTCTCGAAGGTGCGGATGCCGCGCTCGCAGAGGATCACCTCGGGATTGCCGTGGGCCACGATGTATTCGGCGGACATCAGCAGCTCCTTCACCGTGCTGCTCATGCCGCGCTTGAGCAGGATGGGCTTGCCGCATTTGCCGAGGGCCTTGAGCAGGACGAAATTCTGCATGTTGCGCGCGCCGACCTGGAGGATGTCGGCGTACTCGGCGACCAGGTTGACGTCGCGGTCGCCCATGATCTCGGTGATGATGGCCAGGCCGGTGGCCTGCTTGGCCTTGCGCAGGAGCTTCAGGCCTTCCTCTTCCATGCCCTGAAAATCGTAGGGCGAGGTGCGGGGCTTGAAGGCCCCTCCGCGCAGGATTTTGGCCCCGGCCTGGGCCACGCCTTCGGCCGCGCGCATGATCTGCTCTTCCGATTCCACGGAACAGGGCCCGGCCATGACCACAAATTCGTCGCCGCCGATCTCGACGCCGCCCACGCGGATGCGCGTGCGCCCCTGGCGGAACTCCTTGCTCACGAATTTATAGGGCGCGGTGATGCGCACCACGTTCTCGACTTGGGGCATGGCCTCGACCGATTCCAGGCAGGCGGTGACGTCGCCCACGCCCACGACGGCGATGACCACGCGCTCTTCGCCTTCGATGGAGTGCACCTTGTAGCCGAACTCCTCGACTTTTTTGCGCACTTCGGCGATTTCCTGCGGGGTGGCATGGAGCTTCATGGAAATAATCATGGTCTGGTCCCTTTACGGTCCTCTCGACAGCGGTAAACGATTTTTCGTGCGATCGCGCAGCGGTCAACTATCTGGGTGACCGCAAAGCGGTCAACCATTCCCACTGCGAAGGAGCGGGCAAGCGTCCCTGACTGTTATTTTGCCTGAAGCCGCACCCGGCGTCACGTGAAGAAGCAGAGGGCAGGCATGGCGCGGGCGGGCATCTGGCAAATTGCGGCCGGGTGGCGGAAAATGGCAAGGAGCCCGTGGCGCAGCCCTGCGCCGCGCGCGGCGCAGGCCATGACACCCCCGGACGAAAACGCGGCGCACGGCGGCGCACCAGAGAGTCCCGCAGCGCAGGACCTCACGGCCCTGCGGCACGCGTTGCTGCGCGTACACAAGGCGCTGCTGGAGATGGAGCGGCGGGACTACGAGCGCCAGCACGGGCGGGTGAATACCGGCGAGCTCTTCCGGCTGGTCCTGGATCACCCGCAATTCGCCTGGCTGCACAGCATCTCGGAGTTCGTGGTGCGCATCGATGAACTGCTGGACGCGGAAGAGCCGCTTACGCCCGCCAGCGCGCGGGGAATTTACACCGTGGCCGGCAAGATGTTCCTGCCGCTGGAATCCGGCGATGCGCTGCAGAAAAAATACTTCGATGCGCTGCAGCGCGATCCCGCCGTGGTCCTGGAGCATAGGGGGCTGGCGCGGCTCTTCGCCAAGGCTGCCGAGGAAGCCGGCCCGGCTTGAGGACTGCGCTGGCTCTAATCGGCGCGCGCTTCCGACTGGAACTTACCGCATAAAGGAAAAGAAAAGAGAGATTCCTCGCTCCGTAAGAGCATTCGGAGCGCAAAAACCGCGCTTCGCTCGGAATGTGATTTTCATGTCAAAAACAAATTGCCGATGAGATTATCTCGCGGGCCGCCCCGCGAAGCAGCCCGCCACCTTCTTGCAAGGGACAAGAATACTCTCTGGATGGAATTGGGCTTCCCGCACACCAAGGGGGCGATCCGCCCATCCCGGGTCCACGCCTCTTCCCCACACAGATGAGCAGCTTGCCTGGTTTCCACCATCCGGAGGAGTTGTGGTAGACCGCGGGGCCAGCCGTCCCACAACTGACCTTTCGGGCTATAGGACCGGCCGCGGGGCCTGCGTAAGCTACGTTCCAAGCAACGAACGCATCTCATTCCCTGTCCGAGCGTGAAAGCCATGTGCAAGCTTTCGCAAGTTCGACCGGCCATATTTCTGGGCCTGCTGCTGGCTGGAGCCCTGCCCGCAGGCGTTCCGTCCGCCGCCACGGAACTACCCCGCCCGGCCGGAGCAGCCAGGGCCGCCCAACCATTCGTCCTCGAAGACGGCACGGCCGTCAAGCTGCGCGCCTTGCGCACCATCTCTTCGGCCAACGCGCATCCCGGCGATAGTGTGGACTTTGAAGTGATCTACGACGTGCTGCTCGATGGGTTTTGCGTGATCCCGCGCGGCAGCGTGGCTCAGGCCACCGTCACCGCGGTGCACAGGAAACGCCGCATGGGGCGCGGCGGCAAGCTCGGCCTGCGCCTCGATTCCATCCGGCTGCGCACCGGCCAGACCGTGATCCTGCGCTCGGAAAAAGAAGTTCGCGGCGCGGGGCACAAGACGGTCATGGCCACGGGCATGGCGGTCACCGCACTGGCCTTCTATCCCGCGGCCCCGGCGCTGCTCTTTGTGCGCGGCCAGGAGAGCGTCTTGTTGCAAGGCACGGAAGTGACCGCCTACGTGTACGGGAACTTTCCCCTGGATGCCGCGGGATTCGACCGACCGCTCACTGCGGAAGCGGCCCAGACGGCAGAGCCGCCGACAATGGCGCCTGCGGAAATGCTGCCTGTCTCCGCATCCCCTGCGGCAGCCCCGGCAAACCAGGTCACCCTCGAGCAACTCCTAACGCTGCTGCCCCGCCGCGTTCTCGACGGCCACGGCCACGAAGGCGACATGGTCAACCTGCTGTTCATCGGCACGCAGGATCAGCTCGAAGCGGCTTTCGAGCAGGCCGGCTGGATGGAAACCATCCGCTCCAAACCGCGGGCCTTTTGGCACGCCGCGCACGCGCCCAAGAATAACGTGGCCATGCCCATGAGCCGCCTATTCCTCTTCGGCCGGCCCCAGGATTACGGCTATGCGATGGAGGACACCGTTTCCACCGCGACGCGCCGGCACCACCTGCGCATCTGGAAGACCGACTACGAGGTGGCCGGCTATCCGGTCTGGGCGGGGGCCGCGACGCACGACGTGGGCATCGAGAGAGACCAACACAAGTGGTCCATCACCCACAAGATCGACCCGGAAGTGGATCAGGAGCGGGACTTCGTCGGGGAACGCCTGGCCACAGCCGAGCGCCTGGGGGATTCCGACTACCTCTTGCCTGCCAACCCGGTTCTCGAAGCCACCACCGCCACCGGCGGGAGCTATCATTCCAACGGCAAGATCCTCGTCATCCGCTTGCAGGACAAGGAAACGCTCCTGGCCCGCGCGCCCAAACCGGGACATTAGAGCGCAGTTCACAAGTACAAAAACCGAAAAAACAGACGCATCGGGCAGGGACCTTGCGGTCCTGGCCCGGTGCGTTGGCCATGCAGCAGCGCTTCTGGCGGCCGGTAATTTGCCGGTCCGGGCGAGTGAGATAACGCTGTCGCGCCCTTGCTACTTGGGGGGAGCGGCAGCGTCCTTGGCGGCAGAGTCCTTGGCGGCAGCGCCGATGGCGTCGCCGGTGACCACGAGTTCCACGCGGCGGTTTCTCTGGCGCCCTTCGGGCGTATCGTTGGAGGCCACCGGCTGGGTCTTGCCGAAACCGCGCGAAGTGACCGCCGTTCCCGGAACGCCTTCTTGCACCAAGTAGTCGTGCACCGAAGCGGCGCGCCGCTCGGAGAGTTGCTGGTTCATTTCGTCGCTGCCGACGCTGTCGGTATGTCCCTCGACCTGCAGGTTCAAGCCGGGATGGGCCAGGACGACTCCGGAGATCTTGGCCAGCTTCTCGCGGGCGCCGGGCTTGAGGGTGGAGCTTCCGGTGTCGAAGAGCACGTCGGACATGTTGACGATGAGGCCGCGGGCGCTGTCGCGGGTCTGCAGGATGCTGTTGAGCTGGTTGAGCAGGCGCTGGCGCAGTTCGGCCTTCTCCGCCTCGGCCTGCTCCGCGGCCAGGCGCGCTTTCGCGGTTTCCGCTTCGGCGGCCTGCTGCTGGGCCTGGGCCGCGCGCTGCGCCGCTTCGGCATCGGCCTTTTCGCGCGCCGAGCGTTCCGCGGCCAGGCGGGACTGCTCGGCTTCGGCCTGGGCCTTCAATTGCTGGGCTTGCGCGGCTTCGCGGGCCGCGTCGGCTTCCGCTTTTTCCCGCGCCGAACGCTCCGCGGCCAGGCGCGACTGCTCGGCCTGGGCCTGTGCCGCCTGTTGCTGGGCTAGCGCCGCGGCGCGCGCGGCTTCCGCCTCGGCGCGTTCCCGGGCGGCGCGCTCAGTGGCCAGTTGGGCCTCGAGCTTGGCGCGCTGCGCCGCTTCGGCATCCGCGCGCGCCTGGGCCTCGCGTTCCGCGGCCGCCCGGCGCTCCATCTCGACTCTTTCCTCCTCGCGGCGCTTGGCGGTGATGGCGCGGGCATCCTCCGCGGTTTGCACCGCTTCCCGCGCGGTCATCTCGACCTGCTTCTTGTCGGCCTTGCCCTTGTGCATCTCTTCGGCCTGGTGCAGAAGCTGCGCAGCCTTGCGGAAACTGTCTTCGGCGTAATGCTCGCCGCCGGCGGCGCGCGCAATCTGCACGGCGTTGCGGGCTTCGAAGAGTCCCAGGGGCGTGCCCGGGTCCAGCACCGGCGGCGCGGCGCTGGCTTCCACGTAGGAGTACTGCCCACGCTGCAGGAGGTCGAATTTGGCGTCCATCTCTTCCACGTTGCCCACGGTATCCGGGCGCACCACGTTTTCCATCACCACCACTTCGCTGGGGCGGGTGACGGCGAAATAGGGCTCGGCGGTCACGATCAGCGCAAAGGCCTGGAGTTGCGCGGTGACGTCGAGCTTGGCCTTGCCCTTATTGTCCAGAAGAGCCTCGCCCAGATTGTCGGCGCGGCCCTCCGGGGAGATGGCCCACAGGACGTAGGTCAGGAACTCGGGTCCGAAACGCGTCGCCGGATCGACCTTTTCAAATTGCGCCTGGATGCGCACGGCCCCGCGCTTGCTTTCGACCTTGGCCACGCCGTGGGCGAAGGGCAGCAGGATGGTGCCGCGGAAATCGATCTTGGTGGGGCCGCTCAAGTGCCGGTAGTTGATGGCCTTGGTGGTGCGCGCCGAGACGGTAATGCGATAGAGCGGGCTCGACTCCTTTTGCTGCGGCGCCGCCGGGTTGGACTGCGCGGGCGCGCCCGCGGCGAAGAGGCCGAACAATGCCACCTGTGACAGAAGAACCGATGCAATTTTCACGTCAAACTCCCTCATCGCCGTCGGCGGCGATCTGCTTTACCGGATTTCCGCCCGTTTTGTCGAAACGAGGGCTCCGCACGCGGGTGCGGAGTGGTCTGCATAAACGTGCCTTTAGGCTAGCAAAAAAGGAGTGCTCGAAAACCCCGGATGCGCGCAGCTTTGTGCAAGTAATTAACGGGGCGTGGAGCGAGCCGGCCGCGCTCGGGGCTGCGCCTGGCGGGATAAGGAAAGAGCGTTGTTTGCGGTCATTCTGAACGCATCCGATGAGGATGCGGCGATCGAAGATTCCGGCAAGGCCGGAATCCTCGATCGACCCCAGCGAAAACCGCCGGGGTCGATCGAGAACAGCCATAGGAAAGTTTTTTTCGCAGCCCGCTAGAAGCGCAGAACCGGACCGAAAGCCACGCGGAAGTTGTGATGCGTCCCGCTATTGAAATAGATCTCGTCGCCCACATCCAGGCGCAGCCCCAGCGGTCCCAGGTGCCCTTCCAGACCGGCGCCCGGATAGACCACGCCGCTCACGTTCTGGGAACGAAGATTGTCGACCGAGCTCGCGAACGTCGCGAACGTCGCCGGGAGCGGGTCCAGCCGGAAGTTGACGAAACCCCCTTTGAGCGTCACGAACGGACGGACGAGCCCATGGCCGGCCTGGAGTCTGGGACCGAACAACCCATGCAGGATGCGGACGTCCGAGCGCTGCAGGAAAACCGCATTGGTGCTTGTGTTCACGAGGCTTTCAGTAAACACCTGATTGAAGTCGTAGTTCATTTCGGCTTCCCACTGCAGCCAACGGTGGCTGTTGACGGAGAAGCGTCCGCCGAGACCGGCGAAGTTCGTCTTGGTCTGCCCCAGGCGGAAACCGTCAACGTACACGCCGACCTGACCATGCTCCTGGGCAGAGGCTGCGGGAACGAGCCATGCACCGAGTAGAACGAACCATGCTCCCTTGAGAAGGATCAATGCAATGCGCCTCATGGAGTTTCTCCTTGGACGTTGGTTTTGACAGCTCCGTACATTCCGCAAACGGCTGCTGGGCTGGTGGCACGCTCGATTTCCGAGCGCAAGCGGGGATTGCTCAAACCGGTGACCGGCAAGAGTCTTCTCCCCGGGAAGCAATTTCCGTGACAGCAACGCGCGATCGCATGCCTCCCGGAAGACGGCGCTTGGCCTCGGTCCGGTTCGAGATTGCTGAGCTGCGGTTTTAGATGGCCGTTCAATTCACGGCGTTGCCTGCGGAACAGATTGTTGTTTCCCCGCCCTTTCGCTACACTCCGCCGGAAATTAGCGGCGAGCGAGGTGAAAAAGGTGCGCGATGGCGCGGAAGCTGAGTTCCCCTGCTCAGTCGCGATTCAGCCAACGCCCGGCGACGAGCGCCAGCGAAGCGACAAGGAACACGAAGGCGTGGCGCGCGAAGGTGTACGGCGCCGCGCCGGGATGAAAGACCCAGTCCAGGTTGTCGTGGATGTAGCGAGCGGCCGGAAAAAAGACCAGTCCGCCAAAGAACAGGCTGAGGCCTTGCGCCAAGGCATCCGATAAGCGGCCATCCAGCAGGCGCAGGAGCAAAACCCCGGCCAGAATGGCCAGCGCGGTAAAACCCACACAAAGAAAAACAGCCTTGCTGAACAGTTGGGATGCGGGGCTCGAAAAATAGGCGATGCTCCCGACCGCGAGCAGGCCGGCCAGGTAGAGCCATCCGAAACGCTTGAGATCAGGCGGCGGGGATTCCGGCACGAGGCACCTCGTCTAATCCTTCGAAGCAGCGGACGCGGACGGCAGAGCGAGAGGAGGCAATTTTGCTTTCTTGAGCTGCTGGTTGAGCGGATCGAGGTCCCGCGCGCGCAGCGTATCCCAGCGCGCCAGCAATGTTTTCTGAGCGTCCTGCAACTCGGCGAAGAGCGCTTCGGCCTGGGTGGTGGGGGCGGCGTCGGCGCTGTCGGCGACATTTAGCAGGCTGCCGAAGTGCTGGTTGAGCGACGCCAGATTTTCCGGCTGTTTGCCGGTGGGCGGCAGGCCGGCGAAATCGTCGGTGACCGCACCCGCGAGTTCGGCGGCCTGCTTATCGAGAGCGGCAATCGCCTCGGCGAGTTGGCCCTTCGCAACTTTGGCAGCGCGCTCCTGCAACTGCGCGCGCAGCGCCCGCACCTGCTGCAGCGCGGCGAAGCTTTCGTTCATGCCGCGCACGCAGCCGGCTTCCATCGCGAACTGTTTCGCCAAGTCGGCCTGGGGTGTGGCAATGCGCGGGTCCATTTGCACGGTGAGCGGCTGCGTGTAGCTCTTGCCGTTCGCGGTGAGCTTCACGGTGTAGCTTCCCGGAAGCGCCCGCGCGCCGAGGGGCGACTTGGGCGTGTCGCGGTAGATGGCGGAAATGGGGAATTCGGTTTCGAGAGCGTTGGGCGGGGCGTAGTGCATATCCCAGACGAAGCGGTGCATGCCGGCTGCGGCGGAAAGGATTTGTGGCGGGCGCACCCAGTACATGGGGATGGGGTGCTCGGAGGCGATTTTATCGAGCGGCTCGGGCTTGTCCGTGCTGGCGTAGCGGCGCACGAGCTGGCCTTCGGCATCGAGGATTTCGAGCGTGACGGGGCCGGCAGGGGCGGCTTTCAAGAAGTAGTCGAGGATCGCGCCGTCGGGAGGATTTTTCCCGGCGGGGATTTCCGGCGGCAGCGGCGTATCGGTGTTGCGGTTCCAGCGGAAGCGGATGGCCGTCTGCGGCGCGAAGAGATGCGCACCGGCCGCGGCGACGCCGGCGGATAGCTGGCGCAGCGGGGTGATGTCGTCGAGGATCCAGAAGCCGCGGCCGTGAGTGCCGGCGATCAGGTCGTCGCCGTGAATGGCCAGGTCGCGCACGGAGGTGTGCGGGAGATTGAGCTGCAGCGGTTGCCAGGCGTCGCCGTCGTTGAAGGAGACGTAGACCGAGGTTTCCGTTCCGGCGAAGAGCAGTCCTTTCCGCTCCGGATCTTCGCGCACGGCGTTGACCGGGGCATTTTCCGGGAGGCCGGCGGTGATCTCCTGCCAGGTCTTGCCGAAGTCGCGGGTGCGGTAGATGTGCGGGCGCAGGTCGTCGAGGCGGAAGCGGTTGATGGCGGCGTAGGCGGTGGCGGCGCCGAAGTGCGAGGCCTCGATCAGGGAAACCTTGCTCCAGGGGGTGAGCTGCGGCGGGGTGATGTTCTGCCAGCTTTTGCCCGCGTCGCGGGTGATGTGGATCAAGCCATCGTCGGTGCCGGCCCAGATGGTGTTGGTTTCCAGGAAGGACGGGGCGACGGCGTAGATGACGCCGCGGTGGCGGCCCTTTTCCGGGTCGAGCGCGGTGAAGGCGCCGAGATTCGCGGGAATTTCGTAGGAGTCGCGGGTGAGGTCGGGGCTGACGATGGTCCAACTGCGGCCGGCGTCGCTGGTCTTGAAGAGGACGTTGGCGGCGAAGTAGAGGGCGTGGGGATTGCGCGGGGAAAAGACGACCGGCAAAGTGCGATCGTAGCGGAACTCGCCACGGCGCACGGGCTCGGGAGTAATGTCCGCGACTTCGCCGAGGGCCTGATTGGTGCGGGTGAGGCGCGCGCCGTAAACGATGTTGGAGTCGAGGGGGTCGATGGCGATGTAGCCGTACTCGAAAACGCCGACGGAATGCCAATCGCGGAAGCCGATCTCGCCGTAGTCGCTGCGGCTGGCGACGCCCGCGGAGCCGCTCTCCTGCTGCGCGCCGTAGACCCAGTAGGGGAAGCGATTGTCGGTGGCGACGTGATAGAACTGCGCGGTGGGCTGGTTGTACCAACTGCTCCAGGTTGCGCCGCCGTTCACGCTGATGGTGGCGCCCTGATCGCTGGTGAGGGCGATGATCCGCGGGTTCTCGGTGCTGATCCAGATGTGCTGGTAGTCGTCGCCGCCGGGGGCGCCCTTGAAGCCGGTGAAGGTCTTGCCGGCGTCGCTGGAGCGCCAGGTGGTGGTGTTGGCGACGTAGACGACGTCGGGATTGTCGGCGGCGATGGCGATGCCCATGGCACCCGGCCCTTCCCCGCCGATGCGGTGGTCGTCGTTGAGGTGCTGCCAGGTCTCGCCGGCGTCGTCCGAGCGATAGACTCCGGGATTTTTCCTGGCCGATACCGTGGCGTAGAGGCGGCTCGGGCGGGTGGGGGCGACGGCGATGCCGATGCGGCCCAGGCCGTCGGCGAACGCGGGCAAGCCCTTGGTCAGCGGGAGCCAGGTGTCGCCGCCGTCGGTGGACTTGTAGAGGCCGCTGCCGGGGCCGTTGATGGAGCGGCCGTCGCGCACTTCCCAGGGCGCG
>JAIQEV010000049.1 GCA_020073585.1 Terriglobia bacterium
CCCCCATCCTCGCCGCGCAGCCCGCCGACAAGGCCCAGAAATTCATCTGGGGCGGACTTTCCGAGATGTGCCTCTACGCCGCGCGCCGCGTTCCCGAAATCTCCGACCGCCTCGCCGACGTGGACCGCGCCATGCGCTGGGGCTTCGGCTGGGAGCTCGGCCCCTTCGAGTTGATGGACGCCATCGGCGTGCGCGCCTTCGCCGCGCAGCTCGAAAAGGAAGGCCGCTCGCTTCCCCCGCTCATCGAAAAACTGCTCGCCTCCGGCCGCGACTCCTTCTACACCGCCGAGAAGGGCCAGACGGCCTGCTTCGATCTCGCCAGCGCCGCCGCCAAGCCCGTTGCCGAACCGCCGGGCGTCCTCATCCTGAAATCGCTGAAAGACGCCGGCCGCGAAGTGGACCGCAACGCCGGCGCCAGCCTCATCGATCTCGGCGACGGCGTCCTCTGCTGCGAATTCCACGCCAAGATGAACGCCATCGGCGGCGACCTGGTGGCCATGCTGCACAAGGGCGTGAAGCGCCTGGAAACCGATTTCGACGCCCTGGTCATCGCCAACCAGGCCGTCAATTTCTCCGTCGGCGCCAACCTCATGCTGGTGCTCGTCGCCGCCCAGGAGCAGGAGTGGGACGACCTGCACCTCGCCGTCCGCCAGTTTCAGAACGTCAACCTGGCCCTCAAGTACGCCCCCAAGCCCGTCGTCGTCGCTCCCCAGGGCATGGCCCTCGGCGGCGGCTGCGAGATCAGCCTGCACGGCGCCAAGATCCAGGCCGCCGCGGAAGCCTACATCGGCCTCGTCGAAGCCGGCGTCGGCCTCATCCCCGGCGGCGGCGGCACCAAGGAGATGCTCATCCGCGCCAACGAGCACGCCGGTGGCACAGGCTTCAGCCTGTCCTCCTCGTCGGAATTCGATATGGATCTCTTCCACGCCCTCAGGCCCATTTTCGAAACCATCGCCCTGGCCAAGGTCGGCGCCAGCGCCGAGGAGTGCCGCTCCCTCGGCTTCCTGCGCCCCGCCGACGGCGTCTCCCTGAACCGCGACCGCCTCGTGGCCGACGCCAAGGAAGCCGCGCTGGCCCTCTTCCGCACCGGCTATCGCCCCGCGGCGGCCACCCCCGCCGAAGGCGCGGCGAGCACGCAGATCCGCGTCCTCGGCGAACAGTTCCTCTCCGCCGCCAAACTCGCCATTCACATGCTCCTGCGCGGCGGCTACGCCTCCGAATACGACGCCCACGTCGCCCGCAAGCTCGCGCACATTCTCGCCGGCGGCGCCTTGAGCGCTCCCCAATTCGTCAGCGAACAGTACGTCCTGGATCTCGAGCGCGAAGCCTTCGTCTCCCTCTGCGGCGAGAAAAAGACCCAGGAGCGCATCGCCCACACCCTCAAAACCGGCAAACCCCTCCGCAACTAGCCCGCATCTCTCACCTGAGTCCCTCTGCAGCGGGCGGACCTTGGTCCGCCCGCTGCTGCAGCACCACGGCGCCGGACCTTGCCCCGCCCGCTCTGCAGTTATCCCACAAAAGTTGCAATCCATCTTTCTCGCACGCCCATTGAATCTATCTCTCCCTTCTTCTCTGCATCCTCTCTGTGTCCTCTACGCCTCTGCGTAATCTTCCTCTTCTCTTCCGTTGTGTCGGGCGAGACGCACCGCTCCCGCCTCCTCACGCGTGCGCAAGCGCGGATGATCGAACGTCCCTGCTGCTTATTTCTGAATGGCCACGGAGAAGTGTTCCTGGAGGATCTGCAGCTCCCCGCCCGCGTTTACGCGGAAGACCTGCGTGGCGCGCACCGAGGGAATTTCGCGCTCCACTTTTTTCTCGGCCCCCACCGCGCGCTGCGAGGCGTAAAACCGGAAGGTATAGGTTGCCGAAGCCGCCGTCTCTCCCAGCAGCACCACATCGATCGGCCCCGTGCTGACGGTCAGCGTCGATTCCCCTTGAAAATACTCGCGCGCCCGCCGCGCCACCGAAAGACGCCCCGGCTCCGGCTTGATCGAGGCCACCGAAAACGCCACGCTGCCGTCCCCGTAATATTTGCCCAGTTCCTCGGCCTGTTTGTTGCAGAACGCTTCCCAGAAACGCCGCACCTGCTTGCGCACGTCTTCTTCCGTGATTCTGCCCAGAACCGGTGACATCGTGGCCTCCTGCCGGATGCGGCGAAAGCTCTCTTTCGACTGGCGGCCATTGTAAGCGCCGGGCCCGCCCGGAGAATGGCCCGTTTGGGGAAGGGTGCCGAAAATGTACCGGACCCGTGCGCGAGGTCAGAGACATATAAAAACGTATTGGTTATACGGCTCAATATGTCGTAATATGTGCTTTCTGGCGAACCGGAGAGTGCCATGAATTTGCTTTCCCCGCGCGCCGCCGCGCGCATCCTCGGCGTCAGCTATCCCACCCTCAAGCAGTGGATCTACAAGAAAAAAATCCGCACCGCCAAGACCCCCGGCGGGCATCACCGCGTCCCGGAAAGCGAAATCGACCGCCTGCTCCCGAAAAAACTCGAGCGCGGCGGCCTGCGGAGCCGCCGCGGCGCCTTCCGCCGCATCAGCGGACGCAACCAGCTTAGCGGCCGCGTTCTCGAAGTGAAATATGACGGCCTGCTGGCCCAGGTCACTCTGGCCATCGGAGAACAGCGCATCACCGCCATCATCACCGCCGACGCCGCCCGCGAAATGCGCCTCAAGCCCGGCGAGCGCGCCGCCGCCCTGGTCAAAGCCACCGAAGTCATGATCCTGCGCACCTGATTTTCTGTCGGAGAATAAATCCACCAAACCTGGGGAGCTTCATGAAATCGCCAACTCACCGTCAGTCTGCAGCGGCAACTCAACTCCTGACGCCGTTCCGTTGTCATTCCCTGCAGCGTCGCACTCTCTTTCTTCGCCTCGGTGCCGCTTGCCTCTCTTTCTTCCTGGCAGCAGGCGCCGCCAGCCCCGCCGCCATCACCGTCGCTGCCGCCGCCGATCTGAAGTTCGCGCTGCAGGACATGGCCGCCCAGTACGAGAAGCAGACCGGCAACACAGTCAGCGTCACCTATGGCTCCTCCGGAAATTTCTATGCGCAGATTCAGAACGGCGCGCCCTTCGATCTCTTTTTCTCCGCGGACCTGGACTACCCGCGCCAGTTCGAGGCCGCCGGCCTAGCCGAGTCCGGCACCCTCTACCAATACGGCGTCGGCCGCCTGGTCCTCTGGGTCCCGGCAAATTCTCCAGTGGATGTCGCCCGGCGCGGCTGGGATGCGCTCCGCGATCCCGCCATCCGCAAAATCGCCATCGCCAATCCCACCCATGCGCCCTACGGCCGGGCCGCGGTCGCGGCGCTGAAAAGCGCCGGCATCTATGATCAAATCACCGCCAAGCTAGTCTACGGCGAAAATATTTCGCAGGCCGCGCAGTTCGTGGAGTCCGGCAACGCCGATGCCGGGCTCCTCGCGCTGGCCCTGGCGCTCTCCCCGCACATGCAGCAAGCCGGAAAATTCTGGAGCGTTCCGGCCGCCGCGCATCCCCCGCTCCAGCAGGCCGCCATCATGCTCAAGTCTTCTCCCAATAAAAAGGCGGCCCGGGCCTTTCTGGAATTCGTGAAGAGCCCTGCGGGCCGCGCAATCCTTGAGAAACATGGTTTCTCCTCTCTTGCGCCGGCTGCCCCGCCCGCAAAAACGCCATGAATCTCCAAGCGCTCCTGCTCTCCCTGCGCCTCGCGGCGGTTGTTTCCGTCCTCCTGCTGGGCATCAGCCTGCCCCTCGCGGCCTGGCTGGTCTTCGGCCGCTGGCGCGGTCGTTTTCTTCTCGAGGCGCTGGTGGCCCTGCCCCTGGTTCTCCCCCCGACCGTGCTCGGCTTCTACTTGCTCGTGCTCATGGGTCCGCGGACGCCGTTCGGCCGGCTCTGCCAGGCGCTGTTCGGACACGGCCTGGCCTTCACCTTCGAGGGCCTCGTGGTCGGGTCCTTGCTCTACAGCCTGCCCTTTGCCGTGCAGCCGCTGGTCAGTGCGTTTCGCGGCGTGGACCGCGCGCTGCTCGATGCCTCCTTCGTCCTGGGCGCCTCGCGCTTGCGCACTTTCCGCCGCGTGATCCTGCCGCTCTCCTTTTCCGGCCTGGTGACCGCGCTGGTCCTGAGCTTCGCGCACACCCTCGGCGAATTCGGCGTGGTGCTCATGGTCGGCGGTAATCTTCCGGGCATTACCCGCACGGTATCCATCGCCATCTACGATTCGGCGCAGGCCCTGGACTATGCCGCCGCCAACCGCCTGGCCCTGCTCCTCCTCCTGCTCTCCTTTACCGCTTTGTCCGTGGTGTATGCGGTGAACCGCCGGGTGTGGTCGCCGTGGAGCCCGCGATGAGTTCTACCGCGCTCAGCGCCCGCGTCCGCCGCACGCAGCGCCGGCGCGGCGCGAGCGCTTTCGTGCTGGACGTCGCGCTGCGGATCGAGCCCGGCTTCACGATTCTTTTCGGGCCGTCGGGGGCGGGGAAGTCCACGCTGCTGGACTGCATCGCCGGACTCGCGCGCCCGGACCAGGGCCGCATCGCCGCGGGCGATCTGCTGCTCTTCGATTCCGAAACGCGCACGAATCTGCCGCCGCAGCAGCGGCAGCTCGCCTACGTCTTCCAGACCCTGGCGCTCTTTCCGCATCTCACGGTGGAAGAGAACGCCGGGTACGGCCTCGCGCATCTGCCGGAAGGGCAGCGCCGCGCGCGGGTGCGCGAAATTCTGGAAAGCTTCCGGGTCGCCGGGCTGGCCGCGCACAAACCCGGGGAAATTTCCGGCGGGGAGCGCCAGCGCGTGGCCCTGGCGCGCTCGCTGGTGACTTCGCCGCGCGTGCTGCTGCTGGATGAGCCGCTCTCCGCGCTGGACGCCGCGGTGAAAGCGGAGATCCTCGCCGACCTGCGGACCTGGAACGCGCAGCGGCGCCTGCCGATACTGTACGTCACGCACAATCGCGAGGAAGTGGACGTTCTCGGCGAGCGCATGATCGTGCTGGAACAGGGCCGCGTAATGGCGGAGGGAACGCCCCGGGAAGTTTTGGAGGCGCCGCGGCGGAAGAGCCTGGCGCAGGCCGCGGGCTTCGAGAATTTTCTTGCGGCCACGGTGCTGGATCTGCGCGAAGCGGACGGCGTGATGCGCGTGCGCCTGGAGGGCACGGCGGTAGAGTTCGAGGTGCCCCTGGCCCACGCCGCGCCGGGTGATCGCGTGCAACTGGCCATCCGCGCGGGGGACATTTTGCTGGCCACGCAGCGTCCCGCGGGGCTGAGCGCGCGCAACGTGCTGCCCGGCCGCATCGTGGCGCTCGAGGAGCGCGGCGCGCTGGTGCGCGTGCAAGTGGATTGCGGCGCGCGCTTCCTGGTGCACGTCACGCCGGGAGCGGTGCGCAGTTTGCGGCTGGCCGTGGATCTGCCGGTGTGGGTGGTGGTGAAAACGCACTCCTGCCATCTGCTTGCGGAGTGAGCGCGCCGGTCCCGGAAGCAGACGCGGCGGTTCATGATTTCGGCTTGGTCTTCGGCGGCGCGGGGGCGAAGCGCACTTCGTCGGCCTCCAGCGCCAGGCCCTTGGGCGTGGCTTCAATCACCACGCGGTCGCCGAGCGCCAAATCCTGCAGCTTGGCGGGTTGGTCATCCTTTAGAAAGACGGTGGACGGGCCGATAGCCACCTCGATGGTTTTGCCGTTTTTGGTTTCGACCACGAGGGAATCGGGGTTGATCTTGGCCACCGTACCGAGGATGTGCTTTTTATTGGCGTGGGCGAGAGCCAGGCTCGCGGTGGCCAGCAGTAGAACGCATAGCAGAATCAGATTTCGTTTCATGTAAACCTCGCTGGAACGCATTTCATAAATACAAAAAATCGAAGAGAGATTCCTCACTCCGCGGACTCCGTTCGGAATGACGGTGTTGTTAGGCGTTGCGCTATTTGTGAGACGGTGTTGTTAGATGCTGCGCTATTTGTGAGACAGCTTTTAGTGATGATGGTGCATCTCCGTTTCGGGTGCGGGGCTCGCGCCCTTCAGGAAATTTTCCTCTTCTTGCTCTTCGGCGCGGTCTGCCGCGGTCTTGGGATTGTTGCGGGCCATCTCGGCGCGCTCCGCGGGGGTGAGCTGCGGGAGGTGGCGGATGAAGCGCACCAGCTTCCAACTGTCCGGCGATTGGCCGTGGTCCGAAAAGGCGGGCATGCCGGTGAAGCGCACGCCGTTCTCGATGATCCAGAAGAGTTCGCCGTCGGAGAGGTTCTGCGTGGCCGGGCGGCGCAGGTCCGGCGGCTTGGGGAAGAGGCCCTGGCCGTAGGGCGTGTCGCCGCTGCCGTCGTTGGCGTGGCAGGCGGCGCAGTGATCGGCGAAGTGCAGCATGCCTTCGCGCACGGCTTGCGGCGCGGCCAGGACGGGATTGGGCAGGGATCGGGCATTCGCGGGAATGGCGAGATGGCGGACGTTGCGCGCCAGGGCGGTTTCCAGGCGCGTAGGCGTGGCGCGGGCGCTCAGGCCGTGGTGGAGGATCTGCCGGGCGGTCCAGGCGGCCGCAGCCAGGAGCACCAGCAGGAAGATCAGGATGAGACGCGCGCGAGTCATGATGCGTGCCTCATCTTAGCCGAGGGGGCGCAGGGTGCGCCACTGGGGAGGGGTACGGGTGAAAAAGTAACAGGGTGGCCCCCCACCCCGGCATTTTTCTGTAAGTGTGGATTCTGCGGGACTTTAAGTTCAATGATTTTGGAAGTGTGGATTCCAAAGGGGTTGCGGGCGGAAATTGCGGAAGTGTGGATTGTAAAGGGATTAGCGGGCGAGGGGTGCGGCGAGCGGAGTGGGTGATGCGTACTCACGGCACATGTTAGCACAGTAGTACATGCGTTTCAAGGAGGAATTGGGAGGAATTGGCCGGGGGAGGCGGCGCATTCGAATGAGGTTGTGGGCGGCTTGGCCAGGCGCAGAAGAAACCGCACCCTTTTTCGCGGACGAAAAGGGTGCGGCACCTGGCCCTGGCCAAATCCGCACAGCGCCGCAAAGAAGCGCTAAGATTAAGAGAATCCTATGACTCAAGCTCGCGGATCTGAATGAATTCTTTCTTTGGAGCGGGGAGCATCTTCGTCTTTTGCTCGAATCTTGGATTCGCCAGCCCTTGGAGCCGATGATCAATCGCACCCACGTCGCTGAACAATCCACGATATGCACCGTACCTCTTCAGCCAGATTCGCCTGTGAGTAGAAATCTCGGCATTCAGATCCTTTCCAAGCTCAAAAAGCTGGCCAGCAATATCATTCATCTTGGTGTGATACTCACTGCTCGACAGGTAGTCGTAGACTCGTTGCACAGCTTCTTCCTTAGCTTTATTTGTGATCTTCAGTAAGGCCATCCTAACGAGGCTCTCTCGAAGAGTGTAAGTTACCGGCTCAAGGCTCAGAGGACTTATCACGAATACTGTTTTCTCCACAAAATAAAATTGTCGTTTTGCCGGGAAAACATTGGTAACCAATACTGCGTAGTCGGTCTTGCGAAGTCTCCGAGCTTCTCGGGCTTGCTCCACATGCTTTTTGTCGAAATGTTTGACTCGCTTACACTCATAAACAATTTTTCCGGCTTCGCTGTTTCGATCTCTCACGGTTTGAATGATATCGCCGCCTTTCCCTGGATGCTCAAACTTGTCATGAGGAAACAGCTCGATCAATTTCTTGAGTAGTTTTTCTTCTTCAAGAAGACCTTCGATCTGAGGTGTAATGCCCTTTTTGATTTGTTCTTTCAATCTCTTGATTTCGTTACTCGCCGATTCATATCTACTGGCCGAAAGCTCCAGGCTCCTCTCGAGCTGATCCATTTTGTTTTTGGTTTTTCTTAATTCGGCTTCTTGTTTTTTGTATTGTTTTCTTTGCTCCTCAATTCCAGTTTTCACGCGTTGTTTGACTTCGGACTTCAATCTCTCGTGAAACTTCTTTTCCCACCTCGCCCTCTGCGCTCTGAGTTCTATTGCTGCCTTTTTCTTCTCTTCGGCCATTAAGCGTCTTGCCTTTTTCTCTATCGCTGCCTCGCGTTTGCGAAACTCTCTTTCTTTCTCTTGGGATGCGCGTCTAAGTTCAAGTCCTTGCCTTCTCAGTTCTTTTCGTTCTTTTTCAAGATGCTGTATATGTTCTTGCTTGTCCTTCCACAGCCCTAAGGCTCGGTCGAACTCACTCTGCGTAAGCGGTTTGCCACAGACTGGACACTTTCGTTTTCTATCCACAAAAACCTCCGAAATTGATAGGTGGGGCAGAGGATGGATTGCTTGGCGGGCACAGGCGGAGTATATCAGTCGAGTAATGCGTTTTGTAGACAGGAGACTGGGTGCCGACTTATCAAGAGATTGCCACCCGGCGGGCACTAGCGGAGGCCCGGCGGAATCTGATCCACATGACTATAAGGGATAGGACGCTGTAGAGCAGCGTATTGACAAGATACCCTAGCAAAATAGGTTCGCCTCCATGCAGGCCACCGTAGACCAGGACCGCTAGCCTGAAACCAGGAGCAAGGAGAATTTCGAAGAACTTCGGCATAAACTGCAAGTCCATACCAAAATATGTAAACAGGATTGACGCCAAAGCTCCAAGTCCTAGAGACGCAAGAGTGCGCAGCCCCAAACGAAACCTTGGTTTAGTTTCGGTGGTCATTTCTTATCCTCTCGCTGTATTCGTTTTCTAATGATTGCAAGCTGCTGGACTGTCAAGAGCACATTGCCCAGCCGCCTCTTGGGCAACTCAGGGGATTGCCACCCGGCGGGCTCTGCTCAGCAAGACTAAACCGATGATGGGATAGGCAGTTACGATCTGCAGCGCAAGCCCGCCGTTCATGAGTCCAGCAAGGATCACCAGTGGTGACAGAGGACAGAGCCCCAGACTCCATGTGGATAAAAGCACGGCAAAATAGATGGTCTCCACGACGAACAGAACGCCGCAGAAAGCAATGGCGTGGCGTTTGCGCCGCAGCAATTGAATCCCCGCGTAAGCCAATGGCAGAAGAAGAAGCGTAGCGGCTATCGACATGGCGGGAAACCTATGTCTCGCGAAGGGAGCGTATTCGTCAATGAACGATGCGGGAAGACCATAATAGCCGACGACGGTCACGACTAGTTGGGTCAAGCCGAGGCCCGCCAGGACCAAGTTAGCGATCCCCAAGACCCGTAATGGATCATGAGGCGGAACATGGTGCAGGACGGTTCCAGACGTCATTGCGACCTCCTCCACGGGTGGGGCAGAGGAATGGATTGCTTGGTGGGCATGGGCGGAGTATACCAGTCGGGCAAGGCGTTTTGTAGATAGGAGATAAGGTGCCGACTCAGCAAGGGGCGGGCATCCGCCATGTGGAAGGGGAAGTTATTCGGTGATGATGCGGTCGGCCCATTCAACGAGAGCTACAAAGACGGCTGGAGTGCCGAACTTTGCGCCCCACTGATTCAGATCGGTTTCCGTGACGCCACGCGCCCGGCTGCAGGCCCCTCAAGCAAAGACGGGAATGTGTTTGGCGGCGATTTTTTCCATCGTCTCGCCGAGCGGGGGCCAGCCGACAGGAACGACGGCATAGGCCGTGGCTTTGCGCATGAGCGAAGTGGCTTCACCGAGGAGGAATATTTGGACCTCGTGGCCGGCTTCGGCGAGCGCAAGGGCATGGAAGAAAGGAAATGCGGCCTTGGTGGGATCGTCGGAACCCCAGGCACTCTTCATCATAATCTTGAGAGTTTTCTTGGGCGCCTCGGCCTTGAGGCCCCAGGAAAGAAACGGAAGGCCGAGAAGCTGAGCGAAGAATTGCCGGCGCGCCATGTTTTCTCCTGAAACGCGATAGCCCAGTGGGGATAGTGGGGGCCACAGTACCCTTTGTGGGAGACGGTGTCCAATGAATTGATGCGGGGGAGGGCCGGAGAGAACAAGATAACGCAGAGACGCAGAGAGCGCAGAGAAGCGCAGAGCGGAATATAGCAGTCGAGCAAGGCGGTTTGTGGCGGGGAGACGGGGCGGCTGCCGATTCGTCGAGGGGCTGCCAGCCGCCCCAAGAAAAAGAGAGATTCCTCGCTTCGCTCGGAATGACGGCGTTTGGTCAGTCGCTCTGGTATTTAATGAGATAGCGGCTAGCGGGGGTGGCCGGCGGGGATGAGGTAGAGAGGGCGGTGGTTGGCGGGGAGGGCTGCGGCTTTTTGGAGCTGGGCGTCGTCGAAGGCGCCGACGGGGACGGCGGCGAGGTTGAGGGTGACGGCCT
Source organism: Terriglobia bacterium (assembly GCA_020073585.1). Taxonomy (GTDB): domain Bacteria; phylum Acidobacteriota; class Terriglobia; order Acidiferrales; family UBA7541; genus Acidiferrum. The sequence goes on from JAIQEV010000049.1 coordinate 10,186, forward strand.
GCAGGAGAAGGTTTTGCGCGGCGTGGCCGGCTTCGATGTGCACATAGCGAGTGGCGCGATCCCGGCCGTATTTGCCGGCAGTGCGCTCGTAGACGGCGGCGATGAGGAAGACGGCGGGGGCCTGCAGGACGGGCGGCTGTTCGAGTGCGGCGCGGTAGAGGGCGGGGCGCAAATCGCCTTCGGCGTGCTTGCGCAGGCGATGGCCCCGCGGATCGTAGTGATAGAAGCCCGCGGCGGTGGCCACGTAGAGCTCGAGGGGATACAAGGCCCCGGCGGAAGGGGCGGTGCGCAAGCCCTCGGGATGGGTGATGCCCTGCGCGGCCCAGAGAAGCTGGGAAAGTTCCTGCGCGGTGAGCGGGGTGCTGGAAAATTCGCGCACGGAACGGCGGCGCGCCAGGGCTTCTTCCAGGGAGATGCGGCCGGTGCGCGCGGGTGGGGGCAGAGCGATCTCGCTCGGTGATTCGGGCAGGGTCTTGCTGGGTGGCATTTGGCCTCCAGTTCCGGCGGGCAGGAGAGAGGCCAACGCGGCCGCCAGCCCGGCTACCATCCGATATGGGTTGTGGAACATGGCCTCTTTCCTTCCGAGCCCGGGCGAGGTGCGGGAGAAATTCCCGAGTGGTTTTCGGAGAGGGGAAGCGCGGGTGGCTCGTGGCCCGCGTTGCGCGTTTTGTTGCAGGGCCGGCCTGCGGTGAACGGTGGTTGGCCGGGTCTCCGCGCGCGGAAGAACGCGGCGGAACAGATAAAGCTTAGGCCGCGGGATGGGGCAAGTCAATTCTAAGTGTGACCGCGAAGCGGTTAACGCTGAGGAAACGCGGCAGAGATGCACGGCAGCGCAATTGATGTACACGCAAATCATCTTTCCTGCAAAAATCCGGCGGCGGAAGCATCCTGCCATGAGATAATGAGGCGTGAGCAATCATCCGCAAATCATTCAAGGCGGGATGGGCGCCGGCGTGTCGAGCTGGCGGCTGGCCCGCGCCGTATCCAAACTCGGACAACTGGGCGTGGTTTCCGGAACGGCGCTGGATCAGATCCTGGCGCGGCGCCTGCAGGACGGCGATCCCGGCGGAAACATCCGCCGCAGCCTCGATCAGTTTCCATTCCCGGAGATGGCCGAGCGCATCTGGAAGACATATTTTATTTGCGGCGGCAAGGACGAGAAAGCGGCGTACCAGGCCGTGCCCATGCAGACGAAGGACGGCTCGCGCGAGGCCAAGGAGCTGTGCATCGTAGCCAACTTCGTCGAGGTGTTTCTGGCGAAGGAAGGGCACGACAATCCCGTGGGCATCAACTACCTGGAAAAAATTCAGATGCCGCACCTGCCCTCGATTTACGGGGCCATGCTGGCGTGCGTGGGCTACGTGCTGATGGGCGCGGGGGTGCCGCTGAAGATTCCCGGGGTGCTGGACCGCTTCGCGAAGCACGAGCCGGCCAGCTACACGCTGCAGGTGGCCGGAGCGCAGGAAGGCGACGACACGATAATGACCTTCGTGCCGCGGGAGTTCATGGAGCGCGATCTGCCGGCACTGCCGCGGCCGAAGTTTCTGGCGATCATCGCCTCGAATACGCTGGCGACGACCATGGTGAAGAAGGCCAACGGGCGGGTGGACGGGTTCATCATCGAAGGACCGACGGCCGGCGGGCATAATGCGCCGCCGCGCGGGAAGCTGCAACTGGACGCCGAGGGCGAAGCGATTTACGGGGAGCGCGACAAGGTGGACCTGGCGAAAATCCGCGAGCTGGGCCTGCCCTTCTGGCTGGCGGGGGGCTACGGCACGGCGGCGGGGCTGCGCAGCGCGCTGGCGGAAGGCGCGGCGGGGATTCAGGTGGGCACGGCGTTCGCCTTTTGCGAGGAGTCCGGGCTGAAGGACGAATTCAAGTACGCGCTGCTGGAGAAGGCCAAGGCCGGACAGGCGCGCGTGGTGACCGATACGGTGGCTTCGCCGACGGGATTCCCGTTCAAGGTGGCGCGGCTGGAAGGAACGATCTCCGAACCGGAAGTGTACGCGGCGCGGGCGCGCATCTGCGACCTGGGCTATCTGCGCGAGGCCTACCGGACGGAGGCGGGCGCGATCGATTACCGCTGCTCGGCCGAGCCGGTGAGCATCTATGTTTCGAAGGGCGGCAAGCAGGAAAACACGGTGGGGAGGAAGTGCCTGTGCAACGCGCTAATGGCCACCATCGGGCAGCCGCAAGTGCGCGCCGGCAAGCACACGGAAATCGGCGTGGTGACCAGCGGCAACGATTTGACGGAAGTCGCGCGCTTCCTGCGGCCCGGGAAGAGCTCCTACACCGCCGCGGATGTGCTGGCGGAGCTGCTGCAGAGCGGCGCACCGGCGGAACCCAGACTGATCAAGACCGCGGCCGAAGTCTGATGCGGCCGGGCGCGCGCGGCGCTGCGGCGCGGCGCAAAAAGTCCGGCTGGTAGCAAACCCCGCAAGAAAAACCGCGCACAATTTTTCCATGCCAGAAGAATCGTTGTGCCGAGGTGTGCGCGTTTGCTGCGTGGCGCAGCGAACGCGCTCGAGCGAAGGCCCGGGCGGGCTCGACGAGGAAGGGAAGGATAGGGAAAAAGGAGAATGGGCCGGTAATAAGTACCGGCACAGTCCCCCCTGCGCCCTGTCCTTCAGTACAGGTAACTTTTGGAATTTGCACGGGTTAGACAAAGAGAGCCGAAAGGCGGGAGGAGTGCATAGTAGTAGCCAGAAGCTTCCTACCTTTGCAGGACCCATGAGGCTTGAGCGGTTACGCACAGGGCACGCGCGGCGCGGGCACGGGCAACCGGCTTGCACGCCCGGCACATCCAACTGCGAAACGGCAATAGCCGAATCGCAGGATCAACGCCCAGCCGATGATTTGTAGATGATGTGGAAAATCATGGATGTGCCCAGGCCATCCAAACGAGGAGAACCGCACGGCAATGAAGACAAGAACGAGGTTTCGCGCATTCGTTTTCGTGATTCTGGGGATGTCGCTGGGGTGGGCGCCGCGGCTACGGGCACAGGCCCCGGCAGCCAGCGGGCCTGCGACAAAAGAAAAGCAGGAGCAGGGCTTCACGCTCGTGGAATCGTTCGAGGGCAGCTCGAACGCCGACGGGCAGATCATGAGTTTCACGTCCGCGGCGGGCTATATATTCAGCAAGCATTTCGCCGTGGAGTTGGGAATTCCGGTCGATTTTGACCGCGTGCAGACGACGACTGCCAGCGGCACCACAACGACGACCAACACAGGCCTCGGCGACGCCTTCACCGCTTTGCATTTCACCTTCAAGAATCCGGCGGTGAACTACGGCTCCACGCTGACGGCCACGGCGCCGACCGGCGACAGCAGCAAAGGCCTGAGCACGGGGCGCGCCACGTTCGACTGGAGCAATACCTTCTCGCGCGACTTCGGGCGCTGGACGCCCTTTCTCACTGCCGGCGCGGGCAACTCGCTCGTGAATACGCGGGCCTTTTACCGGCCGTATCTGACCCTCGGCAAAGTGGCGCACTTCGAGGCCGGGACATCGCTGGACCTCGGGCACTCCTTCAGCATCAGCGCTTCGCTCTACGACGTCGCGCCCTGGGGCACGCAGAAGATGTACAGCCGCATGGTGACTCGATCCGTACCCGTGCCCACGGGCATCGGCACGCATGGCCGCGCCTACCAGACCAGCCCGGTAACCTCGGGCAGCGCCGACCTGGTGCGCGACAACGGCTTCAACGCGGGGCTGGACTTCAATCCGACGAAGTACCTGGACCTGGGAGTCGCCTATAGCCACAGCGTTCACCTGGATCTCGACACGTTCTCTTTCGGCGTGGTCTTCAATCTCAGCCCGTTGTTCCACGGCGCCGGACGCCGCTAGCGTTCGGCGATTTCGATGATTTCAGTTCCCTCGGGTAAATCCGACAAGGAGGAAAGCAGCATGAAACGTTCGATCGCGATAGCAATAACTCTGATTGTCGTTCTATGGCTCGGCAGCACGCCCGCGCTGGCGCAGGGCGGCCGTCCGGCAGGAGGGCCGGGCGGTGGCATGAGTCACCCGGGCGGCGGCATGGGTGGCGGGTCCCGCGGATCCATGGGTAGCGACGCTGGCGGCCCAGCCGACCACGGCAGCAGCCATGCAGCCGCTAGCTCACCGACCACGGTGCTAAGCCGCAACAGCAAGCTGGACAGCAAGCTGACCGCGAACCTGCAGTCCAAGGGCTTGCTGCCCAAGGGCACGGACCTGAAAGACGCTTGCTCCGGCTTCAAGAACCTCGGGCAGTGCGTCGCGGCCATCCACGTCAGCCACAACCGCAACATCTCCTTCGATTGCCTGAAGGCGGACATGACCGGGCAGGCTCCGGCCGCGGGCTCAAGCTGTCCGGCGGGCAGTGGTTCAAGCAAGATGAGCCTGGGCAAGGCCATCCAGACGCTGGACCCCCAGGCCAACGCCAAGTCGGAAGCGAAGCAGGCGAGCAAGGAAGCGGACGCCGAGATCAAGGAATCCGACACGGATTCCGGCTCCGACTCGTAGCCCGCTGATCGCGGAACGTCTGGTTGTCTCCGCAGTTCCAGAGCCGTCAGAGCCCAGCAGCAGTTGGGCTCTGACGGCTTCTTGCGTTCCGTTGCACGTGTGACCGCAAGCGGTCAACAGTTTCTCTCCCCCACAAGAGGTCCGCGAAGCGCAAGCCGCGCGTTTTCCGTGCGATGCCGGGCTGCGGGTGTGCGGAAAGCAGCTTGCGCAGCGGCGGGCGAGCGGAAAGCGTGGGCGGGGCGCTGGCTTCCAACGAGCAAACCGAGAGAACGGGCCGGCCGGAGGGCTGCGGGGAAGCGCCTGGGGGCCTCCCAGGCCTCTTCGCGAAAGGTTCGCCGGGGGCGGGGGGAAAATCAGCTTGACAGGTCCGGAGGGGCGGCGTAGCATCTCGCACAAATTGAACGTTTGTTTGGTAAACGGTTTTGGCCGCGGTGCACGATGGAAGACTCATTTTGAGGGGGGGCAGGGGCTTTATGATGACGCGATTCTTGAACCGCCGTATTTCGTTTTTCGCCGCAGTGATTCTCGCGCTCGCCGTTCTATTGGCCGCGCAGCCCGCGGCCTTCGGGCAGGGCGCCGCGACCTTCTCCTCGCTAACGGGCGACGTGACCGACCAGAACGGCGGCGCGCTGCCGAAGGCCAAGGTCACCGTCATCAACAACGGTACCGGCCTCTCCGAGTCCACACAGACCGATGACAGCGGGCACTTCGCCTTCCCGCGCCTGCCTGCAGGCAGCTACCGCGTGACGGTGGAAGCTCCCGCGTTTAAGAAGTGGGAAGCCAAAGCGCTCACGCTGGCAGCGGGACGCGAAGAGAGTCTTCGGATTCCCATGTCCATCGGCGACGTTCAGCAGGTCGTGGAAGTGACGGGCGAAGAACTGCAGATGAGCACGACGGAATCGGTGGTGGGGGAATCGATTTCGCCGCTGCAGATGCAGGACCTGCCGCTGAACCAGCGCAGCTTCACGGCGCTGGTGACCCAGCAGCCGGGCCTGGTGCAGATCAACAACACGGCGGGCGCGACGGTGCTCGGCGCGGCCACCAACACCGGCTCGTACATCAGCGGCAACGGGCTGATGGGCACCTCGGTGGGCTACCTGGTGGACGGCGTGAACATCACCAACGGCACGTTCACCGCTCCGGGAACGGCCTCGGCCGGGGACATGCCCGGCGTGGAAGCGATCAGCGAATTCCAGGTGCTGACGCACGGCTACAGCGCGGCCTTCGGCGGGGCCTCGGGGTCGGTGGTGAGCTTCGCGACCAAGACGGGCACGAACAACCTGCACGGCAGCGTCTACGAATTTCTGCGCAACGACAAGCTGGACGCGCGGGAGTTCTTCAACGATGCGGCCACGCAGGCCAAGCCGCCCTTCAAGCGCAACCAGTTCGGCGGCTCGCTCGGCGGGCCCATCAAGAAGGACAAGACCTTCTTTTTCGTGAACTACGAAGCGCTGCGGCAGCGCCTGACCAAGACGGAAGTGGCGTTTGTGCCGACCACCTGCGCGCGGAACAGCGGCGTTGGCGGAAGCGGCGTGGGCTGTCCGGGCGGCGTGCCGGACCCGGTCACGATCACCACGAATTTGAATCCCTTGACGATTCAGCAGGTGGCCATTCCGGCGGCGATGCAGCCGATTCTGGCGCTGTATCCGCTGCCCAACGGTCCGATCCTCAGCGACTGGGTCGGGGAATACATCTTCGCGAATCCGAAGCCCACGCGGCAGGATTTCGGCATCGTCAACATCACCCATGCGCTTACGGACCGGGATTCGCTGTCGGCGCGCTATTCGGTCACGGACGCGGATGCGAGCGAAATATTCCATTTGCCGGGGTTCAATTTTACGCGCAAGGACCGCAACCAGAACCTGCTGCTGAAGTGGTCCCATGTGGGAGGGAGCCACTGGGTGAATACGCTCAGCGTCAGCTTCCTGCGCAACTTCATCTTTGCGGACACGGCGACAACCACGCCGCTGCTTCCCAGCCAGTACACCGGCAATTCCCTCCGCCAGACCATCGGAGCCATCTCCATCGGGGCGGGCAGCGCGGGGACGGCGTCCGGCTCGCTAACCTTTCTGGGCCTGGACGATGCGGCGCCGTTCCGCCTGGCCAAGAACAACTTCCCGGTCAACGAGGACGCGGTGTACACCATCGGCAAGCACACCATCAAGTTCGGGGGGCTGATCAACCGCTTCCAGTGGAACTGGAAGTCCGCGACGATTACCGGCGGCAGCTACACGTTCAACAACGTAAACGACTTCCTGGCGGCGAACATCGACTTCTTCCTGATCCATCGCGACGGGCCGGATTCGATCTACGGATTGCGCACCACGCTGATGGGCTGGTATGCGGAGGATTCCTGGCGCATCCGTCCCAACCTGACACTGACCTACGGCCTGCGTCACGACTTCCAGGTGCCGGTGCTCGAAGACGTCAACGGACGGCTGGGCAACTGGAAGAGTCCGACAGATACGCAAATTACCATCGGCCAGCCGTACCACAACTATTCCCTGAAGCAGTTCCAGCCGCGTCTGGGCATCGCCTACGATCCGTTCAACAATAGCAAGACGGTGTTCCGCGCCGGCTTCGGCGTGTTCAATGACTTCGTGGACTACGCCGGAAACGGGCAAGGGCAGTTGCAGTGGAACGCGCCGAACCCGGTGCTCAACAGCTATATCGGCCAGCCCATTCTGCTTTTTTACGGTGCTGGAGGTGCGCCGCCGATCGCGTTCCCGACCTGCGATAGCGATCCGTGGGGACGCTGCACTTCGTCTAATCAGGTCAACCCCTACTACGGACTGGTGACCGGCGTTCTCGAACCGATGAATTCACCCACGTCGGTGCAGTGGCACGCGGAGATCGAGCGGCAACTGCCCTCGAACTTCACGCTCACGGTGAACTACTCGGGTTCGAACTCCTATCACATTCCGCGCAAGCAGGAGTCCAACTACAACCTGCCGTGCGGCACGGATGCCAATGGCCTGCCGATCTTCCCCACGTTCCCCGTCACCACGTGTGCGTCGGTGGGAACGGCGGCGCCGGCGATCAACGCGATCGGTTTCTCGTTGTACTCGAAGCGCTTCGATGCCACGGCGAACTACAACGCGATCACCTTGGCGCTCAACCGGAAGTTCGGTTCGATGCTGACCATGTCCACGAACTACACCTTTGCCAAGGCGCTGTCGCAGTCCGACTCCGTGAACTCCGGCAACGTCATCGTGGGTGTGGCGCAAGGCACGCAGTACCCGGCCATGAAGCAGTGGGACCGCGCCGAGTCGCTCTTCAGCATCCGGCACCGCTTCACGGAAAACCTGGTGTTCGATCTTCCGGTCGGCAAGGGCCGGAAGTTCCTGAACAATGCGGCTGGCATCGAGCAGGCGATTCTCGGCGGGTGGCAGGTTACGTCGATGGGCTCGTTCCAGAGCGGGACTCCCTTCTCCGTTCTTGCGGGCGTAGGCATTACCGGTGTCGGAGACAATATCGACTATCCGGATCGCCCGAACCTGGTTTCGACGAATACCACGACCGGAGACATCAATCACTGGATCAATACCGCAGCTTATGCGTTGCAGGCCCCCGGGCATCTCGGGAACGCGCCGCGCAATTCGGCGCGCGGCCCGGCATTCAAGCAGATGGATTTCGGGATCGGCAAGGATTTCACGTTGACCGAGCGGATCGGTTTGCGTTTCCGCACGGACATGTTCAACGTCCTGAATCACCCGAACTTCGGGCTGCCCTTCAACCAGCTCTATCAGGACGCGGCAGGAACTCCGAACCCGCTCGCCGGCGTGATCAGCACGACAGTCGGCAACCCGCGGCAGATTCAGGTCAGCCTGAAGCTGACGTTCTAACAGACGCAGGGTAGTATCTTCCGGGAGCCGGTCCGCAAAGGCCGGCTCCCGCTTTTCCCAGCAACTTCAGTTATCATCAGGGCCGCCCACCACGGGCCACGGGAGTCACCAGCTTGAAGTTTGGGATGCTCATCAACAGTCAGGATCCGCCGGACGGGCGGAACATCCCGCGGCTCTATGAGGAGATTCTGAGCGAAGCGGAGCTGGCCGAAGCGGTGGGCTTCGATTCCGTGTTCGTTCCCGAGCACCACATGATGCCGGACGGCTATCTGCCGGCGCCGGCGGTGCTGCTCGCGGCGATCGCCGCGCGCACCAAGAAGATCCGCCTGGGCACGTCCATCCTGCAGCTTCCCGAATGGCATCCGGTGCACGTCGCGGAAGAATGGTGCGTGCTGGACAACATTTCGCGGGGACGCGCGATTCTCGGAGTGGGGCTGGGGCTGGTCGAGCCGGAGTTCAAACTTTTCGGGATCGAACTGAAGGGCGCGGTGGACCGCTTCAGCGAGCAGATCCAGGTCATTCAGAAATGCTGGCGGGAGCGCGGCTTCAGCTTCCCCGGAAAATATTACGACCTGGAAAATGTGACCATCACGCCGCGTCCGGTGCAGAAAGACGGCCCGCCGCTGTGGATCGGAGCGATGAGCGAGGGCGCGCTGAAGCGCGCCGGGCGGCTGGGGTGCGGCTGGATCACCGATCCGCTGCACCACATCAACGTGATGAAATCCTGGGGCGAGATCTACCGGCAGTCCTGCGCCGAGAGCAAGAATCCGAAGGCGGAAACGGCGCTGTTGCGCACCGCCTGGGTGGCCGGAACCCGCCACGAGGTGGAAAACCTCTTCTGGCCGCACGTCCGGGCCATGCACCTGTTTTACAAGAATCTGGGCTTCTTCGAATCGGGGCGCTTCAACACCGAATGGGAGCCGTGGGTGCGCACCATCGCCGACGCGGAGTGGACCTTCGACCGCGTGGCGCCGAACCGGCTGATTGCCGGGACGCCCGAACAGGTGATCGACGAGATCGCGCGCTACCGCGACGAGACGCGCTGCGACCACCTGATTCTGTACCTGCGGTATCCCACCGGACCGGGGCACGAGGAAACCATGAAGTGCATCCGCATGTTCGGCGAAAAGGTTTTTCCGAAGTTTCAATAGCGCACCGCGGAGAGCGTGGACCAATGAAGCTGCACTACATGCCCGACACGCACGGCGGACCCTACGACCGGCCGTATCCGACGCCGAAGGAGGTTGCCGAGTTCGCGGACCAGCTTTTCCGCGAGTCGGAGATGGCCGAGGAGGCGGGATTCGACTCGCTGCAGATTCCCGAGCGGCACATGCGCACGGAATGCCTGTTTCCATCGCCGCTGATTCTGATGTCGGCGCTGGCGGCGAGGACCTCGCGCATCCGCCTGGGCACCTACATCCTGATCCTGCCGCTGTACAACCCGATGCATATCGCCGAGCAGTTCGCGATGATCGACAATCTGTCGCGGGGGCGGGTGATTATGGGCGTGGCCAGCGGGTATCACACGGGCTACAACCAGATGTTCAACGTGCCGTTCCACGAGCGCGGAGCGCGCTTCGAAGAGGGCTTCGAGGTGGTGATGAAGGCCTGGTCGGGCGAAAAGTTCTCCCACGACGGGAAATACTACCAGTACAAGGACGTGCAGCTCATTCCCGGCGTGTACCAGAAGCCGCGGCCGGAGATCTGGGTCGGCGGGATGTTCCCGAAGACCATCTCGCGCGCGGGCAAGCTGGGCGACGCGTGGTGCAGCGATCCCTTCCCGCTGGATCCGAAGGTCTGGAACGAGCAGGTGAGGCTGTACCGCGACTCGGCGAAGCAGCACGGGCACAAATCCAAGGTGGTGCTGATGCGCGACGCCTGGGTCGCGCCCACGCGCAAGCAGGCGGAACAGACCTTCCTGAAGCTGGCCGTCGAAGAATGGCTGTTCTATTACCGCTGGGGCATCCTGACGCATCACCCGGAGTTTCAGAAGGAGTCGGACTTCACCGCGGAGCGAGCGCTGAAGCATTTCGTCTGCGGCACGCCGGAGGATTGCATCAGCCAGATCAAGATGTACGAACGCGAGTACGACGTGGACGAGATCGTGCTGCGCTTCCGGCTGCCGGGCGGGCCGCCGCGGCCCAAGGTGCTCGCGTCGCTGAAAATGTTCGGCAAGGAAGTGATGCCGGAGTTCACCCGGAAGAGCGGGAAAAAGAAGAAGTAGCCGCAGACCGGAAGAAGCGCTCCGCGGGCGTTCGGAGAGCGCAGGAGAAGATCATGCCGCTGCTGAAGCTGGTGGATCCCGCGAAGATGCCGGACGATATCCGGCAGCTCACCGAGACGTTCGATCAGTGGATCGGCGACAAGGTATACGCGCGGGTGATGGCGAACAATCCGGAGGTGTTCCGGAAATTTTACGAGTTTTACGGCTTGGTGCTGGGCGGCAACGTGGAGTCCGAGACCAAGGAGCTGGCGCGCTTGCGCCTGGCGCAACTGAACGACTGCCATTATTGAAAGGAAGCGAATCTCGTCTGGGCCAGACGAGCCAACATCCCGGAGCGCAAGGTGCAGGAAATCGGAAATTTCCGGAATTCCGAGGCGTTTACCGCGCGGGAAAAGGCGGTGCTGACGCTGGCGGAATGCATGGCGCACGGGCGCTCGGACGCCATTGACGATGCGACGATGGCCGAGCTGCGCAAACATTTCAGCGAGGCGGACCTGATCGAACTGGGCACGTACTTCGCGCTGGTCACCGGGTTTCAGCGCTTCAACAACGCGTTCGACATTCTGTTCCGGTGCGAGGGCTAGGCGCGGCGCACGAATTGGCAGAAGAAACGAGAAGACGCATCGCCCTGGTGACCGGCGCGAGCTCGGGGATCGGCCGCGCCATCGCCGTGGCGCTGGCCCACGGCGGCTTCACCGTGGTTGCCAATTATCACCGCAACGAAGAAGGCGCGCGGGAGACGGTGCGCCTGGCGGAACAGGGCGGCGGGCGCGCGTGGCTGCACCGCGCGGACGTGAGCGACGCGGACGCGGTGCGGGCGATGCTGCGCGCCGTGGACGAGCGCGAGGGCGGGCTGGATGCGCTGGTGAATAACGCGGGCGACCCGCTGCACCGGCAGCCCTTCGAGGAGTGGACGCCGGAGCAGCTGGAGCGGGTCCTGGCGGTGAACCTGAGCAGCGTGTTTCTGTGCACGCAGGCGGCGCTGCCGCTGCTGCGGCGGCGCGGCGGCGGGGCGGTGGTGAACATCACCTCGATCGGCGCGCGGCTCGGCGGGACGCCCATGACGCTGCCGTACGCGGCCGCGAAGGGCGCGGTGGAAACGTTCACGGTGGGCCTGGCGCGGGTGCTGGGACCGGAAAAAATCCGCGTGAACGCGGTGGCGCCCGGTTCGATCCGCACCGCGATGCGCGAGACGTTTTCCGACGAGGCCCACCGCCGGCAGGCGCAGGCGGATACGCCGCTGGGGCGGGCCGGCGAGCCGGAAGAAGTGGCCGCGGCGGTGGCCTATCTGGTTTCGGATGCGGCGTCGTTCATCACCGGACAGATTCTGCGGGTGGACGGCGGGCGGCGCTGTTGAGGAGGTGCGACGTGGAGGAAACCTCGAAGATTGGCCGGCCGCTGCTGCTGGCAGCGGACACGGGCGGGAAAGCGCCGCGCGTCTACGAGCGCACCATCAGCGTGAAGCTGATCGATCACGGGGAGAAGGCGATTCACGTTTTGGCGTCGCTGCAGGATATCGAGCACAGCTTTCAGGCGGAGATGATCGTGGACGTGGCGAGCGGGCGGATCGAGCAGGCCATTGCGGTGATGGCCCGGCGACCTTACGAAACGATGTGCCTGTACGCGCTGGACACCGTGAAGAAGCTCGAAGGCCAGATCATCGGCCGGGGCATCAACCGCCGGATCGTGGACCTGGTCGGCAAGACCCAGGGCTGCGTGCACCTGGTGGAGATTTTTCAGGCGGCGGTGGGTTTCACCGCCACCATTCTGATCGGACGCCGCAGCGGTTTGCGCGACGATCCCAGGAAGACCGAATTCGAAAACCGGGAGCTGTGGTTCCCGGTGTTGAAAGGATCCTGCCAGGTCTTTCGCGAGGATGCACCCGCGACGGCGCCCGGCGGAAAGACCCAGGGATGAGACCGATCCGATGACCGCACGAAAAGAAGACAAGCTGGTGAGTTTGCAACAGGCCGCCGCGCTGGTGCGCGACGGCGATACCATCGCCATGCAGGGCATGGGCACGCAGATGAGCCCGCTGGCCTTGGTGCGCGAGCTGATCCGCGCGGGCAAGCGCGACCTGCAGGTGGCCATGGTGGTTGGCGGGATCGGGCTGGACTGGATGATCGCCGCGGGCTGCGTGCGCAAGGTGATGGCCATCATCATCAATCTCGATGAGTTCGGCATGGCCAATAATTTCCGCCGCGCGGCGGAAGCGCAGAAGCTCGAGGTCGAGGAGTATACCGAGCACCAGATCCTGACGCGGCTGGGCGCCGGCGCGATGGGGCTGCCCTTCGGCGTGAGCCGCTCGGGACTCGGCAGCGATGTGATCGGCCTGCATCCGGACACCACCAAAGTGATCGAGTGCCCGTTCACCGGCAAGCCGGTGATCGCCTGCCGCGCGCTGGAGCCGGATGTGGCCATCCTGCACGCGCACCGCGCCGACCGCTTCGGCAACGTGCAATTTTTCCCCAAGCCGATCTGGACGGACGTGGACGTCTTCCCGCGCGCGGCGAAGAAGGTCATCGTCACCGTGGAAGAGATCGTGGAGAACGAAGAGATCCGCCGCACGCCGATCCACACCGGCATCCCGTACTTCAAGGTGGACGCTCTGGTGCACGCGCCCTATGGCGCGCATCCCTGCTCGCTCTTCCCGAAGTACAACTTCGATCGCGCGGTCTTTCAGCGCTACGCGGACGAATCGCGCACGCCGGAGGGCACGCGGGCGTTTCTCGACGAGTTTGTGTACGGGCTGAAGACGCACGACCAGTATCTCGCCAAGCTCGGCGGGACGGCGGCGCTGAAGCGTTTGGAGAGCTGGGACTAGGCCATGGGAACTGCCAAGGAATACACAATCGACGAATTGATGGTGGTGACGCTGGCCAAGGCGTTCACCAGCGACGATATCATCCTGAACGGCACGGTGTCGTTCATTCCCGTGTCCGCGGTGCTGCTGGCGCGCGCCACGCACGCCCCCGGCCTGACGTGGGTCGCGGGAGCGGTGGGCGTGGACGCCCAGCCCGGCTCGGTCATCGGCAACACCCTCGACCCGACCATGTGGAAGGGCTGCGTGATGTACCTGCCGCAGTACGAGGATATGTGGTCGTACGTGCACCGCGGCACGCTGGAGACGTTCTGCATCCGCGGCGCGCAGATCGACCAGTACGGCAACATCAACAACAGCATCATCGGCAGCGACTACCACAAGCCGAAAGTGCGGCTGCCTGGCTCGGCGGGGATGGGCGACATGGGCTCGCTCGATAAGCGCGTCTTCATCTGGTCCACCACGCACAACCCGCGCACCTTCGTGAAGAAGGTGGATTTCCGCGCCTGCGTGGGCTGGCTGGACGGCGGCGGCTCGCGCGCCAAGCTGGGCCTGCGCAACGGCCCGCAACTGGTGATCACCGACCTGTGCGTGATGGATTTCGAGCCCACTTCGAAACGCATGCGCCTGGTCAGCGTGCACCGCGGCATCACCCCGAAGCAGGTGCAGGAGCAGACCGCCTTCGAGCTGGTGATGCCCGCCAGCGTTCCGGAAACGCCCGCGCCAGATGCCGAGTATCTGCGCCTGTTGCGCGAGGTGGTGGACCCCAAAGCCATGAGGAAGATCGAATTCCGCGGCTCGGCCACCAAGGTCTAGAAAGATAAAGGATTCCGATGAAGATTCGCCTCGGTGTACCCGGCGGCATCATGCCGCCCTTCGACAAAGTGATCCAGCAGGCGCAGCGCGCCGAAGCGCGCGGCTACGACTCCGCCTGGTGGCCGTGCCACTTGATGGGCTGGCACCCGCGCTCCATCTGGACGCCGGACATCACCCCGCTGGCCAATTTCCAGAAGAGCGCCGACGTCTATTTCGATCCCGTGCCGGTGATCGCCGCGGCCGGGGCGGCCACCAAAAAGATCCGCATGGGCACTGGCGTGACGGACATCGTGCGCCGCAATCCGGCGATGCTGGCGCAATCGGCGCTCACGCTCGACCACATCACCGGCGGGCGCTTCATCCTCGGGCTGGGCGCGGGCGAGGCCTGCAACGTCACCCCTTACGGCCTGTCCTTCGAAAAGGCCGTGTCCAAGCTTGAAGAGGGCATTCAGATCATCCGCGCGCTGTGGGCTTCGCGCAGCGAGCCGGTAAGTTTCGACGGGCAGTTCTGGAAGCTGAAGGACGCCGTGCTGGGCCTCGAGCCGTTCGAAGGCAAGACCCCGCCCATCTGGCTCGCCTCGCACGGGCCGCGCGCTCTGGGCATTACCGGGCGCCTGGCCGACGGCTGGCTGCCCACGCGCATGACCCCGGCGGAGTACCGCACCAAGCTGGACGTGATCCACGCCGCCGCGCGCGCAGCGGGCCGCGACCCGGCCGCGTTCGAAGCCGGCATGCTGGCCTACGTCGTGGTGGATGAAGACCGCAACGTCGTGCGCAAATTGCTCGACCACATCCTGGTCAAGGGCCTGTGCCTGCTGCTGCCCGCGGAGCTCTTCGAACGCTTCGGCGCGGAGCCGCCCTTCGGCAAGGAGTCCTCGGGCTTTCACGACTACATTCCCTCGCGCGTGACGCGCGCGGAGGCCGAGCGCATCATGAACCGCGTGCCGCGGGAAGTGGCGGAATACTACACGCTGAACGGCACGCCGGAAGACGTCGCCGGGCAGGTGCGCGAGCTGGCCGCGGCCGGGCTGCAGCACATCGTGCTGTGGAACATCACGGCGTTCGCCGATCCCGCGCGGGCCAAGTCCTCGTTCCAATGCCTGGACCGCGTGAAAGAGTTGCTGGATGGCTCGGGCGTTACGGCCTCCTGATTGGCGGCGGATTCGAGATTCACTCGGAGGAGGAACTCTCTCATGCGGCTGAAAGGGAAAAGGGCGCTCATCACCGGCGCAGCCTCCGGGATCGGTCTGGCGACGGTCAAGCGCTTTGTGGAAGAAGGCGCGGCGGTGGCCGCCTCGGACATCAACGCCGAAGGGGTGCGCGCTTTGGCCAAACGGCTGAGCGCGGCGGAGCATAAAGTTGGAGCAACGTGTGGCGACGTTTCGAAAACGGCGGACGCCAGGCGCATGGTGGAAGAGGCGGTGGGCTTCCTCGGCGGCCTGGATATTCTGATCAACAATGCCGGCATCGACGTGAAAGGCACCGTCGTCTCCCTCAGCGACGAGGAGTGGGAGCGGCAGATCGCCGTCAATCTCACCAGCATCCAGCGCATGAGCAAGTTCGCCATTCCGGAGATCGTCAAGGCCGGGGGCGGGGCGATCGTGAACACCGGTTCCATCGCCGGGTTCCTCGGCTATTCGAACCTGGCGGCTTACGGCGCATCCAAGGGCGGCGTCGTGCAGATCACGCGCAACATTGCCGCGGACTTCGCCGCCAACAACATCCGCTGCAACTCCGTGAATCCCGGGGTGGTGGATACGCCGCTGCTGGTGCACGCGTGCAAGGAAGCGGCCGGACCGGACGGCGACTGGGAAGCGGTCGCCAAGGCCTATTGCGCGGGGCAGTTCATTCAGCGGCCGGCGCAGCCGCGGGAGATCGCCAACGCGATTCTCTTTCTGGCCAGCGACGAAGCCAGTTTCATCACCGGCGCGGAGTTGCTGGTGGACGGCGGATTCCGCATCCATCCGTAAGGGGCTGCTTCCGCAGCCACCCGTAGCCGGCTGCGGAAAAAAGCTTTATGGTGGTCATCTGAAGAGTGCCGGGAAGAGGAGAAGACTGGGCGCATGGGGAATAGCGATGCCATGGCCGTGGCCAAGGCCTACTTTGCCGCGGTGAACGAGAGCCGTATCGAGGACCTGGCGCAGATCTTCGCGGAAGGCGCGCGCATGGAGTATCCGCAGGTGGGCGTGATGACCGGCAGGGAAGCGATCCGGAATTTTTACGCCTGGGTCTTCCGCTCCTACGGCGAGCGCGACGACCGCGTGACGCGCTTCTTTTCCGATGGCGCCAACGGCGTGGCCGCGGAGATCCACTTCGAGGGCAAGACGGCCAAAGGCGCCCCGGTGGTCTTCGACGCCGTGGACCTCTTCCGCGTGGAAAACGGGCACATTGTGGAGTTAAAGATTTTCTTCGACGCCAAGAAAGTGATCGAAATGGCCGGAGAGGCTAAAAAGTAAGGAACCATCCAGATGACGCCGCCCGAAGCCCGCTCCCCGCAGAATGCACTCGCAGGAAAGAAGCTCGCGCACGTGGCGTGCCCGGAAACGGACTCGCCGGAAGGCGCGGTGTGGGGCCGCGAGACGCTGCCGCGGGCGCTCCGCAAGTGCGCCAGCCGCTGGGGCGAGAAGCCCCTGCTGGTGTTTCCCGAGCGCCGGCTGACGGCGGCGGGATTGCTGCGCGAAGTCGAGCAGTTCGCTCTGGGCTTGCGCGCGCTGGGCGCCGGCCCGCGCGAGCACGCCGCGGTCTGCTTGCCCAATCTGGCGGAGACCTGCGTGGCCGAGCTGGCTACCGCGGCGCTCGGCGGCGCGGTGATGTTCATCAACACCCGCTACCGGATCAGCGAATTCGAATACGTGCTGAAGCAGTCCGATGCGGCGACCCTGGTGCTGCCGCGCGAGTTTCTGCAGATCGATTTTCTGAAGATGCTGCGCCAGGTCTGCCCGGAAGTGGCGCAGGCCAAAGACGGGCGGGTGCGCAGCGCGGCGTTTCCCATGCTGCAGCGGGTGATCGTCGTGGGCGGCGCCCCCGAGGGTTTGCTGTCGTATGAGGAAGTGCTGCGGCGGGGTGCGGCGAGCGGCGCGGCGGAGGATTTGCGCCGGCAGGAAGAAGCGGTGCGGCCGGACGACATGGTGATCCTGCAGTACACGTCGGGCACCACGGCGTTTCCGAAGGCGGTGATGCTCTCGCACGGGCAAGTGCTGCGCAACGCCTTCCAGATGGAAGAGCGGGCCAACGTGCGCGAGGAAGACCGCGTGCTCTCGGCCATGCCCATGTTCCACGTGGGCGGCTCGGTGTGCGCGCTGCTGGGCGCGGTGACGCGGGGCTTCACGCTGTACACCTCGGCGACGTTCGATGCGGGAGCGGTGCTGCGCATGGTGGCCGAGGAGATCGGGATCCGGCACCTCTGCCCGCTCTACGGCCTCTCCGAAGGCAGCCCCAACGTGGCCATCGCCGGCTGGAGCGATGCGCAGGAAAAGCGCGTCAACACCATGGGCCGCCCGGAGCCGGGCGTGGAGATAAAAATCATCGGCGGGGACACGGGCCGGACACTGGCGCGCGGCGAGCGCGGGGAGATCTGCTTCCGCGGCTGGAACGTGATGAAGGGCTACTACCAGAAGCCGGAGGAGACCGCGGCGGCCATCGACCAAGAGGGCTGGCTGCACAGCGGCGACGCCGGCTATATCGACGACGACGGATTCGTGATCTGGACCGGGCGCCTGAAGGACATGCTGCGGGTCGGCGGCGAAAACGTCTCGGCGCTCGAGGTGGAGAATTTTCTGTGCGGACATCCGGCGATCCGCGCGGCGGCGGTCGTGGGCGTTCCCGACGAGCGCTTGCGCGAGGTGCTGCTGGCGTTCGTGCAGTTGAAGAGCGGCGCGGCACTGACGGAAAAGGAATTGATCGAGTACTGCAAGGAACGCATCGCGGGATTCAAGGTTCCGCGGCACGTGCGCTTTGTCGAGCAGTTTGCGATGACCGGCAGCGGCAAAATCCAGAAATACGCGATGCGCGAGAAGATCCTGCGCGAATTCGAAAACGCCGGGCAGCCCTAGCGCGGCGCGCGGCGTCTACTCCGCCAGAATCACCGACCAATCCTGCGGGCGATCGGCCTCGCTGCGCCAGTGCACATTCATCTGCCCATAGCCCGTTTGGCCCTCGCACTGATATTCCGAATGGCAGAAGTAGTGGAAGCCGGTCTTGTTGCGCTCCTGGTGCGAGATGTTGAAGGCGTTGAGGGCGCGGCAGGAGGCTTCCACGCGGTCGCCGTTCCGCGCTTCCAGCGCGAAGTGGCCTTCCGTGGGCGCCTTGCCCATCTCCGCGTAGCCCAAGCGGATGCGGGAACGGCGCAGCAGATTGTTTTCGCCGCCGCGGCAGATATAGCCGTAAAGAATGTCGTACCCGCCGAACGCAAGGGTCATCAGGCTCCCGTGCTCGGGGAAGATCGAGATACTCTACCTGCTCAGGGCGATCGAGGACGGCGCTGACGGCGTCATGGTCATGGGCTGCCTCGACGGCGACTGTCACTTCATGAACGGCAACTTCAGGGCGAAGAAGAGGGTCGCGGCGACGAAGAGGCTCCTCGAGGCGGCGGGCGTCGAACCCGGACGAGTTGAGATGTACAACCTATCGTCCGCGCAGGCGAGCAAGTTCGCAGAGATGATCGCGGACATGACCGATAAGGTGAGGAAGCTGGGGCCCAGTCCCCTGAGGAAGGGGGCCACCGAATGATCGTCGGCGAGAGGAAGCCCGCGGCCGAGATCCTGGAGATGACCAAGGGTTACGGCAAGATCTACGTCGCAGGCTGCGGGACCTGCGTGACCGTTTGTCTGGCGGGAGGGGAGAAGGAAGTCGGAGTGCTTGCCACGTTCCTCAAGATAGCGGCGAAGAAGGAGGGGCGCAAGATCAAGGTTGTCGAAGGCACGGTCGAGAGGCAGTGCGAGAGGGAGTGGGTGGCCGAGATGAAGAAGCACGTGAAGGAGGCCGACGCTGTCGTCTCGATGGCCTGCGGCATAGGCGTGCAGGTAGTTGCTGAGATGTACCCCCAGCAGCCAGTTCTCCCCGCCCTGAACACGACTCTCATGGGCTGGCCGGCGAAGCACGCTGTCTGGCTCGAGAACTGCAGGGCCTGCGGGGACTGCATCCTCCATCTCACCGGCGGTATCTGCCCCGTCTCCAGGTGCGCCAAGCAGATGATGAACGGCCCCTGCGGCGGCTCTCACGATGGCAAGTGCGAGGTCGACCAGGGGACGGACTGCGCCTGGGCGCTCATCTACGAGAGGCTCAAGGCGACAAACAGGCTCGACTGGATGTCGAAGATACAGCCCCCGAGGGACTGGGACTTGGCGGGGAGCGGTGGACCCCGGAAGACCGTGAAGGAGGAGGAAGTGATCGATGAGGGCCGGTAGCAACCTGGAGAAGGTCCTCC
>JAIQEV010000107.1 GCA_020073585.1 Terriglobia bacterium
CCCAATGGCTCGCGTAAAACGCGGCACCAAGCGCCGTGCGCGCCGCAAGAAGTACCTCAAGCGCACAAAAGGCTTCTTCCTCACCAAGAGCAAGCTCTACCAGTCGGCGCAGGAAGCGGCCAACCGCGCGGATCGCTATGCCTTCCGCGACCGCCGCGCCAAGAAGCGCCAGTACCGCCGGCTGTGGATCCAGCGCATCGGCGCCGCCGCGCGCCTGAACGGGCTGACCTACGGGCAGTTGATTCACGGCTTGAAGGCGGCGGCCATCGATCTGGACCGCAAGGTGCTGGCCGATCTCGCGGTGCTGGACGCCGCGGCGTTCGCGCAGCTCGCGGCGAAGGCCAAGGCCGCCGCGCCTCCGGTCAAGAAGAACGCCAAGAAGGCGTAGTCCGGCGTTCCGGCTGTAACGCCGGCTTCCCGCCGGCACGTTCGACCGCAGGGGCACGCGAGTCCGTGCCCCTGCAAACTATTGGACTTCGATGAGCTCTGCCGAAAGCAAGACCGCGAAGACCCTCGCCGCGCTGGACGCCGCGCAAGCGCAACCGGTGACCGCGCTCTTCGCCGAGGTGCGCGCGCGCTTCGACGCCGAGGCCGCCGCTGCGCACGACGAAGCCTCCTGGAAGCTTTTCCGCGACGCCTGGCTGGGCCGCAAATCCGGCGTCCTCACGCAGATCACCGACAACTGGCTGAAGCCCGCTTCGCCGGAGCTGAAGCGCGCCGTGGGCGCGGCGCTCAACGATCTGCGCGCGCACGTCGAAGCGCAGATCGAAGCGCGCCGCGCGGCGCTGGAAGGCGCCGCCGAAGAAAGCGCTCTGGCCCGCGAGCGCGTGGACCTTTCGCTCCCCGGCGTGGTGCGGCCCGCCGGGTCGCGGCACATCATCCGTCAGGTCTTCGAGGAGATCGAGCGCATCTTCCTGCAGATCGGCTTTTCCGTCGCCGAAGGGCCGGAGATCGAAACGCCCTACTACAATTTCGAAGCGCTCAACATTCCCGAGTTTCATCCCGTGCGCGACGACATGGACACGTTCTATCTCGATCTTCCCAAGGGCGCTCCCGGGCAGCTCCTCCTGCGCACGCACACTTCCCCGGTGCAGATCCGCACGATGGAGAAGCAGACCCCGCCGGTGCGCGTGATCGTGCCCGGCAAGGTCTATCGCCGCGATAATCCCGACGCCACGCACTCCTTCATGTTCCACCAGGTCGAGGGATTGGCCGTGGATACGGACATCACCTTCTGCGATTTCACCGGAACCATCGAATATTTCGTGCACGAATTTTTCGGACCCGGCGTGAAGACCCGCTTCCGCCCCAGCTATTTTCCGTTCACCGAGCCTTCAGTCGAATTCGACGCCTCGTGCATCTTCTGCGGCGGGCGCGGCACGGCCGCGGGCGGCGGCACCTGCTCGAAGTGCAAGGGCGCGGGCTGGATCGAGCTGTTCGGCGCGGGCATGGTGGACCCGGCGGTCTACGGCTTCGTCAACTACGACGCGGCCAAGGTCAGCGGCTTCGCCTTCGGCATCGGCATCGACCGCCTGGCCATGCTGAAGTACGGCATCGACGACATTCAGGTGCTTTTCCAGAACGACGTGCGCTTTTTGCGGCAGTTTCCGTGAAGCGCGCTTGGCAGAAGGCCCGGGGCAAAAGCGGCGGGGAATTGCGATCATGAAGGTCGTTTACAACTGGCTGAAGGAGTTCGTGGAGCTGACGGCGCCGGCCGAGGAGGCCGCCTCGCGCCTGGCGCTTTCCGGCACGAACATCGGCGGCCTCGAGCAGGGCGCGCAAGGCGCGGTCATCGAAGCCGAGCTGACCACCAACCGCCCCGACTGCCTGGGGCACTACGGCCTGGCCCGCGAGCTTAGCGCCATCTACCGGCTGCCGCTGAAGGGGGTCGCGCCCAAGCCCGCGGAAAGCGCCGCGAAAGCCGCGGAAGCGGTGCGCGTGGAGATTCAGTCGCCGGAACTCTGCGGGCGCTTCACCGCGCGCGTCATCCGCGGCGTGAAGATCCAGCCCTCGCCGGCGTGGCTGCGCGAGCGCCTGGAAGCCGCGGGTGTGGCCTCCATCAACAACGTGGTGGACGCGACCAATTACGTCATGCTCGAGCTGGGCCATGCGCTGCACGCTTTCGACTACGACCTGGTGCGCGACCACCGCATCGTGGTGCGCCAGGCCAAGCCCGGCGAAAAGATGAAGACGCTGGACGGCCTGGAGCGCCAGTTGACTCCCGGCATGTGCATGATCTGCGACGGCGACGGCACGCGCGCCGTGGGCATCGGCGGGATCATGGGCGGCGCCGAGACGGAGATCTCCTTCTCGACGAAAAATGTGCTGATCGAGTGCGCCTGGTTCGAGCCCGTCGCCATCCGCCGCGCCACGCGCTTTCTCCGGCTGTACACCGAAGCCTCGACGCGCTTCGGCCGCGGCGCCGATCCGGAGCTGGCCGAGCTGGCTTCGCGGCGCTGCGCCGAGCTGATCCTGCAACTGGCCGGCGGCGAGCTGCTCGCCGGAGTGGTGGACGCCTATCCCGGCAAGCGCGCGCCGAAGAAGATCGCGCTGCACCGCAGGGAATTCCTGCGCATCATGGGCGCCGACGTTGCGGACAAGGAGATCGAGGCGATTCTAGGCGCGCTGGGCTTCGCGCCCGTGCGCGCGGATGCGCAGCGCGGAGCCGCGGGCTCCCTGCTCGCGGCGTGGGAGTGCACGCAGCCCTCGTGGCGCGGCGAAGTGGAGCGCGAGATCGATCTGATCGAGGAAGTCGCCCGCATCCGCGGCCTGGACAAATTTCCTCCGCGCTTTCCCGTGGCCCGCAAGGCCGCGGCGCGCCTGCCGCACGCCGACGCCGAAGAGCGCCTGCGCGAGCGGTTGATGGGCCTCGGCTATCGCGAGATCGTGACCATTCCGCACGTCGCCGAAGAGCGCAACGAGCTGTTTCGCCCGGCGGATGCGGCGCCCGCGCGGCTCGCCAATCCGCTCTCCGAAGAGGCGGGCGTGCTGCGCTCGACCGCGGCCGTCAGCATGGCCGCGGCGCTGGAGTGGAACCTCAACCACGGGCAGCGCAGCGCGCGGCTCTTCGAAATCGGCCGGCACTATCGTTTGGAAGGGCACCAGTCGGTCGAGACCCGCGTGCTGGCTCTCGGCGCGACCGGCGAAGCCCGCGAAAAAGACATCTACGACGCGGCGCGCGCCTATTCTTTCGCGGATTTGAAGGGCGATCTCGATGCTGCCGGGGCCTTTGCCGGCGGCTTCCGCTGGCAGGCGGATGGCGCGGCGTGGCTGCATCCGGCGCGCTGCGGCCGGGTGTTTCTCGGCGCGCAGGAGCTGGGCGCCGCCGGGCAACTGGCGCGCCGCGTGGCCGAACGGCTGAAGCTGCGCCAGGACGTGTTCCTCGCCGAGCTGCGCCTCGATCCGTTCTATGCGGCGATGCGCGCGGCGCGCGACGCCCGGCGCTTCGCGCCGCTGCCGCGCTTTCCCGCGGTGGAGCGGGATTTCTCGCTGCTGCTGGCCGACGGCACGCCGTTTGCCGAGGTGGCGCGCGTCATCCAGTCGCTGGGCATCGCGGAAGCCGGCGCGGTCGAAGCGGGGGACCTCTTCCGCGGCAAGAACGTGCCCGCCGGAAAATATTCGCTGCTGGTGCGGGTGCTCTTCCAGAGCGCCACGGGCACGCTCACTGACGCGCAGATCGCGGATTTCTCCGGAAAGATCGTGGCCGCGCTGGAGCAGCAGCTCGGGGCGCAACTGCGCGCCGGCTGAACCGCCGCGCCGCGGATTTCGGGCCCCGCCCACGGGAAGCGAGGAACACCATGCCGGACACCGGAACACAGAAGCAGAATCCCCTGCAGTACATCACCGACCAGTTGAATGATCTGCGCGCCAAGGGCGTCGCGCCGAAGCTGCGGGTCCTGGAGGGCGAGCAGAAGACGCTGTGCACCTTCGACGGCAGGGAAGTGATCAACCTGGCGTCGAACAATTATCTGGGCCTGACCACGCACAAGGCGCTGCGCAAGGCCGCGCTCGAAGCGGTGCGCAAATACGGCGCGGGGGCCGGCGCCGTGCGCACCATCGCCGGCACCATGAAGCTGCACATGGAGCTCGAAGAGCAGATCGCGCGCTTCAAGAACGTCGAAGCCTGCGTCGTCTTCCAGTCCGGGTTCACCGCCAACGCCGGGACGGTCTCCGCGGTCCTCGGCAAGGAAGACCTGATCGTCTCCGACGAGCTGAACCACGCCTCGATCATCGACGGGGCCCGGCTCTCGAAAGCCACCATCAAGGTTTTCAAGCACAAGGACGTCCAGGACTGCGAGCGCATCCTCGAGGAAACCGCCGCCTGGCCGGGGCACAAGCTGATCATCACCGACGGCGTCTTCTCGATGGACGGGGACATCGCGCCGCTGCCGCAGCTCTGCGACCTCGCCGAAAAGCACAACTGCATCATGATGGTGGACGACGCGCACGCCTCCGGCGTGCTGGGGCGCGGCGGGCGCGGCAGCATTGACCATTTCAACTGCCACGGACGCGTGCACATCCAGGTGGGGACGCTCAGCAAGGCCATCGGCGCCATGGGCGGCTACGTCTGCGGCTCGCGCGACCTGATCGAATTCCTCTATCTCCGCGCGCGGCCGTTTCTCTTTTCCACTTCGCATCCGCCGGCCACCGCCGCCGCGTGCCAGGCCGCCTTCACGCTGCTCGATTCGCCCGAAGGCGAGAAGCTGGTGAAGAAGCTGTGGGCCAACACGAAATATTTCAAGCGCGAGCTGAAGCGCCGGGGTTTCAAATTCGCAGCCAGCGAGACGCCCATCATCCCCATCCACGTGGGCGACGCCGCCAAGGCCTTCGAATTTTCGCGCCAGCTTTTCGAAGCCGGGGTCTTCGCTCCCGCGGTGGGCTTCCCCACGGTCGCCGAAGGCAAAGCGCGGCTGCGCGCCATCGTCAGCGCCGCCCACAAACGCGAACACCTCCTCCGCGCCGCCGACATCCTCGCCGAAGTCGCCAAGCCTCTGGGCATCATTTAGAGAACCTTTCGGTTCAGGAATAGGGAGTCCATAACTCCCTGTAATTTCTGCTTGGTGGCAGGTCATTTTTAGCCGCCGGGGCCCCTCATCGCGGCATTAAAAGATCATTAATGGATTGAAAACAAGCAAGTTGTAGAATGGAACGCTTCATGCGAACCTTAGCTCCCAGCAACATGTATTCTCCAAAAGGCCGAGTTCACGTCATCGGACTGTTGGAAACTTCGAGGAGGTTCACCAGCCATGAAACACGCAGGTCTTGCATTTCTGTTCGGGGCTTTTTTTGCCATGAGCGCCACCGCTCAGTCGGCCGGTTCGCAGTCGGGTGCGCAGGCGCCGCCATCGCCCACATAGCGAAAGGTGCTGGATAAGACCTGCACGGAGTCGGCGTCGAAGATGCGCAGTCCAGCACAGGCATATTCGACAGCGGCATACTGCAGGCGCAAGCCTTGATTGCTGAGCGGCACGGCGATGGTTTGCCAAGCGCAGCGTGCCGCGGAGGAGGCCGACGTGAAGGTGATGGGCCGATCGGGGGCGCCGAGGGCCTGCAGACT
>JAIQEV010000050.1 GCA_020073585.1 Terriglobia bacterium
CATTGATAACACGACGCCGGACGAGGTGTCCAAGAAGAGCCTGAAGACGCTGGACCAGAAGCTGGCGCTGCTGGGGAGGCACGCCTATTTCCAGGTGAACATCAATTCGGTGCTGGGCAGCGGAGTGAAGGACCCCGAGGACGCGCTGCGCATCGCGCACCGCGCGGTGGAGCTGGGGCTGACCAGCACGGTGGGGATCATCCACGACCACAACGGGCAGTTGAAGCCGCTGGGGCCGCGGGAGATCGAGATTTTCGAAGAGATCATGGCGCTGGGGAAGCGCTCGTTTTCGCGGTTCAACGGCTTCCAGCACCGGGTGGCGCGGGGGAAAGAGCACGACTGGCGCTGCCGCGCGGGCTCGCGCTACCTGTACGTCTGCGAGGACGGACTGGTGCACTGGTGCTCGCAGCAGCGCGGCTATCCGGGAATTCCGCTGGCGCAATACACGGCGGAGATGCGCCGGCGCGAGTATCAGACGGAAAAGTCGTGCGCGCCGCAGTGCACGGTTTCCTGCGTGCAGCAAGTGGGCATTCTGGACAACTGGCGCGCGCCGCAGAAGCTGAAACCGCAGCCGGCGGCGGACCCGGCGGCGCCCGGGCTGGTGAATATCTCGCCATCGTCTTCCACGCCACCGCGCTGAGGCCGCGGGTCTGGCCGTACAGCGCTTTCCTGCCTTTGCCGTTCCCGCACAGGCGCGCAGCAGTTCGATTGACGGCGGGGCGGTACTCCCGAAGAATAGAGCCATGACGGGTCCGGCGATTGAAATCGAAGGTCTGACGAAAGACTATCCGGTCGGCTTCTGGCTGGCGAAGAAGAAGCGTTCGCTCGACAACCTCACGATGCAGGTGGAGCGGGGCGAGGTCTTCGGGTTCCTGGGGCCGAACGGCGCGGGCAAAACCACCACCCTCAAGCTGCTCGTTGGGCTGATCTTTCCCACGGCGGGCACGGCGCGGATTCTGGGCCAGCCGGTCTCCGACGTGGGCATGCACCGGGAGATCGGCTACCTGCCGGAACAGCCGTATTTTTACGATTATCTGACGGCGTACGAAGTGCTGGACTACTTCGCGCGCTTTCATGATTTGACGGCGGCGGAGCGGCGCGCGCGCGTCGAGGGGCTGCTGAAGAAGGTGGGGCTGGAGACGGCGGGGAAGATCCAGCTGCGCAAATATTCGAAAGGGATGCTGCAGCGGGTGGGGCTGGCACAGGCCATCGTGCACAACCCGCAGGTGGTGATCCTGGACGAGCCGATGTCCGGACTGGACCCCGTGGGGCGGCGCGAGGTGCGCGACATCATCCTGGAACTGAAGCGCGACGGGCGCACCGTGCTGTTCTCCACGCACATCCTGAGCGACGCGGAGATGCTCTGCGACCGCGTGGGGGTGATCGCCGGAGGCACGCTGCGCGGGGTGGGCGCGCCGGGAGAGATCGTGGGGCTGAAGGCCAAGGGCATGGAGATTCTGTTCGAGCTGGCGGGCGGGAGCGGAGGCGCGGCCATTGCGGCCCAGGCGACGCAGACCGGGAACCGCTACCGCATCCAAGTGCCCGAGGAGGAACTCTTCGGGGCGCTGGAGCAGTTGCGCGGGGCGGGGGCGAGGATTCTGGCGGTGGCGCAGGTGAAAGCGACGCTGGAAGATTATTTTCTGGAGCTGGTGGGGGCGGAGGGAGCGCAAGGCGCGGCCGTGGAGGTATCCGGGCGATGAAGCACGCGGGGATCGTGGCCTGGAACACGTTTCGGGAAGCGGTGCGCGACCGGGTGCTGTACAACCTGGTATTTTTCGCGCTGCTGATGATCGCCGCGGCGGTCCTGGTGGGGCAGATCTCGATCGGCATCGAGGAGGTGGTGATCGTAAGCCTGGGGCTGACGGCCATCTCGGTGATCGGGCTGCTCATGGCGGTGTTCATCGGCGTGGGGCTGGTGTACAAGGAGATGGACAAGCGCACGCTGTATGCGCTGCTGGCCAAGCCGGTGCATCGCTGGGAATTTCTGCTGGGGAAATTCGGCGGGCTGCTGCTGACGCTGACGGTGAACACGGCGGCGATGGCCGCGGGGCTGTTCGGAGCGATGCTGCTGGTGCAGCCGGCGCTGAAGGCCGCGGACCTCTGCGTGCTGATTGCCGTGTACTTCATTCTGCTGAAGCTGGCGATCGTGGTGGCGCTGGCGCTGCTGTTTTCCTGCTTCACGACGCCGCTGCTGGCGATCCTGTTTACCACCGGGCTGTATGTGACCGGGGTCTTCGCGCAGCAGATCCGCGGGTTCGGGAATATCACGGGGAGCCGGACGCTGGATGCCGTGGCGGTGTGGTTTTCCTACCTGCTGCCGAATTTCGAGAATTTCAACGTCATCGCCGCGGCGGCGCACCGGCGGGCGATTCCCGGGGCCCTGGTGCTGCAGAACACGGCGTATGCCGTGATCTATTGCGCGATCGTGCTGGCGGCGGCTTCCGTGATTTTCTCGCGGCGCAATCTGAAGTGAGGCGTAGCCAGGGCATGATTTCCCGCAAACCCATCGCCGTGCTGCTGCTGGTGGTGCTGCCGGCGGGCTTCGCGGCCGTCTGGGGGCTGCAGAAGAGCCTGGACCGGCAACTGGCCGCGGTGCGCCAGGAGCGGGACGAACTGGTGCTGCGCTCCGGGCGGCTGGTGAACGTGCTCAGCCTGGAATACGGGACATTTCTCGCGGATGTGTATTGGACGCGCACGGTGCAGTACTACGGCGAGAAGCGCGTGCGCCAGGAAGCGAATTTCGACCTGCTGGCGCCGCTGCTGGACCTGACCACGACGCTCGACCCGCACCTGGTGGTGGCCTACCGATTTGGCGCGGTGTTCCTCGCGGAGCCGGCGCCGCGCGGCGCGGGCCGTCCGGAGCAGGCCGTGGAGCTCATCCAGCGGGGCATCGCCAACAATCCGGAGCAGTGGCGGCTGTGGCAGGACCTCGGCTTCATCTACTACTGGGAGCTGCGCGACTATCCCAAGGCCTCCCAGGCGTTCCTGGAGGGCAGCAAGCGGCCCGGGGCGGATGAGTGGATGAAGGTGCTGGCCGCGAAGGTGGCCGAAGAGGGGCGGTCGCGCGGCGTTTCGATGTTTCTGTGGGCGCAGATTCACGATTCGACGAAGGATCCGCTGATCCGCAAGAACGCCCTGAATCACCTGCAATTGCTGAAGGCCGAAGAGGACCGCGAGCGCCTCGATGAACTGGTGCAGCAGTTCGTGCAGCGCTTTCAGCGCATGCCGCAGACGCTCGAGGAGCTGGTCAGCGCGGGGCTTCTGCGGGGCAAAGCGGTGGACCCGCAGGGCTATCCCTACGTGCTGGGAGCGGACGGCAAGTCACGGCTGCATCCGAAAAGCCCGCTGGCCGGGGAGCATGTCGGCAATTCCGCTGCGCGCTGATTGTTCCGGACGTCCCGCCTGAGGCCGGTGGCGCGGAACGTGGTTCCACTGTCACACGATTTCCCTCAGCCTCTGAATCCCTGCAAGATACAGACCCAGAACAGCTTACGGTTGGTCCTCGGCCCCCTGTGCCGCCCCTGTTCGGAGGTACAGGTTCGAGAAAGGAGGGCCAGCAAATGGCAAGCGAAGCTTGGGAGGCCGAGGGGTCAACTGCTAAACTATTGAAAAATAAGGAGTAAACACTGTTTCGGGGTGAAGCAGAGGGGGTACTAGGAGATTAGTCGGGGCCTAAAATGTGTCCTCTGTACCATCCACAAAGGGAACCCGAATGGTGTCCAATGGGTCAGGCGCGACGCGGGCAGAACAAGCGGTTCGGGGCGCGCATCTAAAATAAGGAAAACCAAGCAAGGCAGCACTCGGATAGCGAGAAGCAGGGACTGGAACCGGGGAGCACATGAAGACCAAGGATAAGGGCCGGAAGTGGATGTGGATGTTTCTGGTGGTTGGGGCGGGGTTGCAGTCGTACGCGGTGCGGGAACTGATGACGGTGTTTGCGCTGTTTGCCGTGGGCTTTGCCGCGCTGGCGCTGGTGGCGGCGGGCGGATATATGACGTACCGCGGGCTGGAAGCCGGAGTCGCGCAGGTGGCGCGGCAGGCTGGACCGGTGGTTGCCGCAGTGCCGCGCGGGCTGGGTTTTGCGGAGGAGCTGGGCCGGGGTGCGTTGAACCGGCCGGGCTCGGAGGCGGCGCGGTAACGAGTTTCCACGGATCAGCACTGCAGGCTCCTTGGGATTGGCGTTCCGAGAGCTGAGAAGTGCCGGTCGTGGATAAACAGTAAGAAGGAAAGAGGCCCATCGCCGCGAACGGCGATGGGCCTCTTTCTTTTGGGGCGGGTGATTTACGCGAAAGGCCAGCCTGGAGTGGGTGTCAGTAGAAGGCGGCGCCGCCGTCGACGTTGAGGGACTGGCCGGTGATGGCGCTGGACTGGCTGGAGCAGAGGAAGAGAGCGGCGCGGGCGATTTCCTCGGCGGTTTGCGCGCGGCCCTGCAGCAGGCCGTTCAGGAAAGCCTGCAGTTGTTCTTCCGGGTTTACGCCCAGGCGCCGGGCGAGGTCCGCGCCGAGCTCCTTGGACATGCGCGTTTCGGTGACCGGGCCGGGGCAGATGGCGTTGACGCGCACGCCCTTGCGCGCGGCTTCGGCGGCGGTGACGCGGGTGAGGCCAAGCAGGCCGGCCTTGGCGGCGGCGTAGGCCGAGCCCCAACTGAATGCGGCCTTGGCCGAGAGGCTGGACATGTTCAGGATCACGCCGGAGCCGCGCGCGTACATCTCCGGGAGGACGAGCTGGCTGAGGAGGAAGGCACTGCGCAGGTGCACGCTGAGGACGGCATCGAAATCGGCCAGCGGGTAGTCCTCGACGGGGAGGACGGGGCCGTAGTGGCCGGCGTTGTTCACCAGGATATCGATCTTGGCGAATTTTTCGCGGCATTGCGAGACGATGCGGGCGCAATCGGCCGCGCGCGTGAGATCGGCGGTGGCGTAGGCGGCGGCCCGATCCTTGCTGGAAGAGGGCAGAGGCGGGGCGCTCGCGTTGATTTCGGCGGCGGTCTCCGCGAGTTCTTTTTCGGTGCGCGCGGTGAGAAAAACCGCGGCGCCTTCCTTGGCGAAGAGCCGAGCGATGGCCCGGCCGATGCCGCGGCCCGAGCCGGTGATCAGGGCTATCTGGTCCTGGAGAAGCATAGGAGAGGAAGGATAGAAGAAGAAGGGAAAGAATGCCACCGAGGCGCAGAGGCCAGTGAGAGCGCGGAACAGAGGAGGGAACGCCGGGTCCTAGCGGCGGCGGATGTAGATGACCTTTTCGACTGTGGCGCAGACCGCGCCGGAGCTGTCGGTCAGGTCCACGGTGTAGACGCGGTCCACGGATCGCTGCGTTTGGCCCGGGAGCAACCGGCTTGGCGCGCTACCCGCGCGGCTCGCCGGGGGAAGAGTTGTCGGTGGCGCGGCGACCCCAGCGCTCGATGGGGGGCGCGAGGGGGCCGATTTCGCGGAAGATGGCGCGCGCGCGTTTCAGGGCCTCGGCGATGTTGGGGCAGATATTTTCGCGGCCCACGTGCTCCTCGAATTCGGCCTGGTGCATGAGCCGCGCGGGCTGTTTCGGGGCGCCGCAGAGGATGAGGCCGCGCTGGGAAGCGTGGACCACGTCGGCGAAGTGCTCGAGGGCCTGCAAGCCGGTGGCGTCAATGGCGGTCATGTTGCGCAGGCGCAGGATGACGATGGGGGGAAGTTCCTCGATGCGGGCGATGACCTCCTCGAGCTTGTCGGTGGCGCCGAAGAGGAAGGGCCCGTGAATGCGGAAGACGACGGCGTAGGGCGGGATATCCTTGTCCTGGAGAATGTGCACGCGGCCCTTTTCGACGTACTCGGGGGTCACTTGGGAAACGGTGGTGGTCATGGTGACCTTGCGGATGAAGACCAGCGCGGCCAGGATCATGCCGGCTTCGACGGCCACGGTCAGGTCGGCGAAGACGGTCAGGCCGAAGGTCAGCAGCCAGGTGCTGATCTCCAGACGGGTGAGCTTCAGCAGCTCGGGGATCTCCTGCCATTCGCCCATGTTGTAGGAGACGACGAAGAGGATGGCGGCGAGCACGGAGAGGGGGATGAACTTGGCCAGGGGCGCGGCAAAGAGCAGCACGGCCAGCAGGGTCAGGGCATGCACGATGCCCGCGACCGGCGTTTTCGCCCCGGAGCGGATGTTGGTGGCGGTGCGGGCGATGGCTCCGGTGGCCGGCAGACCGCCGAAGAGCGGGGAGATGATGTTGGCGGCGCCCTGCCCGAGCAGTTCGACGTTGGGGTTGTGCTTGTCGCCGCTCATGCGGTCGGAGACCACCGCGGACATCAGCGATTCGATGGCGCCGAGCATGGCCACGGTGATGGCCGGGGAGATGAGCGGGCGGATCAGATCCACGCGGAATTTGGGGAAGACCAGATGGGGCAGGCCGGCGGGGATGCCGCCGAAGCGCGTGCCGATGGTCTCCACGGGCAGGTGCAGGGCCCAGACCGCGGCGGTGGCGGCGAAGAGGGCCACGATATAGCCGGGAACTTTCTTGACGTAGCGGGCGAAGACGATGATGAGAGCGAAGGCCGCGC
The DNA here is from genome assembly GCA_020073585.1 of Terriglobia bacterium. Classification (GTDB taxonomy): domain Bacteria; phylum Acidobacteriota; class Terriglobia; order Acidiferrales; family UBA7541; genus Acidiferrum. The sequence continues at coordinate 6,528 of JAIQEV010000050.1, forward strand.
AGGCCAAGGATGTTTCCAGCGGCGAGAAGGTGCGGAAATTGCGCGCCAGTGTTTCCATGCGTCCGAGGAAATCGCCGGGAACTTTGTCGACCTTCAGGCCGAAGAAGTCCTTGATCTGCGTGCTGGCGATGATCACGGCGATGCCGTTGGTGAAGCCCACGACGACGGGGCGGGGGATGAACTTCACGGCGGAGCCCAGACCGGTGGCGCCCAGGATGACCAGCAGGATGCCGGCCAGCAGGGTGCACATGTACAGGCCGTCGACGCCGTGGTGCAGGACGATCCCGGAGACCACCACCACGAAGGCGCCGGTGGGCCCGCCGATCTGCATTTTGGAGCCGCCCAGCGCGGAGATCAGAAAGCCCGCCACCACCGCGCAATAGAGGCCGGTTTGCGGGGGCATGCCGGAGGCGATGGCAAAGGCCATGGCCAGGGGCAGGGCCACCAGGCCGACGGTGACGCCGGCGAGGAGGTCGGAGAAGAAGTCGCGCTGGGAATATTTCCGGAGCGTTAGAACCGATTTAGGAAGCCAGTCAGTTAGATCGAACATTTTTTGTCCGAAGAATTATAACATCAGGATTGCCCGCCGTGCATGGCCAGGGAATGCGCGGCACGCCGGCAGGTCTGGGGGCCGGGCCGGGCGGAGGAACGCGAAACGGAAGTTGCGGTCCGGAACGGCGCGGGGAGGGGGACGCGGCGGGGCCCATGGGGTTCGAAACGCAAACGAAAAACACGGATGGCTCCGGGGAACGGGTTTAAGGTATTATTCTTTTTTGTTTGAAGCGCCCTTATGACAAATCAGCAGACCGGGAAGAAGGACGGAAAAGTGCTGTTGCGCGTGCGGCCGCGGGGATTCTGCGCGGGCGTGGTGCGCGCGGTGGATATCGTGGAGCTGGCGCTGGAAGCTTATGGCGCGCCGGTTTACGTGCACCATGAAATCGTGCACAACACCTACGTGGTGGAGCAGTTGCGGCGGCGCGGCGCGATCTTCGTGGAGACGATCGGGGAAGTGCCGTCCGGCGCGGTGCTGGTCTTCAGCGCGCACGGCGTGCCACCCACGGTGCGCGACGAGGCCAAGGAGCGCTCGCTGCGGGTGATCGACGCCACTTGCCCGCTGGTCACCAAGGTGCATCTGGAGGCGCTGAAGTTCGCGCGCGAGAAGCGCACCATCATCCTGATCGGGCACCGGGACCACCAGGAGATCGTGGGTACTTCGGGGGAGGCCCCGGAGCAGACCGTGGTGGTGGATTCGGTGGAAGCGGTGAACGCCCTGGAGGTAGGGGACCCGGAGCGGCTGGCGTTCCTCACGCAGACCACGCTGAGCTTGTACGACACGCAGGAGATTGTGGCGCGGCTGCGCCAGCGCTTTCCGAAGATCGTGGGGCCGGCGAGCGACGACATCTGTTACGCCACGCAGAACCGCCAGGATGCGGTCGAGCAAGTGGCCAAGGACGTGGATCTGATCCTGGTGGTGGGTTCGCCGAACAGTTCGAATTCCAACCGGCTGGTGGAAGTGGCGCAGCGCCACGGGGTCAAGGCCCAGCTGATCGACTCGGCCGGAGACATCGACCCCGCCTGGCTGGAGGGTGTGAAGGGCATCGGGCTGACCGCCGGGGCCTCGGCGCCGGAAGTGCTGGTGCAGCAGGTGAGCGACCGCCTCGCGGGGTTCGGCTTCACCGACCAGCGCGACCTGGACCTGATCCGCGAGGACGTGCGCTTCACGCTGCCGCCGGAACTGGCGACGATCGCTCCGGCGCCGCGGCGCTAGGCGCAAGAGGCAGTGGAAGGGTTGTAAAGGATGGGTTTTGCGGCCGGGATAGCCCGCGGGGAGAGAGCCGAGCGCGGGCGGCGGGGAACTACAACGACAAGGAGTGAACTTTGGCGGTTCGCATCGTCCGTCAGCCGAAGAAGATTGCCCTGATCGGGGCGCCCTCGAGCGCCGCGGCGTTCGCGCCGGGTCTGGAGAAGGCTCCGGCGGCGCTGCGCGCCGCAGGGCTCATCGAGCGGCTGCAATCCATCGGCTACGAGGTCACGGACCTCGGGGATTGCGCGCCGCGTCTGTTCGCGCAGGACGACGAGCATCCCCGGGCGCGCAATGCCGCCGAAGCGGTGGCCGGGCTGAACGACCTGCGGCTGCGCGTGGAGCAGGGGATCAAGATGGGCGCGCTGGTGCTGGTGCTGGGCGGGGACTGCGTGCAGTCCATGGCCGTGGTGGCGGGCGCGCGGCGCTATTTCAAGCACGTCAATCTGTTGTGGCTGGACCGCGACGCGGACCTCAACACGCCGGCTTCGACGCCTTCGGGGCGGCTGGACGGCATGGTGGTGGCGGCCTTCACGGGGCGCGGGGCGCCGGAGCTGGTGCGCTTCTGGGGCGAGCCGCCGCTGGTACGCGAGGTGGACGTGACGCTGTTCGGCATCGAACGGCTGGACCCCGCGGAGCAGGAATTCCTGAACAGTTCGCCGATGCGCCGGGTTTTCGCCGTGGATGCGCAGCGCAAGGGCGCGGGCGCCGCGGCGCAGCAGGCCCTGCAGGAGATGCACGCCGAGGGGCGCAACTTCGTCCTGCACTTCGATGTAGACGTGATCGCGCAAGAAGATCTTGCAGCCGTGCAGATACCCGGCTCCGGTGGGTTCAGCGCCGCGGACGTGCGCGAGGCCCTGCGTGCCTTCCTCTCGCACAAGAACCTGCTCGGTCTGGATGTGGCCGCGTACGCCCCCGACAAAGATCCGGACGGCTCCGGAGCCAAGCTCCTCGTCGATTTGCTTGCCGATGCTCTCGCCGCGCGCTTCGCAGCCCTGGCGCAGCCCGAGGAGCCGGCCGCCTCTCCCGCGGAGAGCGGCCCCGGGGCCACAACTTCCGTTTCCTGAAGCCGCGCTCGCGGCTTTTCTTTTCCTTTCCTCGCGCCGTACACAGATAGCGGCATTCGACGATGAAAAAGCAGCCTTTCCCAGACATTCTTTGCAATCCCGACCATGCGCTGAAGAGCGCCGGGGGCTTAATGGCTGTGCGCGGTTTGTGCGGCATCGGCGCGCTTGCGCCAGTAGCGGGCCAGGCCCATCCAGGAGAGATCGAGTCCGCCGTTGAAAACATAGTGCGCCGCTTCGGCCGCGGGGAGCGCGCGCATGATTTCGCCTTCCATCCGCTCGATAAAGGCCCGTGCCGCGGCGGCTTCGTCGGCATGCGTGCGCAGCAGCTCGCCGGAGAGCGCGGTCCACTCGCGCAGGCGCTCGCGATAGCGGGTGAGGTGATCCGCGGCATCGCGCACGAAGCCGAAGTGCGTGAGCAACAGGCGCGCCGGGCGGCGCGCGGCGATGGCCTCCAGCGAGGCGTTCCACAGTTCCATGTTGATGTCCGGCGGGGGCGTGGCGGGGAGGATCAGCTCCTGGCCCTGAATGCGGATGCCCCCGGTGTCGCCGATGAAGGCCACGCCTTCCAGGGAATCGAAATAGCTGACGTGGTGCGAGGCGTGGCCAGGAGTGTAGACGACGTCCAGCTTGCGTGCGCCGAAGGCCAGGGTCTCGCCGCCTGCGAGGAGGCGCAGATTCTCCCGGGGCACGGGCAGAACGTCCCCGAACAGGCGCTGGATATTTTCGCCGTAGAGGCGCGTGGCGCTGGCCAGGAGCTTCGCGGGGTCGGCCACGTGCGGCGCGCCGAGTTGGTGCACGTAGACCGGCAGCCCGGGGTTCTCGCGGAGGAGCGCGCCGGTGGCCGCGGCATGGTCCAGGTGGATGTGCGTGAGGAGCACGGCGTTGAGATCGGCCACGGCCAGGCCGCGGGAGCGCAGTTGCGCGCGCAGCGTTTCCAGCGTGGAAGCGGGACCGGGATCCACGAGCGCGGTATGCCCGTCGGATTCGAGCAGGCAGGCCGCGATGGAACGCGGGCGCCCGGTCCAGTTCAGGTCAAGAAGGGTGATGGCGGCCATGACGAAGCTGAGAGTGTAACTCGTCCGCGGGACCCGTGCAAAGCCCGCGGGCCCTGCCGGCTGGGAGGCATGGGCCGTTGCGGCCAGGCGCCCGCTGCGAGTGAGTAGGAAGAATGCGCCGGGCGCGAAAGCAGACGAGCGGACACGAGTTCAGAAAGAACCGAGGTGGCGGATCGCAGAAGGCGGGTACTGAAATAGAGCGGCTCAGTTCCAAAATGGAAAGACAGCCTCCTCTAGTCTTGTATTCCCAGCAAAATGAGAGGTTTAGACCGGTACTCAGGTAAGGATGCTTGACACCGGTTCCATTTTGGAATAAAACGGAAATGGTACGATGGTAACTAAACGATTGATTCTACGTTCGGTAATAAATATTCCGAAGTGGAACCAAGGATGCAGCCATTTCCGATATGGGAGCCATCGGACAGAAGAAGGCGAGCGCAATGGATGAAGAAAGCCTCTCGCGGCGCGCGGCGCCGATGACCGTCCTGGTGGTGGACGACGAACAGAGCACGCGCGAACTGTGCGCGGCGGTGGGCGGGGAGTGCGGGATGAAGGTGCAGGCCGTGGGCAGCGCGGAGGAAGCGCTGGAACTGTTGGAGCAGTTTCCCGTGGACATTCTGCTGACCGACCTCAAGCTGCCGAAGACCAGCGGGCTGGATCTGCTGAAACGCGTGCGCGGCCTGTACCCGCACACCGCGGTGCTGGTGCTCACGCAATACGGCTCGATCGAATCGGCGGTGGAAGCGACGCGGCTGGGCGCGGTGGATTACGTCACCAAGCCTTTTCATGTGGAAGAGCTGAAGGCCCGGCTGGAGCGGGTGACCCGCGACGTGGAGCTGGACCAGGAGAACCGCCTGCTGCGCGAGCAGCTGCGCACGCGCCCGGGCTTCGGCGGGCTGATCGGCATGAGCGCCAAGATGCAGCGGGTCTTCAAGATGATCGAGCGCGTGAGCCAGCACGAATATCCGGTGCTGATCCTGGGGGAGAGCGGCACGGGCAAGGAGCTGGTGGCGCGCTCCATTCACTTCTCCGGCCCGCGCCAGGACAAGCCTTTCGTGCCCGTGGACTGTTCCTCGCTGGTGCCCACGCTCATCGAGTCGGAGCTGTTCGGCTACGTCAAGGGCGCGTTCACCGGGGCTTTCAACTCCAAACAGGGGCTGCTGGAAACCGCGAACACCGGCACGCTGTTCTTCGACGAGATCGGGGACATGCCCGTGGACATGCAGGCCAAGCTGCTGCGCGCGCTGCAGGAGCGCGAGGTCAAGCCGGTGGGTTCGACGGAGCGCCGCGCCATCAATGTGCGAGTGATTGCCGCCACCAACCGCGACCTGGAACAGGCCATCCACAACGGGCAGTTCCGCCAGGACCTGTATTTCCGGCTGAACGTGGTGCAGATGAAGCTGCCGCCGCTGCGCGAGCGCAAGAGCGACATTCCCCTCCTGGTCGCCAGCTTCCTGGAAAAATTCTGCGATCCGCAGCAGGCTCCGCGGACCATCTCCAACGACGCCATGCAGCGGCTGATGGCCTACGACTGGCCGGGCAACGTGCGCGAGCTGGAAAACGCCATCGAGCGCGCCGTGGCCCTGGGCTCGGGGCCGATCGTGCACGTCGCCGACCTGCCTTCCAATCTCATCTACCCCACGGGGGACCGCGCCCCGGAAAGGGAAGAGCTCCTGCCGCTGGAGGAACTGGAGCGCCGGGCGATCCTGCGCACGCTGCGCCAGACGGGCGGCGACAAGCTGGCCACGGCGCGGCTGCTGGGCATCGGCAAGACCACGCTGTACCGGAAGCTCAAGCAGTACCACATGGAACATACCGTCCAGTAGCAGCCATCCTCCACAAGTGTGACGAAGCGGTACTGCACGTGCGACCGCAAAGCGGTCAGTTGCCAGTGTGACCGCGAAGCGGTCAACCCTCCGCTCGCTGTCCCGGCGCACATAGGAATCCCCGGTCCCGGCAGCCGCTGAATTTGACCGGCCAGTCCTAGTCCGCAGGCCCACTCCGGGAATTCCCTCCCGGGAAGTATCAACTCGAAACTCGGCGCTGCACCTTTCCGAAACAGCGTCCGCCAACCCCAAGTAATTTCAGGTGGTTAGATTTGGAGGCGATGGCGACCCCGGTGCATAGCTAGTTCTGAGAAGGAAGCGCGCGCGGCCCTGAACCCGCGAGAACGGTCTGCAGCGGAGCCGGTCCGGGCGCATTGTGACGGTACCGCCAGAAATATGATGTCCCTGTGGAGAAGGCAAAAGGAGTCCGCACGGCCGCGTTCCAGTGTGGCGCAGGCGGCCGCCGCGGGAGTTGCGCGGGAAGAGTTGCTGCAAATCGCCCTGCGCGTGCTGCGCGAACGGATCCCCGCGGATCGCATCGGAGTGTGGCTCCGGGAAGCGCAAGGTGAGGCGGCGTTTCGGGGCAGCGTGTGGGATGCCAGCCAAGCGGCCACCCCGGAGGTCTGGAACCGTCTTTCGCCGGAGTTCCCCCCGCTGAGCAAATTCGCGGTGCAGGGACAGAGTGTGGAGCAGGTGCTGGATAGCTCCCTGGGGATGCCCACCATCGGCCCGCTGGTGGAAATGCAGCGCGCGTTATGGGTGCCGCTGCAAGCGCAGGGATGCTGGCAGGGGATGATCCTGGTGGCTTCGCGGCGGCGGCAGGGGGAATTCCCGCGCGCGGCGGTGGAATCCCTGGCTGCGGAACTGGCCCTGGCCCTGACCCTGGAAGAGAGCAAGGAACAGTCCGGCGCGCGGCACGCCGACCTCACCTTTGCCCGGCGCATACTGACCGCGGCGGAGAGCGGCAGCGACGCCGACACGCTGCTGCGGGAACTCGCGCAGGAGGGGCTCGCGAGCGCCGGGGTCGGCTTCCTCGCCGTGGGCCGGCTGCCGCGGGAAGACGCGGGGATGCCGGACTTCGCGTGGAAGAGCGGCGATTTGCAGTGGACAGCGCAACTGGCGGACGAGCCGCTGCAGAGCCTATGGCGGCGCGCGCTGGAGACCGGGCGCGCGGTGGGCAGCGATCCCGCGGAGGCTTTGCCGGAAGGGAACTGCACGCGCTGGGCGGCGCTGCCCCTGGCGCGCGGCGGCCGGCAGTTCGGCGTGCTGGTGGCCGGGCTGCGCCGCGGCCGTTCTTCGCTGGCGTCGCTGGAATGGCTGGAGCTGCGCGCCGCGCTGGCCGCCGATCTGCTGGCGCGCCTGCGGCTGCGCGAGGAAGAGCGGGCCCGCGCAGCCACGGCCTGCGCGCGCGTGGAAATGGCCGGCGAGCCTCTGCTGCTTTTGAATGCCGCGGGCCAGGTCGCGGCGCTGAGCGCGGGAGCCCGGCGGGTGCTCGGCGAGCCCGCGGCGCTGACCGGAGCCTCTTTCGCGGCGCTCTTCCGCGCGGGCCCGGCGCAAGAGACCGGCGCGTGGATTCGCGCGGCGCTCGGCGGCGCGGCGGGCAGTCCGCCGCCGCTCGAGGGGGATTTGCTCTCCGGCGTGCGCGTGCGCGCGCGGAGCCTGCCTCCGCTGTCCGAGAATTTCCTGGCCGTCTCGCTGGAGCGCCCGGCGGCGCAAAGCGGGCCGCCCGCCGAAGGCCTTGCGGAAGCCGAGCTGCTCACCCTGCTGGAGTGGGTCGAGCAGGGCGTCGTGCTCTACGACACGGAGCAGCGCATCCGGGCCATGAACAGCCGCTTCGCGCAGATCGCCGGGCTCGATGCCGCCCCGGCCGGGCGTCCGCAGACGCTGGAGGCCCTCATCGAGCTGGTCAGCCCGCTGGCGGCCGAGCCGGAAGGGCTGGCGCGGCGCTGGCGCGAACTGGCGCGCACCCAGGAGGGCGGCCTGCGCGAGGAGCTGCAACTGGCGCGGCCGGTGCCGCGCATCCTGGAGCGCGCCGCGCGGCCGGTGCTGGACGCCTCCGGGCAGCGCGTGGGCTGGCTGGAGATCTACCGCGAGCTGACGGCGCAGCGCGTCTTCCAGTCGCGGCTGCTGCAGGCGGAAAAGCTGGCGGCGCTGGGAAGGATGGTCAGCGAAGTGGCCCACGAGCTGAGCAACCCGCTCACCAGCATCCTGGGCTATGCGCAGCGCCTGCTGCTGCGCCGCGACGCCGTGCAGGGCGAAGAGGTCCAGAAGATCTACCAGGAAGCCGAGCGCGCGGGGCGCATCCTCCGGCAGTTGCTGGAGAGCGGCCGGGAGGAGCGTCCGGGACGCAAGCGTGTATCGCTGAACGCCGTGGTGGTGCGGGCGCTGGAACTGCAGCGTCTGGGCCGGCCCGCGGAGCAGATCCGCGTGGAAGCGGAGCTGGATCCCGGCGCGCCGGCGCTGATCGGCGATCCCGACCAGTTGCAGCAGGTGGTGATGAATCTGGTGGCCAATGCCCAGCAGGCCATCGAGCACAGCCGCGGCCGCGGCGTCATCCGCGTCGCCACGCGGCGCATCAGCGAGCAGGGGTTGCGCCTGGAGGTGGCCGACGACGGCCCCGGCATTCCCCCGGCGCTGCTGGCGCGCATCTTCGATCCCTTTTTCACCACCAAGCCGCCCGGGCTGGGCACCGGGCTGGGGCTGTCCATCGTGCTGAGCATCGTGCGCGAGCACGGCGGGCAGGTGCACGTGGTCAACCGGGCGGGCGGCGGCGCGCTGTTTTCCGTGGACCTGCCGGCGGCCCAGGAGGAAGCGGCGAGCGGGCGGGCGCCGGCCGTCCGCAAAGCGTCCGCGGCGCGCTCTTCCGAGCGGCGGGCCGCGGCCCGGACGCGGGAAACGCCCGCCGGGGCGCGCGTGCTGGTGGTGGAGGACGAACCCACGGTGGCCAACCTGGTGGCCGAGGTTCTGCGGGACGAAGGCCTGAGCGTGGAGACGCTGCTCGACGGGCGCGAGGCGCTGGCGCGCGCGACGCAGCGCCGCTACGACCTGGTGATCTGCGATCTGAAGATGCCCGGGCTCGACGGGCAGCAGTTTTACGAAGCGCTGGCGCGCGCGGCAAGCCCGCTGTGCGAGCGGGTAATTTTTATGACCGGCGACGCGCTTTCCGCGGCCACGCTCGAATTTTTCGAACAACACCGCCTGCCGTACGTTTCCAAGCCGTTTCGCGTGGAGGAGCTGCTGCAAGCGGTGCGCGGGGCGCTCCAACAGCGCGCCGCGGTCATTCCCAAACATGCAACAGCGAGGCAGCAATCATGAGGAAGCAGCACGACTCGATTCTGATCCTGAGCCGGGACGCGGACTTTGCCGCCGCCTGCCGGAGCGCTCTGGAATCCGGAGCGGGCAGCCTGCAGGTGGAACTCGCCGCCGGGTTCGAGCACGCCCGGCTGCTGGCCGAGCGGACGAATCCCTTGCTCGTGGTTCTCGACGAGCCCGCGCTCGCGCCGGTGGCCCCGGAGGAGACGGCGGAACACCCGTCTTTGGATTCGGCCGCGACGCTCTTCGCCGACATGACGCCGGTGGTCGTCCTCGGGGCGCCCGAGCACCAGGAAGAGATTGCCGCGCTGGTCGCCGCCGGAGCCGCGGAGTTCGTGGCCCGCTCCGGTGACTTCGCGCGCCGCACGCTGGCGCTCATCGAGCGGCGGCTGCGGCAGCGGGAGCGGGAGATTTCCGGAGTTCCTCCCGCGCGCGTGCGGGCGGAAAGACTCGAGGAAGATTTCGGGGAAGTGCTGCGCCATGAACTGAACAACCCGCTCACCGGAATCCTGGGCAACGCCGAACTGCTCCTCGCGGAAGTGCGCCGGCGCCAGGACGGCCGGCTGCCGCAGGGCGCACAGCAGCGCCTGGAAACCATCACCGACCTGGCCGTGCGCCTGCGCGAGACGGTGCGGCGGCTGAGCCAGCAACTCGAGGAGCGGCAGACGCGGACGACGGTGTGAGCCGGCGGTCTCCTGGGAGGTTTGTATGCAGCGTATAAAACAGGTTTTGGCTTGTTTTCTGGCGTTCGCCGTTGTCGCACCGGGACAGGGAAACACGTTCGACAAGGTGCGGTACAACGGAGGGTCGGTAGACTCAAAAGTGAACCCGAAAGATTGGGACAACCGCCTGACAGTCACCTCGGACACGATTACCCTGGCTTTGCAGGACGGTAGAAAAGTGGATATTGCCGCGAAGTCGGTGACTTCGCTCAGCTACGGACAGGAAGCGCACCGCCGTGTGGGAACGATGGTCGTCTTGGCGGTGCTCGTCGCTCCCGTCGCTCTCTTCGGCCTGTTTCACAAAACGCGGCTTCACTACATCGGGATTCAGTACGCGACTCCGGATGGGAAGACAGCGGGCATTCTGTTGCAGGGCGATAAGGACAACTACCGCGCCATCCTGGTTGCCTTGCAAGGCGTGACGGGGGCGCCGGTTTCAGTGGGCGAAAAGGAACAGGGGTTTGTCCCGGTGGGAATCAAAACCAACGTTTCAAGGGGAGAGGGCGAGGAGAAGACGGCTAAGGAAAAGGCTCCAGGCAATACGGGTGCGGAGAGTAAGTCCGCCGAAAGCGCGGCAAAGGGAGCCGTGAACGTCTCTTCCAATCCGGCTGGGGCGGATGTGCTGGTGGATGGAGAGTTTGTCGGAAACTGTCCCGCTATGCTCAAGCTCGGGCCTGCCAAGCACACCGTAACCGTGAAAATGTCCGGGTATAAGGACTGGTCGCGGGAGATCACTATGCAGTCCGGGTCGGAAGTGCAGTTGACCGCGAACCTGGAAAAACAGAACTAGAGTCACGCGGCGGCGGTTTGCTCTGGTCAGCGGGCAGGCAGCCGGCTGGAGGCTTCCTGCAGGGAAACCTGTTTTTTGCCGCCGGCCACCCACTGCGTGCCGACTTCGCGGAAGCCATAGCGCGCATGAAAGCGGCGGGAAATCTCGTTGGGCGGATGGATATCGAACTCGCAAGTCACCACGGCAATGCCCTTGTTGCGCGCAAAGGCGAAGAGGCCGTCGTAGAGCGCGGCGCCCAGGCGCTTGCCCTGCTCCGCCCGTGAGACCACGATACGGTCGATGTACAGGAATGCGCCGTAGCGCCCGCTAAACCAGAGATAGTTCGGGCTGTCGTAATCGGCGCCTTCGCGAAACGCCAGCAGGAAGGCCACGACGGCCGAGTCCAGCTGGACCACCCGGTGATAGGCCGCCTGGCGGTGCAACTGCTCCAGGCGGGGCAAGGTGAGCGGGCTCAGGAAGTGAACCGATTCCGCATTGAGCGCCAGGATGGCCGGGAAATCGGAGATGGCTGCGTCGCGAATCATCGCTAATCCGGAATTTTTATTTTTCCTCGCCGATCAGGCGGAATTGTATCACCCACAGCGCCCTACGAGCCGGTGGAGGAGTAGCGGCGCAGGCCGAAGCGCCAGGCTGTGGCGGCGAGGGCCAGGGTGGCCGCGGCGACCAGCGGAATCAGCGGCGCGTAGGCGCGGAATTCCGCGCGGCCGAGCAGGCGCGCGCTGGGGTAGAAGGTGGCGAAGCCGAAGGGCACGATCCAGCTCAAGAGGAAACGGATGTAGCTGCTGTAGATGGAGAGCGGGTAGCGGCCGAAGGCCAGCAGGTTCCAGAACGGCGGGTGGATGCCGATGCGGTCCTCGAACCAGAAGGAAAATGTGGTCAGGAAGAGAAACACCGAGAGATAGATGACACCGCCGCAGAGGCCGAAAAACGCCAGCAGGGCGGCGTCGAGCAGTGTCCAATGGTGCGCGAGCCTGCGCCCCGCCCAGATGACGATGGCCAGCCCCACGAGCACCTCGTGGAACGACTCGATGCGGAAAGTTTCAAAGAGCACCTGGAAGAGCGAGGAGATGGGGCGCAGCAGCACGCGGTCGAACTTGCCCTCCATGATGTAGGTGGAGCCGAATTCGTAGAGGTTCATGCTCAGGACGTTGAACAGGCCGAAGGGGATGAGCGAGAAGCCGTAGAGGAAGAGGACCTCTTCCATGCGCCAGGTGGCCAGGCGGGGCACTTTCTGGAAGAGGGTCCAGACGAAGCCGAGGGAGAAGAAGGTGGCGGCCATGGAAGTGGCCAGGGAGATGAAGAAATCGGAGCGATAGCTGACGCGGACCTTGGCGTACTGCGCGAAGTAGGCGCCGAGGAGGAGCGCGTGCCGCCGCAATTGGGACCCGAACTGAAAAAGGATCCGCCGCATCTCAGCCGCCGTGAATGGTGATCTTGCGCGTGGCGCGCGCCCACCAGAAATGGCCCAGCGCCAGCAGTGCCGCGACCCAGGCGTACTGCAGCGCCAGGAGGCGCAGCGATTCCATCGGGGAGAGCATGCCGAGGTAGATCTGCAACGGCGTTGAGGCGATGTGTTCGAAGGGCAGCCACGAGGAGACGGCCTGCACGCGGTGCGGAAAAAACTTCAGCGGGATGAGCAGGCCGGAGAGCAGCTCGATCAGCCAGAATTTGGCGCGGATCAGCGCCAGGATGGATTGCAGCGGGATGGCGCAGGTGCCGATCAAAAAATTGATCGCGCCCATCAGGAAGAAGCTGCCGAGGGCGGCGAGGAAGAACAGCGCGAAGTGCACGCGCGAGGCCGGCGCCAGCACCGGGAAGAGCAGCCCGATGACGACCGCGACCGGGGCGGTGAGCATGATCAGGCGGAAGGCCGATTCGCCCATGGACCGCGAGAGCCACATCCACTGCACGGAGACCGGCTTGATCAGGTCCATGGCGATCTTGCCTTCGATCACCTCGTAGGCCATCTCCTGGTCGATGGTGTTCCAGTAGAAGGAGCGCAGAATCCAGCCCACGCTGACGTAGGTGAGGATCTGCGGGAGCGAGAATCCGGCGATGGGCCCGGTGGTCTGGGAGAAAACGGCGCGCCAGATGAAGTAGTACACCGTGACGTTGATGAGGTAGGTGAGGATGCCGGTGTAGTAGCGCATGCGGAAGGCCAGGATGTTCACGAAGCCGATGCGCGCGAATTCGCGGTAGGTGGCGAGCAGCGCGCGGAGCGGCGTGCGCGAAGCGGCCAGAGGATGCGGAGCGGTGCTCATGGCTGGGAAGCGGGCGCCTCCGGGGTCAGGGCCTCGCCGCCGTAGATGCGCTTGATGATTTCCTCGATGGGTTCGTCCTCGATGACGAAGTCGCGGACCTCGACCGCGCCGAGGATCTGGCGGATGAGGTCGGCGGTGGCCACGCGCTTGCGGTCGAAGACGATGCGGCAGGTCAGCTCGTCCAGGCGCTCGAGATGCAGCGCGCCGTTGGCGGGAGCGGCGGCGAGGGCCTGCTCGAAGGCCGCGAGGCGCGGGGCCTGCTCGCCGTCGCGCAGGATGAACTTGATCTGCTTGGTGCGCAGGAGCTGCTCTTTCAGCGCGGCGAGCGGTCCGTCGAAGAGCAGCGCGCCGCGGTCGATGATCATGATGCGGCGGCACAGCTCCTCGATGTCGTCGAGGTCGTGGGTGGTGAGCAGGATGGTGGTCTTGTAGCGCTCGTTGATGGTTTTCAGGAATTGCCGGATGTGATCCTTGGCCACGACGTCCAGACCGATGGTCGGCTCATCGAGAAAGAGGATCGGCGGGTTGTGCAGCAGGGCGGCGGCCAGGTCGCAGCGCATGCGCTGGCCGAGGGAAAGCTTGCGCACCGGGGTGTGCAGGAAATCGCGCAGGGCCAGCACCTGGTCGAAGAGCTCCATGCGCTCGTCGAAGTCGCGCTGCGAGACGTCGTAGATGCGCCGCAGCAGCTTGAACGATTCGATCACCGCGATGTCCCACCACAACTGCGTACGCTGGCCGAAGACCACCCCGATGGTCTTGACGTAGGCCGCGCGCTGGCGGAAGGGCACGAAGCCGTTGGAGACGATCTCCCCCGAGGTGGGCATGAGGATGCCCGTCAGCATCTTGATGGTCGTGGATTTTCCGGCGCCGTTGGGGCCGATGTAGCCGACCATCTCGCCGCGCGCGATCTCGAAGTTGACGTGGTCCACGGCCTTCAGCGTCTGGTAATCGCGGTGAAAGAGGTTGACCAGCCCTCCAGCGATGCCTTCGCGACGGCGGAAGGTGCGGAAGTGCTTGGAGAGCGCGCGAACCGAGATGAGCGGTGCGGAAGACATGAGCGGACAATTCTAGCACTGGCGGGCGCTCAGGAGCGGAAGAGCACCGACTCGCGCTGGAACATTTTCACCGCCAGGAAGATGGCGGCCCCGGCATAGAGGCTGGTGGAGAGAAAGATCAGCGCGATGTAGTTCCAGTGGTAGGTGCCGACCATGAGCTCCTTGCAGAGCAGGCTGACGTTGAGGATGGGAATGACCGCGAGTTTAGGCGTCAGCTCGATCCCCGGGAGCATGGAGGCCACCGCGGGAATGATGACCACGAAGGTCATCGGAGTGAGATAGCTCTGCGCCTCCTTGTAGCTCTTGGCGAAGAGCGAGATGGTCAGCATGGCCGCGGCGAAGAGCACGGCGACCGGCAAGGCCATGAGAAAGACGGCCAGCACCGCGCCGAGGCTGAGCTTCAGGTTCTGGGGCGCGGCGTCGCCGCCTTTTCCGGCCATCTCGAAGACTCGCAGGTGATTCATGGCCCAGAAGGAGACGCCCATGGAAAAGACAGAGAGCGCGGCGGTGGCCAGCGACGCGGTGAGCACCAGAAAGAATTTGCCGAGCACCAGTTGGGTGCGGGAAACCGGGCTGGAGAGGATGGTCTCCATGGTGCCGCGCTCTTTTTCCCCGGCGGTCAGGTCCATCGCGGGATACATCGCTCCGGTCATGCACAGCAGGATGACCATGTAGCCGACCAGCCCGCCGAGCGCCGCGCCGCCCACCTTCTCCGGCGGGGCCACGTTCTGCAGCTGCACCGCGAAAGGCTGCAGGATATTTTCCGGGAGGTTCTTCGCCGCCAGGCGGTCCTTGACCACGTCGTCGCGGTAGCTCTTGAGAAACTTTTCGAGGCGGCCGGCGGCGAACGCGGATTTGATCTCGCCCTCGTAGCTGTAAACGGTGACCTGCGCCGGGCGGTTCTGGGCGACCTGGGCCTCGAAGCCCGGCGGAATCTCGACCGCCGCGCGGATCTCCTTGCTCTCGATCTGCTCTTTCCAGTTGGCCGTGGCGGGCACCACCAGGAGCTGGTCCAGGGCGCGCAGTTTTTCGGCGAGTCGCGGGGAATCCGCGCCGCCCAGGAGCATGACCTTCGGCGTCTCCTGGCGGGCCTTGCCGATGAGCACCGAGGCCATGGCGCCGAAGCCCACGGAGAGCACGGGAAAGAGCAGGAGGGGCACGACAATGGTGGAGATGAGGGTGCGGCGGTCGCGCAGGGCCTCGGTCAGCTCCTTGCGGTAGACGATGGCGGCGTAACGCAGGCTCATCTCAGTTTTCCCCCGCGCCGGTGTGATGCGGCCCCACGACCCGCACGAAAATCTCCTCGAGGTCCTGCTCGGCGTGCTGCGCGCGGAGTTCCGCGAGCGTGCCTTCGGCGAGCAGCTTGCCGTCGTGGATGATGCCGATGGTGTCGCAGAGCTTTTCCACTTCGCTCATGACGTGGGTGGAGAAGATGACGGTCTTGCCGCGGTCGCGGCACTCGCGGATGAAGGCGATGATGGTCCGCGCGGTCATGACGTCCAGCCCGAGGGTGGGTTCGTCGAAGATCATCACCGGCGGGTCGTGCACCAGGGTGCGCGCGATGGAGACCTTCTGCTTCATGCCCGTGGAGAGTTTGTCGCAGCGCCGCTCGCGGAAGCCGTCCATCTCCAGGCGCGCGAAAATTTCCGCCACGCGCCGCCGCAGCGTGGCCTCGTCCAGGCCGTTCAGCCGCCCGAAGTATTCCACCATCTCCTGGGCCGTCAGGCGCGGGTAGAGCGCCGTGGCGGTGGAGAGAAAGCCGACGCTGGCGCGCACCTTTTCCGGGTGCGCGACGATGTCGTAGCCCGCCACGGTGGCCGTGCCGTCCGAGGGTTCGAGGATAGTGGCCAGCATGCGCAGCGTGGTGGTCTTGCCCGCGCCGTTGGCCCCCAGCAGGCCGTAGACCCGCCCCGGCCGGCAGGTAAAGCTGACGTTTTCCACGGCGCGGATCTCGCCGCGCTTCTTGTCCTGGAACCGTTTGCAGAGACCGCGGGCTTCAATCATGGCAAGAGATCCTGCGACCGGACGTTTCCGGCTGCTCAGCCTTTATGGCAGTTGGGGCATTGCTTGGCGTCGTAGTTCTCCGGCGCCACGCGGAACATCCCGTTGCACTGGATGCACACGCGGTGGATGGCGGGAGCGCCCAGTGGCGGGACCGGCGGGGGCCCCTTATGTTCGGGCTTGGTTGGCTGGGGTGCGGCTGGCTCGCTGCTCATGCGCGGATTCTAGCACGAGACCGCCCGCCGCCGCGTGCCCGCGCATTGCCGTTGGCCAGGCGGGGAAAGGCCAGTAGAATCGAGCGGTTGCGCCGGCGCGGGCGGCGCGGGGAAAGAGGCGGCTTTGCCCATGGCTACGAACGCGGAAGCGATCTTGCGGCGGATTCCCCTGTTTGCGGGGCTGACGGAGAGCGAGATGCACGCCCTGGCGGCGCGCGTCAGTCCCCGGCGCTTCGGCCGCGGCGAGCTGCTGTTTTCCGAGGGCGATCCCTGCCAGGGGCTGTTCATCGTCGCCGCGGGCAAGGTGCGCATCTTCAAGATGTCCGCGTCCGGGCGCGAGCAGATTCTGGCGCTGGAGGGCGCGGGCAGCACCATTGCCGAGCTGCCGGTCTTTGACGGCGGCAACTATCCGGCCTCGGCCTCGGCCGCCGAAGACGCGGAAGTGCTGTTCATCTCGCGCAAGGATTTCCAGGGTTTCTGCCGCGAGCATCCGGAAGTGGCGCTGAAGGTGATTGCCGTGGTCGGCGGGCGCCTGCGCAGGCTGGTGGGCATCATCGAGGAGTTGTCCTTCACCACCGTGCGCCAGCGGCTGATCGCCTTGCTGCTGCGCCTGGCGCAGGAGAAAGGCGTCACGAGCAGGCAGGGAATCCGCATCGAGCTGGGCGCCAGCCACCAGGAGCTGGCGGCGGAACTGGGGACGGTGCGCGAACTGGTCTCGCGCAACCTGGGGCGGCTGCAGGCCGAAGGGCTGATCGAGGTGGAGGGCCGGGAGATTATCGTGAAGGACGCCGCCGGTCTGAAACGCGAGCAGGCTGCCGGGGAATGAGGTGGATTACCGCGTTTCCCGCCCCGTGACTTTTGTCACTGCCGGCGCCCGCAGGCCTCTCTAGCATGAAGTCATCAGGGAGGCGAAGATGCAACTTTCGCAAGAGAGCAAATTGAAAGATGTGGTTTTGAATCATCCTGCGGCGGCCGTGGTCCTGGAAAAGGCCGGCCTGGATTACTGCTGCGGGGGCAAGCAGACGCTCGGCGAGGCCTGCATGCAAGCGGGCATGCCTGCGGAAGAGCTGCTGGCGCGGCTGCAGGAAGCGGCGGGCGCGGACTCGCCGGAGGCGCAGAATTGGGCCGCGGCGCCGCTCGGGGCGCTGACCGGCTATATCGTGGAAAAGCACCACGGCTACGTGCGCGAGGCCCTGCCGCGCATCTCCCAGCATCTCGACAAAGTGGCGGAGAAGCACGGCGAACGCCATCCGGAACTCTTCCGGATCCGCCAGGCTTTCGACCAGGTAGGCCGCGAGATGGTGCAGCACATGCAGAAAGAGGAGATGATCCTGTTTCCCTTCATCCAGCAGATGAGCGATGCGGTGGAGAGCGGCGCGGGGCTCTACGCGCCCTTCTTCGGCAGCGTGCAGCAGCCGGTGGCGATGATGATGCAGGAGCACGATGCGGCCGGCGGGCTGGTCAACGAGATGCACAACCTGAGCGGCGGCTATGCGGCGCCCGCCGACGGCTGCACCACCTATGAGCTGGTCTACCGCGAACTGGCGGAATTCGACCACGACCTGCGCACCCACGTGCACCTGGAGAACAACATCCTCTTTCCGCGCGCCGTCGAGCTGGAGCAGAAGCTGACGTACCGCTAATTCTGGTGGCACGCGCAGGCCCGCCGGGACACCTCCGCCCGGCGGGCTTTTTGCGTTTCCGGGGCCGGCGGCAGCCCTGGGGGCGTTTCGGACATCCACTCCATGTGTGACCGCTAAGCGGTCAACTTCAAGTGTGACCGCACAGCGGTCAACGCGGCGCCAGGGGGTGTGCGCTTTTGCGGAACGCGCGCAAGAGGTTGCTGGAGAAAGCGCTCGGGGAATTGCTAGAATGAAGGGTATTGGGCAGGAGTTGACCGCTGTGCGGTCACACGCGGATTGACCGCTCTGCGGTCACGCTTGAATGAAGAGGTTGGCGAGGCAGCGCCGCCGGCCGGCATCCCCGCACAACTGGAGCAAAGTGCCGCAGCCCGGCGGGATGTTTGTGGTGCGGCCCGGGCAAACGAATAACCATGGAACGCAAGCTGCGAAATCGGATTGTGCTGTTCCTGCTGCTGGCGGGGGTGATCGCCTATGTGCTGGTGCGCATGAGCGGGCGCCAGCCGGTGGCCAAGATCGCCGCGGTGCGGCCCGCGCGCGAGAATCTGGTGGCCTCCATCAGCAGCAACGGAAAGGTCGAGCCGGTCACGCCGTTCGTGATGCGCGCGCAACTGGCCACCTTCGTGGACAAAGTCTATGCGCTGGAAGGACAGAGCCTGCACAAAGGGCAGCCCATCCTGGAGCTGGACGTCAAGGACGCCGCGGCGCAACTGGCCCAGGCCCGCGCCAGTCTGCTCCGCGCGCAGGACGATTTGCGCGCCGCCCGCGCGGGCGGGCGCAGCGATGAAGCCGCGCGCGTCACCGGCGATCTGAGCCACGCGCAGGCGGAGCGCGACCGCCTGCTGCACGACAACGAAGCCCTCAAGCGCCTGGTGGCCCAGCAAGCCGCCACCAAGGACGAGCTGGCCGCCAACGAAGTGGCCCTGACCCGCGCGCAATCCGAATACAACCGCCTGGCCGCGGCCAAGCAGGAGTTCGCCCGCCAGGTGCTGCTGGACGCCCAGCGCGCCGCCCTGCAGGTCGAGCAGGCGCGCAGCGAAGCGGATGCGTTCGAGAACAGGGTCCGCGAGAGCCGCGTCGTGGCTCCCGTTGACGGCACCCTGTATTCCCTCCCGGTGCGCGCCGGCGATTTCGTGCGGGTCGGGGATCTGCTCGGGGAGATGGCGGATCTGCGCCAGGTGCGGGTGCGCGCGTTCATCGATGAGCCGGAACTCGGCTCGCTGGCTCCCGAAGAGCCGGTGATCATTACCTGGGACGCCCTGCCCAGCCGCTCGTGGCAGGGGCGCACCACAGTCATTCCCAAGCAGGTGGTGGCGCGCGGCACGCGCAGCGTCGGCGAGCTGCTCTGCGCGGTGAACAACGACAAGCTCGAGCTGCTCCCCAACACCAACGTCAACGTGCGCATCAACGCCAAGGAGCGCCTGCACGTCCTGGCCGTGCCGCGCGGCGCGGTGGAGCTGGAAGGCGGGCAGCGCTACGTCTTTGTGGTCAAGGACAACGAACTGAGCGTCGGCAAGAAGCGCCTGGAGAAGCGCCAGGTGCAGGTGGGCATCGCCAGCCCCACCAGCTACGAGATCACCGGGGGTCTGCAGGAAGGCGAGTATGTGGCGCTGCCGGGCGATGTGGATCTGAAGGACGGCATGGCCGTGCGCGTGGTCAATCTGGAGTAGGAAGCGGACACTGGGGCAGGGTTTCCGATGCGCAGCTCCATCCTGACACTCTTTCTTCTGGCCTCCAGTTGCGGCGCCAGCTTCTCCGCCGCGCAAGGGGAGACGCGCGCGCAGTTCGACGCGGGCCGCCAGGCCTACGAGGCCAGCGAGTACCCCCGGGCCGTGCAACTCCTCCAGCAGGTTCTCTCCGGCGATCCCCGGAACACCGACGCCCTGCTGCTGCTGGCCAAGTCCTACATCGAGCTGGGGCAGAACGACAATGCCGTGAACAGCGCCGAGCGCGCCGTGGCCCTGGCCCCGCAGAGCTCCCTCCACCATCAGTGGCTCGGCAAGGCCTACGGCGAAAAGGCCGAGCACGCCCCCTGGTTTTCCGCCATCTCCCTGGCCAAGAAGACGCGCAAGGAGTTCGAGATCGCCGTGCAACTGGACGAGGGCAATTTCGCCGCCCGCCAGGACCTCATCGAATTCTATTGCAGCGCCCCGGGCCTGGTCGGCGGCGGCGTGGACAAAGCCGCGCCGCACATCGCCCGCCTGCTGGCGCTGGACGTCTCCGAAGGGCATTACGCGAAGGGCAACTGCCGCCGCCAGAAAAAGGATTTTGCCGCGGCAGACGCGGAATTCAGCAAAGCCCTGGAGTCCGGCGCGAAAGCCCCGGACCTGATCTACGACATCGGCGACTATGCCGTGAAGCAGAAGCAGGCGGAGCGCCTGCTGGCGGTCGCGGAGGCCGGCCAGAAGGCGGATCCCGCCGATCCCCGCGGCGATTACTACCGGGCCGTCGCTTTTCTCCTGAAGAACGAAAAAGCCGCGGAAGCCGAGCAGCTCCTGCGCTCCTACCTCCAGCGCGCGCCCGTGCGCACGGCCTATCCGCGCCCAACCCAGGCGCACGACTGGCTGGGGCACGCCCTCGAACTGCAGGGCCGGACCGCGGAGGCCCTGCAGGAATACCGGGCCGCAGTGCAGGCCGATGCGCGCAACAAGGATGCGCGCGCGTCCGTGGAGCGCTTGGAAAAGCGCTGAATGCGCTTCCGCCGGAAAGAGCTTCCCTGGACGCTCTTCCCTCCGCACCACGCGGCGGCGCAGGAAGACACGCGGCGCCGCCGGTCTTTTGCGCGAAGCGCTATGGTATCGTCGGAAGGTAATCCAGGTGAGGGGCCGGGTATAAGCCGATGATGGATCTGCGCGAGACATTCACCGTGGCCACCGATGCCCTGCGCGCGAATAAGCTGCGCGCCATCCTCACCTCCATCGG
>JAIQEV010000051.1 GCA_020073585.1 Terriglobia bacterium
CGCGGCGAATCCGCGCTTGGTGTACACCGCCAAGCTCTGGCAGAAGTTCACGCATGAGCCGGGCGCCACGGCGGAAGACGAGCGCGCGGTGCGCGCGGGCTTCGACGTGCTGCGCGAGGCCGGCAAGCTCGGCGCGGTCCTGCTGCAGTTCCCTTTCTCGTTTCACCGCACCGCGGAGAGCATCGCCTATCTCACGGCGCTGCTGGGGCGCTTCCGGGAGTATCCGCTGGTGGTGGAAGTGCGCCACGCTTCGTGGCAGGCGCCGGAAACGTTCGAGCTGCTGCGCGAGCACGGCGCGGGCTTCTGCAACATTGACCAGCCGGTGATCGGCCGCTCGCTCACGCCCTCCGCGGAGGCCACCTCGCCGGTGGGCTACATCCGGCTGCACGGGCAGCGCTACGACACGTGGTTCAGCGACGACCCGGCGACGCCGCCGCACGAGCGCTACAACTATCTGTACACGGAGGAAGAACTGGCTCCGTGGGTGCAGCGCACGCACCAAGTCCTCGCGCACGCGCGGGACGTCTTCGTGGTCACCAACAACCATTACCAGGGCAAAGCGGTGGTCAACGCGCTGCAGTTGATCAGCCTGTTGAAGGGAGAAAAGGTGAACGTGCCGGAGCCGCTGCGCCAGCATTATCCGCAGCTCGAGGCCATCTCCGCCACGCCGCCCGCCGAGCCCACGCTGTTTTCCCTCGGCAGTCCTGCTCCGCGAAAAGAACAGATCTGAATGGCGAAGTTGAACCGGGCGGCAGACAAGTGAATGCTGCAATGCCCCGGGTGCGCCCGCGGCAGAGCCACTGCGGGGTGTGCGGCTAATTCTGGGAGTGGTCGAGGTGTTCACGGTTGGGCCTCGGGAGATCGATTTCGATGGAGGGGCAGATGGCGGACTCGCCGTCCGGGCCGAATGGGGGGTTGTTCTCGCGGTCGATGGCGGAGAGGGTGCGGAGGAGCTGGTTGGTGATGTAGGCGAGGACGGCGGCGCGGCGCGGGGAGATGCGGTTTTGGGCGAGAAGAAGGAGGAGCCTGGAGAGGAAGTCGTTGATCTGGACGGCGGACTTGAATTCGGTGAGTTCGCCGGCGAGAGCGGCGGCGAGATTGGCGGCGTCACGGCCTTTTTGGGCGAGGCGGGCGTGGTCGAAGCAGAGTGTGCCGGTGGGGTCCACGGCAGACATGCAGCAACGACCGTTGGGTGTGCGGTGGCGGCAACGGGAGGAGTCGTTGAGGGAGCTGGAGTTAGCGAGCTTCGATGGCATGTTGTTCCTCGATTGGGCGGGGGCTGGGGGCCGCCACCCGGGTAATTTTGTAAGGGCAATAATATACTTGATTCAGTGAAGTGACTGGGCGAGGATATTGATTGCCAGTGAAAGGAATGGTTCACTGGTATGGTCCTTACGAGTGCGCATTATGCTATTTCGTTCCGCGAAGCGTCGAGACCTTGCTATCGCTCAAAGAATCCGCCCGGACTGTACGCGATGATCCTGGAATGCTATTTCGATGACAGTTCCGATGCCCGCCGAGAAAAGTACTATGCTTGTGGCGGGTTGATTGGAAGTCCTGCGCAGTGGGACCGCTTTGACATCTTATGGAATACCGAAACAAAAGGACTGAGCAAGCCGTTCCACGCCACAGAATGTGAATGCGGGTATGGTCAGTTTAAGAATTGGCCGAAGACCAGACGCGACGATTTAATGGCCCGACTGACAAGCGTTGTGCGTCAATTGCGATTGTATGGTTATGCTTCAATCGTTCCCGTTACTGCTTTTAAGGAAGTGTTTCCCCTTCTCAAAGAACACGAGGCTTTTCACGTGGCGATAGCTCATGTTGCCGTCAACATGGCGCACATTGCAGATCGAGGAAACATGGACGTAGCCATTTGGTTTGAGAACGGTTCCCACGGCGGCGCAGCGATGGATATTGTCGATTCTCTGAAGAAAACCGCATGGAAGCCCGCGCAGCGATTGAAGGGGCCTTACTTTGGGCCGAAAGAACTCCGACCGCTACAATCTGCGGACCTCATTGCGCGGGAAGCTTTCAAGCACATCGACAATCTTGGTGTTCGGCCAATGAGAAAGCCGCTTATCCAGCTATCTGAAAAGCTATTCTTCATGTTGTGGAATAAGGGGACACTAGAACATTTTGCCGCAAATGGCGGGCCTAAGAATTTGCAGGCTATGTATACTTCCGCAGATATTCCCGATGTGGCAAAATTGAACCATTTTTGGAAGAAATCTTGGGGAATCAATGAAAAAACGAAATGAATACCGTGCTTTTGAATATACAGTTGATTCATTGTTGAAAGTTACACACGCCGACATCAAGGCAGCTCTTGATGCGGAAAAACTGGCAAAAAAGCGGAAGAAATCTAAGAAATCTTCCGCTTCCCGCGAGGGAGCCTAGTTGGGCAAGCAATGCGTCGTACCGACCTTGCCAGTTACTTCGGCATAGGTCAGACGCTTTCCGATTATGTGAGAGGCAACGTGCTCGAATCGAAGTCCATCATGGGCCAGTTTCCGAAAGTTATAGCGGAACACCTGCTCATCCAAATAGCGGAAAAGATGGAATGGTTCCACGCTCACGTAGGTTCCCTTGATTCCGCGTTTGAGCAGACTCCAGAAGTTTTCGAGTCCGTTGGTGTGAATCTGCCCGTCAACGTAAGACTCGGCATGGTCAATGACTTGGTGGGCGTAACTGGGTTTCAAGTCCTGGTAGGACAGAAGCGCATCGGAGTATACTGCGCTGCCAGCGGCGACGTGCTTCTTAATCTCGCTATGCAGAACCTTCTTGCGGCGATTCGGAACGACTGCCGCCCGGACTTCCCCACCACGCTCCAAGATGCCGAAGATCGGAGTCTTATCCTTGCTTCCAGTGGCAGTGATGCGGCGGTGATGTTTGTCCTTGTGCATGAATCGGGCAGCGCCGCCGACGAAAGTCTCATCCACTTCCACTTCGCTTCCAGGTCCGCCAACTTTCATAAAAGAGCGAGCCTGCATTGCGAGACGGATGCGGTGAAGCATGAACCATGCGGATTTTTGAGTGACGCCGATTGCGCGGGCCACTTCGTAGGAACTGACACCGTTTTTGCAATTGGCCATCATCCATATAGCGATAAGCCACTTGTCCAGAGGCAGCGCAGAGTCCTCAAAGATAGTCCCAATCTTGACGGAGAACTGTTTGCGGGCGTGCTTGCTCTTGCATTCCCACATCCGGCGAGTGGAGATGAAGCGGACTTCGTCGCTCCCGCAAGTGGGGCATTCGACGCCATCGGGCCAACGCCGCGCAACCACAAACTTGAGGCAGTTGTCGGGATTGGCGAAGTAGATGATGGCTTGCTGGAGAGTCTTTGGTTTGGCGCTCATGGCGTTCCTCACTGTCAAAAGTATGCCAGAAACGCCTTACTGAGTCAAGTATATTATTGCCTTTGTAAGAGCAGAATCCAAAGGAGTTAGAGGCGACAGTGTTCGTAAGAGCAGAAACTAAAGGGCTTGCGGGAGGGGGTTGGGAGCAAGAGTGCCAGGGAATGGGGGAACGCGGAGGCAAGAGAGACGGGGAATGGAATGAGCGGGGGGAATGAAGCGCGAACGTCACGAGGCATGATAGCGCGGTGACGTTATGTTGTCAATAGCTTACTTAATGGTACTAGTTTCGAACGGTGGGCGATAGTACCTTCGAATGCGCGAGTTCTTCGGATCGTAGTATCTGGCGCGATAGTGATACAGGCCGGTTTCGGTGTCCGATTCGCGGGCGGCGAGGCGGGCGGCGATTTCACCTGCGTTACGCATGAAGTTGACTCTAAACCCGGACCCTTAGAAAACAAAGGGGCCGGCACCCCGGCGGTGCCCAGGGGCTAAGGGGCTGCCACCCGCCCAAGAGACGAGACCGGGAGCCGGGCGTCCCGGCTAAGAGCGCCGGGACGCAGATGAGAGTCTAAGAGAAAAGCAGATTCCTCACTTCGTTCAGAGATGACGGCGGGGTGGCGAGGGACGAGGTAAGGAAACCGGGGAGAAGAGAGATTTCTCACTGCGCAGGCCAACCCTTTCCGACCGGATCGGAATCTTCGATCGCAGGAGCGAAGGGGAAGAAAGCGTTGGCCTGCTCCGTTCGAGATGACGGTGTGGTGGTGGGCGAATTAGAAAGGGTGCGAATGCAATCGGCTTAGCCGGCGGATTTGCGGCGGCGGGCCTGGGCGGCGCGCTGGGCGATGCGTTTGGCGGCGCGGCGCTGCTCTTTGGCGATGGACCTGGGATCGATGAGCCATTGGGCCTTGCCGGCGCGGCCAGGTTGCTTGCACTTGGAGCCGGAGAGGCGTCCGAGGCTGAGCAGGCGGCAGACTTCGGCGCTGGTGGAGTTGAGGATGGGGGCGGTTTGCTGCACGGTGAGCCAGTGATCGCGGCGTGCGCGCATGGTGTGCATTCCTCCGGCGCGGGCGGGGCCGCGCGGGATTCACTATAACGGTATCGTAGTGCGCATGGCAATACGGATGCGGGCGAGGCCGGGTGGACGCCCGGGCGCGGGCAAGCCCTGCCCCTATAGGGTAAAACTGGGGGAAATGCGGGCTACTTTTTGAAGAGGTCTTCGAAGGCTTTGCGCGCGTCGGTGGGCCGGGAGGGCGAGGGCGCGGCGGCGGCCGGGGGGGTCTGGGAATAGGCGGTCGGCGCGGTGTCCTTCTCGACGGTCATGCGGAATTCGTAGAACTTGCAGGCGTTCTTGGCGTCCTTGGGAGAGATGCGCTCGGGCACCGGCTGCATGCATTCGAACTGCGCGCCGCTGTCGAAGAAGCGGCATTGCTTGCAGCTGTGCAGCTCGAACTGGCAACGCGGGCATTGGCCGTTGGGGTCGAAGCCGGGCTGCAGGACCGCGCCGCAATTGGCGCAGCGCCCGCGGGTGACCGTGCCCACCATGCGCGGGGTGCGCGGGCCGAACTGCTCCTGGCGCGGGGGGCGCGGCTGCTCCGGCTTGCGCTCGGACTTCTTGGCCTTGTCTTCTTTTTCCGCGTCGCGGTAGCCGCGGTGACTATATTTCCGATCCACTCGTACCTCCATCCACACCCGTATTCGACGGGCCTTCCCTTTTTCCCTGACTAGATCAAGGCGCGCAGAGGCGCCGTCCCAGGTGACTTCCGTACAGCCGCATTGCTACACTCGGCCCGCGCGCAGGTGCTTTGCCAAAGATTCCGACCGGAATGACGAACGTCCGAGAGCAGGAGATGGGTCACTATGTTTGTAATACTCTGGGAGTTCGAAGTCAAGCCGGGCCTGGAAGCCCGCTTCGAATCGGTCTACGGTCCCGAGGGCGGCTGGGCGCGCCTGTTCGCCCTCTCTCCAGCATACCTCGGAACGCGCCTTCTGCGCGAATGCCAGAGGCCGGGTGTCTATCTGACACTGGACCAGTGGAGCTCGCGCGAGGCCTATGACGGCTTTCGCCGCGGACACGCCGCGGAATACGCCGCGCTGGATGCCGCGGGCGAAGAGCTCACGCTGCGGGAACGCCACCTCGGATCTTTTGAAGGCGAGGCTGGCAGCGACGCGGCGCATTGAGTTTCCAGGCACCAGGGATCACTTCCCTTTTACGTGCGACCGCGAAGCGGCCATTTCACGCGCGACCGCGAAGCGGTCGACTTCCACAGCTTGAAAAGCCCGCCGTCCGGGCGGTCGGGCTGCAAGAACGATTGCGGGGAGCCGGCGGAGAGCAAAACGGCTTCGGCGGCGAGATAGCCGCTGCGCACGGCGCCTTCCATCGTCGCGGGCCAGCCGGTGGCGGTCCAGTCGCCGGCGAGGAAGAGTCCGGGGGTCGCGGTCTGCTGTTGGGGACGCCAGCGGTCACAGCCCGGCGCGGGGGAGAAAGTCGCGGCGGTCTCCTTGATCACGGTGGCCTTGCGGAGCACGGCGTCGCGCGCCGCGGGAAGGATTTGGCGCACCTCGGCGAGGCAGAGATCGATGATTTCCTGGCGGGAGCGCGGGAGCAGATCGTAGGAGGCGCTGATGACCAGTTGCAGGTACTGTCCGCCGTTGGCGTTGCCGTCTGCGCCGTAGAGCGCGGACTTGTTGAAGATCCACTGGGTGGTGCAGTCCAGAACGCTGAGGAACGGCTCGGACATCACCGCGCGATCGAACCAGAAATGGACGCCGGTGATGGGCGCGTCGGTGAGTTGGCCGATGTGCGCCAGGGCGGGGTCGCTGCGCAAGAGATCCGCGGGGAGGAGTTCGGGAAGCGCGGCGTGGGGCACCGCCAGGACGTAAGCATCGGCGGTCTCCACGCGGCCGTCGTCCAGTTGCACGCCGGCGATGCGGCCGTTTGCGAAGCGCAAGCCGCGCACCGGGGCGCGCAGCAGCACTTCCCCGCCCTTGCGCTCCATGGCCGCCTTGCAGCCGGCGTAGAGTTCCGCCAGGGGCACCGCGGGGACGCCCATGCGGTAGCCGGTGCGATTGGCGAGGAAGGCCTTCCAGAAAACTTGCACGCCGTAGCGCGCGTCGGTGCGCTCGAGCTCTTCGTCGAGGGCGCTGACCAGGACCACGCGCCAGAAGCGCGCGATGGCCCCGGGGGTCTGGCGGTGGCGGTGCAGCCACTCGAGCATGGAGATGCCGCCGGGCTCGTCGAGATCGGGGGTGTGGCCGCGGCCGAGGGAGATAGCGAGCAGGGCGCGGGCGATGGCCAGCTTGTCGCGCAAGGTGAGCAGCGGAAAAAAGGCGAAGGAGGGCGAGAGGTGGAACGGCGCGGGGCAGAACCACGAGGAGTGCATCACGCCGGGGCGGCCGTGGGCGTCCACGAAAACCAGGCGGTCGAAAAACTTGATTTTGTCCGCGGAGCCCGCGCGGCGGTAGAAATCCTCGAGGTTGGTGCAGCAGCCCAGGGTGACGTGCTGGCAGTTGTCCACGTGCTCGCCGTCGGGGAGCACATAAGACGTGGCGCGTCCGCCGAGAAAGGGACGCTTCTCGAACAGCCGCACCCGGAGGCCGGCTTCAGCCAGCGCGACGCCGGCTGCCAGACCCGCCAGCCCGCCGCCGATCACGATCACGCTTTTCGAGGACATTCTCTTCCGTCAGGCGTCCAAATCTCGCCATAGCCGCAAAATAGAGTTTTTCGGTCTTCGCCAGGCGTACGCGTTCTCCAAAAACGGCAAAATCGCCGGCTTCGATGCGCGTCAGCAAGGCGCTGTAGGTGCGGATGAGCAGCCAGAGAGCGCCGCGGCTGTCCGCGTCCACGAGGGAGAGGAGCTGGGAGCCCTCTTCGTAGCACTGCCAGGCGCGCGCGGCTTCGAAGCGCAGCAACTCGCGCACGCCGAGGGTGGCTTCGCTGCGCGCGAAATCCCCGGGAGCCACGGCGTAGCGCGCCAGGTCCTCGTCCGGGAGATAGACGCGGCCGAGAGCGAAGTCCTCGTGGACGTCGCGGATGATGTTGGTGAGCTGAAAGGCCAGGCCCAGCTTTTCCGCGAGGTCCACGGCGCGGGGCTCGCGGAAGCCGAAGACGTGCACGCAGGTGAGACCCACGGTGCCCGCCACGCGGTAGCAGTATTCGCGCAGGCGGTCGAAGGTGGGATAGGTGCGCACCGTCAGATCCATCTCCGCGCCGGAGATCAGGTCGTGGAGATAGCGCGCGGGAATTTTGTAGCGGCGCATGGTATCGGCCAGAGCGGGGAGCACGGCGTTGCCCGCGGGGCCGTCGCCGACCAGGGCGGCATCGAGGGCGGCGCGCCAGCGCGCCAGGCCGCGCTGCTTGGCGGCCAGGTCGTGGCCTTCGTCGGCCACGTCGTCCACCAAGCGCATGAAGGCGTAGAGCGCGGCCAGGGCGTCGCGCTTGGGGCGCGGCAGCAGGTAGAAGGCGTAGTAGAAATTGCTGTGCGCCGCGCGGGCCACGCGGTGGCATTCCGCGTAGGACTCCTCGACGGAGCCGTCCGGCGGCGGGAGCGCCGCCGCGGCGGAGATGGGCTGCGGAGCGAGGAGCCGGGCCAGCAGCGTGCGGCCCAGCAACCGTGCTTGCTTGCCGCGGCTGATGGCCGGGCGGTGGTGCAGCGTGTCGTAGCCCAGGGCGGCGATGGCGTCGAGCACGGCGAGGCCGCCGCGGCTGAACATTTCCACGTCCACGCCCAGGCGCCCCGGCAGCAGGCGCGCCAGCGGCAGGCCTTCCGCGAACAGGGCGCGGGTGCGCGCCACCAAGTCCTGCATCAGCGCGGCGTAGCGCGCGTCGAAGGTGCGCGCGACGATCTCCGCTTCGCCGAGGCCGTAGCGCGCGGCCACGTCCAGGGGAATGTAGATGCGGCCCTTCTCGAGGTCGCGGGCGACGTCCTGCCAGAAATTGGCGAGCTGCAGGGCGGTGCAGGTGGCGTCGGAAAGGCGCTGGCGCTCGGCGTCGCGGTAGCCGCCGAGATAGAGCACCAAGCGTCCCACGGGATTCGCGGAATAGCGGCAGTAGGCGAGGACATCCTCCCAGGTGGCATAGCGCTTGACGGTCTGGTCCTGGCGGAAGGCGCGCAGCAGGTCGGCGAAGGGCTGCTTGGGAATGTCGCGCGCGAGAATGGTTTCGCGCAGGGCCACGAAGACGGGATGGGCGGGGCGGCCGTCGTAGCAGGCGTCCAGCTCGCGCTCCCACCAGGAGAGCAATTCGAGCGCCCGCGGGGTCTCGGGAACCTCGTCGCCCAGGTCGTCGGCCCAGCGGCAGTAGGCGTAGAGGTTGTAGAAATGCTGGTGCAGCTCGCGGGGGAGCAGCCAGGAGACCACGTTGAAGTTTTCGTAGTGGTGGGTGGCGAGCCAGCGCGTGTAGCGCCGGGCCTCCGCCGGGGAGCAGCCCGCGGGCGGAGCGTGGCGCGCGATTTCGAGTTCACCTGGACGCAGCATTCCCGTGACGTTCCCGCTTTCGTTCTCTGCGATTGGGCAGCGCGCCCTCAGGGCCGGACAGCGAGCTTGATCTCGCCGCTGCGCGACTTCATTTTCTGGAAGGCCTGGGGCAGATCCACGAGGCGGATCTCCTCGGTCACGAAGTCCCGGGCCAGCACGTCGCCGCGGCGAATGGCCTCGAGGGCTTCGCGGATGAAACGCGGGGTGTGGTGGAACGGGGAGATCATGCGGATCTCCGAGTAGTGGATGGCCGCGGGCTCGATTTCCACCTTGGTGCCGCCGGGCAGACCGCTGAAAAGATTGACCACGCCGCCGCGGCGCACCATCTGCAGCGCCCATTGCCAGGTGGTGGTATTGCCGGCGGCTTCCACCACGCCGTCCGGCCCGCGGCGATCTTCGGTCAAATCGCGGACGGCGACGACCGGGTCGGGCACTTCGGAAGTGTTGACGGTGGCGGCCGCGCCCATGCGCCGGGCCACCTCGAGGGGCGCGGCGCGGCGGGCCAGGGCGATCACGCGCAGGCCGCGGCGGGAGAGCATGCGGATGAATTTCAAGCCGATGGGTCCGCAGCCGATGACCGCGACGGTGTCGCCGACGCGGGCGTCCATTTCATGGATGCCGCGCAGCACGCAGGCCAGCGGCTCAACCTGGGCGGCGTCCTGGTCGGTGACTTTTTCGGGGACCTCGAGCATGTTTTCGCGCACGATGCGCCCGGGAATGCGCATGTACTCGGCGTACGCGCCGTTGTTGAAGAGCAGGTCCGCGCAAAGGTTTTCCTGGCCGCAGCGGCACTGGTAACAGCGCAGGCAGGGCGCGGAGTTCGCGGCCACCACGCGCATGCCCAGTTCCCAGCGGGGCTCGACATCGCGGCCCTTGCGCACGATTTCGCCCACCACTTCGTGGCCGAAAACCGCAGGGGGCTGAATCATGCGCGCGTGATAGCCGCGCTTCCAGACCTTGAGGTCGGTGCCGTCGGTCAGGGCGATGCACACGCGCAGGAGCACTTCGTCGGCGGCCAGCTTGGGCACGGCGATCTGCTCGACGCGCAGGTCTTCGCTGCCGTAGAGCACCGCCGCAGTCATCAGCGCGGGCACCTGGGGGTGCGGCGCCAGGGGCGCTTTCTGCCCGTCGGCAATCTCCAGCTTCTTTTGTGCCGTTGTGTTCACGTGTGCGTAATCAAAACCTTCAGCGACTCGGCGGTCGGCCGGGCCGCCAGCTCCAGCCCCTCCTGGATTCTATCCAGAGAAAAGCGGTGCGTAACCAATTCCATTACCGGCAATTTCCCAGAGAGCACCAGGGCCGCCGCGGGCTCCTGAATGTCCACGGCCGCGCTGTAGCTGCCGAGAATCTCTTTCTCGTCGATGCCCACGGCCGCCGCGGGAAATTCGATCTTCGTCACCGGATCATTCGCCGCGAACAGCAGAACCCGGCCGCCGGGCCGCGCCGCTGCTAATGCTTCTACCACAACCGCGGGATGCGGCACAGCAACAAGAACCGCGTCCGCCCCGCGGCCTTCCGTGCGGGCCTGGATCTCGTCCACTAGCTTACCACCGCCAGGGTCAAACGACGCGCTGGCCCCCAGGAGCAGGCTCTTGGCGCGGCGCTCGGCCATAGGATCGCTAGTGTACAACTTTGCGCCCTCCAGGTGGCTAACCATCAGCAACAGGAGTCCCACCGGGCCGCAGCCGATCACCAGGACCGTTTCGCCGGCGGCCACCCGGGCCTTCTGGATGGCCTTGACGATGGTGTTCACCGGCTCGATGAAGGTGGCCTGCTCGAAGCTGACCCCGGCGGGCAGGGCCACGATCCCGCGCTCCGCCACCCAGGGCATGGCCTTCACGTACTCCGCGAAGCCCCCGCCATTGGGTGTGAAGCCCGCGGTCAAGCCGGTGGTCTTGTAGCGCGGGCACTGCGAGAACAGGCGCTTCCGGCAATAGAAGCAGGTTCCGCAGGGGATATGGTGGAAACTCATGACCCGGTCGCCGGGCTTCCACCGGGTGACGCCGGGCCCCACGGCGACGACCGTGCCGGTGACTTCGTGGCCGAGAATCTGGGGCGGCTGGACGTAGGCGTGAAAAATTTTCTTGATGTCGGTGCCGCAGATTCCGCAGCAGGCGACCTTGATGAGCACTTCGCCGTCGCCCAGTTCGGGCACCGGCACCTCTTCCACGCGGACGATGCCCTTGCCGCGGTAGACCCCCGCGCGCATGGTTCTGGGCACCGGCCCCAGCGCCGCCCGCGGATCGAGTGTGGCTCCGGTCCGGCTCATGTCGCGGAAACCTCTTCCACGCCGGCCGCGCTCAAGCGATGCCAGCCTCCCGCCAGCGCGGGGACGTAGCGGTCGAGAAAATCCGCCAGGGATTCGGCCGCTGAGCGGCTTTGCCTTCCAAAGCGGACCAGGGCGGGGATGCGCTGCGGGTGCAGGGCGAGTTCCGCCATCATGCGGCCGACGCGAACGCGGCCGCGGGAGTCCAAAACGCGCTGAAAATCGAGAGGCAGGTCCTCCGTCAGGGTGTCGCTGATCGCGCGCAGCGCCACGGCCGGCACGCGCGCCGCGCCGGCCGCCTCCAGCACATGAAAACTTTCCATTTCGACGATGTTCCCAAAGGCGCCGAGCGCCTGTTTTTCTCCGCCCGTGGCCGCAATCGTTTCCGAAGTCAGAAAAAGATCCACGGGCCGCGCGCCGCAGGAGACGGCGCAATCGAGCAGGCCGCCATCGCTGGGCAAGCGGCGCGGGCCGCCGGCCAGAGCGACGCTGCGCCCGGCGGCGATCTCCCCGGGGCGCCAGGCCGCATCCAATGCGCCGGCCAGCCCGGTCGAGATACAAAGATCGTAGCTGTCCAGGGCCACGCTGTTCATGGCGCGCAGCGCGCTTTCCCGGCCCATGCCGGTGAGAAGAACGCCGACCTCCGCCGCAGCAATGGTCGCGGTGAACAGGGCACAGTCCGGCTGGCGCTGCGAAGCTTGCGGGCGCGGGCGAAGAAAAGCGTGGCGAGCGCGCCAGGGGGCGAATTCGGCTGCAACGGCGAAGGTGACGAGGACTCGCATACGCCTGCTACTCTCTGATGCCGGTCTCCCAACCGGAGATACTTCTAAGCCGCGCGGGCCCGCGCCAAACGCTTCGCGGCGCGGCCGGTGATGTAGCCGTTGGCTTCGTACCAGCGCACGGCGCGCTCGAGGGCCGCGGCCACCGGCCCGGGCCGGAAGCCCAGTTCGCGCTGGGTGCGCGCGCAGTCCACGAACATCATGTGCTGCGCGATCTTCACGCCTTCCACGGGAATGGCCGGCTCACGGAAGGTGAGGCGCGAAAAAATGGTGTCGGCATAGGCCGCGCAGAGGGCCAGGCCGTGCGGAATCTTGTGCTTCGGCGCGGGCAGGCCGGTGATCCGGGCCAGAGTGTCGAGCACCTGCTTGAGGGTGAGGTTTTCCGCGCCCAGCAGGTAGCGCTGGCCCACTTGGCCCTTCTCCGCCACCAGCAGATGCCCCGCGGCGCAATCCTCGACGCCCACGAAGTTCAGGCCGGTCTCGACGTACCCGGGCATTCGCCCGTTCAGGAAATCGACGATGATCTTTCCGGTGGGGGTGGGCTTCCAGTCGCCCGGGCCCACGGGGGTGGTGGGCATGGCCACGATTACCGGGAGACCTTCCTGCGCGGCTTGCAGGACTTCCCGCTCCGCTTGCCACTTGGAGCGCTTGTAATGTCCGACCATCTCTTCGAGCGCGGCGTCGGTGGCTTCGTCGGGGAGTTCCGGACGGTCCACGGCGATGGTGGCCACCGTGCTGGTGTAGATCAATTGCTCGACGCCGGCGCGCCTGGCGGCCTGCAGGAGGTTGCGCGTGCCGGTGACGTTGGATTCGTAGATCTCGCTGGAACGCCGGGCCCACAGGCGGTAATCGGCGGCCACGTGGAAGACGCGGCGCACGCCGCGCATGGCGCGGTCCAAGGAAGCCGGATCGCGCAGGTCGCCGGTGACGTATTCGAGGGAGAGATCGGAGATGGCCCGGTTGGTGCTGGAGGGACGGAGAAGCACACGGACGGCGTCGCCACGCGCCACCAGTTGCCGCGCCACGTGGCTTCCCAGGAAGCCCGCGGCGCCCGTCACTAACGTGGTCATAGAACTCGCAGGCGCCCGTCGGAGGAGACCAGCTCTTCCGCCGGCGGAGGCGTCACGGCCGCGTGGCCGTTGGAATGTCCATTGCCGTTCGAGGAGCCGCTGGAACGACCGTTCGCGGACTGGCCTTTGCCGCGCGCGCCGCCTAGGCTACCGGAGAGCTGCCAGGAGAGCAGCTTCCAGGTATCGCCCAGCTTGGAATTCCCGCCGAGCACGGCGGAGGGCTCGAAGCCGACGTGCATCATGCAGTCCTGGCAGCGGGGATCGCGGCCCGGGCCGTAGCTGTCCCAATTGGTCTTCTCGAGGAAATCCTTGAAGGTGGCGTGGTGCCCGTCGGTCATGGGATAGCAGGGCGCCTTCCAGCCCTTGGGGTTGTAGGTGGGGGTGCCCCAGGCGACGCACTCGAGCTGGCGCTCGCCGCGCAGGAATTCGTAGTAGATGGGGGACATCATGACGTTGTACTTGTCGAGGACGGCCTGGGCGTCGCGGAACTTGTTCACGATGTCGTCGCGAGTCAGGAAGATGTCCTGGGTGGCCACGGCGGAATAGGAATAGGCCGGGGAGATCATGTAGCCGTCCACGCCCAGCTCGTAGAGATATTCGAAGAGCTCGGCGACCTCGCTCAAGTCGGTCTCTTTGTAGATGGTGGTGTTGGAACAGACCAGGAAGCCCGCGGCCTTGGCGGCCTTGATGCCTTCTACGGCGTCGCGGAAGACGCCGTCGCGCTCCACGCACAGGTCGTGGGTGCGCTCCATGCCGTCCAGGTGCACGTTCCAGAAGAAGCTGGAGGTGGGCTTGAACTCGTGCATGCGCTTGCGGATGAACATGCCGTTGGTGCACAGGTAGATGTGCCGGCCGCGGTCCAGGAGTTCCCGGGTCAGGCGGCCGATTTCCGGATAGATCAGGGGCTCGCCGCCGCAGATGGAGACGATGGGCGCGCCGCACTCGTCGGCGGCGGCCAGGCACTGCTCGACGCTCATGATCTCGTTGATGGTGCTCTTGTATTCGCGGATGCGGCCGCAGCCGGTGCAGGTGAGGTTGCAGGCGTGCAGCGGCTCGAGCATCATCACCAGCGGAAACTTCTTCACGCCGCCGATCTTCTTAGCCGCGATGTACTTGGTCAGATTCGCGGTCATCTTCAACGGAAATCTCATTCAGCCCCCTGGAATCCGCTGCGCAGGCGGAACTCTTCGGGGCGGAAAGTCAGCGCCCGGAATTCCGCGGCCTGGTGCGTCCGGTTGCGGAAGCGCGCCAGGGCATACAGCG
The DNA here is from genome assembly GCA_020073585.1 of Terriglobia bacterium. GTDB lineage: Bacteria > Acidobacteriota > Terriglobia > Acidiferrales > UBA7541 > Acidiferrum. The sequence continues at coordinate 14,210 of JAIQEV010000051.1, forward strand.
GGAAAGTGTTGCGGTACAGGTGATACTTCAGGTAGAACACGCCCGGGAAACCAGTGCCCGTAAAATCGCCCTCGGCGAACGAGCCGTCGGGGCTCTGCTGGCTCAAGAGAGAAGAAACCGCTTTCAGGGCCGCCGGGTCCTGAGCGCCGGCCGCGGCCAGCAAGCCGATCAGGCCCCAGGCGGTCTGCGAGGGCGTGGAGTTGCCCTGCCCCCGGGTCTCCGGCTCGTGATAGGAGCGCAAGGACTCGCCGAAGCTGCCGTCGGGTTTCTGCACGGCGCGCAGCCAGCGCACCCCGCGCTGGCAATAGTCCTGGGCGGTGAGGGAAACGGTTTCCAGGGCGCGCAGCACGCCGCCAGTGCCGTAAACGTAGTTGACGCCCCAGCGGCCGAACCACGCGCCGTCTTCGCACTGGTCCCGCAGCAGAAACTGCACGGCGCGGCGCACCGCGGGGTGCTGCGCGGGCCAGCCGAAGCGGCCCAGGCACTCGACGACGCGCGCGGTCACGTCCGCAGTGGAAGGATCGATCATGGCGTTGTGGTCGGCGAAGGGAATATTGACCAGGAGCTGGTGATTGTTGTCGCGGTCGAAGGCGCCCCAGCCGCCGTCCTTGTTCTGCATGCTCAGCAGCCACTGGATGCCGAGGCGCACGGACTTTTCCATGCGCGCGGGGTCGGGAAAGTTCACGCGCTGCAGGGCCATGAGGACGAAGGCGGTGTCGTCCACGTCCGGATACCAGTCGTTACGGAACTCGAAGGCCCAGCCGCCGGGCTCGGCGTCCTTGTTCATGACCTGCCAGTCGCCCGGACCGAGCACCTGCTTGGAGAGGATCCAGTCCGCGGCCTTCACCAGCGCCGGATGATCGGCGGGCAAGCCGGCCTCTTCCAGGGCCACCATGGCGATGCAGGTGTCCCATACCGGGGAGACGCAGGGCTGCAGGCGGATGGTGTCGCCCTCTTCGATCTCGAAGCGCGCGAACTCGCGGATCTCGCGCGCGGTCAGCGGGTCGTCCGGGCCGTGCCCCAGGGCCATCAGCGCGAAGATGGAGTTCATCATCGCCGGGTAGATGGCCGCGAGGCCGTCGCTGCGCTCGAGATGCGCGAGCATCCAGGACTTCGCTTCGCGCAAGGCGCGCTGGCGCAGGGGCTTCCAAGGCAGCTTCTCGTAGAGCTTGAGGGCGCGATCCAGGGCCAGGAAAAAGTTTTTCCAGGAAAGGAGCTGCTTGCTCCAGTCGAAGGCCGCGCGCTTCTGCGAGGGGTCGCGGAACAATTCGTCCACGCGGGCCTGCTCGGGCAGGCGCCACTCCGGGCGCAGGGTGGAGAGGATGGCCATGGGGATGACGATGCCGCGAGTCCACGAGGACATCTCGTAAATGTTGAGGATGAACCAGTTCGGCAGGAGCATCATCTCCGGCGGAATCGCGGGCACCAGATCCCAGCCCACCGCACCCACCAGGGCCAGGTAGAAACGCACGTAGGAGTTGCTGTGTTCCAGGCCGCCCAGGCGGTGCACCGTTTCCCGCGCGCGCGTCATGTGCAGGGCATCCGGCGCGTCGCCCGCCAGCTTCAGCGCGAAGTAGGCCTTGGCCGTGGCGTTGAGCTCGGCCGGCCCGCTGGGATAGATGTTCCAGCCGCCGTCCGGGAGCTGGCGCCGGCGCACGTAATTCGCCAGCTTGGCGATGCGCTGCGGATCGGCCTTCCCCAGAACGTGGAGGTAGTAAATGTAATCGGACTCGAGGGTGGTGTCGGCTTCCAGCTCGCCGAGCCAGTAGCCCTCTTCCGTCTGGAGCGAAAGGAGGTGATTGGCGCCGCGCTCAATCGCCTGTTCCAGACGGCCGCCCCAGCCCGCCGCAGTCTCCACGGGAGCGGCAGGAAGGCGGACTTCCAGATCAATTCTCGTGCCTACAGCCAAGCTCAATTCCCCCCAAGCGAGTGTATGCCCTGCTCCATTCTAGATGGAGGGGGCAGCGGCGGACGCTCACTAACTGCCGCCCTGCGAATCACTTCCCCGTAAGAACACACCCGCGCGGAATTCCGAACCACGCGACCTGAGAAATTATCGCTGTGTTTGCGCTGGTGGTCAACGGCTAAGATGCCGTTGCGGTACCGTTTGGTATCAGAGCGCGGCCGCGGTCCCGAGCTGCAACAGCCCCTGGACCAGCCCGCGCAGACCCTCCGGCAAGGGCTCTGCTTCCCGCTGCAGGAAGCAGCGTTTGGCGCGCAGCAACTGCAGCGGCACGCCGCGCCAGGCGGGAGCCGCATCCGCCGCGCTCCCGGCCGGCTCCGGCAAAGGATCGCGCAGCACCACGGCGTCCGCGCGGTCCAGGACCAGCCGCGCCGAGTCCTTGAAGTCCGCCAGGCGCGGCGCGAGCACCACCAGATAGAGCGCGGGCTTGAGGAATTGCAGCAGCGAGTTGCTTTCCAGGATGACGTTGCGCGGCCCGGGGCCGCTATCCGCGGCGGCTTGCTGCAGCGCCGCGCGCAGCAGCGGCAGGCCTTCGGCCAGGTAGCCCTGCTTGGTGCGCAACCAGAAGGCGCGCCGCGCCCCCACGGCCAGGAAGCGCGAGGAGTCCGTGCCGGTGTCCGCGCGGGTCTCCCAATCCAGGGCTGCGGCGTGGTCCGCGGGAGCGCAGCCGCAGTTTTCGCCGTTCTGCGCGCAGACGCCGTGGCCGTACTGGGTGATCTTGCCCGCGATCCACTGGGCCTCGGGGAACGCGGAGATCAGGTCGCAGACCAGTTGCGTCTTGCCGATGCTGCGGGTGTGTCCGCCCACGACCACGACACGCGTTTGTGTTTCGCTGGTCATTAAGCTCATCTTCGCTCGCGCGGCCTTAGGGCTTCAGGATTTGACGCTCCAGGCGCTTCAGGCGCTCAGCCAGTTCCGGCAGCCGGCCGAGCCAGGCATACTGCTCCTTGAACTTCGCGAGCGGGCGCGCGGGCGTGCCCCACACGGTCTGCCCGCTGCGGATGGTCTTGCCGTTGAGAATGCCTGCTTGCCCGCCGGCGATCGCTCCGTCCTCGATGGTGCAGTGCTCGCCCATGCCCACCTGACCGCCGAGGAGCACGTGGTGGCCCAGGACGCAGGAGCCGGAAATGCCGGTCTGCGCGGCGATCACGGTGTGCGCGCCGATCTCCACGTTGTGGGCCACATGCACGAGATTATCGAGCTTCACGCCGCCGGCGATGCGCGTGTCGCCCAGGGAGCCGCGGTCGATGGTGGCATTGGCGCCGATCTCCACGTCGTCGCCGATCTCCACGATTCCGATCTGCGGAAATTTCCAGTGGCGGCCGTCGCTGTAGGAGTAGCCGAAACCGTCCGCGCCGAGCACCGCGCCGGCATGCACTTCCACGCGGTCGCCCAGGCGCACGCCGGGATAGAGGGTCACGCGCGGATGCAGGCGGCAGCCGCTGCCGATCCAGCTTCCCCGCCCCACCACGCAGTGCGCGCCGAGCTGCGCGCCCTCGCCCAGGAAGGCGTCTTCTTCCACCACGGCGTAGGGGCCCACGGCGACGCCGCGGCTGATGCGCGCGGAGGCCGCGATGAGCGCGGTCGAGTGAATGCCCGCGGCGATCAGCGGGGGCTCGAGCAAGAGCGCCGCGGCGCGGGCAAACGCGGCCTTCGGCTTGGTGCAGCGCAGCAGGGTCTTTCCGGGCAGCGGGGCCGCTTCGGGAACGATGGCGCACAAGGCCGCGGAAGCTTGCGCGCGCGCGGCATACTTCTCCGCGTCCAGATAGATCAACTCGTGCGGACCCGCGCGCTCCGGCGCGGCGACGCCGCGCAGCAGCACGTTCCCGTCACCTTCCAGGTGCAGGCCGAGCGCTTCGGCCAGCTCGCGTGCGGTCTTGCCCATGACTGCCCCCTTGCCTCGCCGCGCGTGCGGCGCCTCGCTCGAGAAGTTGACCGCTGTGCGGTCACCGCAGAAAAGGATACAGCGGCGGCTCGCCCGGCGGACGCGTTTTCCAGCGCGCATGCACCCACACCCACTGATCGGGATGCCTGCGGATGATCCCTTCGAGCACTTTCGCGAAGCGCGCGGTGTTTTCCCGGATGTCGCGCTCCGGATCGCCGGTGCGCAGCAACTCCAGCGGGGGCTCGAAGCGCAGGCGGTACTTGCGGATGCTCGCGTCCCAGCAGGCATAGCCCGGCACCACCGCGGCGCCGGTGTGCAGGGCCACGCGGGCAATGCCCGCCGTGGTGCAGGCCGGGGTGCCGAAGAAATCCACGAAGACGCCCTCTTCCGGCATGGTGTTCTGGTCCGCGAGGATGCCGATGGTGCCGGCCTCGCGCAGGATCTTCAGCGTGGCCCGCGCCGATTCGTTCTTGAAGATGGGGCGATTGCCGCTAAGGCCGCGGTAGCGGTTGACGAGCGCATCCACGCGGGGATTGTCCAGCGGGCGGGCCATGAAATGCAGCGGGAAGCCGAAGCGCGCGTGCGCGAACGACGACAGCTCCCAGGCCCCGAGGTGCCCGGTCAGGACCAGCACGCCCTTGCCGCGGCTGCGCCCGGCCAGATAGTTCTCCTGCCCGTCGAGCAGGACCAATTGCTCGATGTTCTCCGGGGTCAGGCGCGGGAAGCGGGCGAACTCCACGGCCATCCAGCCCAGTTGCCGGGCCATCTTGCCGACCACCGCGCGGCGCTGCGCTTCGCTCCACTCCGGGAACGCCAGGCGCAGATTGAACAGCGCGGTCTTGCGCAGCTTCGGCAGAAACCGCAGCAGCCCGCGGGTCACCCCCGTGGCCAGGGCGCGGGCCACCGGCCGCGGCAGCGCCCCCAGCAGCCGCAACAGCAGCCACACCGCGCCGAATTCGAGGCTTTCTCTCATGCTCCGCTTGTGCGGGCGCACAGCGGCCCGCTCCCGTCAGTATGCATTCTCCGCGTTCCCGCTGGCCAGTTCGAACTGCGCCGGCCGCGCCGCCGGGACGCCACGGCTTTCTCAGAATAGCGGAAGGCGCGGGCTGACGCGAAACGCCGGCGATGCTAGACTGGCCGCTCCCGCTCATGAGCGCACCCATGCCAGCTTCGCCGGAAACGCCGCTGCGCCGCGCGGCCAAGATCGGCTGGGGCGCGCTCATCGCCGCCACGCTCTACGTCTGCTACTTCAGCCAGCTCGGGGCCATCGGCTTCGTCGGGCCGGACGAGCCGCGCTACGCGTGGATCGCCCGGGGGATGGCCGAGAGCGGCGACTGGGTGACGCCGCGGCTCTACGGCCAGCCGTGGTTCGAGAAGCCGGTGCTCTACTATTGGGGCGGAGCGCTCAGCTTCAAACTTTTCGGGGTCAGCGAAGCCGCGGCCCGGCTGCCTTCCGCAGTGTCCGCGCTGCTGGCCACGCTGGCGCTGGCCTGGCTGGCCTGGCGCCTGTACGGCGCGGAGACCGCGCGCTGGCTGCTCCTGCTGCTGCCCACCAGCGTGGGCATGATCGGCTTCTCGCACGCCGCCGCCACGGACATGCCTTTCAGCGGCATGCTCACGATCGCCATGGCCGCCGCTGCGGTGATCCTCGGTCTCACGCGCGACACCAGCGATACATCGCCCCAGCCCACGCCCTGGCTCGCGCTCCTGGCCTTCGGCTTCTTCCTCGGCGCGGCGGTACTCGCCAAGGGCCCCGCCGCCGTCATCCTCTCCGGCGGCGCCGTCTTCTTCTGGGCGGTCTTCACCAGGCGCTGGCGCGACGCCTTCCGCCTTTTTCACCCCGCCGCGCTGGCCGCCTTCTTCGCCACGGCGCTGCCCTGGTACATCCTCTGCGCGCGGCGCAATCCCGACTTCTTCCGGGTCTTCATCATCGAGCACAATTTCAAACGCTATCTCACGCCCGAATTTCGCCACATCCAGCCGTTCTGGTATTACCTCCCGATCGTAGCACTCGCCGTCTTTCCGTGGACGCTGCTCATCGTCCCCATGCTCGGCAAAGCCGTGAAAGGTCTCCGCGCCGGGTCCCGGCCCGGATCCCGCGGCATTCTGATGCTCTGCTGGGCGCTCTTCCCCATCGCGTTTTTCTCGCTTTCCAAATCCAAGCTCCCCGGCTACATTCTTCCCGCGATTCCCCCCCTGGTCTTGCTGGCCTGCCGGAGCGCAATGGAGCTGCTGCGCAGCACCAGCAGGAGGTCTCGCTGGGGCCTCGAGTGGATTGCGCTGACGCCGGTGTTTCTTGCGCTGGCCTTACTCGTCTCCAATTTCTACGAGCACGCGAACTTCAAACCTTCCCCACCCCACGGATACAAGTACGCACTCCTGCTCATCATCATCGGGGAAACGCTGGCCCTCGCGGCTTTGATCGGCGCACGAAGAAGGAACGCAGCTTTGCTTTCCAGCGTGCTTGCGGTGGTCCTCCTCGTGCAGGCCATCGAACACTGGCAGTTGCCGACGATGGATGGGTATCTAACGCCGCGCAAAACGGTACGGATGGTCTTAGCCGCGGATCCGGCGCCGCAAAACGTCTTCACGGCGCGGATGGATCGCAGCTGGCAATACGCCTTGAACTTCTATTTTCACCGGGAACTGCCGGAATGGACGCCCGCTAGCCCCACACCCAGCTATGTGTTTGCTTCCGGCGCCGGCCTGGCGGCCCTCCGGGAGCACGGCATCGCGTACCAGCTTCTCGGCATGGCAACCCCTCGCAGAAACCTCGTGAGGACGCTGGGTGCGGACGAAGCCGGCCAGCCGCCGGCTCCGGGACCGAAGAAATAGCCGATTACGCCCGGGGACTCTTTCGGCCCCACAGCAGAATGCGCGGGAACGGGAAGAAGAAGGGCCGGGCGTCGGCATAGCGCTGGTGCAGGATTTCGCCGTAGCGGGCGACGAAGCGCTCATACGCCGCCGCATCGAGGCGCGCTTCGTAGGCGGTGAGCAGCGACCCGCGATAAAACTCCACCACCGCATCCAGCGAGGGCAATTCGTGCGGGTAGATGCGCAGGAGCACCTTCTGCTCGGCGAAGCCCAGGCGGTGGAGCAGTTGCGAATACACTTCCGGGGCCAGGGCCACCAAATGGCGCACGTAGCCGCCGAGGGGCTCGCGGAACTCCGCGGCGGCATCGCGCGCGGCGCGGTGAAATTCGGACTTTTCGTTGTACGGCATCTGCACGGCAAGCTGCCCGCCGGGCGTGAGGCGCGCGGCGAATTTTTCGAACAGCGCCTCGTGGTTTTCCACCCACTGCAGCGCGGCATTGGAAAAAATCACGTCAAACTCGCCGGGTACGTCCAACTCTTCGATCTTGCCCCGCACAAAGCGCAAGCCGTTCCCTTCCCGGGGCCGGGCCTGCGCCAGCATGTTGTCCGAGGCGTCCAGCCCCAGGGTCTCGCGCGCGGCCAGTTTTTCGTGGAGATAGCGGGTCATGTCCCCCGGGCCGCAGCCCAGGTCCAGCACGCGCATTCCCGGGCGCGCCTGGACCATGGCGCACAGGTCGTAGAAGGGCTGGCTGCGCTGCTCCTTAAAACGGTTGTAGGTGTCCGGGCTCCAGGTATCGCGCATGGAAAAAGTCTAACAGGCGCGGCGGCGCAGGTCACGATTTCCGCGGCAAGCCGGGAAACGAGCCGCTCAGCGGGAGGCGGAACGCACGGGGGGCAGGTGCAACAGAAAGAAGCTGACGATGCGGTTCTCGTAGTCCTTGCGGTCGTCATCGCCCATGCTGGCGAAGTCGCCGTGGGGCAGGATGGCCTGCTCGCTCGGCGCAGGGGCCTGCACGAAGAGCTGCCAGGTGGTCGCGGCAAGCTCCGGATTGTCCAGCGCCTGGACAAAGAGCTTGGGCACGCCCGCGAGCTTCGGCAGATTTTTGGAAAGCGGGAGAGCGTCGCGGTACTCGGTGTTCATCCAGCGGAAGCTGAACTGCGCGGAACGCACCATCAGGGGAAAACCCGCCAGCCCGGTTTTTTGGATCTGCACCTTGACCATCTGGTCGGGCCGGTCGTAGACCGAGTCCAGCACCAGGGCGCGGATGCGCTTGTCGTCCTGGGCCTCGCGCAGCGCGGCGTAGGCGCCGAGATTGTAGCCCCAGACACCAAAGCGATTGGAATCCACGTCGCTGCGTTGCGCCAGGGCGTCAATGCCTGCGCGCAGTTCCGCCGCTTCGCGGTAGCCGAAGGTGGTGACCCCGGCGCTCTTGCCGTGTCCGGCGAAATCGAAGACGAAGGCGTTGTACTGGTGGTCCTGCAACGCGGAAACCAGGGTCAGCAGCTCGCCGCGGCTCGATTGATAGCCGTGGCAGAGCACGATCGTCGGCGCCCCTCGCAAACCCGGGAAGAACCAGCCCTCGCGGTCGCCGAGGCCCGCCACCGTAAAATGCACGACCTCCGGCCGCCCCGGAAAACTCTGGATGTTGATTTCGGAGCTGGTGCGATCCGGCTTGACCATGCGGTAGAGGAGGAAACCGGAGACCGCGGCGGTCGCCAGCACGGTGAACAGAACGAGAACCACAGCCACAGCAAGAAGCTTGCTGTACCAACGCGTCGGGTAGCGAAGCTCGAAAAGGATGGACATGCGCTGTGTGGAACGCTCCGTTCGGGCCCCGGATTTGGTCCGTCCAACGGCCGCGCGGTTTGCAGTACTCCGTATTCTCCAAATTCCGGAGAAAAGCGTATCACAACTGGTACACGCTTCCGCAGACAACACAATTGGGCGTGCGCGCCTGTGCACGGCCCCCGAATCGGCTATCATGGTCCTGCGGGCGCTTTCCCGGTTCCCCGCGCCACGGCCATGCGCATCGTCGACTTGCGGCAAGTTACCGCCCCCCGGATCGAAAGCCTGCTCCGGGAAGAGGCGCGCCATTGGCGGGAAGAACTGCACTGGGACTATGGCACCGCCATGGAGCTGATCCGGCGGTTTCTGGACGCCCATGCCCTGGCCGGCTGCGTGGCCTTCGAAGGCGACGATCCCGCCGGATATTCCTTCTACGTTTTGGAGGAGCAGAAAGGGCTGGTGGGGGGCCTGTTCGTCTCGCCGCGCTACCCGCAGGAGGCCATCGGGCGGCAACTGCTCGAGGAGGTCCTCTTTTCCCTGCGCGCGTTGCCGCACCTCTCGCGCATCGAGACCCAACTCATGCCCTTCGGCGGCCCCGTGGATCAGACCTTGCGCGAGCAGGGCTTCCGCCTGTACACCCGGCAGTTCATGCTGTTGCGGCTCGAGGAAGCCGCCAAGCAGCCCCCTCCGCTCTCCCCCGGCCTGCGTCTGGAGCATTGGAGCGACCGCTTCTTCGAGCCCTGCGCCCGGCTCATCCATCTGGCGTACGCCGATCATGTGGACGGGGAGATCAACGATCAATATCGCTCGCGCGACGGGGCCCTGCGCTTTCTGAAGAACATCATTCACCTGCCCGGCTGCGGCCAGTTCGTGCCCGGCGCGTCGTACCTGCTGCGCCAGCCGGGCAGCGAGGAGCTGCTGGGCGCGGTGCTGACGTCGGAGGTGGCGCCCGGCGTGGGGCACACCACGCAGATCTGCGTCCTGCCCGGTCATCAGGGGCACGGCCTGGGGCGCTCGCTCATGCAGACCGCCATCGACACCCTGCGGGCCATGAAGTTCCACGAGCTGACGCTCACCGTCACGGCGGTGAATTCCCCGGCCGTGCGGCTCTACGAATCGCTGGGCTTCCGCACCCTCAAATCCTTCACCGCCGGCGTCTGGCCCGCGTAGCGCAGATCTCCAGCCGGTTTTCACTCTCCCAAAAGAAAAACCCCGGGGCTTCACCCTCAGAAGCCCCGGGGCCGGAGGATTGAGACTATGCTGGGCCGGAGAAATTCGCTCGTTTTCCCGTGTGACCGCGAAGCGGTCAACTTCACGTGTGACCGCGAAGCGGTCAACACGGCTGGCCGATCCGCTTCAAGCAGTTTGAAAGGCCCGCGTGTCCTCTTCTACCGCGACAATCATGGATTTGTAAATGTCCACATCCCAGCCGTCGCCGACGCGCATGCGCAGCGCATCGCGCGCTTCGCCCACAAGCCGTCCGCGCAGGGGCACCTTGATGTCGCCGAGAGTCACCTGCAAAATCACGGTTTTCCCGACCCACAGTTGGTAGCGACTGTCCGTCATGTTATGCACACTTTCGCAGATCCGCTTCGCCGGCAGCCTTAGCTTGGCGGAGTCAGCGGTCGCCGCCAATAGCACGCGCGGGGTAATCGCCTGGGACAAAAGTACTAGCGGGGCGGAATGCGGAGAGAATCGCGCGATTTTCTGCTACCGTATATGGGTAACTCTTTTTTTGCGCGCCCGCCCGGGCCAACGGCGCCCGGGGCGGCCGTGCAGAGGATGCCGCCCCCGTGCTCGAGACCTTGCAAAGCCTGCTGCACACCCTCTACGACGTCGAGGGTCTGATCCGCTGGGGCGGGACCCTGCTGGTCTGCACCATCGTTTTCATCGAAACCGGTTTCTTCGTGGGCTTCTTTCTGCCCGGCGATTCCCTGCTGGTTACCGCCGGAGTCTTCGCCGCCGCGGACAAGCTGCACCTCTGGTGGCTCCTATTTCCGGCGATGATCTGCGCCATCGTCGGCGATCAGATCGGCTACTGGATCGGGCGCACCGCCGGCCAGGCCCTGTACCGCCGCGAGGACTCCTTCTTCTTCCGCCGCAGCCACCTGCTGCGGGCCCACGATTTCTACGAGAAATACGGGGGCAAGACGGTCATCCTGGCCCGCTTCATGCCCATCATTCGCACCTTCTGCCCGCCGGTGGCCGGCGCCGCGGGCATGCCCTATGCCCGCTACCTGGTCTACGACTTCTTCGGGGGGATTTTCTGGACCGGCAGCATGATTCTGGGCGGCTACCTGCTGGGGCGCTCGGTGCCGAATATCAGCCAGCGCATCCATTACGTCATCGCCGTCGTCATCCTGCTCTCCATCCTGCCGGCCATCATCGGAGTCCTTCGCGCGCGCCGCGCGGGCGCCGCGAAATCGTCCGCCACTCCCCATCCCGCATCCGAAGGCAAATGAACGGGGCTGGAGCGATGCCCACGCCGGCTCTGCGCGCCGTCATCTTCGATATCGGGCGCGTTCTGGTGCGCGTGGACGTCTCCGCGGCCCTGGCCGGACTGGCGGAACGCACGCGCCTCACTCCCCAGGAAGTCTGGGCGGCCATCGAGCGGCATCCGCGCTGGCGCGACTGGCAGGAAGGCCGCCTGGCGCCCCCCGAGTGGCACCGTCAATTGGCGCAGCGCCTCGGCACGGACCTCGGTTTCGAGCAGTTCTGCGAAGTGTGGAATCGCGCGCTGGCCCCGGAGCCGCTCGTTCCCGAGGAGACCCTCGCGCAACTCGCCCGCCGTTTTCGCCTCGCCGTCCTTTCCAATACCGACCCTTTGCATGTCGCGCATCTCGAGGCGCATTTCCCGCTGCTGCGCCACTTTCCGCGGCGCATCTATTCCTGCGGGGTGGGCGTGTGCAAGCCCGATCCGCGAATTTATGAAGAGGCCTTGCGCGCTTGCGGCGTCCGCGCCGAGGAGGCGCTGTACATCGACGACATCGCGGAGTATGTGCAAGCCGCACAGCGCCTGGGCATGTCCGGAGTGGTCTTCGAATCGTCCGCACAACTCGGACAGGAACTGGCCGCGCGCGGCCTGCTCACTCCCGGGGCCTGAACTTGCGAGGCGAAAAGCCTTGCGGGTGCAACTGATTTCCGGTGGTTCGAAAGACCCTGGGGGCGCGCTAAAACACACACAAGTTGTAAACTTTGCAGGACCCAGTACCCTTTCTTCCTACCCCCTGTTGGCCGCAAAAATCGCATCTCTATGATACCGCAGGACTTAGATTGCGCAGCCGCATTGTTAATTTTTGGCGCACGACATGCTTCTTTATGAGAGGATATCGTCCACATATTCCTTGGAGGAGAGAGATCTATGCCCGAAGAAACTTTTGCGGAAACAAAGAGCAGCCCATCCTGGCAGCTGCCGGCGCTAGTCATTGTCGGCTTGCTGGCCATTGTGGGCGCGTACACCGGCTGGAATGCTTCGACGAAACTGGACAGCACTCAGAAAGCGGTTGATGCGCAGGTCACCGCCGTCAAGCAGAAGGTGGATCAGGATATGACCGGGCTGAAGGACCGCCTGACGCAGTCGGAAAAGGCCAACACCGACCTGCAAGGCGACCTGAAGGCCGTCACCAAGAAACTGAAGATCACCGAGGGCCAGCTTAAGGCCGCCCGGCAAGAAACCACCAAGGTGCACGAAGAGACGGCGCAGCAACTCACCGCTCTGGACACTTCGGTGAAGAGCGAACTGGCCACCAAGGCCACCACCAACGACCTCAAGACCGTGGATACCAAGGTCGGCGGGGTGCGCACCGATCTCGACACCACTCGCGAAGACCTGAAGATGGCGCGCAGCGAGCTGGGAACGCTGATCGCCCGCAACCACGAAGAGATTGACCAGCTGCGGCGTCTCGGCGAGCGCGAGTACGTCGAATTCACCATCGCCGGCAAGAACAAGTCGCAGAAGGTGGGCAACGTGACCGTGGAACTCCGCGGCGCGAACGAAAAGAAAAACTTGTTCAGCGTGGCGGTGACGGTCGAAGATAAGCGCTTCGAGAAGAAGAATCAGATTCTGAATGAGCCGATTTTCTTCTATACCTCGGGCACACGCATTCCCCAGGAACTGGTCGTCAACAAAGTAGCCAAGGACCAGATCAGCGGCTATGTGAGCATTCCCAAGGCCAATGTGCAGCCGCAGACCAAGTCCGGCTCCGGCCGGTAAACCGGCGTTCTTTCCCGGGCCACCGCCGTGGCCCGGCGCCATCCTGCGCAATAACAGGATGCCAATCGTGTTCCCAAACGTCCACAAATCAGTGCTGCCGACTTCACTGCAACGCCACCTGGCCGAGAAAAAAGTCCGCTCAACCCGCATCTTCCC
>JAIQEV010000052.1 GCA_020073585.1 Terriglobia bacterium
TCCAAGGGCTACGACCTGGTGCTCAACGGCGTCGAGCTCGGCTCCGGCAGCATCCGTATCCACCGCCAGGACATTCAGGAGCGCCTCTTCAAAGCGCTCGGCCTCAGCGAAGAGCAGTTGCGCCGCCGCTTCGGCTTCTTCCTCGACGCCCTGACCTACGGCACGCCGCCGCACGGCGGCATCGCCCTGGGCATGGACCGCGTGGTCATGCTCCTCGCCGGCGAAAAATCGATCCGCGAAGTGGTGGCCTTCGCCAAAACCACCGCCGCCGTCGATCTCATGGCCGAGTCGCCCTCCGACGTGGACAAGGACCAGCTCGACCAATTGGGCATCGCCATCAAGGAAAAATGAGCCGCATACGCATATTGCCGGAGGCGGTGGCGAACAAAATCGCCGCGGGCGAGGTCGTCGAGCGCCCGGCATCCGTCGTCAAGGAGCTGCTGGAAAACGCTCTGGACGCCGGCGCCCGGACCATTCGCATCGAGGTCGAGGCCGGCGGCAAGCGCATGATCCGCGTCATTGACGACGGCCACGGCATGATGCACGACGACGCCCTGCTGGCCTTCGAGCGCCACGCCACCAGCAAGCTGCGCACCGCCGACGACCTGCTCTCCATCTCCACCCTCGGCTTTCGCGGCGAAGCCCTGCCCACCATCGCCGCGGTCTCCCGCCTGCTTCTCGAAACGCGCGCCGAGGAAGAGGCCGAGGGCATGCGCATCGAATTCGCCGGCGGCAAGCTCGTCGGCGTGAAGCCCGCCGGGCTGCCCGCGGGAACCACCGTCAGCGTGGCCGACATCTTCTACTGCGTGCCCGCGCGCCGCAACTTCCTGAAGTCCGATTCGACCGAGCTGGGGCACATCGCCTCGCTCGTCACCCACTACGCCCTCGCCAATCCCGAGCGCCACTTCGTCCTGAAAACGCCCACGCAGGAGATCGTCAGCTGCCCCCCGGCCGAACATCTCTCCGACCGCGTCTACCAGCTCTTCGGCCGCCAGGCCCTCGACGAACTGGTGGAGATTCCCGCGGCCTCCGCGCCCTTCCGCGCCGCGATCACCGAGCCGGCGCTGGAAGCGGGCGAGGAAGCCGCCACGCTCTCCGCCACCGGCTTCACCTCGCGCCCCGAAGTGCAGCGCCCCAACCGCAACGGCATCTACATCTTCGTGAACCGCCGCCTGGTGCGCGACCGCCTGATCCTGCACGCCATTCACGAGGCCTATCGCAACATCCTCCCGCACGCGGTTTTTCCCGCGGTGCTGCTGTTCCTCGCGATGCCTTACGACGAGGTGGACGTGAACGTGCACCCCGCCAAGGTCGAGGTGCGCTTCCGCCATCCGCAGTTCGTGCATGACTTCACGCGCGACGCCATCCGCCAGGCGCTCACCAAAGCGCGCTCCATCGCCAGCTTCGCCGCGGCCGCCGGCGTGCCCGGTGCGCCGCAGGGTGCGCCGCAAGGCGCTGCTACTTCGGAAGGCGCGCTGCCAGGCCCGCCGCGCGCCATCATTCCTCCCATCGGCGAACTGGGCGTGGGCACCGGCATCGGCTCCGATGGCGGCACCGGCGCCGGCTCGGATGGCGGCTACGGCGCATTCGACCTGACCGCCGCGCCGCTGCCGCCCGTGGAGCAGCGCTTCTCTTTCGAGCCGGGCACGGCGTTTCCTAATGCCGCACGCATCGCTCCAGTGATGGACTGGCCCGGCACCAACGGCGCGGCCTATGGCGACGGCCCCGCCGCGCTGCCCAGCCCCGAGCAGATCGCCGACCTCAAGCCCCTCGGCCAGGTCAGCTCCAGCTTCATCGTCGCGGTCAACGCGCAGGGCCTGTGGCTCATCGACCAGCACGTGGCCCACGAGCGCGTGCTCTTCGAGCAGCACCTGGAAGCGCGCCGCGCCGGCAAAGTCGAATGCCAGCGCATGCTCATGCCGCTGGTGGTAGAACTGGCTCCGCGCCAGGTGGTGGTCTTCGAAAAAATCGCCGAGGAGCTCAACGCCAACGGCTTCGAGGTCGCGCCCATGGGCCCGCGCAGCGTGGCCATCCAGGCCGTGCCCGCGGGCATCGCCGCCACCGACGCCGAGCAGTTGCTCACGGAAATTCTCGACGGCCTCGAGCGCGAAAACGCGGCCATCTCCATCGCCACGCTGCAGGCCAAAATTGCGGCCTCGACGGCGTGCCACGCAGCCATTAAAGTGAACATGCCGCTGGACCAGGCCAAGATGCAGTGGCTGCTCGCGGAGCTGGCCCGCACCGACGCCCCGATGAGCTGCCCGCACGGCCGCCCGGTGGTGCTGCGCTATTCGGTGAAGGAGATCGAGCGGGCGTTCCAGCGAATTTAGAGTTGTAGAATATAACTTTGTAATAAGTATGCGGGCTGCGGCCCGCCCTCGGGGGGAAGCGGAATGACGGATACGAAAAAGACTGCGGTCGTTTTCGGGCTGGCCAACAAGCGCAGCATCGCCTGGGCCATCGCCCAGAAACTCCACGCCGACGGCTGGCAACTGGCCATCACCTGCCAGAACGAGCGCCTGGAGATGGAGGCCAAAGAGCTGATCGCCGAGCTCCCCGGCGCCGCGGGCTTCCTGTGCGACGTCTCCAGCGACGAGCAGATCACCCAGCTCTTCGCCAAACTCAAGGAGCGCTACGGCGTGCTGCACGGCCTGGTGCACAGCGTGGCCTTCGCGCCGGAAGCCGATCTCAAGGGCGCGTTCGTGGACACCTCGCGCGAGGGCTTCCGCATCGCCCACGACATCAGCGTCTATTCGCTGGTGGCGGTGACGCGCGGCGCGGCGCCGCTGATGACCGCGGGCGGCAGCGTCATCACCATGACCTACTACGGCGCGGAAAAAGTCGTGCCGCGCTACAACGTCATGGGCGTGGCCAAGGCCGCGCTGGAAGCCACCGTGCGCTATCTGGCCAACGACCTCGGCCCGCGGAACATCCGCGTCAACGCCGTTTCCGCCGGGCCCCTCAAGACTCTGGCTTCCCGGGGCATCTCCGGCTTCAACGAAATGCTTCGCGCCCAGGCCGAGCGCGCGCCGCTGAAGCGCAACGTCGAGCCCAGCGAGGTCGGCGCCGCCGCCAGCTTCCTGCTCTCCGACGGCGGCTCGGGCATCACCGGCGAAACGCTGTACGTGGATTGCGGCTCGAACATCGTGGCCTACTGAACGACGATTCCCCTGCCGCTTCATGGCCAAACTCACCATCGCGATTGACGGCCCGGCGGGCTCGGGCAAGAGTAGCGTGGCGCGGCGCGTCGCCGAGTTGCTCGGATATCTGTATCTGGACAGCGGGGCGATGTACCGCGCCCTGGCGCTGAAGGCTCTGGAACGCGGCGTGCCTCTGGAAGACGAAGCGCGGCTCGACGCCCTGGCGCGGGAAACGCACGTCGAGCTGCGCGCTGCCTCGCCGGAGCAGATCGCCGCGGGGGTGAAGAACCGCGTGTTTCTCGACGGCCGCGAAGTGACCGCGGAGATCCGCACGGACCAGGTGGCCCAGGCGGCCTCGCGCCTGGCGACGATCGCCGGGGTGCGCGCCGTGCTGGTGGCCGAGCAGCAGCGCGCCGGCGCCGGCGGCGGCGTGGTCATGGAGGGCCGGGACATCGGCACCGTCGTCTTTCCCCGCGCCGAGCTGAAAATTTTCCTGGACGCTTCGCCGGAAGTGCGCGCCGAGCGCCGCTGGAAAGAGCACCAGGAAAAGGGCGAAACGATGCCGCTGAACGAAGTGCTCGACGAGGTGCACGAGCGCGACCAGCGCGACCGCGAGCGCAAGGTCTCTCCGCTCCTGCGCGCTCCCGATGCCGTGCTCGTGGATAACACCGCCATGGACGCCGAAGAGACCGCGCGGCTGATCGTGCTGCTGGCCGCGGAACGCGCGAAAGAACCAGCCCGCGGCGCGGGGAGGGAAGCGTGATGCGCATTCTGTTGATTCTGGCGCTGGTGATTGCGGGCGGGCTGCTGGCCGTGCCGCGCGTGGCGATGGCGCAAGCCAAGAGCGCCGCGGGCGCGCCGCAGGAAGCCGCGCGCAAATTCCGCGGGTATCTCGAGGAGGACTGGAAGCGCTGGATGGCCGAGGCGCCGGAGATCGCCACGGAGGTGGGATTCCCCGGGCAGAACCGCCGCTGGACCGACGATTCCCCGGAAGGGATCGCGCGGCGCAAGCGCCTGCTGGATGACAGCCTGGCCCAGCTGCAGGCCTTCGCGCGCGCCGACCTGCCGGAAAGCGAGCGCCTGAACTACGACCTCTACCGGCAGATTCTGGAGGCCGCGGAAGAGGGGCAGCAGTACGGCGACGATCCCATGCCGTTCGCGAGCGTGGCGCAGCGCAATCTGTGGATGCCGGTGAACCAGATGGAGAATATCGGAGCGCAGGCCGCCCGCACGCTGGCCCTTATGCCGCACCACACGGTGGCCGACTACGAGGACATTTTGGCGCGGCTGGAGGCGCTGCCCCGCGCGGTCGAACAGACCCAGGCCCTGCTGCAGGAGGGGTTGAAGCGCGGCTATACCCCGCCACGCGTGCCGCTGCGCGATCTGCCGAAGCAGGTGGCCGATCTGGTTCCCGCCGACTCGCTGGCGAGCGCGCTGCTCGCGCCCTTCACGCAGTTTCCGGCGGGTTTTCCGGAGGCGGAGCGGACGCGGCTGACCGAACGCGCGAAAACGGTTTACACCAGCGGCGTGACGCCGGCCTTCCGCAAGCTGCACGACTATTTCGCGGAGAGTTACCTCCCGGCGTGCCGCGAAAGCATCGCGGCGACGGCGCTGCCGGACGGGAAGGCCGCGTATGCGTTTCGCGTGCGCTGGCAGACCACCACAAATCTGACGCCGCAGCAGATCCACGAAATCGGTCTCGCCGAAGTCCAGCGCATCCGCGCGGAGATGGATAAGGTCATCGCCGCCTCCGGCTTCCGGGGCAGCTTCCACGACTTCACCGAATTCCTGCGCACCGACCCGCGCTTTTTTTACGGTCAGCCGGAAGATCTGGTGAACGGCTACCGCGTCATCGCCAAGAAGATCGATCCGCAGCTCGCGCCGCTCTTCGGCAAGCTGCCGCGGCTGCCTTACGGCGTCACGCCCATCCCGGCCTTCAAGGCGCCCTCGCAGACGACGGCCTATTACCAGCCGGGCGCGCCGCAGGCCGGGCGCCCGGGCCAGTTTTTCGTGAACACCTACAAGCTCGAAGCGCGCCCCAAGTGGGAGATGGAAGCGCTCTCCATGCACGAGTCCGTCCCGGGGCACCACCTGCAGATCGCCCTGGCACAGGAGCTGGAAAACGTTCCGGAATTCCGCCGGCACATGGGCTACTCCGCGTTTACCGAGGGCTGGGGGCTCTATTCCGAAAGCCTGGGCGAGGAGATGGGCTTCTACAGCGATCCCTATTCCAAATTCGGGCAGCTCGCTTACGAGATGTGGCGGGCGGTGCGCCTGGTGGCGGATACCGGGATGCACTCGATGGGCTGGAGCCGCCAGCAGGCCATCGACTATTTCCGCGAGAACACCGGCAAGACCGATCAAGACGTCACCGTCGAAGTGGACCGCTACATCGTGTGGCCCGGCCAGGCCCTGGCCTACAAGCTCGGGCAGCTCAAGATTCGCGAACTGCGCCGCAAGGCCGAAGCGCGGCTCGGCGCAAAGTTCGACATCCGCAAATTTCACGATGCCGTGCTCGAAAACGGCGCGGTGCCGCTGAACGTCCTGGAAGCGCGCATGAAGCAGTGGCTGGACGAGCAAGCGGCGCATTGACGCCGCGCGGGCGCGCCCAGGCTGCTGGTAAATGCCGGAAAGAGATTCCTCAAGGGCTGAAAATTTTGTGGCGTAACAAACAGTAGGAGCCCGCCACTTCTGCAATTGACCAGGAGTAATGAGCGGAAAAACTTAATTACATTCCATTCCGATCCATCGGCAAGGAAATGGACCGACGGTGGGAATGAGAGCAGGGCATCAGCTTGATTGAGCCCCTTACCGTGGAGTACAGGCCGTATGAGACTGGGCATTTAGTCGCCGACCCGATCCTCCAGCTTGAAGCTCGTCGGGTGTCGATCAGAACTCTGGCCAAGTCAGCCAAGGTCAGCGAAAAGACGGTGAAGGCGGCTCGAAGAGGTAAGAGGGCTCGAAAATCTACCTTCCAATAACTCGTGACCGCGTTGAAATGTTTGCCATGAGAGTGGCGGAGTTAACTGGCCGCAGATTCCCCGGGATACACGGGAATGCCATTTGTCCGGCAACCCGACTTACCAGAAACTAGCAGCTGATGCCTGTAATGTATTCTCTCGCTCCCGCCGGTACAAGAATCGCCGGTCACCTCACTGAGTGATGACGATCACTGCAGTCAATTCCCACTGTGGCCGAGAATAAAGAGGTTAGCATCTCGCGTTTAGGCGTGATTTGCGGCCATTCAATTTTTGAGAGGAGGTTCTTATGTTTGCTCGCATTTCCACTATACCCTTAAAGGTTGGCAGCAATTTGGAGTATGCCAAGGCAATTGATAAAGCTGTTATCCCGCTGCTGCGCGCCCAAAAAGGATTCCTGGATGAAATTGCCCTGATCAGCTCCGACGGCAAGACTGGTTTTGGAATTAGTTTCTGGGATAGTAAAGAAAGTGCGGAGGCTTACAGCCGTTCCGGTTTTAGCGAGGTCGTGAAGGCTCTGGATCCGGTGGCTGCTGGGTCCGCTCAAGGGCAACTTTGCGAGGTGACCAACTCCACGGTCCACAAGATTGCAGTGGCTGTGGGTGCCTGAGCCACTGGTTCGTCTTGAGGGTGAAAGTAACCCGGGAAGTGGAGTGTAGCTTTCCAACGCGTACAAGCCCGAAAACTCAATCACGTCGCAGCCGGAAAACGCATTGAGCAGACCTGCTTCCGCAGAAAAATCAAACCACCCCTCTTCCTAAGTCGACGATACGTTCAATTATTTGAACCCTTCGGATGGGTAGTCGGCACGGGATACTACCTGGCAAGCGATGCCGTGATGAAGGGCAAGACCGATTGACCATCGCCATCTGAAATCGGCGGATTCCACGTTTAGCGCGCCTGCAACGCAAGGAGGATCTGTAAATGCTCATCCAAAGAACAGCTTCTCTCTTAACCTTAATCCCGCTGGTCCTCCTGGGAGTCTTCAACGGCAACGCGCAGACCGCAGCCGTCTCTGTCGATCAGTCCTACCAGTATGAGGAGACTCGCGAACTCGTTGCTTTAGTAAAGGGCGCGACAGAGTTGATCCGCACCAATGGAGAAGCAGCGTTTAGCGATTTCCGTGTCTCCGGTAGCCGGTGGCGGCAGGGAGAGACGTATATCTTTGTGCTGGATCCCCAGGGAAATATGCTTGTCCATCCCGATCCTGCGATGGAAGGCAAGAACGAACTGGACCTGAAGGATATCAACGGGAAACCGATCATCCGGGGACTCATCGGTGCCGCAACGACGCTCCCCAACAAACCGGAAGGCTGGTACCACTACGAGTGGCATGTTCCGGGCGGGATTCTTCCCCGATGGAAGAGCACTTACGTGCGGCTCGTTACGGCTTCCTCCGGCAAGAGCTATATCGTCGGTAGCGGTATGTATAACGACCGCATGGAAAGGACTTTTGTCCAGGATGCAGTGACGGACGCCGTGGGACAGATCGAAAAGAACGGCAGGGCGGCTTTTCCGCTCTTGCATGATCCGACAGGTCCTTTCATTGCAAAGGACGCATATATTTTCGTGATCGACAGGAATGGCGTCGATCTCGTCAACCCGGGCTTTCCGAACCTGGAGGAACGCAACATTTTGGACGTGAAGGACACGCAAGGGAAGCAGCCGATCCGGGAGATGCTCAAGGCAGTGCAAACCAGTGGATCTGGCTGGGTCGACTATATGTGGCCCAAGCCGGGAGAAAGCGTCTCCACGAAGAAGTCCGCTTATGTAAGTAAAGCGAAGATCGGGGACCAATGGGTGCTGGTAGGTTGCGGTGTCTACCTGGCCGATGCTCCCAAAGCCGTCCGGGTCGCTAAGAAGATGACCGCTCCCGAACTGATGACACTTGTCCGGGAAGGAGCAGCAGTCCTGGAAAAGGAGGGCGAGAAGGCGTATCCCGAATTTCGGAGGAAGGGATCCAAGTGGTTCCGTGACGATACGTATTTCTTTGTCTGGACCATGGACGGGACCCGGACCTTCCATGCCGCAGATCCTACAGGCGAGGGCCGGAATGACAGCGGTATCAGGGATGTTCTGGGAAGGCCATACGGCAAGATGTTCATTGATGCGGCTGGCAGCCCTTCAGGTGACGGATGGGTCCACTACATGTACCCCGAGCCCGGGGATATCTTCCCAACGTGGAAGTCCACGTTCGTGAAGCGGGTGACTTCTCCTTCCGGAAAGCAGTACATCATCGGCAGCGGGATCTATAACATGCAGATGGATAAGGCCTTCATCGAGGATGTGGTGAATCGTGCCGCTGTCCTCGTCGCAGATCGGGGGAAGGAAGCCTTTGGCCCATTGCGGGACAAAACGGGTCCCTTTGTCTTTATGGACATCTACGTGTTCGTTGACACTACCGATGGCACTGAGTTGGTGAATCCCGCGCAACCCAGCTTGGAAGGAAAGAACCTCATCGACCTGAGGGATGTGAAGGGGAAGGCGGTGGCCCAGGAGTACATCGCCGCTGCCATAAAAGATGGCAGCGCCTGGGTTGACTACTACTGGTACAAGCCCGGAGATAACAAGCTTTCACGGAAGCAGGCCTACGTGCGGAAGGTCCAATCAGGTCAGGATACGTATATCGTCGGGTCGGGCTTCTACGTGGAATAGTAAGTCATCAACCCTGATAAACGCGCTAATCGAACAAATAGAATTTTCAAACCCGCATCCGGGGGATGGGGTAAAAACAGGGGTGTGTGTTCACTTACCCCGAAATTAAATTGACTGGACGGTACCCTGTCTGTATACTTGTTTCGTTTCAGCGCGGAGGAGAAGGGAAGTCCACTCTCTTGTCCGCGCAACCCGCCCACAGACAGATATCCCTCCCAGGTAACCACTGTACAAACATTCGCGCCTTGCATCCTCTCCCGCAACCCCTGCAGAATCAGCAGTTACACACTCTTTCGCATCAATATCAATCTGCGCAGCTTAAAGCTCTTTTGTTTGATACTTTTGCGCACTCTTCAAAACAGGAGCATCCGCTAACTCTTTCAGATTCAATTACAACCGCACTCTTTGCGAAAAACAACGGGGGTGGGGTAGGGGAACCGTCCATCATCCTAAACCAATACTTGAAGTTCCTGCTGGACCTCCGCAAGCGCACAGCATCAGGCATGATGGCAGACATTCCGGCCGCGATTGCTCAGGAGGGCATCGGAGTCGGCCCGCTGACGATCTTCTTGCGGTCCTGGCCAAGAGCGGGCAGGTTCCCGCGGCACGGGCCTTCGCGCGAGAGGATGGAAAGCGGCACGATTTCCGAGGAATCAGTGGTGAGCCGGGCAGGACTCGAACCTGCAACCCGCTGATGAGACAGGATGACCCTCGGCTGGTGACGCGGAGGCGGGCCTCAGTTCCGGAGACTGGTAGAAACTATGTATCCTGTTGGTTCGCTTTGCCTTTAGCTCATGGTTGATAGCTGGTTTTGGTGGGTGTTCGGCGCTTATTGTTCCGAAGTTGCATCTGATGGGAATCCAGAACAAGTCGGAGATCTTTCACGGTCGATATCACGCATTCAAGGCCCACCGTCACTGCCTTTCTTTAGATGACCTTGCGACTTTCTCTTTCCCTTCAAAAAGATCTGCAACGGCACCGCAAGATTTAGTCTTGACTTAGGGAAATGAGCACCATATATTGCGATTGCTCGTTGGTGGCGTTCCCAGGGGGAACGCCCAAAGGGAACCCGGTGCGAATCCGGGACTGCCCCGCAGCGGTAAGCAGGAACGAAAGCCCGTCAAGAGCACTGCTCTCTCTCAGGGAGTGGGAAGCTCGGGTGAGTAGAAAGCTCGATCGCAAGAGTCGAGACTACCTGCAAGTCCGAAGACCTGCCAACAGCCACGCCTAATCGGGCGTGTAGTTTCAGCGAGCCTCCGAGGGGGAGGTTGGCGATGGCTTGGCGGTTTTTCTCCACTGCCTTTTCCATTTCTTTCCTTTCGCTCCCGGCTGGAAAGGTATCTATGGCGACTCCTGCTCCCGCGCAATCATCCTTTGCGGAATCCGTGCCTTCGTTTCCCACAACACCCAAGACGCCCATGATGCAAGTTCGAAAGCGCAATGGGTCCCTGGAACCCGCCGACGTGAACAAGATCGTGCGCGCTGTCGAGCGCTGCAGTGGCGGCCTGGCGGACGTGGATCCAATGCGTATTGCAAGCAGGACGATTGGAGGGCTATTCAACGGCGCGACGACGAAGGAGCTGGACCTTCTTTCCATCCAAACGGCCGCCTCTTTGATCGCCGAGGAGCCTGGGTACTCAAAGCTTGCGGCACGGTTACTCGTCGGATTTATCGGCAAAGAGGTAGCCAATCAAAACATTTATTCCTTCTCGCAATCGATCGCGGTCGGAAACCGGGAGGGGCTGGTTTCCAAGGATGTGGCCAAGTTCGTCCTCACAAACTCTCGCAAGTTGAACGATGCGATTACGGAACACAACTCGGATCTATTCGAATACTTCGGCGTGCGGACGGTCTACGACCGGTATCTTCTACGGAACCCCGAGACGCGCGATGTCCTGGAAACACCGCAATATTTCTTCATGCGCGTGGCGTGCGGACTGTCTGGCACGGTACAGGAGGCGATCGAATTCTACCGCTTAATTTCCGCGCACGAATACATGCCGAGTTCTCCGACGCTTTTCAACTCCGGCACGCGCCATGCCCAGATGTCGTCCTGCTACCTGCTGGATTCACCCGCTGACAATTTGGAAGCCATTTACGACAAATATAAAGATATCGCCATGCTTTCCAAATTCGCGGGGGGCATCGGACTCGCCTTTCACCGCGTGCGCTCGCGGGGGTCGCTGATACGCGCCACCAACGGCCATTCCAAGGGGGTTGTTCCATGGCTGAAAACGCTGGACTCTTCGGTAGCCGCGGTGAACCAGGGAGGCAAGAGGAAGGGGGCGTGCTGTGTCTACCTTGAGCCGTGGCATGCCGACATCGAAGAGTTCCTCGAATTGCGCGATAACACCGGGGACGTAGCCCACAGGACCTACAATCTCAACATCGCGAACTGGATTCCCGATCTCTTCATGAAGCGCGTGGAGGCTGACCAGAACTGGTCTCTCTTCGATCCCAAGATCGTTCCCCACTTCCCAGACCTGAGTGGCGAAGCGTTTGAAGCCGCCTACCTGGAAGCCGAACGCAAGCAGTTATTCGTGAAGCAGATCAAAGCGCGGGAGCTCTACGGGCGAATGATGAAGGTACTGGCGGAGACCGGCAATGGCTGGATGACCTTCAAAGATGCGTGCAACCTGAAATCGAACCAAACCGCAAATTCCAAAAACGTCGTCCACCTTTCGAACCTTTGCACCGAAATCACGGAGGTCAGCTCAAGGCAGGAGACCGCCGTTTGCAATCTGGGTTCGATAAACCTCGCCAAGCACGTCACAAATGATGCTTTTGATTTCGAGAAGCTGGCCAACACAGTTCGCATTGCGGTCACCTTTTTGGACCGCGTGATCGACATTAACTTCTATCCCATTGCTCCTGCCGGCGATTCCAACCGCCGATGGCGGCCCGTCGGACTTGGAGTGATGGGTCTGCAGGATCTGTTCTTCTCCCTGCGTTTGCCATTCGATGCACCCGAGGCCCGGCTGCTTTCGAACAAGATTCAGGAAGAGATTTATTTCCACGCCATTTCCACATCCTCGGCTCTTGCCGCCGAACACGGCTCCCATCCGGCTTTCCCCGAGACACGGGCCGCCAAGGGCTTGCTTCAGTTCGACCTGTGGAACATCCAGCCCGAAGATACGGCACGATGGGACGGTTTGCGCCGTCGCATACAGTCCACGGGGCTCCGCAACTCTCTGCTGATTGCCATCGCGCCCACCGCAACGATCGCCTCCATCGTCGGCGCATACGAGTGCATCGAGCCGCAAATTTCCAATCTATTCAAGCGCGAAACCCTGTCCGGTGATTTCCTCCAGATCAATCGCTATCTCGTGACGGACTTGAAGGCCCTCGGTCTTTGGACGGAAGAAATGAGAAACCGGATCAAGCTGGCCGATGGCTCCATTCAAGGCATTCTGGAAATTCCCGAGCACACTAGGGCCATCTACCGGACCGTCTGGGAGATTCCCATGCGCTCGCTGATCGACATGGCCGCCGGCCGCGGAGCCTTCATTGATCAGAGCCAGTCCCTGAACCTTTTCGCTCAAAGCCCCAATATCGGAAAACTCTCTTCGATGTACATGTATGCGTGGAAGAAGGGTCTGAAAACGACTTATTACTTGCGCTCGCGGCCGGCGACGGAAATTTCCAAGACCACCGTTCCAGTTTCTGCCGCGCAATCCGTGACTTGCTCGCTGGAGAGCCCCGAGTCCTGCGAGGCTTGCCAGTAACTGATTCTCAAAAAGGAGCCACCCGTGATCTTGGACCCAGGATTCGATTTGACTCTCCGTCCGATGAAATACCCCGTTTTTTTCGAGCAGTATAAGTCTGCGATCAAAAACACCTGGACTGTCGAGGAAGTCGATTTTTCAACGGACTTGAGCGATTTGCGGGAACGGATGACCCCCGCCGAGCAACACCTGATCAATCGCCTGGTCGCATTCTTTGCCACCGGCGATTCGATTGTGGGAAACAATCTGGTCCTCAATCTCTACAAGCACATCAATGCTCCCGAAGCGCGAATGTATCTGTCCCGGCAATTGTTCGAAGAAGCGCAGCACGTCGAGTTTTACCTGACGCTGCTGGACAGCTACATCTCCAACGCAGAGGAGCGAAAGAAGGCATTCGATGCGGTTGAAAACATTGCTTCGATTCGAAGGAAGGCGGAATTCTGCTTTCGCTGGATCGACTCCATTAACGGCCTGACAGAAATCCGCACGATCGAGGACCGCCGTAATTTCTTGATGAACCTGATCTGCTTTGCCTGCTGCATCGAAGGCCTCTTCTTTTTCGCGGCGTTTGCGTATGTCTATTTCCTCCGGTCGCGGGGATTGCTGCAAGGGCTCGCTACCGGAACGAACTGGGTTTTTCGAGACGAAAGCGCCCATATCCAGTTTGCTTTGGAGGTTATCCGCACCGTCCGCCAGGACGAGCCGGAACTCTTTGACAAAGAGATGGAGAACCAGGTCACCGCAATGATCGAGGAGGCAGTGAACTGCGAAATGGCGTTCGCGGATGACGTATTGAGCCTCGGCGTAAGCGGCCTCTCCCCTGCGGATATGCTTCAGTACCTGCAATACGTCGCCGATCGCCGGCTGGAAGCTCTCGGGATTGCTCCCGTGTTCCAATCCAAGAACCCTTTTGGGTTTATGGAACTCCAGGACGTGCAGGAGCTGACGAATTTCTTCGAGCGCCGCGTCTCCGCCTATCAGGTTGCGGTCACGGGTGAAGTCGCTTTCCATGACGACTTCTAGGGATATGCATATGCAGGAAACTCGCATTGTCGAGATGGTCTTTCCAAACCAGACCAATCACTACGGAACTTTGTTCGGCGGCCATGCATTGCGGCTGATGGACATGGCTGCTTTCGTAACGGCGTCGCGCTATGCGCGTTGTGCCGTAGTTACAGCGAGTTCCGAACGGGTCGATTTTGACGTTCCTGTCCGCGAAGGGCAACTGGCTGAAGTAGTCGGACGCGTAGTCAAGACCGGGCGGACATCGATGGATGTCGAGGTAGAGCTGTGGGCGGAAGAGTTGCGCAGCGGGCGCCGCGAACTATGCACAAAAGGGAGATTCGTTCTCGTGGCCGTGGATGAGAACGGCCGCCCCACTCCCCTGCCCTCCGTTAACCACCCATGAAGCGTTACCGCGTGCAGCGTGATGCAACAGCGAAGCAAGCAGGTTTCCGGTCTCAGTTGCAGCTTAGCGCCTCTTGTATAACTCTCATCGTTGCAATGCATCAGGATGGTCGCCTGCGTAACTCCAACACATCTGTGCCGCTGAGAACTCAAGGGGCTGTGAAAATCCTAGACCGACTGTCACCCTGCGGATTCCTTTCGTAGTATGCATTTAGGCACGATCAAGAGGGCAAGACCGATCAGACTGTGGCGATTCAATACAATGGGTTTAGGGTTTCCAAACAGTCGCGCGCTCCTGGATGGCCGAAGTTTTCATAATTTCTGACGGCAACGGCAGGCAAGCCCTGTATTCTAAAAAGCGCAATCCATTGACGCGTGGCACAGGAATGAATCAAGGAGCGAACATTCCGGCGCGACCGTTAGCGGGCGTGTTTCACGCCGGTAGGGGCATCCGATCCGCGGCGGCCAGAATCAAACTTGCAGTGCGGGAAGGGGACAAGAACGGATTCCTCGTTTCGCACGGGCGTCATGACGGACCCGGAGAGCAGTATGGGAGAGCGGCGGCAAGTACTCATCGTGGATGACGACCAGTCGATTGGCCGGTGGCTGAATGCCGTATTGTCGGCTGAGGGCTACCAGTGCCAGACCGCGCACAGCATCGAGGAAGCAGAGCCCCTGTTGCGGGAAGGCGCGTTTCATCTTGCTCTGCTGGATATCTATCTCGGAAACGCGAATGGCCTCGAGTTTCTGAAGAAACTGAAAGCCCTCCAGCCGGACTGCAACTGCGTGATGATGACCGCGCATGCCAGCGTAGAAACCGTGGCCCGCTCAGTGGCTGGAGGAGCGCTCGAGTATCTCAGCAAGCCCCTGCTCATCGACGAACTCCTGGCCGTGGTGCGCAAACTGGATACCAGCCGCCCGTCGCCGGTCTTAGCCACCAAAGAAAGTTTCTCTCCCGATTCGGCCATCGTAGGCCGTAGTCCCAAGATGTTGGAAGTCTACCGTGCGATTGCCCGGGTAGCGCCTAGCACGGCCAGCGTGCTCATTACAGGGGCCAGCGGAACCGGAAAGGAACTGGTGGCGCGTGCCATCCACGCGCATAGCCGGCGCGCTGTGGAACCGTTCACGCCCATCAACTGCGGATCGTTCCCAGAGACCATCCTGGAAAGCGAACTGTTCGGGCA
Source organism: Terriglobia bacterium (assembly GCA_020073585.1). Lineage (GTDB taxonomy): Bacteria > Acidobacteriota > Terriglobia > Acidiferrales > UBA7541 > Acidiferrum. The sequence goes on from JAIQEV010000052.1 coordinate 15,090, forward strand.
CGAAAAAGGCGCTTTCACCGGAGCGGAGAGCAGCCGCCCGGGGCTGTTCGAAGCCACCAACGGCGGAACGCTGTTTCTCGATGAGATCTCCGAAACAAGCTTGAGCTTCCAGGTGAAACTGCTCCGCGTAGTGCAGGAACAGCAGGTCCGCCGCCTGGGATCGAACTCGTATATTCCCGTGGACGTTCGCATCCTGGCGGCCACCAACAAAGAACTGGGCCCCCTCATCCGGGCTGGACAGTTTCGCGAAGACCTCTACTATCGCCTGAGCGTCGTGACGATTCCCCTGCCTTCCCTGGACGATCGTCCGGAGGATATTCCACTGCTGGTCGCCCACTTTCTGGCGCGGTTCAACCAGCGCAATCAGCGCCAGGTGAGAATTCAGGAAGGCGCGGTGCGCCTGCTGACTTCGATGAAGTGGCCGGGAAACGTTCGCGAACTCGAAAACCTGATCGAGCGGCTGGCCATTTTCACCGCGAACGAAGAAATCACGGCCGATGCCATGGAGCAAGAACGGGCGCGAAGAGCCGCGACGGACACGGGAGCGCAAGATTCGGCCTCCACACTGGGCGGCAAGCTGGAGGAAATCGAGCGCCAGGAAATTCTCCGCACCTTGCGCGAAGCCAAGGGCAACAAATCCCTCGCGGCCCGCAAGCTGGGCATTGAGCGAAAAACGCTTTATGAAAAAGCGCGCCGCCTGGCGATCGATTTACGATCGAAGGATGCTTGATGGGTTCCGGAGGACAGCGTTCGGGGAAGAATGAGCGCCGAATCAGGCGCTGGCTGTTCCTCAATGCTGTTCTGTTCGCCGTCGTCGCTCTTCTCAGCCTCACCTATCCCGTCGAGGAGCTCAGTCGCCGGATCGGTGATCTGAACTTTCGCTGGCGAGGCACCCGGGGCACTTCTCCGGACGTGGCGCTGGTGCTCATTGACGACGCCAGCTTGAACCGCTACGGCCGCTGGCCCTGGAAGCGCTCCCTGCTCGCCCGTGTGGTTCGTTCTGCGGCGGCCGAACAACCGCGGGCCCTGGGCTTGGACATTCTGCTTTCGGAGCCGGGCGATAACGGCGATGACCGGGAATTGGCGCAGGCCCTGAACGCCGCCGGCAATGTCGTCCTGGTGAGCAAAATCAGCAGTTCGCAGCAGGGAAAGCTGTGGGTGGACCCGTTGCCGCTTTTCGCCCGGAGCGCCGTTGCCATCGGCCATGCCCAGGCTGCGCTGGGGCCGGACAGCGTCTGCCGCAGCGTCCCCGTGCGGGAATTGAGCCTGGAGGGTCCGCGCTGGGCATTCGCGCTGGAAATTGCGCGTGTTGCCCGGGGAGTGAGCCTCATGGACGACGGCCAGCACATGCGTTTTGGCGGCACGGCCATACCCGCCGCCGACGAAACGGCTGCTCTCCAAACGGCTGGTGTGGAGACCGAATCACCGCGGTTCCTGTCCGTCGACTACCGTGGTCAGATCGAAGGCGGTGAATCCGCCCCTCCCTTCGCGGCAGTCTCCGTAATCGATCTGCTGGAAGGAAGAGCCGGTTCACGGTTGCGGGGCAAAGCCGTGTTGATTGGCTTTGGTTCCACGGAAATCGGCGACCGAGTGCCCACGCCGGTCAGCGGCAGGATTCCCATGCCCGGCGTGGAAATTCACGCGAATATCGTGGACGCACTTCTCGCCGGGCGCGGCTTGCACGCGATGGGCGCGGCTTACCAGATCCTCCTCCTGCTGCTCTTCACGATCACTTCCACCTGGGTGGTTCTGCGCTGGCCCGTTTGGCGGGGATTGCTGGCTCTGGGGACTTTGCTGGCCGGGGTCCTGACGGCCGGGTACTTGCTGTTTGCGCGGGCTCATATCCTCATCGAACTCGGACCGTTTTTCTGCGCCGGAGTTTTGGCGGCCCCGGCGGCGCAGTTGCAAAACCTGTTCTTTCTGGACCGCGATATCAGTGAAGGGCTGCGTCATCTTCAGCGGGCCCTGCGTACCACCACTCCGGAAAGGGCCGGCAATTTATCCGCTGCTCTGCGCTTGCAGCCCGCCTCTCCGGCGGGTGATCTGCATTGGAAAATACATCTATTGCGGGAGCTGCAGACGGAACTGGGTTCTCTCTATGCGTTTGACGAGACCTTGTTGGATGCGATGCAGGAAGGCCTGGCGGTCTTCGCTTCCGAGGGGAGATTGGTCTTCCACAACCCCAGTTGGCAGAGCTTCTGCGCCCGGCACAATTGGAATTTCTCAGCCGGCCTGGATGCTTTTCTTGCAACGCTGGGCGATTCGAGGTGGCAGAACCTGCGCGAGTCGCTTTCGGAACCCGGCACGCGGCTCGATACGGAAGTTCATTTTGGCGAAGGCCTCTTTCAGTTGCGGGCGCTGCGCCTCTCCCCTTCGCAGGCCGGCCCGGCTGGATTGATTCTGGTTGTGGTGACCGACCTGACCGCCCGCTTGGAGCGCGACCGGGCGCGCGCCGAGGCGCTGGCGTTCGTGACGCACGAATTGCGCACGCCGCTCGTCTCCATACAGGGATTTGCCGAATATCTCCTGCGCTATCCGCAGCAAGCGGCCGGCAGTGACGCCGCAGCGACCATTTTTCGCGAATCCGGGCGCCTGGTGGCCATGATCAATACCTATCTCGACGTCCTGCGGCTCGAAGCTGGTTCGCAACCGCTACGCCATGTTACCTTCGATGCAGCGGACACCTTGCATCAGGTAAAGCGCCTGCTCGAACCGCTGGCCCAGGCCTCCGGGATTACGGTGAAGACGGAAATCGCCGCGGACCTGCCCGCTCTGTATGGCGATCCTCCTTTGATCACGGGCGCGCTGGTGAATCTCCTGAGCAATGCCCTCAAGTACAGTCCCCGCGGAAGCGAGATCAGGCTTTGCGCGCTTGGCGACGGAAACATGGTCGTCCTGGAAGTGTGGAACCCCGGTCCCGTGATTCCACCGCGGGATTTGGAACGCCTGTTCGAGCCGTTTTATCGCAGACGCGAAGACGAAGAGGCGGCTCCGGGATGGGGCCTCGGGCTGGCCTTCGTGAAGCGCATCGCCGAACAGCATGGCGGACAAATTGAGGCCAGCAGCGATTCCCGGTACGGCACTTGCTTTCGACTGCGTTTACCCGCGATGCGAAATCAATTCAGCGAGGCACTAAAATGAAACGCATTACCGCTTCTGTTGGAATCCTTGCGGTTGTCTTCTTTTCGATTGCTGCCGGTCTGGCTGCTGCTCAAGCTCAGCAGCCCAGCGCGGCTCCGGCTCCCGTGCCCTTCGCGGGGGCCACAATTTCCGAATGGAAGGGCAAGATCCATCTGGAAATTCCGGGCCAGCCATCCGCGTCTCCGGCGCGGGGTGAGCTGCTCCCGCCAGGCACAGTTGTCGAAACGGGTGGGGGAAGCCTGCTGTTGCGCCTGGAGGACGGAAGCCAGATCCTGGTCCGCGCCCACACGCGATTGCTGGTGCAGCAGCCCGCTCCCACCGAGAGGGGCTATTTCCAGTTGCTGCTGGGGCGCATCCGCGCTCTCATCAACAAGCGCACGGGAGGGGCGCCGCCTTTCGAACTCGGCACTCCCAGCGCGGTCATTGCCGTTCGCGGGACCAAATTTGAGGTGATCGTGAATAAGCGGCATCAGACGCAGGTGGATGTATTCGAAGGTCAGGTGGAAGTTATTGGCAAAACTTCCGGCAAATCCGTTTTCGTGGGACCAGGCTCCTCGACCCACGTGGGAATGAATACCCCACCGGAAGCGCCTCGGCCCACCGCGGCATTGCGTCCGGATCTGCCGGGTTTCGGGGAAGCTCAGCCCGGGAGCAGGGGGAGTCAGGGAGCTCCGAATAGTCCGGGTAATCCGGGAAGTCCGAATAATCCGAATATTCCCAGTAATCCGAGGAATCAGAGTGGCGGGAAGCCGCCGATACCCTGATTGAGAATCGAGTTCGCCGCGGAACTCTCCGACATCACGAAGAGGCGTTCCATCGTCAAGTCATCTGGCGCCGGAGCCGGAGCAACACCAGACTCCTCAGTGCGCCGTACCCGTATAGTGGCTTAAGAATTTCCCTCAAAACACAAGGGGAAGGCTTGTGATCTGCCCCCAATTTAGTCTCTGACTGCCAACTTTGCTTTCCGTGAATGTGAGTTGAACCCACCCAGTTGTGTGTCGAAGCGACTCCACTTTTCGAGCGGTACTGGTTCCTATAGTACTGAATACAAGGGACTTGTAGAGCTGCGATTTTGGCCGCGCGATTGCCTTTATCCCAGTGAGGCTTAGGGTATTCACGAATTTAGGAGAAATGAAAATGAAACGCCAATGGATGATTGCAGCGCAAGTTGCACTGCTGGCAAGCCTGGGAGCTTGGCTCTCCGGTTGCGGTGGAGGTAACAGCGCGCCACCGCCGCTGCCCGTGCCTAAGATTCAAAACATTAACAGCTCGACGACGCCGACGAGCCCTGTCGGCCTGCCGATTGAGATCAACGGCAGCGGTTTCCAGGCCTCCCCGGGAAAGGTCAACTTCACCCAGGGAAGCACCTCGATTGACGTGGTCCCGGCTGCCTCGGCGTGGTCCGATACCGGTATTGTGGCCATCGTTCCGGCAACCCTTACCGCTCCCGGGACAGTGTCGGTCACAGTAGTGACCTCCGGCGGCACGAGCAACGCGGTCACCCTGAACCTTGTCGCATCGGTCACCTTCAATCCTAGTGGAATGGGCTGGGCAACAACCATGGCGCTCCCTAAGGCCATGACGGGGCTCCGTGCTGTGGCTGTGCCGGGTACTAGCAGCACCAGCGCGTTCGCCATCGTGACCGGTGGTTATGATGGCACCGCCAATACGACCACCGTCTGGTCCAACAACCTGAATCAGGATGGCACGGTGGGCAACTCAACGAATACCACCTGGACCACCATCATCACCAATCCTCTTCCCACAACCCTCGCGCATCATGCCATGGCAGAAGCAGACGACACCAATTCCCTGGTGGCTTCCGGCAAACGCTATATCTACGTCATCGGCGGACAGGTGAACTCCACCGACGCCCCCGGCGGAGTCAACACGGTCTACATGGCTAGCGTGGATTCAACCACCGGCGCCGTTGGAACCTGGACGACCCTTACCAATTCCCTCCCGCAGGCTCTTGTGGGCACGACGGCAACCGTCCACAACGGCTATCTCTATGTGGCGGGCGGCCTGGCTGCGGGCAACAACGTTCCTACGAATGCGGTCTACTCCGCGCCGGTGAACTCAGACGGCACGATTGGGACTTGGACAACCGCCACCAACACCCTGCCTACGGCAAGGGCGTTCGGGATGATGTTTGTTTTCGGCGGCCAGATCTACTACATCGACGGCGACCCGAACAATTCCTCCACTCCAAACGCCCAGGGGGTTGGCGACAAGGACGTGTATTTCGCCAGCGCCGTCCGCGGGGTGATTGGGACGTGGCAGTTGAACGCAAACCTGACCATCCATGATCGAGCCAAGGGCGTCCTTTACAATGCGTACGGACAGGTCATCGCTGGGGAAGGTGTTTACACAGGCGCCGTTGGATCGGGTGAAATGGAAACCTCCACGATCAATGGCAGCAACACTAGCAACGTCGCTCTGAACTCGTGGAATGGCCTCACCGGGGTCACGATACCGAGCGCTAATGTCTACAACGCCGGTGGGTTCACCAGCCCGCTGGTCACCACGACATATTCGCCTCGCTTCCTGCTTCTCGGAGGACAGGCCCAGACGGGGACTACCGGCGCAGGCGGAGCGCTCAGTAGCGTGGTGTACTACAACAATAAACCGCTATAGGCACCTAGCGGGACAACACTTTCCGGAAAGGGTTGGAGGCCATAACGCCTCCAACCCACTTCGGAGGCGGACAACCAGCAGGCAAGGAACGGCCGATGGAAGCAGCAGGATCCAGGCAGATTTCAGGAATGCTCGAGTTTCGGCAGGTCGAATTACAAAAATAGGAGGAACGAAAATGAACGTATCTCTTTATTCCAAGCGTGCGGCACTGACGCTGGCGCTGGCCGCGCTGATCCTGAGCCCGGTTATTGTCTTGGCGCAGGACCAAGCCAGCCTCTCCCTGCAGAACGTGAAAGACCAGTTGAAGCAGAACAAGAGCTACCTCGACCAGGCCAGCAAGCAGGGCAAGGCCGGGGATGCGGCGGGCATGCAGACCGCTCTCGACAATTACGACCGCAGCCTGCAAGGCCTGAACACGGCTTTGAGCCATGGCGGCTTCTCCGGCAGCACCTCGCAGCAGGAGGATGCTCTGGCGCGCGTCTCGGACGCCACCTCGAAGCACATCAAGGTGCTGCAGGGGCTTCTGAGCAAGGTTCCCGCGCAGGCTCAGGGAGCGATCCAGAACGCCATTAACGTCTCCCAGAAGGGCCATGACATGGCCACGGCCAGCCTCCAGGCCAGTCGCGCTCAGCATCAGAGCCAGGGCGGGCGTCCGGACGGCTTCGGCCGGCCGAGCGGCGCAGGCCAGGACATGGGCGGCGGACGTCCCGCGGGCGTAGGCGCTCCGGCGGGCGTGGGCAGGCCCAGCGGCCATCCAGGCCGTCCGTAACCGCAAGAGCAACCAGCAATCACCAGAGGAGCGCGGCTCGCCCGCGCTCCTCTGCCTTTTATTCTTTCCCTTTCAATCGTGGGGATTCGGCACACCCGCTCTCTTCACGGCTCAGCGCCTGCCTGCGGCACAATACAAGCCCCGTTCGCTGCGAGAGGATGGCCCCCTCCCGGCCCGCGGAACCCCGTACAGAACGGTAGCTCGGCCCGTAGCGATTTCTTTCATCCTTCGGGAAACCCTTTTCCGCCTCTTGTAGTGCTGTACAAAGCAATCTCGCTGCGCATTCGTGGCCCCCCGCTCGCAAAAGACCTGCCTCTCAAAGAGCGCTTGGTTGCACGCTTTCAAGCCAAGTCGGCCGCAGCGACCCCTACCCGCCACCTCTGCCATCACGCTGCCTTGATACCAAAACGGATCACCTGAAAAAATCTTTATTCGGACGACGCCTCAGGACCTCGTCTTCTGCACTCCAAAAGGAACATACCTAAGCCCCAAGAACCTATACAACCGCGTACTCGCCCCAGCATGCGACAGCATAGGGCTGCCACGTGTCTCCTGGCATTCGTTCCGGCATTCCAGCGCGACGTTGCTGGGTGAGGTAGGCGAGTCCCTAAGAACGGCTCAGGCAATTCTGGGCCACTCCGACCCGGAAACAACACTCAACACCTACATGCATGCAATCCCGGACTCGCAACGGCGTGCGGTCGAGCGAGTCGCAGGGGTTTTGTTCCCAGATGTTCCCAAATCAACTTGTGGCCCGAAGGAGCCACATAGGGTCAACTGATTGTATATTCGGTGGTTATTGAAAATCAGTGGTGAGCCGGGCAGGACTCGAACCTGCAACCCGCTGATTAAGAGTCAGCTGCTCTACCATTGAGCTACCGGCCCACTGACGGGGAAAACCTTAAAAAATTTTACATGGGAACGGGGCTTTTGTCGAATCGGCACCCCGCCCCGCCGGGCTTTACTTGCGGCGCAGCTGGGCGGTGATCTCCGCGGCCACGGCCTGGGCGCGCGCCAGATCGCCGGGCTCGAAGGAGATGGCCGCCACCTTGGGATGGCCGCCGCCGCCGAATTTCTCGGCGAGGGAGGCGAGATTGTGGTCCACCCCGGTGGGCATCCAGGGATTGGAGCCCAGCGACACCTTGGAGCGCACCGCCGAAGCGCTGACGCTCACGGAATAGGTGCATTCCGGATGCAGCAGGTAGGGGATGAACTTGTTGTAGCCTTCGAGGTCCAGGTCGCTCACGTCGAAGAAGATCACGCCGTCGCGTGCATCAATGCGCTCGCGGAGCACCTCGATGGACTTGCGGTGGCGCTCGAGCAGCGGGCCCAAATGCTGCACCACCAGCGGCAGTTTCACCACCTCCGCCAGCGGCCGGGAGGCCACCTCGGGAATCAGGCGCGCCGGCAGGCCGTTTTCCGGGGCGGCCTCGATCACCAGGGCCAATTGCGTCGCGGGCTCGGTCAGCTCCACGGCGAATTGCGGCGTCGGATACTGGGCGCCGTCGATGATGTCGCCCCAGTGGATCAGTTCGGCGAGCGGAGTGGTGTCGTAGCCGAACTTTTCGCGCGCCACCGTGGCGATCAGCTTGGTGCAGGATTTGTAGGTGGGGTCGTAGAACAGGCGGCCGTTGCCGCGCTTGCGGAAATGTTCGGCGTCGGCGGGGGTCAGGAAGGCGCTCTGGTGATGATCGAACCACCAGGTCACCCGGGGAGAGTTGGAGTATTTGAAATCCACGATGACGTTCTCGTCGCCGTCGAACAGCCCCTCTTCCCAGGGCTGGGCCGCGCGGTGGGTCATGCCCGTGAAATGGAATTCCGCTTGCGCGTCGAAACGCTCGCGGTAGAAGCGGTAGAAGAGGGCCGCGGAGGCCATGCCGTCGAAGCAACGGTCGTGGAAACAGAGCCGAACCCGAGTCATAGGGAGCGCGAAATGGCCTTTCTCTCCCCCGGAGAGCCGCACCGGAGAGACCAAAGCTAATTAATCTGGACGGAGGTAACGGGAAAGTCAAGTGGAAAGCCGGGGCGCCGGGCGCAGCGTCCTCTCGGAGGGCGGCAGCGTCTCCCACGCGCCAAAGGCTTCCCCGCGGCAGGGCAGGCGGCGCTTCCGGCCTCGCGCGCGCTTGACTTCTGGCGCGAAAACCTTTTAGTTACTTGCAGGCCCCCAGCCGCCAAGCCGTTTTTCAGGAGGCAACATGCCGGATGGACAGAACTTTTTCGTCAGCCTTTTCGACTTTTCCTTCGAGCAGTCTTTGCTGCGCCGCCTGGTCAAGCTCCTCTACGTGCTCGCGCTGCTCGGGGGAGGGGTGACGGTGGTCGCGCTGGTGGTTACCGCCTACCAGCAATCGCCGGCGCAGGCCGTGCTGGTGCTGGTGGCCGGGCTCGCGGGGCTGTTCGTGTGGATTCTGTGCGCGCGCCTGGGCTTGGAATTCATACTGCAGGTGCTGCGCATCGCGGACAACATCGAGAGGGCCACGCACAGCGGCGGGGGCATGTGAGGCAGCGGCCGCGCGCCCAGCGGGGTTGGGCCCGCGCGCAGGCGGCTATTTGCCGACGATGCCGTCGGCAATCTCGCAGGCCACCGGCACCCGGAACTTCTCGCCCTGGTAGGCCTTGATCAGCAGCAGGAGCCACAGGACGAAAGTGGCCAGGCTGATCAGGTGCAGCACCAGAATTCCGGGCGCCAGAATGTGCCGGCCCCCGGCAAAAATCCCCACGCCGAAAAGCACCGCGAGGACGCTGCGAAATACGTGGAGCACGCCGAACACCACGAGGGACTGCGCGGCGTGAAAACGCACGTAGGGGCGTTTGTCAATCAGCAAAAAAATAATTCCGGTGAGCCAGCCCAGCGAGTAGGAGAGAGCCGCCGCGGCGTTTTCCGAGAGGCCGCTCTGCGCCCCGGCGGGGCGCCCCGCCGGGGCGTTTCCCGCCCCGGGCGCGGTTCGGGAGCCCGGCGTGTGCTGCGTGCCGCATTGCGGGCAGAACGCCGCCCGCTCGTCCATCTGGCCGCCACACTTCGTGCAGAACACCATCGCCCACCTCCCGCGACTGGTCTCTTGCGCGCAGACTAGCAGACCCCTGCGGCGCAAGCAATCTCCGCAGCCGCCGGCGACGCCCCCGGGTGTATCCGGGCTAGAATGAAGGCATGCAAAAGAAAATCTTCTGGATCGCGTTCACCGCCCTGGGGCTGATCGCGGATGTCGCTTTGCCCTTCTGGTGGGCCATCGCCGCGACCCTGCCCATCGGCGTGGCGAGCTGGTGGGTGGCTTACCGCAGCGATTGGTTTTAGCCTGCCGCGCCCCGCGACCGATGTTCCGCCGCTACTTCCGGAGGCGTGACCGCGAAGCGGTCAACTGCTATCCTGAAGTGTAAGCAGACCACGGGAGAAAAGCGCGTCCGTTGCCTCCGATTATCAATGCCCAGGGAGTTTCGAAGAGATACGGCAGCGCCCCGCTGTTCCAAAATCTGTCCTTCTCGGTTTCCGAAGGGGACCGCATCGGGGTGATCGGGCCGAACGGGTCGGGCAAATCCACGCTGCTGGAGATTCTGCACGGGCGCGTGAAGCCGGACAGCGGGGAGATCGCCATCCGCAAGCGCACGCGGCTGGCGTGCGTGACGCAGAGTTCCGAGTTTGCCGCGGGGGCAACCATCCGCTCGGTCATCGAGCGCGCTCTCGAGGGCGCGGGCGTGCCGCACGCGGAGTGGCTCTCGCGCATGGCCGAGCCGCTGGGGCGCGCGGGCTTCAGCGATCTGGACGCGGAAGCCGCGGCGCTTTCCGGGGGCTGGCGCAAGCGCCTAGCGATTGTCGAAGCCCTGGTGCAGCAGCCGGATATTCTGCTGCTCGACGAGCCCACCAACCATCTGGACCTCGCGGGGATCGAGTGGCTGGAGGGCGTGCTGCAGAACGCGGCGTTCGCGTGCGTGGTGGTCAGCCACGACCGCTATTTTCTGGAAAACGTGGCCAACGACATGGTGGAGCTGGACCGCGTCTATGAAGACGGCCTGCTGCGCGTGCGCGGAAACTACAGCACTTTTCTGCTGGCCAAGGAAGCCTACCTGCACGCACAGCGCAAGCACCAGGAGGCCCTCGAGAACCGCGTGCACACCGAGATCGAATGGCTGCGCCGCGGCCCCAAGGCGCGCACCACCAAATCCAAGGCGCGCATCGAGAAAGCGCACGAGCTGATCGGGGAACTCGCCGGGCTGAACGAACGCACGCGCAACGCCAGCGCGCGCATCGATTTTTCCGCGTCCAACCGCAAAACCAAGCAGTTGATCACGATCGAGGGCGTGAGCTACGCCATCGGCGAGCGCACCTTGTTCAAGGAGATCGATTTCAGCGTCACCTCGGGAATGCGCGTGGGCCTGGTCGGCCCCAACGGCAGCGGGAAGACCACGCTGCTGCGCCTGCTGCGCGGGGAGCTGCAGCCCAGCGCAGGGACGATCCGCCGCGCGGACCCGCTGCGCATGGTGTACTTCGATCAGAACCGCCAGCTCGATCCGGATGTTTCGCTGCGGCGGGCCCTGGCGCCGGACAGCGATTCGGTCATCTATCAGGAGCGCGTGATACACGTCGCGGCCTGGGCCGCGCGGTTCCTGTTTGCCGCCGAGGATCTGGAGACGCCCGTGGGAAGACTCTCCGGCGGGGAGCGCGCGCGCGTGCTGATCGCGCAGCTCATGCTGCAGCCGGCGGACGTCCTGCTGCTGGACGAGCCGACCAACGATCTCGACATTCCCACGCTGGAAATTCTGGAAGAGAGCCTGCTGGAGTATCCCGGGGCGCTGGTGCTGGTGACTCACGATCGCTACATGCTGGATCGCGTGTCGACGGTGGTGCTGGGCCTCGACGGGCTGGGCGGCGCGGAACGCTTCGCCGATTATTTGCAGTGGGAAGAGTGGCAGGAGTCGCAGCAGAAAAAGACCGCCGCCAAGCAAGCATCCGCAACCCGGCCCGCTCCCGCGGCGGCGAAAAAGAAGCTCCAGGCGCGCGGCCCTCGAAGACCCGGCCATCATGAGCGACGCACCGCGGCTGCACGCGGCCTGCGTCGAGCTGGAAGCAGCGCAGCGCGCCGTGGACGCCCTGTACGCGCGGTGGGCCGAACTGGAAGAGAAAAAAGGCTGAGCGCATGGTAATTTAGCGGGCATTGGGGAGAGGAACACAGTGATCAAAGTCAGCGTGATGTATCCGAACACTCCGGGCAGCACTTTCGACATGGCTTACTACTGCAGCCGGCACATACCGATGGTTCTGCGGCTCGTGGGCCCGGCGATCAAGAGTTATTCGGTGGAGCAGGGTCTCGGAGGGCCGGGGCCCGGATTGCCGGCGGCCTATCTGGCGATGGCCCACTTTATATTCGAGTCGGTGGAGGCGATCCAGGCGTCGTTCGGTCCTCATACGCCGGCGATTGAGGCGGACGTAGCGAATTACACCAACACCCAGCCGACCATTCAGATCAGCGAAGTAAAACTGTCCGGGTAGGGAAGTTCGCGGGTGCTCCGTGGTTTACGGTCCGAGCTTCGGCGCAAGAGTTATAAAGCGCGGCCGGCGGCAGCGGCGGAGGCCCAGGCCCATTGGAAATTGAAGCCGCCGAGCTGCCCCGTGACGTCTACAACTTCACCGATGAAGAACAGGCCCGGCACTTTGCGGCTCTCCATCGTTTTGCTGGAGAGCTCCGCGGTGTCCACGCCGCCCGCGGTGACCTCGGCTTTATCGTAGCCTTCGGTGCCGGCGGGGGTGAGCGTCCACTCGTGCACCTGCCGCTCGAGCGCGGCCAGCGCTTCGTTGGTCCAGGCGCGTGGCTTGTGCAGCTCGAGCCAGCGCTCGGCAAAGCGCTTCGGCAGCACTCCCTGGAACGCGGAGCGCGCCGCGGCCATGTTGCGCGCCTGGCCTTCGCGGATCGCGGCCGTCACCGCGCGCTCCGGCGCCAGATCGATGCGGATGCGGTGGCCCTTCTCCCAATACGAGGAAATCTGCAGGATCGCCGGGCCGCTCAACCCGCGGTGGGTGATCAGCATTTTTTCCCGGAACGCGTGGGCATCCGTTCCCGCGAGCACTTCCGCCGAGACGCCCGCCAGATTGCAGTAGCGGCTGCGGTCTTTGCCGCCGAGCAGCAGGGGCACCAGCGCCGGGCGCGTGGGCACGATTTTCAGGCCGAACTGGCGCGCCAGGTCGTAGCCAAACCCGGTCGCTCCCATCTTCGGGATGGAGAGCCCGCCCGTGGCCACCACCAGCGCGGGCGCGTGGAACTCCGCCGCGTCGGTGCGCACCACGAATTCCGTGGTTCGGCGCACCTCGCGGATGCGGCTGTGCAGAAAGATGTGCACGCCGGCCGCCCGGCATTCCGCTTCCAGCATGTCCAGAATGTCCTGCGCCGAGCGGTCGCAGAAGAGCTGGCCGAGGGTTTTCTCGTGGAAGAGGATGCGGTGCTTTTCCACCAGGGCGATGAAGTCCGCGGGAGTGTAGCGCGCCAGGGCCGATTTCGCGAAGTGCGGGTTGGCGGAGAGGAAATTTTCCGGGCGGCAATGCCGGTTGGTGAAATTGCAGCGCCCGCCGCCGGAGATGAGTATCTTCTTTCCCGCCCGCTCGGCGTGGTCCAGGAGGGCGACGCGCCGGCCGCGTTTGCCGGCCTCCGCCGCGCACAGCAGCCCCGCGGCCCCCGCACCCAGGATCACCGCGTCGAATTTGTGGGTCAAAATCCTGGCTCCGCTGTTTATCCCAGCAACCTGTTCAAGTCGGCATGAGAAGGGGCGCCCTGCAACGCCTGATAGGTGCCTTCGGTCTTGAGTTCCAGCGCCATTCTTTGCAGTAAGCCCAGCGTCGCGCGCATGGGACCGGAACCAAGGCTCACGCGCGCCACTCCCAGTTTCTCCAGCTCAGGAATGGCGGGAAAACCAGGCCCGGCCAGGATGTTCACCGGATGGCGCAGTTGAGATGTCAGCCGCCGGATGGTTTCGGGGTCGCGGAGCCCGGGCACGAACAGGCAATCCGCGCCGGCATCGCGAAACGCGGCGAGCCGATGCAGGGCGGCATCGAAGCGGCTCTCGGGCGCACCGATTTCCAGCAGGAAGACATCGGTTCTGGCGTTCAGCACCAGGGAGATTCCACACGCCCGCGCAGCTTCCCGCACCGCCGCAATCTTTTCCAGTTGCAGCGACAGATCGAAAAGGGAGCGCTCCCCTTGATGCGCGGCATCTTCCAGATTCATGCCCACCGCGCCCGCCGCGATCACCGCCCGGGCTGTTTCCGCGACATCTTCCGGACGATTGCCATATCCCGACTCGACGTCGGCCGTGATCGGGACCTTGACCGCCGCAGCGATGCGCGTCACAACCGCAAGCATCTCTTCCCGTGAGATTCGCTGCCCGTCGGGATACCCCAGCGTGAAGGCGATCCCCGCGCTCGTGGTTGCAATGGCAGCAAAGCCCGCTGCTTCGAAGATGCGAGCGCTCGCGACATCCCAGGCGTTGGGCAACAACAGCAGATGGGGACCGTGATGCATTCGCCGGAACGCATCCGCATGCGCCCGCTGCTTCGCAAGATCCATGATTCTGGACTCCTGAATAGTGTATGCCGCTGGAATCAGCATAAATCATAGCCTGTAATCCGCAAGCGGAGCGCGGAAAGGGCGTTCCGCAAAGTGAGGCGGGGAAGAGAAGAGAAAGGCCCGCGGTCTGAAGACCGCGGTTATAGCGGGGGCCAGGTTCCTGCGTACCGCAGCGGGACGGGTTCGGCTACAATCGGGGCCGCGTCATGGAGCAGCCCTGCGCATGAGCAACGTGCCTGCCGAATCCGCAGCACCAACACCATCCGCATCCGCGAGGCCGCGCGGGGTCTTCGATCTATCCTGGGTCGCGGACGTCACGACGGCGGAGCGGCGCTCGCTGTTTGCGGGCGGGCTGGGCTGGATGCTGGACGCGATGGACGTGATGCTGTACTCGCTGGTGCTGACCTATCTGATCCGCAATTTCGGGATGGACAAGGCCACGGCGGGATTGCTGAATTCGCTGACGCTGGTGGCCTCGGCGCTCGGCGGATTTTTCTTCGGGGTGGTGGCGGACCGCATCGGGCGCACGCGCGCGCTGATGATCTCCATCCTGGTCTATTCGCTGGCTAGCGCGGCGTGCGGCTTCTCGCAGAGCGTGGCGCAACTGGCGGTGTTCCGGTTTCTCCTCGGCCTGGGCATGGGCGGGGAATGGACCACGGCGGCGGCGCTGATCGCGGAGACGTGGCGCCCGGCGCATCGTGGAAAGGCGCTGGGGCTGATGCAATCGGCCTACGCCATCGGCGAAGCGATCGCCGCGCTGGTGGTGGCGTTCGTGCTTCCGCATTTCGGCTGGCGCGCGGTTTTTTTCGTGGGGGTGCTGCCGGCGCTGCTGGTCTTCTGGATTCAACGGCGCGTGCCGGAGCCGGAAGTGTGGCGGCAGCGGGAAAAAGGGCCGCGGCAGAGAACGTCGCCGTGGTCGCTGCTGCGCGGGAAGGTGCTGCGCAACGGAGTGCTGGCCACGGCGATGAACGCCTGCGGAATGTTCGGCTACTGGGGACTGTTCACGTGGATACCGGCGTATCTCTCGCTGCCGGTGGCGCAAGGCGGGCGGGGGTTGAGCCTGGTCAAGACCACCAGCTTCTTTCTGGTGCTGACGTTCGGGAAATGGCTGGGGTACGCGACGTTCGGCTTTTTCGCCGACGCCTACGGGCGGAGAAAACCGTACTTCACGTATCTGCTGGTGGCGGCGGCGCTGGTGCCGCTCTATGGGCTGGCGCACAGCCCGTTGTGGCTGCTGGTGCTGGGGCCGGTGGTGGCGTTTTTCGGCACGGGCTTTTTCTCCGGCTATGCGGCCATCGCCAGTGAAATTTTTCCCGGGGAGATCCGCGCCGCGGCCATGGGCCTCAGCTACAACATCGGCCGCGGGCTTTCCGCCGCCGCGCCCTTCGCCGTGGGCGCGCTGGCCAAACACTACGGGCTGGGCCCGGCGTTCTTTCTGCAGGCCGGAGCGTTTTTCGTGGCTGCGCTGCTCACGCTCACGCTGCCGGAAACGCTCGGCAAGCAGCTGGACTGACGGGATTCTTGCAGGCCGGCGCGCGCCGGGCACGCAGGCCGCGCAAGGCACTGGAGAATCGGCGGGGAATCCCGGTATAGTGTCTTTTGCAGCGCGGGAGTGGCGGAACTGGCAGACGCACCAGCCTTAGGAGCTGGCGGCCGCAAGGCCATAGGGGTTCAAATCCCTTCTCCCGCACCATCCTCTCCGGCAGCGAGCGGCAAATCCCCGGTCAATTGAAGCGCACGTACTCGAAGTTCAGCGGCTGATTGTTGATGCCGCGGATCGGCGGGGCGATCCAGTTGGCGAATTTGCCGGGCTCGACGACGCGGCCGGTCATGAGCGACTGCACGAAGGCAAGATCCTCGGGGCTGGGCAGCCACTTGTGCTGCTGGCTCGTCCACGCTTCCTTGCCGAGGACTTCGCCGGCGGGGCTGATGTGATGGCCGGCGAAGTTGCCGATGGCGCGGTGGAAACCCTTGTGCGGGAGGGTGAGGCGGAAGGGAACGCCGTTTTTCTCGATGATCTTGTTCCAGCGGTCCACGCCGGCCTGAATCTCCCCGATATAGTCGTCGC
>JAIQEV010000011.1 GCA_020073585.1 Terriglobia bacterium
GTGGAGAAGATGACGGTCTTGCCGCGGTCGCGGCACTCGCGGATGAAGGCAAGGATGGTCCGCGCGGTCATGACGTCCAGCCCCAGGGTCGGTTCGTCAAAGATCATCACCGGAGGATCGTGCACCAGCGTGCGGGCGATGGAGACCTTCTGCTTCATGCCCGTGGAGAGTTTGTCGCAGCGCCGCTCGCGGAAGCTGTCCATTTCCAGCCGCGCGAAGATTTCCGCCACGCGCCGCTGCAGCGTGACCTCGTCCAGCCCGTTCAGCCGCCCGAAGTATTCCACCATCTCCTGCGCCGTCAGCCGCGGATAGAGCGCCGTGGCGGTGGAGAGAAAGCCGACGCTGGCGCGCACTTTTTCCGGCTGCGCGACGATGTCGTAACCGGCCACGGCGGCCGTGCCGTCCGAGGGCTCCAGGATGGTGGCCAGCATGCGCAGTGTGGTGGTCTTGCCCGCGCCGTTGGCCCCCAGCAAGCCGTAGACCCGCCCGGGCTGGCAGGTAAAGCTGACGTTTTCCACGGCGTGGATCTCTCCGCGCTTCTTGTCCCGAAACCGTTTGCAGAGACCGCGCGCTTCAATCATGGCAAGGGATCATGGGATCGGACGTTTCCGGCTGTTCAGCCTTTATGGCAGCTGGGGCATTGCTTGGCGTCGTAGTTCTCCGGCGCCACGCGGAACATCCCGTTGCACTGGATGCACACTCGGTGGATGGCGGGAGCGCCCGGTGGCGGGACCGGTGGGGGCCCTTTATGTTCGGGCTTGTTTGCTTGGGGTGCGGCCGGTGCACTGCTCATGAGCGGATTCTAGCACGAGACCGGCCGCCGCCGCGCCCACGCGCATTCCCGTTGGCCGGACAGGGAAACGCCAGTAGAATCGAGCGGTTGCACCGGCGCGCGCGGTGCGGGAAATGAGGCGGCTTTGCCCCTGGGCGCAAACGCAGAAGCGATCTTGCGGCGGATTCCCCTGTTTGCCGGGCTGACGGAGAGCGAGCTGCACGCCCTGGCGGCGCGCGTCAGCTCCAGGCACTTCGGCCGCGGCGAGCTGCTGTTTTCCGAGGGCGATCCCTGCCAGGGTCTGTTCATTGTCGCCGCGGGCAAGGTGCGCATCTTCAAGATGTCCGCGTCCGGCCGCGAGCAGATCCTGGCGCTGGAAGGCGCGGGCAGCACGATTGCCGAACTGCCTGTCTTCGACGGCGGCAACTATCCGGCCTCGGCCTCGGCCGCCGAAGATGCGGAAGTGCTGTTCATCTCCCGCAAGGATTTCCAGAACTTCTGCCGCGAGCATCCCGAAGTAGCGCTGAAGGTGATTGCCGTGGTCGGCGGGCGCCTGCGCCGCCTGGTGGGCATTATCGAGGAGTTGTCCTTCACCACGGTGCGGCAGCGCCTGATCACCCTGCTGCTGCGCCTGGCGCAGGAGAAAGGCGCCATGAGCAAGCAGGGAATCCGCATCGAGCTGGGCGCCAGCCACCAGGAACTGGCCGCGGAACTGGGCACGGTGCGCGAACTGGTGTCGCGCAACTTGGGGCGGCTGCAGGCCGAAGGCCTGATTGAGGTGGAGGGCCGGGAGATCATCGTGAAGGACGCCGCCGGGCTGAAACGCGAGCAGGCGGCCGCGGAATGAGGCCGATCCCCGTTTTTCCCGCCCCGTGACTTTTGTCACTGCCAGCCCCAGCAGGCCTCTCTAGGATGAAGTCATCAGGGAGGCGAAAATGCAACTTTCGCATGACAGCAAATTGAAAGATGTGGTTCTGAATCATCCCGCGACGGCCGTGGTCCTGGAAAAGGCCGGCCTGGATTACTGCTGCGGGGGCAAGCAGACGCTCGGCGAGGCGTGTATGCAGGCGGGCATGCCTCCGGAGGAACTGCTGGCGCGGCTGCAAGAAGCGGCGGGCGCGGACTCGCCGGAGAAGCAGAATTGGGCCGCGGCGCCGCTCGGGGCGCTGGCCAGCTATATCGTCGAAAAGCACCACGGCTACGTCCGCGAGGCTCTGCCGCGCATCACCGCGCATCTGGAGAAAGTGGCGGAGAAGCACGGCGAACGCCACCCCGAACTCTTCAAGATCCGGCAGGATTTCGACCTGGTGAGCCGCGAGATGACGCAGCACATGCAGAAAGAGGAGATGATTCTTTTTCCCTTTATCCAGCAGATGTCCGATGCGGTGGAGAGCGGCGCCGGGCTTTACGCGCCCTTCTTCGGCAGCGTGCAGCAGCCGGTCGCGATGATGATGCAAGAGCACGATACGGCTGGCGGGCTGGTCAACGAGATGAACAGCCTGAGCGGCGGTTATGTGGCGCCCGCCGACGGCTGTACCACCTATGAGCTGGTCTACCGCGAGCTGGCGGAATTCGACCACGACCTGCGCACCCACGTGCATCTGGAGAACAACATCCTCTTTCCCCGCGCCGTCGAGCTGGAGCAGAAGCTGACGTACCGCTAGTCCGGGTTGCACGCGCCGGCCCGCCGGGAGACCTCCACCCGGCGGGCTTTTTTTTGTTTCCGGGGCTGGCGGCATTCCAGGGAGCGGTGGGGACATCCACATCCAGCGTGACCGCAAAGCGGTCAACACTACTGGGCTGGGTGTGGGCTCTCGCCGGACTCGCGCAAGAGGTTGCTGGAGAAAGCGCTCGGGGAATTGCTAGAATGAAGGATATCGGCTAGGAGTGGAGCGCCCTGCGGTCACACTGGGAGTTGACCGCTGCGCGGTCACACATGGAGAGGTTGGCGAGGCAGCGCTGCCGGCCGGCATCCCCGCACAACTGGAGCAAAGTGCCGCGGAACGGCGGGAGGATTGTGGTCCGGCCCCGGCAAACGGATAACCATGGAACGCAAGCTGCGAAATCGGATTCTGTTGTTCCTGCTGCTGGCGGGCGTGATCGCCTATGTGCTGGTATGGATGAGCGGGCGCCAGCCGGCGGCCAAAATCGCCGCGGTCCTGCCCGCGCGCGAGAATTTGGTGGCCTCCATCAGCAGCAACGGGAAAGTGGAGCCGATCGCGCCGTTCGTGATGCGCGCGCAGCTGGCCACTTTCGTGGATAAAGTCTATGCGCTGGAAGGACAAAGCCTGCACAAAGGGCAGCCGATCCTGGAGCTGGACGTAAAGGACGCCGCGGCGCAACTGGCGCAGGCCCGCGCCAGTCTGCTGCGCGCGCAGGACGATCTGCGCGCCGCCCGCGCCGGCGGGCGCAGCGATGACATCGCCCGCGTTACAGGGGATCTGGTGCGCGCGCAGGCCGAGCGCGACCGCCTGCTGCGCGACAACGAAGCCCTCAAGCGCCTGGTGGCCCAGCAGGCCGCCACCAAGGACGAGCTGGCCGCCAACGAAGTGGCTCTGGCGCGCGCGCAATCCGAATACAACCGCCTGGCCGCGGTTAAGCAGGAGTTTGCCCGCCAGGTGCTGCTGGACGCCCAGCGCGCCGCCCTGCAGGTCGAGCAGGCGCGCAGCGAAGTGGCCGCGCTCGAGGAAAAGGTCCGCGAGAGCCGCGTCGTGGCTCCCGCCGACGGCACCTTGTATTCCCTCCCGGTGCGCACCGGCGATTTCGTCAAGGTTGGCGATCTGCTTGGGGAGATGGCCAATCTCCGCCAGGTGCGCGTGCGCGCCTTCATTGACGAGCCGGAGCTCGGCTCGCTGGCTCCCGACGAGCCGGTGACTATTACCTGGGACGCTCTGCCCAGCCGCTCCTGGCAGGGCCGCACCACGGTCATTCCCAAGCAGGTGGTGGCGCGCGGCACGCGCAGCGTCGGCGAGCTGTTGTGCGCCGTGAACAACGACAAGCTCGAGCTGCTCCCCAACACCAACGTAAACGTGCTCATCAACGCCAAGGAGCGTCAGCACGTCCTGGCCGTGCCGCGCGGCGCCGTGGAGCTGGAAGGCGGGCAGCGCTATGTTTTTGTCGTCAAGGACAACGATCTGGGCGTCGGCAAGAAGCACCTGGAGAAGCGCCAGGTGCAGGTCGGCATCGCCAGCCCCACCAGCTATGAGATCACCGGCGGTCTCCAGGAGGGCGAGTATGTCGCGCTACCGAGCGATGTCGATCTGAAGGACGGCATGGCCGTGCGCGTGGTCAATCTGGAGTAGCAAGCGGGCGGCGGGGCAGGGTTTCCGATGCGCAGCTCCATCCTGGCACTCTTTCTTCTGGCCTCCGGCCTCGGGGCTGGCTTCACCGCGGCGCAAGGAGATTCGCGCGCGCTTTTCGAAGCGGGCCGCCAGGCCTACGAAGCCAGCCGGTATCCCAGGGCCGTGCAGCTTCTCCAACTGGTTGTGGCGGGCGATTCCCGGAACGCCGACGCTCTGCTCCTGCTGACCAAGTCCTACATCGAACTGGCGCAATACGACAAGGCCGTGGACAGCGCCGAGCGTGCCGTGGCCCTCGCCCCGCAGAGCTCCCTCTACCATCAGTGGCTCGGCAAGGCCTACGGCGAAAAGGCCGAACACGCTTCCTGGTTCTCCGCGATCTCCCTGGCCAAGAAGACGCACAAGGAATTCGAGATCGCCGTGCAGCTGGACGAGCACAATTTCGCCGCCCGCCAGGACCTCATCGAGTTCTATTGCAGCGCCCCGGGCATGGTCGGCGGCGGAGTAGATAAAGCCACGCCGCACATCGCCCGCCTGCTGGTGCTGGATGCCTCCGAAGGGCATTACGCGAAGGGCAACTGCCGCCGCCAGAAGAAGGATTTTGCCGCGGCGGACGCCGAATTCACCCTAGCCCTGGAATCCGGCCCGAAAGCCCCGGACCTGATCTACGACATCGGCGACTATGCCGTGAAGCAGAAGCAGCCGGCGCGCCTGCTGGCTGTCGTGGAGGCCGGCCAGAAGGCGGATCCCGCCGATCCCCGCGGCGATTACTACCAGGCCGTCGCCTTCCTCCTGAAAAACGAAAAAGCCGAGCAGGCCGAGCAGCTCTTGCGCTCCTACCTTCAGCGCGCACCGGTGCGCAACGCTTATCCGCGCCCCGCCGCCGCGCACGACTGGCTGGGGCACGCCCTCGAACGGCAGGGCAAGATCGCCGAGGCCTTGCAGGAATTTCGGGCCGCCCTGCAGGCCGATCCACGCAACAAGGATGCGCGTGAGTCCGTGGAGCGTCTGGAAAAGCACTGAGCGGACTCTCGCCAGAAAGAGATCCCATCGACGCACTTCTCTTCGGACCACGCGGCGGCGCCAGGAAACGCGCGATGGCGCTGGCGCAGATCGCAGCGCAGGATGACGGCATGGCCCTCGATGCGCGAAGCGCCATGGTATCGTTTGGAGGTAGACCAGTGAAGGGCCGGGCATAAGCCGATGATGAATCTGCGCGAGACATTCACCGTTGCCACCGACGCGCTGCGCGCGAATAAGCTGCGCGCCATCCTCACCTCCATCGGCGTGATCATCGGCAGCGCTTCCCTGGTCCTGGTGGTCACCGTGGCGCTCACCAGCCGCAAGTTCGTCATCTCCCAGATCGAAGGCGTGGGCTCCAACCTGGTGTGGGCGGAGATGGTCAAGCCCCCGGACAAAGTCCTGCCGCTCAGCCACGAAATTACGCTCGCGGATATGCAGGCCGTGAAGGCCGCGGTGCCGGGAGTGGCGGAAGTCGCGGGCATCCGCGAAATGCCCATGACCGCCATGGTCGGAGGCACGGTGCGCGCGGTGAGTCTGATCGGAGTCACCGAGGGTTACCAGACCATCCGCCGCCTGGTGATTTTCCGCGGGCGCTTCTTCGATCCCGTGGACATGGAGACGCGCGGCAAGGTCTGCCTGATCACCGAGGAGCTGGCGGCGCGCATCTTCCGCCAGGAAAACCCCATCGGCAAGCCGCTGCGCATGGGCGAGCTGACGTTCACGGTCATCGGGGTGTTCCGCGAGCGGGTGACCACCTTCGGCCTTTCCGAGATCCAGGACGAATCCGTGCTGGTGCCCTTCACGCTGATGAAGTACTACACCGGATCGGACGTGGTGCGCCTGCTGGACGTGCAAGCGCAGCGGCCGGAGGACGTGCCGTTCGTGCAGCGCCAGATCGAGCTCTTGCTGCGCAGCCGGCATCCCGCCGAAGCCGAATACAAGGTGCAGACCCTCACGGCCATTCTCGCCGCGGCCAAGAACATCTCCCTGGCGCTGACCATCGTGCTCCTGCTGATCGCCTGCATCGCCCTGCTCATCAGCGGCATCGGCATCATGAACATCATGCTGGTCACCGTCACCGAGCGCACCAAGGAGATCGGCATCCGCAAGGCCATCGGGGCCTCGCGCCGCGAAATCCTCGCGCAGTTTCTCGTGGAAGCCTTTCTGCTCAGCGGCGGCGGCGCGGTGATCGGGATTCTGATCGGCCTGGCCATTCCCGCGGCCATCCAGCCTTTTCTTCCCGGCAACCTGCGCGTGCCGGTTTCCGGCCTGTCCGTGGTGATCTCCTTCGTGGTCTCCTGCTCCACGGGGATCTTCTTCGGGTATTTGCCCGCCAACGAAGCCGCCAAGCTGCAGCCCGTGGAATCCCTGCGCTACGAGTAACGCCGCGGGCGCGAACCGGACTTGCGCGCCGCCGCGCGAGGTAGAATGAGCACAGCCAGGGGGGACTGCGGGAAGGGTTCCGCAGGGGGAGACGACGATGGCACGCAACACGTGGGGGAAGAGAGTGGCCGGAAGCGCGGCGCTGGCCGTGCTGTTGTGCTCGGCGCTGCGGGCGCAGAGCCCGCCGCTGGCGCCGCCCGCAACGGTGGCACTGACGCTCAAGCGCGCCATCGAGCTGGCCCTCTGGAACAGCCGCGACATCCAGGTGGCCCGCATTCAGGCCAGCCTCGCCGAGCGCGCCGCGTACGTCACCAAGGCCGAATTCCTGCCCAACCTCTACGCCGGCTCCGGCGTGGGCTACACCAAAGGCATTCCCGAGACTCCCGGGGGGCACGCGCCTTCCCTCTTCAACGTGACCTACACCGAGCAGGTCTTCAACCGTCCGCTCTGGGGGCAGGCGCGCGAGCTGCAGGAACAGGTGAGCGCGCAGAAGCTGGCGCTCGAGGATGTGCGCAACAGCGTGATCCAGCGCACGGCCATGGCCTACCTCGAACTGGGCAAGGTGCGCCATGGCCTCGAGCTACTGCGCCAGGAGCAGGCCAGCGCGGAAAAGATTCTGCAGGTGACCCAGGAGCGCCAGAGCGAAGGCTTCGAGCTGCCCCTCGAAGTGAGCCGGGCCCAGCTTACGAGCGCCCGCATCGTCCAACGCATTCTGCAGCTCGAAGGCCGCGAGGACGAACTCGAAGTTTTCCTGCGCAGCCAGCTGGGCCTGGCCGCCGAGCAGTCCCTCGAGGTGGCTCCGGAGGAGTTGCCCGGCGCCGCGGAACAAGCCGGTGCGGACCTGGTGGCCCTGGCCCTGCACGACAATGTGGCCGTGCAGATCGCGGAATCCGACACGCGCGCCCGCGAATTCCGCCTGCGCGGCGAAAAGGGCGGCTACCTGCCCACCGTGCAGGCGGTGGCCATTTACAGCCTGCTCGCGAAATTCAACAACTACGAACAGTTTTTCACCCGCTTCGAGCGCAACAACCTGAATGTCGGGATGCAACTGCAGATTCCGCTTTTCAGCGCGCGCGTCAAGGCCGCCGTCGGCGTCGCGCAGATCAATCTCGATGCCGCCAAGGCCAGCCTAGCCAGCAAGAAGGCCGCCGTCTCCGCCGACGTTCGCCAGAAGACGCGGCGCATCCGGGAAAGCGAGGCCGCGCGCGAGGTGGCGCGCCTGGAGCTGCAGATCGCCCAGCAGAAGGCGGCCCTCCTCCAGGCCCAGTTCACCGAGGGCAAGGCCAACCTGCGCGACGCCGAAAACGCCCGCCTCGAGGAGAACGAAAAGTGGATGGCTTTCCTCGACGCCACCTTCCAGCGGCAGCAAGCCCAGCTCGACCTGCTGCGCACCGCCGGCCAGCTCGACAAGGTGTTCCAATGATCTTGCGCCCTCCGCTGCGCGCTCCTGCGCCGCTGGGCGCCCGCTGATGCTGGAGCGCGACTCGCTCGCCGTTTTTCTGGAGGCCGCGCGCCGCCTGGATGCGGGCTTCGCGGCGCTGCCGGAGTTTGCCCCGGATGCTCCCGGCATGGCGCGCCTCCCGGAAGTCCTGTTCGCCGCCGCCGACCGCCTGCGCGACAACTATCCCTATTTCCACCCGCTCTACGCCGGGCAGATGCTCAAGCCCCCGCACCCCGTGGCGCGCCTCGCTTACGCTCTGGCGATGTGGATCAATCCCAACAATCACGCCCTCGACGGCGGGCGCGCCAGCTCGGCCATGGAGAAAGAAGCGGTCGCGGAACTCGCCGCCATGTTCGGCTGGAAGAATTTTCTCGGGCATCTCTGTGGCGGCGGCACCATGGCCAATCTCGAAGCCCTGTGGATTGCCGGGCAGTTGCAGCCCGGCAAGACCATTCTTGCTTCCGCGCAGGCCCACTACACGCACAGCCGCATCTGCGGCGTCCTGCAGTTGCCCTTCGAAGCCGTGCCCTGCGACGCCCGCGGGCGCATGGATGCCGCGGCGCTCGCGGCGCGCCTGGCGCGCGGCGGCGTGGCCGCCGTCGTGGCCACCCTGGGCACCACCGCCACCGGCGCCGTGGATCCGCTGCCGGAGATCCTGGCCCTGCGCGAACGCCACGGCTTCCGCCTCCATGCCGACGCCGCCTACGGCGGCTATTTCACCCTGGCGGAAAATCTCGGCGCGGAAGCGCAGAGCGCCTTCGCGCGCCTCGCGGAAGCCGATTCCATCGTCATCGATCCCCACAAGCACGGTTTGCAACCCTACGGCTGCGGCTGCGTCCTCTTCCGCGATCCCGGCGCCGGGCGTTTCTACCGCCACGATTCGCCGTACACCTACTTCACCTCCGCGGAGCTGCATCTCGGCGAGATCAGCCTGGAATGCTCCCGTCCGGGCGCCGCGGCCGTGGCGCTGTGGGCCACGCAGAAGCTGCTGCCGCTGCGCAAGGGCGGAGAGTTCGCCCGCGGCCTGGAGCGGGGCCGCGCGGCGGCGCTGGCCCTCGATCAGAAACTGCGCCGCGACCCCCGCTTCGTCGTGCCCTTCGAGCCGCAACTGGACATTCTCGTTTTCGCGCCGCTGGCCCCCAGCGTCAGCGCGGCCTCGGCGCTCTCCCGGAGCATCTTCGCCGCCGCCGCGCGCCGCCAGCTCCACCTGGCGCTGGCCGATTTGCCCGTGGAGTTTTTCGCGGGCCAGGCGCCGGGCATGCGCCGCGATCGCGCCGTGCTCACCTGCCTGCGCTCGGTGCTGATGAAGCCCGGGCACCTGGACTGGGTGGAAAAAATAGCGGAGCTGCTCTCCGCCGCGGCCGGGGAAGCGTGCGCGGCAAGCCGGGGTACGGAAACGCAGCAGCCCTGAGGAATTGGTTTGGGCCGGGAAAGCCAGTCGGGTAGAATAAGAGCTTGCTTCCTGTGCTCCGGAGAGCCGTCAGCCGCGTGCGGGGCTGTTTCCGGGCGCGGGGTGAGACGAATCTGTCCCGATGGGATTGAGGGTGAAGAATGCCGGATGTAATGAAGACTCTGCTGCTGAATCCGCCGAGCTTTGAGAATTTCGACGGCGGAGCCAGCTCGCGGTGGCCCGCGACGCGCGAGATCGAATCCTACTGGTACCCCGTGTGGCTGACCTACCCGGCGGGCATGCTCCCGGGCAGCCGCCTGCTGGACGCCTCGCCGCACAAGGTGAGCTGGAAGCAGACCATCGAGATCGCCAAGGATTACGAATTCTTGGTCCTCTTTACCTCTACTGTCGGCTTTGCCAGCGACCTGAAACTCACGCGCCTGATCAAGGAACGGAATCCGGGACTGAAGATCGCCTTCGTCGGCCCGCACGGGCACATCAAGCCGGACGAGACGCTGCAAGCCAGCGAAGACATCGACTTCGTGACCCGCGGGGAGTTTGATCACTCCGTGGTGGAATTCGCCCAGGGCAAGCCGCTCGCCGAGATCGCCGGGATCAGCTACCGCAAGGACGGCAAGATCGTGCACAACCCGGACCGCGCGCAGTTGCACACCGTGGAACTCGATGCGCTGCCCTTCGCCACCGAAATTTACAAGCGCGACCTGGAGATCGAACGCTACAACGTGCCCTTTTTGCTGCATCCCTTCGTTTCCTTCTATACCAGCCGCGGCTGCCCCGCGCTGTGCACCTTCTGCATGTGGCCGCAGACCATTTCCGGGCACGCCTGGCGCGTGCGCTCCGCGGAGAACGTGGCCCGCGAAGTGAAGTTCGCCATCGAAGCTTTTCCGCAGATGAAGGAAATCTTCTTCGACGACGACACCTTCAACATCCGCAAGGACCGCGTCCTCGAGCTCTGCAAGCTCTTCAAGCCCCTCAAGTTCCGCTGGTCCAGCACCGCGCGCGTGCACAGCGACTACGAAACCCTCAAGGCCATGGCCGATGGCGGCGCCCGCCTGTTCATCGTGGGCTTCGAATCCGGCGATGCGCAGATCCTCAAGAACATCAAGAAGGGCGCCACCGTCGAGATGGCCCGCACCTTCATGAAGAACTGCCGCAAGGTTGGCATCCGCGTGCATGGGGACTTCATCATCGGTTTGCCCGGAGAGACCCGCGAGTCCATCGCCAACACCATCGAGTTCGCCAAAGAGCTCGATTGCGAGACCATCCAGGTCTCCCTGGCACATGCCATGCCCGGCACCGAGCTCCACGACCAGATGGCCCGCGACGGCTTCCTGCGCGTCGAAGCCCTCGCGGATTCCGGCGGACACCAGCTCCCGCACATCGAGTTCCCGCACCTCTCCAAGGCCGAGATGATGGCCGGGGTCCACCGCTTCTACGACGAATACTACTTCCGCCCCAAGGTCGCCTGGCGCATCATCCGCGAAGCCCTGTGGGACGGCCACGAGCGCAAGCGCCTGTATCACGAGGCCGTGGATTTCCTCAAACTTCGCTCGGAACGCCTGAAGTGGGCCCGCCAGCAGCACGACGCCCCGGCCAAGACCGTGGTCTCCGTGCCGGGCGCCGCGGCTTCCGCCAACGATTAATCCAGGCAGATGGGACAACAACGCAGGCTGCGCATCAAAACCCTGGTCATGGTCTGCGCCATGGTGCTTTGCGCCAATGCCGGAGACCTGCTGCTCAAGCGCGGCATGACCCAGGTCGGAGCGGTCGAGCTTTCCGCCGCGGGGCTCTCCCGCGCTTTCCAGCTTACGGTTCTTAATTCCACCATCTGGATCGCCATTCTGTTTCTGCTGGGCTTCATGTTCAGCTACATGACCGCCGTCTCCTGGGCGGACTACAGCTACGTGATGCCCGCGGGAGCCTTCGGCTACGCGGCGCTGACGTTTCTGGCGGTCGTCTTCCTCGGGGAGACGGTGACGCCGCGGCGCTGGGCCGGCGTGGCGCTGATCTGCATCGGCGTGCTGCTGGTGGGACAGACCAAGCCGCGCACCACCGCTGCGGCGCCCCAGGTGACGCCATGATCCGCAGCATGGGCATGCTCGGGGTGCTGATTCTGAGCAGCACCGGCGGTGAAATCGCCATCACCCACGGGATGAAGGCGGTGGGTGAGCCGGAGCGCTTGCGGCCCCGCGCTTTGCTGCTCTTCCTCGGGCGGGCCTTGCGCAATACCTGGTTCTGGACCGGCGTGCCGCTGCTGGCCCTCTCCTTTTATTCCTTGCTGGTGCTGCTCTCCTGGGAGCCGGCCAGTTTTGTCATTCCGGCCTCCGCTCTGAACTACGTGGTGGGCACGTTCGGGGCCAAGTATCTCCTGGGCGAAGAAGTGAACGCGGCGCGCTGGGCGGGTGTCCTCCTGGTCTGCGCCGGCGTGGCTCTGGTGGCGGCGGGCTAGTGCGTTGCGGGGTTCTCCAGTGAGCTTTTCGACAACCGGCACGCGTTCCGCGCGCGTTCTCTTCATCCTGGTCGTTCTGGCGCTGGCCGTCCGCATTGCCGTAATCCCGTTTCTGATCGGCGATCAGCTCAATCCCGCTCGCGACCACTGGGATTTTGGCTGCGAAGAGGGCCGCATCGCCCGCTCGATTGCCGCCGGCGAGGGCTTCGGTTCGCCGCTCTTCGGCCGCACCGGCCCCACGGCGTGGACCACTCCGCTCTATCCCTATCTTCTCGCCGGCGTCTTCCGTCTTTTCGGTATCTACACGCGGGCCTCGGCCTGGACCATGCTCATCGTGGACGCGCTCTTCGCCGCGCTCACCTGCATCCCCGTCTATTTCGCGGCGCGGCGGTGCTTCGGGCTGGCGGCGGCCTTCTGGGCCGGAGTCATCTGGGCGTTTCATCCTTATTCCATTTATCTTTCCGCGAGCTTTATCTGGGGCAACTGCCTCGACGCGCTTCTGATGGCCCTGCTCCTCTGGTACACCCTGGTCCTCGAGGATCAGGCCAGCCTCGCGCGGTGGATCGGATACGGCCTGCTGTGGGGCGTGGCCGCGCTGAATAATGCGGTCGTCCTCTCCACTCTCCCGTTTCTTCTCGGGTGGCTCGCCTGGCGCCGCCAGCGGCTGGGTCTCGCTTGGCGCTTCTCTACGCTTGCCGCGCTGTTGACGCTGGTCCTCACCGTCTCCCCTTGGTTCGTCCGCAACTACACCACCTTCGGACGCTTCATACCGTTCCGCGACACCTTCTGGATGGTCGTCTGGCAGGGCAATACGGGAGATACCTCGGACCTCTATCCGGACTGGGCCAATCCGGCGCACAACGATGCGGAGCTCGAGAAGTACCGCCGCCTGGGCGAACTCGCTTACATGCGGGAAAAGCGCGCGGCCGCGCTCGATTTCTTGCGCCGCTACCCGGGCCTGTTCCTGCGCACTTCGGCGAAGCGCTTCGTCTTTACCTGGACCGGCTTCTGGTCGTTCAGCCCGGCCTATCGAGCGATGGAGCCGATGGAAATTCCGAACATCGGATTTTGCGTGGCGCTCACCGCGCTCATGCTGGCCGGAATGCGCCGGGCCTGGCGGCTCAGCCGGCAAGCCGTGATTCCTTTTGCGCTTGTCTTGTTGAGTTATCCGCTGGTGTACTACTTCACGCACCCGGGCATCGATTACCGGCATCCTATCGATCCCGTGGCGGCGGTCTTCATCGGCGTGCTGATCGCCGGCTGGCGCGGAAAGCACGCGAAACCCGGCACAGGATCCGGGAGTGCGGAATTCGCATCCGATTCCGCGGCCGTGCGGGTATAAGGGCGAGAGGACCGGGAGATGTCCTTGCATCTATTGCGATGGGCGGTGCTGCTCACGGCGCTGGGGCCGCTGGTCTACTACGTCCTGGCGATCTACTGCGGCTGGGATTTTTTCCGCCGCGTGCGCCGCAAATCGCCGGCCGCTTCTTCGTTCACCCCTCCGGCCAGCATCCTCAAGCCCGTGCGCGGCGTGGACCGCGACGCCTATGAGAATTTCGCCAGCTTCTGCCGCCTGGACTACCCCGAATACGAAATCCTCTTCGCCGTCGGCGACGCCGATGATCCCGTCATCCCGCTCATCGAGAAGCTGCGGCGCGACTTTCCCCAGCGCTCCATCCACCTGCTCACCTCCGTGCCCCAGCTCGGCGCCAATCGCAAGGTCAACAACCTCTGCGCGCTGGTGCGCGCCGCGCGCCACGACCTGTTGGTGATCAACGACAGCGACGTGCGCGTCGAGCCCGGCTATCTGCGGGAAGTGGCCGCGCCGTTCGCCGATCCGCGGATGGGCGCGGTGACCTCGTTCTTCCGCGGCCTCGTCCAGGGCAGCGTCGCCGCCGCCCTGGAAGCCCTGGTGCTCGCCACGGAGACGGTGCCGAACGCCCTGGTGGCCCGGAAAATCGAGGGTAAAGTGCAGTTTGCCTTTGGCTGGACCATGGCCACCACTCGCCAGCATCTCGCGGCCATCGGCGGCTTCGAGGCCATGGCCAATCACCACTCCGACGATTTCGAGCTGGGTAACCGCATCGCCGCGCGGGGCCTCCGCCTCGAGCTGCTGCAGCACCCGGTGTGGATGGTCTTTCCCCGCGAAACCCTGCGCGAATTCCTGGGGCACGAACTGCGCTGGGCCATCGGCCTGCGCAACGTCCGTCCCCTCGGCTATGCCGGCCTGCTGCTGACCTTCGGTCTGCCGTGGGCCGTCCTCGCCGCGCTTCTCGCGCCTTCCGGCGTTATCGCCGCGAGCTATCTCGCGGGCTATCTGTTCCTGCGCTTGCTGCTGGTCTGGACCGTGGGCGTCTGGGGACTCGACGATCCTGTGACGCGGAAAAGCCTGTGGCTCGTGCCCCTGCGCGATGCCCTGAATTTTGCGGTGTGGATCGCCGGCTTTTTCACCAGCAAAATCCGCTGGCGCGGCCTGGAGTTCCGCGTCCGCAAGGGGCTTCTGGTTCCCGTGCAGGACGCCCGGGACGCGCAGGCCGCCCCCCGCGCCTGAACTCCGCGCCTTCCTCGGCGGCCAGTGGTTGCAGCAGGACAATCGAAGTACCATAGGGGCGCGAAAGAACAGTAGGGAAGTCGCGGTACGAAACTCCTTTTGCCAGACAAACGTCCAACATCAGACATGGCCCTGAACGCCAAGCCACTCTCCGGGATGCAGGACATTAGCCGGCGTGCGGCTCTGTTCCTGCTCCTGTTTTTCTCCGCGCTCATCTATCTCGGCAATGCCGGCTTCCCCGGCCTGCTCGATGATGCCGACTCTTCCCACGCCATGGTCGCCCGCGAGATGCTGCAGCGCCACGACGCGGTCATCCTGTACATGAACGGCATCCGCTACCTGATGAAGGCCCCGCTGCACTATTGGGCCGTGGCCGCCAGTTACCGGGTGTTCGGCAGCAACGAATTTTCCACGCGCTTGCCCGTGGCCCTGGCCATGATCGGCCTGGTGTTGCTGGTGAACGCCTTCGCGCGCCGCTTTTTCGGCCCGCGCGCCGGCCTCTATAGCGGCCTGGCCGCCTGCACCGGCGCGGGATTTTTTCTCTTCACGCGCATCATGATTCCGGAGGCTCTCTACGCCCTGGAATTCACCGCCGTCTTCTATCTGTTTCTGCGCGGCTGGACCGGCTCGCTCGAGCCGCGCCGGGCTTACTGGGGAGCCGCGCTGTTCACCGCGCTGGCTATGCTCACCCGCGGACTCGTGGGCGTGATCTTTCCCGTGGCCGTGCTCGGCCTGTTCCTCCTGGCCACGCGCGGCTGGAGCCGCTGGCGCGAATTGCGGCCCGTTTCCAGCAGCCTGATCTTTCTCCTGGTCGCCGCACCATGGCACATCCTCGCCAGCCTCCGCGCCCCCACCTTCTTCTGGTCCTATTTCATCAACGAGCATTTCAAGCGCGCCGTCGGCACCCGCTTTCCGCCGGACTACGAAGCGGTCCCGCTGTGGTTGTGGCTCGGCGCGCATTTCATCTGGTTTTTTCCCTGGAGCGTCTTTCTTCCCGCGGCGTTGCGGAATATTCCCCGCCCGCGCACCTGGAAGGCATTGTCTCCCGAAGGCCAGGCGCGGCTGCTGCTCGTCTTGTGGGCGGGATTCATTCTGCTCTTCTTCTCGCTCACCTTTGGCTCGCGCATGGAGTACTACAGTTTCGGCGCCTGGCCGGCCATCGCCATGCTCCTCGGTGCGGGCCTGGCGCAGGCGGAGCGGGATGGCCAGCGCTGGCTGGGCGCGATGCAGTCGGCGCTGGCGCTTCTCGGCGCGGGCATCGCCGGCGTGCTGGCGGCCCTGCTGTGGCGCTCCGCCGGCGTGCCGGTCCATGGCGATATCGCTTCGCTGCTGCGGGAGCGGGAAATCGATTTCTACCGCGTCTCCATGGCCCACATGCTGGACCTCACCCCGCAGGCCTTTGCCGTGCTGCGGCTCCCGGCGGCGCTGGCTGCCGTGGCCTTGCTGTTCGGCTTCGGGGCGGCCTGGTGGCTGCGCCGCGCCCAGCGCGCCACCGGCGCGGCGGTCTGCATGGCCGCCACCATGGCCGTCTTTTTCTTCGCCGCCAATATCGCCCTGGGCGATTTCGGGCCCTATCTTTCGGCGCGCCCCCTGGTGCACAAGGTGCAGTCGCAGATTGGCCCGGACGACTTGGTGGTTCTCTACGGCGAGTTCGACTCCGGCTCGAGCGTGGCCTTTTACACCCATCGCCGCCTGCTGCTTTGGAACGGGCGCTACAACAATCTCGTGCCGGGCTCCTACTATCCCGATGCGCCCCGGCTGTTTCTCACGGATGCGGACTTTCTCCCGCTCTGGCAGGGCCCGCAGCGCGTGATCCTCTTTGTGCCCGCGGAGAAGCGCCAGGAAGCCCTCCAGCGGCTCCCGGATGCGCGCGCCCACCTGCTCGCCGAATCCGGCGGCAAAGCCGTCTACAGCAATCATCCGCCTCCCGGCCTTTCCGCTGCGGGAGCCCCGGCGCCCGCAGCGCCGGCGGGAAATTGACGTGGCGCCCGTGCGGCTCTAGAGTAACCGGAAGAACGGACGGGATTCTTTGCCGACCCTGCTTCATTCGCTCTGGCGTTACGCGCTGCTGCTCGTGGCCGCGGCGCCCCTCGCCTATTACGCCGCCGCGACCTTCGCCGCCGTACGCTTTTTCCGCCGCGAGCGCGCCCGCCAGCTCCCCGCGTTTACTCCTCCGGTGAGCGTCCTGAAGCCCGTGCGCGGCGTGGATTTCGCTTCCTACGAAAATTTCGCCAGTTTCTGCCGCCAGGACTATCCGGACTTCGAGCTGCTCTTCGCCGTCAACGATTCCGCCGATCCCGCCGTCGCGCTGGTCCACCGCCTGATGGCCGAATTCCCGCACCGCCAGATCCGCCTGTTCATTGGCGCGGAAACCGTCGGCTCCAACCGCAAGGTCAACAAGCTCTGCCGCCTGGCCCGCGCCGCCCGCCACGACATCCTCGTCGTCAGCGACGGCGACGTGCGCGTCGGCCCGCGCTACCTGCGCGAAGTCGCCGCGCCCTTCGCCGACCCGCAGACCGGCGTCGTCACCTGCTTCTACCGCGGCATCGCGCAGGAAAACCTCTTCGCCGCCATCGAAGCCATCGGCGCCTCTTCGGATTTTTTCGCCGGCGTCCTCATGGCCCATTGGCTCGAGGGCATGAGCTTCGCTCTCGGCGCCACCATGGCCACCACTAGGGCGTGGCTCGCCAAAATCGGCGGCTTCGAAGCCCTCGCCGCCACGCACTCGGACGATTACGAGTTCGGTCATCGCATCGCCCTGCAAGGCGGCCGCATCGTCCTCTCCCGCGAACCCGTATGGACCATGTACCCGGCGCAGTCCGCGCGAGGTTTCTGGGAGCACCAGGTGCGCTGGGCGCGCACCGTGCGTCTCTGCCGCCCGCTCTCCTTTGCCGGCTTGATCTTCACGCACGGCCTGCCCTGGGCCCTGCTCGCCGTGTTCCTCGTGCCCGGCAAAGCCCTGGCCGCGGCCTGGCTCGCCGCCTATCTCCTTCTGCGCCTGCTGCAGGCCTGGGTGGTCGGCGTGTGGGGCGTCGGCGATGACGTTCTGCGCCGCAAGCTCTGGCTGGTGCCCTTCCGCGACGCTTTGTACTTCGCCGTCTGGCTCGCCAGTTTTGCTTCCAATCGCATCACCTGGGGCGGCACCCAATTCGCGATGCAAAAAGGCCAGATGGTCGCCGTCGAAGAGGACAACCCCGCCGCCGCGGCCCTTTCCACGCGCCCGCGCAGCTAGCCGCCGAAACTCGAAACTCGAAACTCGAAACTCGAAACTCGAAACTCGAAACTCGTTCTCCTTTCCCAGCCTCTTTCGAATTTCGTATTTCGCATTTCGAGTTTCGCTTCCTCCCCCGCCCGGGTTGACGCTTGGCGCTTTCCTGATTAAAGTAGAAGAGATGAATCGCGGTTGCCGGGACACCCGGAGTTGCCGCGGTTCCTTTTTGTTCCTCCCCGCTGGGAGGTCGTCCAATCGGTAGGACTCCAGACTCTGACTCTGGCTATCCTGGTTCGAGTCCAGGCCTCCCAGCCAAAATTTCTTGCCGCCATCGCCCGCGCAGGGAAGGCCTTCTGGCATTCACTTTCCGCCCCTCGCTCCTTCGTCGAAAATCTGGAAGCAGCCTCCCGGCGCGCAGCGCAGGAGGATGGCGGAGCAGTCTGGAAAATTGATCGGGGATCGGGTGTTGGTCCTGCGGCCCAGCTTTTTTTGCGGCCACGCGCGGGAGTGCGCGCGGTCAAAGACGGCCGCTGCCGCCGCTCGCCGGAAGAAGAGTCTTACAGTCCCTTTTGAATGGGGTAGCCCTTGGCCACCCAGTCGGTGGCGAAGTCCGTGGGCAGGATGAGCACGCGCAGGTGCGTGAAGCCCATGTCGCGCAGGGCAGCGAAGGCCGGGCGGATATTGGGGCAGCGCGCCAGGGGGCAGCAGCCGCAATAGACCACCAGATTCGTCTCGCGCGGAAGCGTTCCCGCCCATTTTTTCAGATCCGCAAGGCCCTGTTCCGTCGACGCGGAGCCGTGGAACGCGGCCCCGGGGATGTGCGCGCCTTCGAAGAGCGTGCGAAAGCCGGCGCAGACGACGACCGGGGAACCCGCGCTCTTCGCCGCCGCAAGCTCGCGGACCAGATCCGCGGCCTGCACGCTCTGCGCGGGCGTCCAGGGATCGGACGCGGCGGGCGCCGGCAGCCATGCCAGCAGCACGGCGAACGCAACGAGCAAGCCGGAAACGAGCAGGGCTTTCGGGGCTGCGATTCTTTTCTGGACAGGCATTGGCTTGCACCTCGCTGGGGAAATTTTTAACTAGCCGCCGGATTTCACCGTGCGCTGGCGGTGCATTTTCAGGGCCGTGGTGCGCAGCGTCTCCGGAACGTTCTTGTTGGTGATGAGCATCTTGAGGTCCTGGGCATTCAGGAGCGGCAGCATGTGCAGAGTAACGTCCAGCGGCGTCTTGGGATTGTTCATGAGGCTGCGGATGACCAGATAGTTCTTGCGGAAATTGCGGTTGTTGGCGATGAGCCGCAGGATTTCGTCGCTCAGGTTGGTCATCGCCGCGAAGGATTCGACTTCGCGGTCGGTCAGGCGCGGCGACTGCAGGACCGCGCGCTGCACCACTTTGTTGGAATCGCGAATCAGCGAGCGCCGCTCGCCCGAGCCGCCCTTGAGGGCCAGTTGCACGCGCTGCGACACGGTCATCTTGGCCAGCCTTTGCAGCAGCGTCTGCTGTTTGGCCTTGTCCGGCTCCGCGGCGGCCACACCCTCCGCCAGCGCGGCTTCATCCACCGCCGAGCCGCGCAACTCCTCGAGCTGCTTCTTTTGGTCGAGCGTGACCGAGGTGGAGTGCTCGAGCGCGGCCGCCAGCGCCGGGCAGCCGCTGACGCGGTCCAATTCTTCCATCAGCGTCTGGATGTTCTGCGTGGAAAGATGGCGCACCACGGGAACCAGATCTTCGGCGGGGCAGGCATGGTTGTGGACCAGGGCTTCGCCGATGCCCGGCTTCTCCGCGAGATTGTGCGCGCAGTAGTGGAAGAGCGCAGGCAGGGCCTTCTCCCGCTTGAGGGCGGCGACGAAGGATTCGGCGGATTGCGAGACCAGCGCCTGCTGGGCGTGCTCGGCGACCATGGCGTCCTCATCGGCGGAAAAGACCACCAGGATTTCGGCGCGGTCGGGGGGATCGAGATGCAGCGTGCCGCCGCAGATGGCCAGCTTGCGCTCGCGCGTGGCGCGGCCGATGCGGAATTGCTCGATTTGCTCAGCGGTGAGTGGTTCCACGGGTTGTCGGCCTCAGGTCTTTGCGACTTAAGCTGATTGTACCCGAGGAGCCGGGCGTGCCAAGGGGCGGCATGGCCTGGCCGTTCAATTCCAGCAACACCGCGCTGGAATCCGCGGCGCTGACCTCGAAGCGCTCATTGGCGGCAAAGTGCAGGGTGTCGCCGGAGCGCATTTCGCCGTCCAGGAGAACTACGCCGTCGGCCACGATGCGCACGCGCGTGGGGGCGCTGGCGGAAACGGAGAGGTCCAGGGAGGCTTCCGCCGGAACGCTGGCGGCGGGCCTCTTTTCCGCCGGCAACGCCGGTGCAGTGGTTGTTGACGTGGTGGCAACAGGAGGTGCGGCGGCCGCGGCTGCGGGGGCCGGAGTACTCGCCGGGGCGCTGGCCGCGGCGGTGTGCGTGGAGCGGCGCGCGGAAAGTCGGCGCCAGCCATAGACGACGCCGGCGAGCAGCAGGACGAGCACAACCGCGGCCACGGCGGCGGGGAGCCAGCGCGGCAGCTCCTGGGGCGTGGGCTCGAGCGTCTGGTACGGCTGCGGAGGCGGCTCCTTGCTGCGCGCCAGGTCGAATTCGGCGAGCAGGCTCTCTTCGTCGAGGCCCAGGTAGCGGGCGATGGTGCGCACGAAGCCGCGGGCGAAGACCCCGCCGGGCAGCTTGCTCCACTCCTCGCTCTCCAGGGCTTGGAGATAGCGATTGGATATGCGCGTGGCCATGGAGATCTCTTCCAGGGAGACCTCGCGCATCTCGCGCTCGCGCTTCAATCGCTCGCCAAAAGTGCCCTTGGTCATAAGCAGGGACCTGCCTGAAGTATGCGGCTGGCGACGGGGCGAGGTGCGGAAACCCGTCCGAGAAACTATAGGCGGGCGCTGCAGGAGTGTCAAACGGCGGCAAGAAAAAGAAGGTCGTCTGCACTGCGCCTGATTCTGCCGAGGAGATGTATCAGCGGCGTTGCGCCATCCGCCGGGTCTTATGGACCAGGCTTCAATCGCCGGTCTTGGATAGGACCTTTACCAATTCGTATAAGAACGTCTGGCCCTCGTAAAACGATTGCACGCTCAGCCGTTCATCCCGTCCGTGGAAGCGGATGTCATCGCGGTCCATGAAAATACCCTGGACTCCATAGGTCGGAATACCCGCCGCGCGCAGGTAGGCCCCGTCGGTCGCGCCCATGACCATGGTCGGCACCACCGGCACACCGGGCCAGAGCGTGTCCGTAACGCGGCTAACGGCGTTCAATACATCCGGCCGCAAAGCGGAAGCCGGCGCCTTCGTCACGTCGTGGATAATCTTAACGGTGACCTGGTCGTCTGCCAGGACCCTTTGCAACGTGCTCTGCACATATTCGACGGAGTCCTCGGGCAGGACCCGGCAATTCACGGTCGCAGCCGCGAGTTGCGGCAAAGCGTTCATCGCGTGCCCGCCTTCCAATTGCGTTGCCACGCAGGTCGTGCGCAGTGTGGCGTTCCACGCCGGAGAAGCCGCTGCCACCCGCGGCATGGCCTCCTGCGAACCTTCGGCAACCTTCGCGAGATCTTCTTTCAAAGGGCCCGCTTCGAGCTTGGCCATCTGCCGGAAATAAGCCGCGGTCACTTCGTTGGTTTTCAGCGGAAATCCGAAGTGCGCAAGGCGCTCCAGGGCGCAGGCGAGATGATAGATCGCATTGTCCGGCACGGGCAGCGAAC
The DNA here is from genome assembly GCA_020073585.1 of Terriglobia bacterium. Classification (GTDB taxonomy): domain Bacteria; phylum Acidobacteriota; class Terriglobia; order Acidiferrales; family UBA7541; genus Acidiferrum. The sequence continues at coordinate 21,270 of JAIQEV010000011.1, forward strand.
TGTGACCACCCTTGTTGCGTACCTCCAGCCGAAAATTGACCACGTACTTCTCGCTCACCTGCAAGTCGTTGGAGATCTTCTTCCCGCCCGCCGATTCGCCCCAGCCGCCCTCGTTCAGGGCCAGCTCTGCATCGATCAAATCCCGGTGGTTCTTGAGCAGCCAGGTGACGCCGTTGTACGGGCCGCCGCCCTCTTCATCCGCGGTGAGCGCCACGATGATATCGCGGTCGGGCCGGAACCCTTCTTGCTTGTACCGGATCAAGTTCGCGATCCAGATGGCCGCCTGCGCCTTATCGTCGCCGGTGCCCCGGCCGTAAAAGAAGCCATCCCGTTCAATGAATTGAAACGGGTCCAGAGTCCAGTCTTCCCGCTTGGCTTCCACGACATCCGTGTGGGCCAGAAGCAGGAGCGGCTTGCGGGCCCCCGTGCCGTGATAGCGAACCACGAGATTAGCCTTCTTGGGGTTCGCGCCGCCCACAAAGATATCGGACTCCGGGAATCCCGCGGCTCTCAACCGCGCTGCCGCTGCCTGGGCAACGGGAGTGGTCGCGCCCGTCGTATAACCAGACTGGATTTCGACAAATTCCTTGTAGATCGCGCGCGCGAGCTGTTTTTCCGCCTCCGGCCGCATGGATTGGGCACTGAGGGGAGCGGCGCAGAGAAACGGGATGAGGAGCAATCGGAGGACTGAACATTTTTTCGCGGTCAGCATTGCGACATTGTTCCACGGTGAACAGGCTGATGCAACTTTTCCATGCCCTTGCCTTCCAGCGGCTTACTCGAGTTTGTCCGGGAAATGGCTCCCGCCGCTGCATGGCAGAGAAGAGGGGGCGGGCGACAGGCAGGGTGAGGGGCAGCATTGACAACGAAAGCGCAAAGGGGGTAACTGCGGGATGGAGGGCCCAGCGCGCACGGCTCTTCACTCCTTCCGGCAACGTCCCCAGAATGTACGCGCAGGTGGAGGCTCATCATGAGGTACCGGGCCACGTTCGGCGCAGCCCTGATGTCTGCGCTGCTGTTGTGCTTCGTTCCCTTGAACAATGCCCAGGAAAAAGAAGAGGGCGCGAAGATCAAGAAAAAGAAGGTCAGCTACACGGCGCCGGATTCGGGCGTCGAGATGTATCAGCGCTATTGCGCCGCCTGCCATGGCCAGGATGGCAAGGGAGGCGGGCCGGTGGCGGCGGAGCTCAAGGTGCCGCCCACGGACCTCACGGCCCTGGCCAAGCAGAACAGCGGGAAGTATCCCGCGGAGCGGGTGCTGGCGGTGCTGCGGCACGGAGTCAGTGTCCCGGCGCACGGCACCAGCGACATGCCGGTGTGGGGGCCGGTGCTGCAGTCCATCAGCTCTCCAGAGCGGGTGGTGCATTTGCGCATTTTTAATTTGAACCGCTACATCGAGTCGCTGCAGCGGAAATAGCGTACCGCCGGGATTCCCAGTCCACAGGAGGAAAGAGCTTCTTCGGGAGGCGCAGGAGGGGTGTGTCCCTTGCGCGGCAAAAGGAAGCGGGGAAGAGAGGCCAAGAGAGCGATGCCGGGATGGCAACCCGGTACGAGGAGTTAGTTGCGCGTCGGAAAGGCGGCTGCTTATACTGGCCTATAGTTCGGCCCGTCATGGGAACCCTTCCGCGGGTGCAGGCAGAGGTGCAGGCCGGCGGAGAACTCGAGGCACGGATCTAACCAGACATGGAGGACGTGAAACAATTTCCGGCTGTGGAACGGCGCCGCAACCCCTCTGTGGCGCTGGAGCGCCGCGAAGCGGGCGAAGTCGCGATCTTCCAGGAACTGGGCAAGGCGCTTACCTCTTCCCTCCAGCTCGACCAGGTTCTCAGCACCATCATGGAGAAAATTGACCAGTTTTTACGTCCCGACAACTGGTCGCTGCTGCTGCTGGACGAAAGCAAGCAGGAGCTGTATTTCGAACTGGCCATCGGCAAGGCCTCGCAGTCGCTGAAGGATGTGCGCATCAAGCTGGGGCAGGGCATCGCCGGCTGGGTGGCGCAGCACGGGGAAGCCGTGGTGGTGCCGGACGTCTCCAAGGACACCCGCTTTTTTGCCAAGGTGGACGAAAAGACGAAAATGGAAACGCGCTCCATCGTGGCCGTGCCCGTGAAGTTCCGGGACACCTGCCTGGGGGTTATCGAGCTCATCAACTGCTACGGCAAGGAGGGCTTCCAGGAGCGCGACCTCAAGCTGCTCGAGGCCCTGGCGGACTTCGCGGCCATCGCCCTGGAGAACGCCCGGCACGTCAAGCGCATCCATGAGCTGACCATCACCGATGACTGCACCAGCCTGTACAACGCGCGGCACATGACCTTCATCCTGGACACCGAGATCTACCGCTCCAAGCGCTACAACTACGAATTTTCCCTGGTGTTCATCGACCTCGACCACTTCAAGCTGGTGAACGATACCCATGGGCACCTGGTGGGTTCGCGCCTGCTGGGGGAGATCGGTGAAGCCCTCAAGACCCACTGCCGGCTGATCGATTTTGCGTTCCGTTACGGCGGGGATGAGTTCGTGATCCTCCTGCCGCAGACCTCCAAGGAAAATGCCCTGAACGTGGCCCGCCGCCTGCACAAGCTGGTGCGCGAGACAACCTGGCTGGAGAAGGAAGGGCTGAACATCCACGTCACCGCGAGCATCGGCGTGGCCGCCTATCCCCAGGATTCGCGCACCAAGGAAGGCGTGATGCACCTGGCGGACGAGGCCATGTACCTGGTGAAGAATACCAACCGCGACAGCGTCGCCGCGGCGAACATGGGCATCCTCGGCCCGCAGTCCGCGGAAACCTCCGGAACGCCGGACGCCACCGGAAGTTCCCGACCCACCGACCGGACCTAACCCCCCCTAGCGCGCGCTATACTCATACGCACAGCGAACGACAGTTGACCGCTTCGCGGTCACGCTTGCAGTCGACCGCTTCGCGGTCACGCTGGAAAAGGAGCGGCGCACCCGCACGATGCGCAGAACGGAAGCGGCGCGCTATGCGCGCTGGTCGGCTGGCGTGGCGATGGTCCTGGCGGCCATCACGCTGGGAGTGTATGTGCAGCGCGGCTGGGTGGCCCGGCGCGAGCGCCACGACACCATCCACACCCGCAACTTCCTGCGCCAGCTACTTCTTCTCAAGGAACTCCCGGCAGCTCATTCATAGGAAAGCGCTTCCCGGGTGGACACCTGGATTGTTTTTCGCGCCGGAATGCGGCTGGCCAGCCACCCGAACGCCATGGTCGTCGCCAGCGTGATCCAGAAGCCGCTGGCGCTGAACGCAAAGCGCAGCGAAGCCCCGTCGCCCAGCATCAAACTGCCGAAAAACGGCGCGGCGGCGGAGCTCAGCGGCCAGGAGAGCAGCAATCCCAGAAGAACGCTGGCCACGCTGACTATCATGCCCTCGCCCACAAACAACCTGTAAATCATTTCCGGCGTGCCGCCAATCGCCCGTAGCACCCCGATTTCCCGCGTCCGTTCCATGATGTTGATGCCGGTCGCGGAGGCCATTCCCATCGCGCTCACCACCAGTACCGTCAGGGCAAAAATAACGATGGTCGTCAGGATGATATTCAAATGGTCGTAGATGACCTTCACCCGCTCGGCTTGCGACATCGCGTAGAGAACGTTCAGATCCGACGGCGCAATGGCCTTCTCGATCTCCCGCTTCATGGCCATCACCTTGCCATAGCTCCTGTCCTCCGCCACGAACATCAGGCTGTTGACCAGATGTCCGGGATTGGCAATTCCGTCGTACAACTCCTCGTCCATGTAGATTTTCGGTTTGTCCAAATCCCAGACCACGCCGGCCAGCTTGACCGTGAGCTGTTTGCCGTTTATTTTCAGCGCATGCGTTCCTCCCACCGGCAGGTGTCCGTAGATTTCCACGGCCTTCTGGTTCATCACCACTTCCGGCTCCTTCGATCCCTGCAGCCAGCGCCCCTCGACAACCCTCATTCGCAATAGCTCGCTATTGTAGGGAAGGGCGATAATGCCCACGCCGTCGTCCGTGGCAACGACTCTGTTTTCTATCTCGCCCTTTCCCCCGTTCCAGGTCTCGATGCGATTCAGATTCCCGATCGATTGGAAAGGCGCCAGCGCCTTCTCCCTCGGTATCTGATCGCGCAGCACCACCTGCACGTCATACCGCATCCCGTCACGCACCTCCGACAGCAGCATCCGGAGAGACTCCCGCACATTAAACCCGGTATTGAAAATGGCCACGCCCAGCGCCATCGTCAATACCGTCACCAGCAGCCGCCTCTTTCTCCGCAGCGTGTTTCGAAACGCCAGCACCAGGATCGTCGGCACGGGCAGCCGGGCCGCCACACCCCCGCTCCTGCCGGGGCTCTCCTGCCGGATGCCGTAATCGCTCAGCGCCTCATAAACCGACACCCGCACCCCTTTCCGCAGCGCGGGCAGCGACAGCAAAATCGGCATCAGCAAACCCGCCGCGGCGAGGTAGACGTAGAGACGCAACGGCAAATGGGTGGTGAGAATGTCAAAATTGAGCTTTCCGGCCACAAAACGCGCGAAAGCGGAACCCGAGGACACCGCCAGCGGTATGGCGACCGCGCTCGCCGCCGCGCCCAAAACCAGCACCATGCCCAGATAAATCTGCAGCACCTGGAATTGCGAAGCCCCGATGGCCTTGAGAATCCCGATTTGCCGGATTTGCCCCGACAAGATGGCGGCCATCAGCTGCGATACCAGCACCGCCCCCATCAGAAATGCCAGAAATCCGATGCTCCCTTGAAGCAACAGCAGCGTATTCAACTGCCACTGGTGCGGGTGCTCGTTCAACTTGGGTATTTTGACGCTCGCCACGGTAATCCCCGCGGATTGGAAATCCTCAGCCATCCGCTTCACGGCGGCCTCGACATCCTTCTTTGTCTCCGCGTTCTTCACCCGCAAGATCAGCCGCTGATTGGCCGGCTCTCCGGTGATCTCCGTATAGGTTTTCTTGTCCACATAGGCGTAGATAAAGTGGTCCTGCGTGGCGGGCGCCTGCGCCGGATCGAAACTGATCCCGCTGATGGGCACCTCGGCAATTCTGCCGGCCGCCCGGATTCGCGCGTGCCTCCCCAGCCTCAGATCCGAGATGAGCTGCCCGTCGCGCTCCATCAGCATGGTTCCCGGATCAGGGACCCTTTTCCCCTCTTGGCTGTAGAACCTCGCCAGCTTGAAGTTCTCGAAATCCTCCACCCCGAACAGCCACAGTGGAATCCACTCGTTCGGATGGACCTCGATCCTCTGCAGGGATAAGTCCCGAAACTCGGCGCTTTCGATCTCCGCGCGGTTGCGGAACGCCGCCAGATCCAGCCGGTCAAAATCCTTTGCCGTGAGCGCGGCGTGCGGCGGCGCGGTCCTCGTGAAATTCTCCCGCAGGTCGTTGCGCAGGATGGTGGCCGAGACCAGCAGCGACCCCACGCCCCACAACCCGATCACCAGCGCGAAAATCACCAGCGCCGTGCGCCCCGGTTTCGCCCGCAGTTCGCTGAACGACTTCTTCCATTTTGTATTCATCGCATTATCCCTATTGGACCGGAATTTCCGCAGCGCGAGAAACCGGGGTCGCGCCCGCTAGGCGTGCTGCTGTTGCGCAGTCCTGGTTGTCTCTCCCGCCACCGCGCCGTCGCTCAGCGTGATAATCCGGTCGTATTCCGGGCCGGACACCTTCTCGTGGGTCACCACAATGACGGTCTTGCCCTGGGCCACCAGCTCGGCAAACACCTTCCGAATGACTTCGCTGGTCTTGCTGTCCAGATTGCCGGTGGGCTCGTCCGCCACCAGGATGGGCGCGTCGTTCGCCAGCGCTCGCGCGATGGCCGCGCGCTGCTGCTCCCCGCCGGAGAGCGCCGCGGGCAGCTTGTCGGCGTGCTGCGCAATGCCCACCTGCGCCAGCAGCGCCTCCGCGCGCCGCGCCCGCTCCTTCTTGGGCACCACATCCACGAAGTCCATGGCCAGCAGGATGTTTTCCCGGATGCTCAGCGTCGGAATCAGCTGAAAAAATTGAAACACAATGCCGATATTCTCTCCCCGCCACTTGGCCAGCCGGCTTTCGTCCAGACGGTGCACTTCGGTGGCATGGATGGTTACCGAGCCCTGGCTGGGGTGGTCGATGCCGGTCAGCATATTGAGCAGCGTCGATTTCCCGCTCCCCGATTTCCCCACAATCGCCACGTGCTCCCCCTGCCGGATGTTCAGATTGATTCCCTTGATGGCTTCGAAGCGGCCCGCCGCCGTCTCGAACCATTTCGAAACCTGCTTGAACTCGATGAAGCCGGTTGTGCTGTTCATGGCGCTGCTCTCCTCTTTTCCGGTTTGCTCCCGGGCGTGCCTTCCCCGGCCTTTTCCGCTTGGCACGGGCTATTTCGTTTTCTTGAACTCCCCGATGGTCTCTTCCGCCCAGTCCAGCAGCGTCGAGATCGTCATGCGGTACTGCTTTACAATCGCTTTTCCGGCGAAGGCCAGGCGGGGCGATGCCTCTCTTTCGTGCTCGATGATCCATTCCTTCAACCCGGCCAGCGCATCCCGCAGGGCTTTCAGCATCTTCAGCCCGCGCGGCTTCCCCGCCTTTTCCACGTGAAAAAGGAACGCATTGAAGTCCAGGTAAAACGGCATGACGTTCGAGGAAAAATGCTCCATCAGCGCGAAAAACCGCTCCTTCCCCTTCTTGTTGATCCGGTAGATGGTCTTTTCCGGCTGCTCTCCTTCTTTGGATGTTCTTCCGTCAAGGAGGCCTGCTGCGTAGAGCCGTTTGCAGCTCTTATAGATGGCTGGGGCGCTGATCTTCAGAAACCGGTTGACCTGCTTTTCCTCGATCAGGCAGGCCAGGTCGTAGGCGCTCAGCGGCTTTTCCAACAGAACGCCCAGGAGAATCAAATCGATGGTGGAGGCGGCGCGTTCGTTTGTCATACTATACACGATAGTAGTATTGGCGATAGTTGTCAAGCCCTGTTGGGCTTGCCGGTCGGCCCCTCTTGTTCCTGCAAAAGAGCATGGGAAAAGAGCAGCGCGCCGCGGAAATCCCGGCCAATCGAATCCAGCGCGTCCTCCTCAGCCATCCCCCGGCGGTCTTTCCCGCCCCGTTTGTCCCCCGCCGGCGGCTTCGCCTATACTCGGCATCGAACCCAGTAGGATAGGAGCCGCATGAAGAGGCAGGAAGCGGCGCGCTATGCGCGCTGGTCGGCTGGCGTGGCGATGCTCCTGGCGGCCATCACGCTGGGAGTGTATGTGCAGCGCGGCTGGGTGGCCCGGCGCGAGCGCCGGCACGCGCCGCCCCCGGCGCCGCCCAGCGTCGAGAAGCAGTCCACCGCCCTGACCTTTTCGAAAGTGGAAGGGAACCGCACGCTGTTCACGGTGCGGGCCTCGCGCTCCACGCAATTCCGGGAGCGCGCCGAAGACCTCCTGGAAGACGTGCAGATCACCATCTTCGGGCGCAACGGCGAGCGCCACGACACCATCCACACCCGCAGCTGCCAGTACGCCAAGGACGGCGGGAGGATCTCCTGCGCGGGCGAAGTGCAGATGGAGCTGCAAAGCGCCGCGGACGCCCAGCGCGCGGCGCAGGAACCCGGCGCGGCGGCCGCCCGTACCGTGCACGTGGAAACCCGGGGCGTGAGCTTCGACCGCGAGAGCGGCGTGGCGCGCACCGAGCAGACCGTGAAATTCGCGTTCCCGGACGGGGAGGGGCAGGCGCAGGGGCTGGAGTATCGCTCGGACGAGGGATTGCTGCGGCTGGAGAAAGACGTGCTCCTTCGGATGCAGCGGCTAACGCCTGGCGGGGCGGGCGCGGAAGTGAACCTCACGGGCGCCAGCCTGGAATACCGCCATGAGCGGCGAATCATGCGGCTGGGCGGGCCGGTGCGCGCGGCGTCCGGGGCTGCGGAGCTGGCGGCGGGGGAGATGACGCTGGAGCTGGACGCAAATTACCGCGCGCAGCGGCTGGTGGCGAAGGCGGGAGCGCCCGGCGGCGCGCGGCCGGAAGTGCGCGCCAAGCGCCCGACCGGCGCGGGGCGGATTTCCGCGGACGAACTGGTCGCGCTCTTGGATTCCAGCGGCGCACTGCGCCAGGTGCAGGGAACGGGGCAGGTGCAGGGGGAGTTTGCGAATGGGACGGCGGCAACGACGCTGGCCGCGCAGCACGTGACCCTGGAATTTGCCGGGCGCAGCGGGGAGCCCCAGCAGTTGACGGCCACCGGAGCGGTGCAGGCGGAGACGCGCGCGGAGCGCCCGGGCGGCGCCGGGGAAACGCTGCGGCGCTTGCAGAGCGAGGCGGTGCTGTTGAAGTTCGCGCGGCGCGGGGCCCAGGGCGGCGCGCGGCTGGAGAGCGCGGAGACCCTGGCGCCGGGATCGCTGGCGTGGGTTGACCGCTTGGCGGTCACCAAAACAGTTGACCGCATTGCGGCCACACCTAAAGAGGGAAGCGGCGCGGGGGAGCGCGCGACGCGACTGCAGGCGGAGCGCATTCAACTGGCGCTGCAGCCGAACGGGCGCGCGGGCGAGGCCCTCGCGCGGGGGAACGTGCAGTTGCAGCGCACCCAGCCGGGCCGCCCGGAGGAGACCAGCACGGCGCGGGAGGGCACGGCGCGCTTCGACGCGCAGGGCGACTGGGCGGAGATGACCCTGCGCGGGGACGTGCAGGTGCGCGCCGGGGAGCGGCGCGGGCAGGCGGATACCGCGCTGTTCGTGCGCGCGGCGCAGACCGCGCAACTGAGCGGCAACGCCATAGTGAGCGATGCGGGCACGCGCACCACCGCGCGCACCATCACCTTTTACCAGGCCACGGGCGAGATTCGCGCCGAAGGCGGGGTGCGCTCGACGGATCTGGCGCCCCGCGGCGGGGCCGTGCAACTGGCTCCGGTTCCGGCCAATCTTTCCGCCGATCATCTGCAGGCCAATGCACAGACCGGGCGGGCGGTCTACTCCGGGCATGCGCGGTTGTGGCAGGGCGATTCGGTCCTGGAGGCGGACCGCATCGAGATGCTGCGCAATGAGCGGGTGCTGAACGCCAGCGGCAACGTGCGCGCGGTCTTTCCGCAGACGGCGGCGGCGCCGGGCGCGGCGGGGAGCCGGGCGCCGCTCGCGGGAGCGGGCGGGCCGGCGTTGTGGCACGTGCAAGCCGGGACGCTGAGCTACCGCGAAGCGGAGAGCCGGGCGCGGCTGGAGGGCCGGGTGGTGGCGCAATCGGCGGGGCAGAGCCTCCGTGCGGCGGCGCTGGATCTGGAATTCCGGCGCGCGGCCAGCGGCGGAGCGCAGCAACTGAGCCGGGCCGTGGGCACGGGCGGGGTGACGGTGGCGCAGGATGGGCGGCGCGCCACGGCGGAGCGCGGCGAGTACAGCGTCAGCGAGGGCAAGTTCGTGCTTTCCGGGGGGAATCCGACGCTCTACGACGACGCCAGCGGCGCCACCACGGGCCGTCAATTGACCTTCTTTCTAGCGGATGATACGATCATCGTGGACTCAGAAAAAGGAACACGCACGCTGACGAAGCACCGAGTCGAGAAATGACGAGGTATGCTGAAGCTTCAGGCCGTCGAAATCAGCAAGACGTATCGTGGACGGAAGGTCGTTGACGGCGTCGAGCTGGAGATCGGTCAGGGCGAAGTCGTCGGGCTTCTGGGACCTAACGGCGCAGGGAAGACCACTACTTTTTACATCCTCGTGGGTCTCGCGCGGCCCGATTCCGGCCGAGTTCTCCTGAACGGCAGCGAGATCACCGACCTCCCGATGTACCTTCGGGCCCGCAGCGGTATCAGCTATCTCCCCCAGGAACCTTCGGTGTTTCGTCAGTTGACCTGTGAAGAGAACCTGCTGGCGGTGCTGGAGACCCTGCCGCTGACGCCGGAGCAGCAGCGGGACCGCCTCGAGGAGCTGCTGATGCAGATGGGACTGGAGACGGTGCGTACCAACAAGGCCTATGCCCTGTCGGGCGGCGAGCGCCGGCGCTTGGAGATTGCCCGCTCGCTGACCCTGCAGCCGTCATTCATCTTGCTGGACGAGCCCTTTTCGGGGATCGACCCCCTGACGGTGAAGGACCTGCAGGAGATCATCCGCGGGCTGAGCCGCCTGGGCATCGGCGTGCTCATCACCGATCACAACGTCCGGGAAACTTTAAACGTCACGGATCGCGCATACATCCTGAATCATGGCAAAATCTTTAGAGCGGGCACTCCCGAGGTCCTGAGCACGGACCCGGAAGTGCGCCGCGTGTACCTGGGAGATCATTTCCGTCTGAACTAGCGGTGCGCGGTTCGCGGCGGAGAGCGAAACATGAGCTGGCAAGGACTCAAGCTCAATTTGCGGGTGGCGCAGAAGCAGATTCTGACGCCCGGTCTGGTGCAGATGGTGAGCGTGCTCGCGCTCAACCGCCTCGAACTGCGCGAGATGATCAACCAGGAGATGGTGGAAAATCCCGTCCTGGAAGAGCTGAGCGAAGAGCCCACGGTCTCCGACAACTACAGCGACGAAACCTTCCTGAAAGCCGAAACCGAAAAGATTCCGGAAAAGGAAGCGGCCAACCCCTTCGACGAATTCGACGTCGGCAGCTTTTTCAACCAGTACCTGGATAGCGGGGGCGACGGCGGGCAATCGCAGGAGCGCGAAGTTTCCGAGCGCCCCTCGTTCGAGAAGTTCCTCTCCTCGCCCACCGGGCTGACCGAACATCTGACCTGGCAACTGAGCGTCACCATCTGCTCGGAGAGCGTGCGCGAGGTCGCCGAGAGCATCATCGGCAACCTCGACGAAAACGGCTACCTGATGGCGACGCCCGAAGAGCTGGCGCAGGAGGGCAAGTATTCGCTGGAGGACATCGAGGATGCCCTGGCGGTGGTCCAGGAGTTCGATCCTCTGGGAGTGGGCGCGCGGGATCTGCGCGAATGCCTGCTGATGCAGTTGAAGACCCTGGACCCCCAGAACACCCTGGCCCAGCAGATCGTCGCGGACCATCTGAAGTTCGTGCAGGCCAACCAGCTCAAGGAGATCGCGCGCGCGCTGAACCGTCCGGTGGAAGTGGTGAAGCACGCCGTGGACGTGATCAAGAAGTGCGATCCCCGGCCCGGGCTGCGCTACAACAAGACCGAGCCGCGGCTGGTCGAGCCGGACGTCTACTTCCGCAAAGTGGACGACGAGTGGCAGGTGTTCCTGAACGAGGACGACATGCCGCAACTGCGCCTCAGCCCCACCTACCGCCGGCTGCTGGCGCGCGACGCGGCGGACCGCGACGTGCGCAATTACGTCAAAGAGCGCTTCACCGCCGCCATCCAGCTGCTCAAGAACATCGAGCAGCGCAAGCACACCATCCTGCGGGTCTGCCAGTCCATCATCGCGCGCCAGGGCGAGTACCTGGACCACGGGCCGGACGCCCTCAAGCCCATGATGATCAAGGAAGTGGCGGAAGAGGTGGGCGTGCACCCCTCGACGGTAAGCCGCGCGGTGGCCAGCAAGTACGCGCACACGTCGCAGGGCGTCATCGAGCTGCGCTCGTTTTTCTCCGAGTCCGTGAACGGGCCGGAGGGCGGCGGAATGTCCCTGCTCACGCTGAAGCGCGTGGTGAAGAAGATGATCGAGGAAGAAGATTCCGCCAAGCCCCTGACCGACGACCAGATCGCCAAGAAACTGGAAGAGAACGGCATCCGCGTGACGCGCCGCACGGTGGCCAAGTACCGCGAAGACATGCGCATCCCCAGCACCCACCAGCGCCGGGTGAAGGCCTAGTCTGGGCGCCTCCGTGAAACGCGCGCCGACTCACGAAGCCCGCCAGCTGGTCATCCTCACCGGCCTCTCCGGTTCCGGAAAAAGCACGGTCCTGCGGGCCTTCGAGGACATGGGTTTCTACTGCGTGGACAACCTGCCCGTGGATCTCATTCCCACCTTTGCCGAACTGCACGCCCAGGGCGGCGGGGAATTCAGCCGCGCGGCGCTGCTGGTGGACGCGCGCGAGGGTGCGCAGCTGGAAAAGCTGCCGCCGCTCTACCGCAAGCTGAAGCGCGAGCATCCGGTGACCCTGGTGTTCATCGAAGCCACCGAGGACGCCCTGCTGCGGCGCTACAGCGAGACGCGCCGCCCGCATCCCCTGGGCAAGGATTCCTCGGTACGCGAGAGCCTGCGGCGCGAGCGCGCCATGGTGGACCCCATCCGCAAGATGTCCGACGTGGTCATTGATACCACGCGCTTCAACGTGCACGAACTCCGCCATTTCATCACCAAGCGCTTCAAGACCGCGGAGCACCAGCTCCTGCTGGTCTCCCTGGTGAGTTTCGGCTACCGCTACGGCCTGCCGACGGACGCGGATCTGGTCTTTGACGTGCGCTTTCTGCCCAACCCCCATTTCGTGGCCCGCCTGCGGCGCTTTTCCGGGCGCGCTCCCAAGGTGGTGCGCTATCTGAACTCCTTTCCGCAGACCGGGGAGTTTCTGCGGCGCATCGAAGGGCTGCTCACCTACCTGATTCCCCATTACATCCGCGAAGGGAAGAGTTACCTGACCATCGCCATCGGCTGCACGGGGGGCCGGCACCGCTCGGTGATGCTGGCGGAAGCCATGCGCAAAGACCTGGCGAAGCGCGGGTTCGAGACCAAGGTCGTGCATCGCGACGTCGAGAAGTAGGCGCTGCGGCGCGCGCCGTCCCGCCGGGGGACGCGCCGGGACCCTGGGGAAACTTGACAGGCCGCGGCGCGGCGCATAGCGTACCAATTGCGAAATTCAGGGGAAGAGAAAGGCGGAGGCTTGCTGGTTTCACCGCAATTGCGCCGGCTGTTGAGTTATGTGCGGCCGTACCTGCTGCGCATGTCGCTGGGCGTGGTGTTGCTGGCCTTCGTGGCCGTCGGGGAAGGCCTCTTCGCCCTGATGCTGAAGCCCGCCGTGGACTATGTGCTGGATCCCTCGATCGTGGGCTCGCGGCTCCCCCTGGTCACGCTTCCCGGCGGGCGCACCATCTTTCTCAATGCCTTCTTCCCGCCCACCATTCATAACGTCTGGACCATTTTTGCGATCTCCCTGGTGATCCTCGTTAGCGTCAAGGCCGTGGCGGAATACCTGGGATTGACGCAGATTCAATATGTGGGTCACGCCGCGGTCACCGATCTGCGCAATGCCGTCTTTGCCAAAATCATCCGCCAGCCCATCGGCTTCTTCCAGCACAACCCCACCGGGCGGGTGATGTCCACCACGATTAACGATGTGGAGCGCACGCGTATCGCGCTCTCCGAATATCTGGCCGATCTTTTCCAAAAAGGCTTCACCTTCATCGTCCTGGTGGCGGTTCTGCTGCTCGTGAATTGGAAAATGGCGCTGGGCGCGGCCGTGTTGCTGCCCCTGGTGGTCCTGCCGGTGAACAAGTTCGGCCGCAAGATCCGCAGCTCCGCGGAAAAGAGCCAGACGCGCCTGGGGGATCTCAGCCAGATCCTGCAGGAAACGGTCAGCGGGAACCGCATCGTGAAAGCCTTTGGGATGGAGGAGTTCGAGATCGGAAAATTCCGCCAGGCGTCGCGGCGCCTGCTGCGGGAGAGCATGCGCTGGGTGCGCGCCGCGGTGATCACCCCCTCCCTGATGGACCTCCTGGGCGCCGTGGTCATCCCGCTCATCCTGCTCTATGCCCGCGACCAGATTCGCATGCACGCGATGACCAAGGGTGATTTTTCCGTCTTTCTCTATGCCATGTTCAGCGCCTACATGCCCGTCAAGCGCATGGGCTACGTCTATCAGCAGTTTCAGGCGGCCCAGGGCGCCAGCGCGCAGGTCTTCGCCTATCTGGACCGGGAAGAGGAAGTGCACGAAGCGCCCGGGGCGCGGCAGTTGCGCACCTTTTCCGGCGAGATCGAATTCGACAACGTGGGCTTTGCCTACGAGGAGGCGCCGGTGCTGCGGGAGATCAGCTTCCGCACGCGCAAGGGCGAGGTGATCGCCCTGGTGGGCTCCAGCGGCGCGGGCAAGACCACCCTGGTGAATCTCCTGCCGCGCTTCCACGACGTCACCGGCGGCGCCGTGCGCATCGACGGCGTGGATGTGCGCGAACTGTCGCTGCGCTCCCTGCGCAGCCAGATCGCCATGGTCACCCAGGAAAACATCCTGTTTCACGACACGGTGTGGAACAACATTTGTTATGGCCAGACCAACGTCGCGGAAGCGCGCGTGCTCTCCGCGGCGCAGGCCGCCCTGGCCCACGATTTCATTCTCGAGCTGCCCCAGGGGTACCATACCCTGCTGGGCGAGCGCGGCCAGAGATTGAGCGGCGGGCAGCGCCAGCGTATCGCCATCGCGCGGGCCATCCTCAAGGATTCGCCGATCCTCATCCTGGATGAAGCGACCTCGGAGCTGGATTCGGAATCGGAGCGCCTGGTGCAGGCGGCCCTGAGCAACCTGATGGTGGGGCGCACCGCGTTTGTGATCGCCCACCGCCTGGCGACCATCCGCCGCGCCGACCGCATCTTGGTGCTGGAAGACGGCCAGATCCGGGAAACCGGCACGCACGGGGATCTGCTGGCGCGCGGCGGCCTCTATGCCCGGCTCTACGATCTGCAATTTGCGGATGACGAGAGCCCGGCGCCGCCGCGCGCGGAAAACGGGCAGTTGCGGGAGCCAGCGAGCCAATCATGAGCGCCAACCGGGAAGCCACAGCACGAAAGCGGGAATGCGTATCCATGACCGGCTTCGCCATGGCCCGTGGCGAATACCAGGGCTGGGCCCTGCGCATGAGCGTAAAGAGCGTGAACCACCGCTTCCTGGACGTGAAGCTGCGCCTCCCCGAGGGCTTCGATCTCTACGAAGCGAAGCTGCGGCAGGCGGTGCGCGAAAAGCTCCATCGCGGCCACGTCGAGGTGTACGTGAACCTCGAGCCGACCGGGGCCGCGCCGCTGCAGATCAATCAGGATCTGGCGCGGGCCTTTCTGCATGCCGCGGAGGAGTTGCGCCGGCAAACGCAGGGGCCGAGCGGTGTGGACGTGATCGCCCTGCTGCGCCTGCCCGGAGTGGTCATGGGCGTGGCCCCGGCGGTGCCGGAAACGGAAGAGGAGCAGGAGCGCATGGGCGGCGCGCTGCTGGCCTGCCTCACGGAAGCGCTGGGCAAGCTCGAGGAAATGCGCCGGATCGAGGGGCAGCATCTGGTGCAGGAGTTGCGCGCGCGCCTGGCGCGCATCGCCGAGCACGCCGCGCAGATCCGCGAGCTCGCGGTGAAGGTGCAGCCGGCCTTCCACCGCCGGCTGGAGACGCGCCTGAAGGAGCTGCTCAGCGGGTCGGGGCTGGAGCCCGCGCGCATCGCGCAGGAAGCCGCGCTGCTCGCCGAGCGCAGCGACGTCAGCGAGGAACTGGACCGCCTGCGCAGTCATCTGACACAATTCGCGCAGCTCCTGGACGGCGGCGGGGAAGCCGGCAAGAAGCTCGATTTCCTGCTCCAGGAAATGCACCGCGAGGCCAACACCCTGCTTTCGAAGACCCCGGGCGCGGAAAGCGAAGGGCTGGCCATCACCGGCCTGGCCCTGGAGATCAAGGCGGAGATTGAAAAGCTGCGCGAACAGGTGCAGAACATCGAATGAGCGCGGAGAGCCAGGCAGAGCCCATGGTGTTGATCGTGTCGGGTCCTTCGGGATCGGGAAAATCCACGTTGGTGCAGCGCATTCTCGAGCTGCCGGGAACCATGCCTTCGATCTCCTGTACCACGCGCCCCCGCCGCGCGACCGAGAGCAGCGGGAAGTGCTATGATTTTGTCGGGGAAGCCGAGTTTGAAGCCATGGTCCGGCGCGGCGACTTTCTTGAGTACGCGCGGGTCTTCGGCAAGCACTCCTATGGCACGCCGCGCAAGTGGCTCGAGAAATCGCGCGAGACCCGCCGGGACCTGGTGCTGGAGATTGACGTCCAGGGCGCGGCGCAGGTCAAGGAGAAGCTCCCGGAAGCGGTGGCCATCTTTATCCTGCCGCCCTCCCGCGAAGAGCTCGAGCGGCGTCTGCGCAGCCGCGGCCAGGATTCCGAAGACGAGATCCGCCGCCGGCTGGGCCAGGCCCGGGATGAGATTCAGGCCTTCGGCCGGTATTATGATTATTGCGTGGTGAATGACGACGTGGAGCGCGCGGGACGCGAAGTGCAGGCCATCGTAGTGGCCCTGCGCTGCGCCAGCGCCCGCAACCGCGGCCGGGTTCAGGAGCTTCTAGCCTCGTTCGGAGGGAAAGATTGAAATGAGCGCGCAGTCCAAAGCACCCGAAAGCAAGTTTGCCTATGTCGTCATCGCGGCTCGCCGCGCGCGCCAGCTCATGGCGGGCGCTCCGCCGCTCATCGAGAATCCCCACTCGCAGAAGGCGACCCGCATCGCCCTGGAAGAGCTCGATCACAGTCTCCTGGAGTTCGAACTGCCGGAAACTCCGGTGGAAGAAGACAAGGAAGGCAAGCGCCGGAAGTAGCCGCGCGCGGAGGCGGGATGCGCATCACCCTGGGCGTGACCGGCGGCGTGGCGGCCTACAAGGCCGCTGAACTGGCGCGCCGTTTGCAGCAGGAAGGCTTCTCCGTGCAGGTGGTGATGACCCGCAGCGCGCGGGAATTCATCGCCCCGCTGACTTTCGCCGCGCTCACCGGAGAAAAAGTAATCACCGATCTCTTCGCCGCACCCTCCGGCGGCCCCGCCAATCTGGACAGCGCCATCGAACACATTGCCGTCGCCCAGCGCACGGACCTCCTGCTGGTGGCTCCGGCGACCGCGGACACCCTGGCGAAATTCGCGCGCGGCCTGGCCGACGATTTTCTTTCCACCCTGTATCTGGCGGCGGCGGCCCCGGTGGTGGTGGCCCCGGCGATGAACGTCAACATGTGGCGGCACCCGGCCACGCAGGAGAATATCGCGATGCTGCGCGCGCGCGGCGTGCGCATCGTCGAGCCCGGCGAAGGCTACCTGGCCTGCGGGATGACCGGCGCGGGGCGCTTGGCGGAAATCGACGAGATTCTGGCGGCGGTGCGCGAGGCCCTGCAGTTGAAGCGCGATCTCGCGGGCGAGACCCTGCTGGTGACCGCCGGGCCCACCTGCGAGGATCTCGACCCGGTGCGTTATCTGACCAACCGCTCCTCCGGAAGAATGGGCTACGCCGTGGCCGAAGCCGCGGCGCGCCGCGGCGCGCGCGTGATTCTGATCAGCGGCCCCACCGCGCTGGCGGCTCCCGAGGGCGTCGAGCGGGTGAGCGTGCGCACCGCGGAGGAGATGCACCGCGCCGTGCTCGAAAAATTCCCGGCCTGTACGGCGGCGGTTTTCGCGGCAGCGGTTGCGGATTACCGCCCGGTCGAGAAGCTGCCGCAGAAGATGAAGCGCAACAAGGCCCCGCTCACCATTGCTCTCGAACCCACCCCGGACATCCTCGCCGACCTGGCGCGGCAGAAGGGCCAGCGCGTGCTGGTGGGCTTCGCGGCGGAAACCGAGCACGTGGCGGAAAACGCCCGCAAGAAGCTGGCGGCCAAGAACGCCGACCTCATCGTGGCCAACGACGTCAGCGCCCCGGGCGCGGGCTTCGACCTGGACACCAATATCGTCACCCTCTACGCCCGCGACGCGCGCGAGAACGCCCTCCCGCAAATGAGCAAGTTCGAAGTCGCCCAGCGCATCCTCGACGAAGTGCTGCGCCTGCGCGCCACTCCGCGCCTGGTCCCCGCGGCGCGGCGCTCGCAGGCCTGAAGCGATCATGCCCGCCCGCCTCGACGAAACACTCCGCGAAAAACTGGCCCAGCGCCTCCGCTACTACGAGGATATCGGAATCACCCTGTTTTACCGCGACCGCGCTGTGGCTGCCGCCGCGCCGGAATCCTTGTCCGCGGAGCTCCCGCTCGAAGCCCCCATGGAACAAGTGGAACCATCCGTTGCCTTTGAATCCCCGTCCGCTGCTGTCCCGGAGAAGGAAGCGATCTTGGCGAAGCGCTCTGCCGCACCCGCAACATCCCCATCCAGCCCCGCCGTGGCGAAGCCTGGGGGGCTCGTCACGCCCCCGGCGCTCTCTCTGTTTGAAAGCACCGTGCGCGTGCCCGGCGATTCGCTCGAAAAAATCCGCGCCGATATCGGCGAGGACTGCCGGCGCTGCAAGCTGTGCCGCCAGCGCAACACGATCGTCTTCGGCGACGGCAATCCCCGCGCCGAGCTGCTCTTCGTGGGCGAAGGCCCGGGGCACGACGAGGATGTGCAGGGGCTGCCCTTCGTCGGCCGCGCCGGGAAGCTGCTCACGCAGATGATCGAGGCCATGGGCCTGGCGCGCCAGGACGTCTACATCTGCAACGTGGTGAAGTGCCGCCCCCCGGAAAATCGCCAGCCCGAGAAAGACGAAGTCGAAATTTGCTCGCCCTACCTGATGCGCCAGATCGACGCGATCGCCCCGAAAGTCATCGTCGGCCTGGGCGCCACCGCCTCGCGCACCCTGCTCAACACCGAGCGTGGCATCTCACACTACCGCGGAGAGTGGCAGGAGTTCCGCGGAACGAAATTCATGGCCACCTATCATCCCGCCTACCTGCTGCGCAATCCGGCCGCCAAGGCCGACGTCTGGAAGGACCTCCAGAAAGTCATGGCCGTCCTCGGCCTGGCTCCCAGGAAGGGCAAGCCCGCGTAGCCGGCAAGGGAAATCCTCCCCGGCCTTTCCTACCTGCTAAACTACAACGCGCAATGAGCAAACTGTACTGCGATGTGGCCCTGCCGGTGCCCCTGCCTTCGCTGTTCACCTATGCGGTGCCGCGCGAAATGGCGGAGACCCTGCGCGCGGGCAGCCGCGTGCTCGTCCCGTTCCGCCGGCGCACGTTCGTCGGTGTGGTGGTGACGCTGGATACCCAGCCCCCGGCCACGGCGCAGGTGCGGCCCATCGCGCAGCTCCTCGATCTCCTGCCCGCTCTTCCTCCCTCCCTGATGGAACTCGGCCAGTGGATCACCGGCTACTACCTCGCGCCGCCGGGCGAAGTCTTTCGCGCCATGCTCCCTCCGCTGACGGAGCTGCGCTCGCGCCAGGAGCTGCGCCTCACGGAGAGCGGGCGCGCGGCCATCGCCGAAGGCCCCGAGGGCGGCCTCTCCGCGCACGAACTGGACACGCTGCAGGAAGTCGAGCGCGGGGAGCAGCGCGCGGGCTTTGCCGTGCCGCCGAAGCCGGAAGAGCAGAAGGCGCTGGTCGCCCGCCTGCTGCGCCGCGGCCTGCTGCACTTGCAGGAAGGCGTCGTCGGCACCAAGCGCCGGCTGCAGCGCGTGATCGCTTGGAAAAGCGGGGCGGCGGAGAGCCTCACGCACCTGGCGGAGAAAGAGGAGCGCATCCGCCAAATCCTGGAAGTCGAGCGCGGGCCGCTTCCTCTTCCCGTACTGCTGCGCGTGGCCCACGTGACCCGCGCGGTGATCGAGCGCCTGCTGAAGCAGGGGCTGCTCGAGAGCTGGGAAGAGCCCATCGATCCCGGCGAGGATCCCTTCGATGCGGGCTTCACGCCCCCGGCCCACGAGCTGAACGAGGGCCAGGCCGCGGCGGCCGCGGCGATCCGCGCGCGCCTCGATGCCGGGGAGTTCGGCGTGAGCCTGCTCTTCGGCGTCACCGGCAGCGGCAAGACCGAAGTCTACCTGCGCTGCGTGCAGGAGACGCTGGCGCGCGGCAAGACGGCCATCGTCCTGGTGCCGGAGATCGCGCTCACCCTGTGGATCGGCCGCCTGTGCCGCTCGTGGTTCGGCGCGCGCTTCGAAGGCGTGGCCGTGCTGCATTCCGCGCTCAGCGACACCGAGCGCGCCCGCGAGTGGTGGCGCGTGCGCAACGGCGAGGCCCGCGTGGTGGTGGGCACGCGCTCGGCGGTCTTCGCGCCGCTGGAAAACCTCGGCCTGATCATCGTGGACGAGGAGCAGGAGGGCAGCTACAAGCAGGAAGAGACCCCGCGCTATCACGGACGCGACGTGGCCATCGTCCGCGCCAAGCTGGAGCAGGCCGCGGTCCTGCTGGGCTCCGCCACACCCTCGCTCGAAAGCTTCCACCACGCGCGCTCGGGAAAATACGGCCTCCTGCGCCTGGCCGGCCGCGTCGAAAACCGCCCCCTGGCCCCGGTCGAGATCGTGGACCTGCGCGACGACTTCCGCGAATCGCACAACACCAGCCCCATCTCCGCGGCTCTCCGCCGCGGCATCGCAGAGTGCCTGGCGGCGCAGACCCAGGCGCTGATCCTCATCAACCGCCGCGGCTACTCCTGGTTCGTGCTCTGCCGCAGTTGCGGCGCTTCGGTGCAGTGCGCGAACTGCAGCATCTCGCTCACCTATCACAAACAGCGCAACCGCCTCGAATGCCACTACTGCGGCGCCATGCAGCCGGTCCCGAAGAAGTGCCCCAAGTGCGAGTCGCAATATCTCCACTATTTCGGCGAAGGCTCCGAGCAGCTCGAAGAGCGCCTGCGCAAGGAGTTTCCCGGCGCCCGCGTCGGCCGTCTGGACCGCGACACCGCGCGCACCAAGCGTCAGTACCAGGAAACCCTCGCGGCCTTCGCCGGCGGCGCGCTGGACATCCTGGTAGGCACGCAGATGCTCGCCAAGGGCCACGACTTCCAGCGCGTCACCGTGGTCGGCGTGGTCTCCGCCGACTCCACGCTCAGCCTGCCGGACTTCCGCGCCGCCGAGCGCGCCTTCCAGCTATTGACCCAGGTGGCCGGCCGCGCCGGCCGCGGCGAGTTGCCCGGCCGCGTCCTAGTGCAGACGTATTATCCCGAGCACTACGCGATCCGCGACGCCGCGCGCCAGGACTACGAGGCCTTCTTCGAGCGCGAGCTGCACTTCCGCCGCATGATGGCCTATCCGCCCTTCACCGCGCTCGCCAATATCCTCGTGCGCGACACCTCGCTGGAAAATGCCATCCGCTGGTCCCGCCAGCTCGGCGATTTCTTCGCCCCTCACGACGGCCAAGGCGTAAAGGTTCTCGGCCCCGCCGCCGCCCCCCTCGCCCGCCTCAAAAAAGAGCACCGCTTCCAGTTTCTCCTGAAATCCCCCAAGCGCTCCCTGCTGACCAATCTCCTGCAGCAGGCCCTCTCCCGCTGCGAAGCCCAGGAAATCCCCCGCACCGCCGTCCTGGTAGACATGGACCCCCTCAGCCTGCTCTAGCCCTGCGGCGTGACTCGTGATTCGTGACTGGTGACTCGTGACTGGTGGAACCCGTTGCGGCCACACCCGATCCCGCTAGCTATGCGGGCTCTGGTATGATGCGAGCATGGCGATGCATTGGGGCAGCCAGTCAAAGTCTAAAGATTGAGGACATTCCTCCAATGATCTTTCATGTTTCGCTGGAACAGGCGGAAGACGGTTGGATCGTCGCGCAGTGCCCGGCGCTGCCCGGCTGCGTCTCCCAGGGACGGGACGAGAAGGAAGCCCTGGAAAACATCAAGGAAGCCATCACTGCCTGGCTATGGGCCGAAGACCAGAAGGCCGTGAAGGCGCTGGGGCCCGATCGCACCCCGGTGGTCGTGGCCGTTTGACGATCGTTGACGCGCAAACGCATGGGACGCCTCGGCAACATTTCCGGAAAAGAAGCGGTGAAAGCATTCGGCAAGGCGGGCTGGCTCGTCATGGGCCAGGTGGGCAGTCACGTGGTGATGACCAAGGCTGGCGTGCGGACGAATCTCTCGATTCCACAGCACAAGGAACTTTCGACGGGAACGCTGCGAGCCCTGATTCGTGCCGCGGGAATGACGGTTGAGGATTTCGTGGCGCTCCTCTGAAGATTTTGTAGAGGCCGGGCGGAATTTATCCCGACCTGGTCGGGAGCCCGGCGGTGTTGTCTCCCCGCCTCCGAACAAAACAGTGAAGTA
The DNA here is from genome assembly GCA_020073585.1 of Terriglobia bacterium. GTDB lineage: Bacteria > Acidobacteriota > Terriglobia > Acidiferrales > UBA7541 > Acidiferrum. Next base: position 43,018 of record JAIQEV010000011.1, read on the forward strand.
ATCCGTGACTCGCAACTTGGGCCACCCGTTGTAGCCGCCCTCTTCAGAGGGCGGGCCTTTCCGCCCCGCCAGCGCAGACTACCCCTCCTCTCAAAAAATCCAGACTACGTCGCAATTTCCAGCCGCATAAAAACCAAAATGCCGGGCGCTCGCGCCCGGCCTGAATTCTCATAAATTGGTTGCGTGGCTTGGATTGACTCCCCCCACCGCCACCCCATCCGAACCAATCTCATTCGACCGTACTACCGCCAGCCATTCGAAACTAGTACCATTAAGTACTGATACTTTACTGAATACTCCTTTCGTGCTACCATGCCCCGTGACACTCGCACCCCACCCCTCATTACCTCGTTACCTCCCCACTTCTTTACCTCACGCCCCATTTATCTCTTGTATTCCCAATGACTTCCACACTCTTTTCCCCCACGGCCGCCACGCAACCCCCGTAGAATCAATCACTCCCGCACTCTTTTCACCCCAACGGCACCCGGTACACCCCTCGCCCTCCACCCCGCAACCCCACTTTCCACGTAACTCCCATGGAATCAAACTCTTTGCCCACCCCTACCATCTAAGTCCCATCGAATCGAGTTTTTGCAATAACCATAGGGGAGAGGGTGGCTCTCTTTCTCCAAACTTTCAACTTTCAACTGTTAACTTTCAACTCTTAACAAAGCCCGGCAGCGATGAAAATCTAGGCGGGTCCGGCCCCGCGCTTGTGCCAGAAGAAATAGGCGGGCAGGCCGAGAGCGAAAAGCCCAATGGCTATGGCAATGTTGGCGAAGCCCTGAGGATCGCGCAGCGCCACATAGACGGCGTTGCCCACCAGAGCCGCGGCAACGATTACGAAGAGCAGCGGCGTCCAGGGATAGAAGGGCACGCGATAAGGAATGGCTTTCTCGCCGTTGGCGCGGCGCAGCGGGAAGATGCTCGCGGCGCCCAGTCCGTAGAAGATCCAGCCGATGAAGATGACCCCACCGATCAACTCGGTGAATTTTCCCGCGCAGGCCAGCACCGCCGACCACACACCCAGGCTGATGACCGCGGCGGCGGGGGTGCGGAATTTCGGATGCACCACGGCGAGCTTCTTGAAGAAGAGATTGTCCTGGGCCATGGCGAAGAAGACGCGCGGGGCGGTGAGGATGACGCTGTTGGCGGCGCTGAAGGTGGAAACCAGGATGGTCAGCGCCACGATGCGCCCGGCCCAGGGACCGAGCACCGCGCGGATGGAAGTGGCGGCGATGGTATCGCTGGCGGCCGCCGCGGCGGGACCCAGCGCAACCAGATAGGCGACGACCGCGATCAGGTACAGCCCGGAGAGAACCAGCGAGCCGGTGAGAAAGGCCCGCGGAAAACTTTTCTGCGGATCCAGCACTTCGCCCGCGCTGTAGGTGCCAAACTGCCAGCCTTCGTAGGCCCACAGCACGGTGATCATCGCCAGGCCGAAGCTGGAGAGCAGCGAGAAGCCGTGCTGACGGGAGACCAGCGCCGGAGGTAGATCCGCGGCATGGTGGCCCAGGGAGAGCAGCACGGCGCTCAGGATGACGATGATCAGCACCTTGATGAGCGTAGTCCAATTCTGCAGGTCGGAACTCTTGCGCGTGCCCCACACGTTGACCGCGGTGACCACGCCGATCACCAGGACGGTGACGGCGGTCGCGCCGCCGCTGGAGAGCGGAATGATTTCGGCGAGGTAACGGCTGAAGGCCCGAGCCAGCGCGGCCACCGAGCCGCTGGCGATGACCAGGAAGAGGCACCAGCCGTAGAGAAAGGCCAGGGGGCGGCCGAAACCGTCGCGGATGAAGCAGTACAGCCCGCCGGCGGAGGGATTCGTGGCCGCCAGTTCGGCGTAGGTGAGCGCGCCGAGCAGCGAAAGCACCCCGCCGATGATCCACACCAGCATGGCCGCGCCGACCGAGCGGTCTACCTGGCGCAGAATGACGCCGGGGGTCAGGAAGATGCCGGAGCCGATCACCGATCCGACGAAGAGCAGGAGCAAATCGCGCAAACGAAGTGTACGGATCAGTGTGCTCATGCGCCTCCCGGCGGAACGCTTTGCGATCGCAAAACTTTTCGGATCATCCGGCTAGTGCAGCAGGAATCCGGTGACCGAGACAGCCACACCCGAAGCCGCGGAAATGACGCCCAGCACGGGAAAAAGCTTCTTCTTGGAAATGAAGTACAGGGAGCAGAGCACCAGGCCAAGCTCCAGAAAGCCTTCGCCGAGATCGAACCGCAGGGCCTGTTTTTCCGCCAGCGCGCATTCCTTTTCCTTGGTCTGCGCCTCTTTCTGAATCTCCTTGGCGTCTTCGGAGTAGCGCTCCGCCTCGCTCTTGTAGCGCTCGATGAGCGCGGCGGATTTCTCGGTGGGCGGGAGGTTGCTGAGGAGGTCGCGCCCGACTTCCAGGGTATGCCCCTTGATCTTTTTGGCCTGATAGAAGGACCACTGGTCGTTGGCTTCGGTGCGCACGATCACCGCCTGGGTATGCGAGCGGTGCGATTGGATGGTGACCACGGCGAGAAAGATGCCGATGATTGCGGCGAGGATGCCGATCCTCTGCCCGGCCGGATCCGCTTCATGGCCGCCTTCATGATGCATCTCGTGTTCCATGGGTTGCGATTCCCCTTCGTTTCAGGATGTGCTGCGAATCCAGCCGAAAAAATAATCATACCGTCCCCGCAGCCGGGGTCAACGGTAAGTTCGCAGGGAAGTGCGGAGCGGCGCGGGGGCCGGTGCGGTTTTCTACGGCCGCGCCGGGAATGGCGCGGCGGCGGGATGCCGGACAAGGGAACCGCGGGATGCCCCGCGGCGCGCGCCGGCCGCGCCTCAGATTCCTTGCAGTTCTTTGCCGGGCTTGAAGCGCACAGCCTTGCCCGGGGGGATGCTCACTTCTTCCCCGGTGCGCGGGTTGCGCCCGATTCCGGTCTTGCGCGGCTTGACGCTGAAGACCCCGAAGCGGCGCAGTTCGATCCGCTGCCCGCGCCCCAGCGCGCTCTTGAGCGCCTCGAAGATGGTTTCCACGGCCTGCTCGGCCTTGGTGCGGCTGATATTCGTGCGGGTCACGACGGCGTTGACGATATCCAGCTTGATCACAGAGTCCTCCCCGGAGCACGACGCGACCCGATGCTAGTTGCTGAGTTCCGGGTTGTCAAGACGTGCCCTGTGTACTACACTGCGCTTCTTTTTGCTGCACGCGATTCTTCGCAAAGAGGCACGGGAGGCAAGGATGTCGGTCAAGCCGGATGGCTGGATTCGCCGCATGGCGCTGCAACACAAGATGATCGAGCCGTTCACCGACCGCCAGATGCGCGAAGGGGTGATCAGCTACGGCGTATCCTCGTACGGTTACGACATCCGCGTGGCCGACGAGTTCCGCATCTTCACCAACGTGAACTCCACCATCGTGGATCCCAAGCACTTCGATCCCCGCTCGCTCGTGGATTTCAAGGGCGACGTCTGCATCATCCCGCCGAATTCCTTCGCCCTGGCGCGCTCCATCGAATATTTCCGCATCCCGCGCAACGTCCTCACTCTGTGCGTCGGCAAATCCACCTACGCGCGCTGCGGCATCATCGTCAACGTCACGCCCTTCGAGCCCGAATGGGAGGGCTTCGTGACCCTGGAGATCAGCAACACCACGCCCCTGCCGGCGAAGATTTACGCCAACGAAGGGCTCTGCCAGGTGGTCTTCTTCGTTTCCGACGAGGACTGCGAAGTCTCCTACAAGGACAAGAAGGGCAAATACCAGTCGCAGCAGGGCATCGTCCTGCCGCGGCTGTAGTCCCCGCGCTAGCCGCGCGGCGGGCGTTCCGCCTTGGGGGAGTTCTCCGCGGAAGCGAGCGGATAGCCGCGCTCGCGCCAGGCGCCGAGCCCGCCCAGCAGCGGGCGAATGCGCGCGATGCCTTGTCTCTTCAGGAGCAGCGCCACCCGGGCGCTCGTGGCTTCGTTGGGTCAAGTACAGTAGAGGATCACTTCGCGGTCGCGTGGCAGGCGCTCGTTCCGCTCCTGCAGTTCCTGCGCGTCCATGTGCAGCGCGCCGGGAATCGTTTCCGGAGCGGCGTCGAAATCCAGGGCGTGGCGCAGGTCCACGATCACCAGATCCTCGCCCGCCTCCAGCTTCTGCTTCAATTCCTCGGGCGTAATCCGCGCAATGCGCAGCTCGCGCAGGAAGCGCTGGCGGGCGATGAATTTCCAGCCGATGTAGCCGGCCAGTGCGCCGGCCAGCAAAACAAACAGGGAACCGCCCAGCGAGAGTGCGCCGCCGGCGATGCGCTCGAGCTCTCCGCTGAAGGCGAAGCCCAGCCCCAAAAAACTGCCGGCCCAGAGAAGCGCTCCCGCCGCGTCGAAGAGCAGAAAGCGCGCCAGGCGCATGCGGAAGATGCCCGCCAGCGGCGGAGCCACGGTGCTTAACCCCGGAAGGAATTTGGCCACCAGCAGGGAGCGCGCGCCGTGCCGGGCAAAAACGCCTTCGGTGCGGCGCACGCAGGAATCGGGCTCGAACGAGATGCGGCAGAGCCACTGCAGGACGCGGTTCCCGCGGCGGCGGCCCAGCTCGTACCAGAGCATATCGGCGAGCAGCGCCGCGCAAACGGCGGTGAACAGCGAGACCGCCAGACTCAAGCGCCCCGCGCCGGCCAGCGCGCCCGCGGCCAGCAACAGCGGAATCGCCGGCAGAGGCAGGCCGAGCTGTTCCGCAAAGACCCAGGCGAAGAGAACCAGCGCTCCGTGTCGCAGTAGAAATTCGAGCGGGCCGTGCATGGGGAGAGATTACGCTTTCTTCCCCCCGGCGGCGAGCGCCGCGCTGTTTCCCCACGTTCCGGACATTACGAATTCGGAAAGTGGCTTGCGGCTGCGCGGCTCGATCTCGCGCCGGCGCAGCTCTTCCGGCAGGGAAGCGGGGTCGCCGGGATAGCCGATGGCGATGGCCGCGACGGGCTCCCAGCCGTCCGGGATGCGGAATGTGGCGCGGGCCTTCTCGGCATCGAAGCCCCCCATCTGGTGGGTGCACAGGCCCCGCGCGGTGGCTTCCAGGGCCAGGCTGGTGCTGGCGGCGCCCACGTCATGCAGGGCGTGACGGTTGGGCTTGCCGTTGTGGCGGAAACTGGTGCGCGCGACGGAGAGCGCGAGGACCGGCGCCGCCGCGGCCCAGGCCTTGTTCCATTCGATCAGGATCGCGAGCATGCGTTCGTATTCTTCCGGGTTCTCCTTGCTGGCCACCAGATAGACCCAGGGCTGGTCGTTGTAACAGGAGATCGCCCAGCGCGCCGCTTCGAACAGGCTGCCAAGCTCCGCGGCCGGGACGCGCTTGTCCGCGAAGGCCCGCGGGCTCCAGCGGCGCCGCAGCAGTTCGTGTATGGGGAAATCATTTGTTGCCGGATTTTCCATGACTGTTCTTCTCCTTGAAATCCTCTGGAATGGAAATTTTATTTCTGAGGCAACCGATGCAGACCGGCTATTCGGGCGCGCGGGCGCGGACCTCGTCCAGCAGGTTGCCGAGCGTCTTGAGGCGGGCTTTCGAGAGATGCCGCAGTTGCCGCCGGTGCAGCTCGCGCATCGGCTGGTCCAGCCGCTGGAGAAGGTCCAGGCCTTGCGCCGTTATCCGGGTGGTGATCACGCGCCGGTCGTCTTTCCGGCGTTCCCGGGTGATGAGCCCCGTCTTTTCCAGGCGGTCGAGCAGGCGGGTCATGTCCGGATCGCGGGTGACCATGCGCCCGGCGATCTCCCGGCAGGAGAGGCCTTCGGGGCCGGCGCCGCGGAGAATGCGCAGAACGTTGTACTGGGCCGGGGATAGGGCGTGGGATTTCAGGAGCTGCTCGACGCCCTGCAGCAGCCAGTCCGCGGCGCGCTCGAGGCGGACGAAAATCTCTTCCTCGAAGGGCGGGAGGGGGTGGGGGGAACGGGAGCGAATCTTCATGGCCGAAGAATACATGTTATAACGACTATTGTCAAGAGGAAAATACCGCCGCGTCTTGCGGCCCCCTTGCGGTTCCCCTACGGCTTGTGCAGCGGGCGCATCTGCACTTCGCTCACGAAGCTCCGCGGGCCCTGCGTCACCAGCATCTCCACCACGTGCGCCACGTCCTCCGCCTGCAGCAGCTTGGAAAGGTCCCGGCCGGTCCACGGGGAGAACTCCGTGGCCACGCTTCCCGGGCAGACGGTGCTCACGCGGATGCCGTATTCGCGCAGGTCCTCGGCCATGCAGCCGGAAAGCCCTTGCAAGCCCCACTTGGAGGCGCAGTACAGGCCGCCGTTGGCAAAGGTATTCTTCCCGGCGAGCGAGCTGATGTTGACGATGTGTCCTTTGCGGCGGGCGATCATCGCGGGGACCACGGCGCGGGAGACGAGGAAGACGCCCTTGAGGTTGGTGTCCAGGACGCGGTCCCACTCCTCTTCGCTGCGCTCGTGCGCGGGGCCGAAGAGACCCACGCCGGCGTTGTTGACCAGGATGCCGATGGGGCCCAGGGCCGCCTGACTGGCCGCGGCGAGGCGTTCGGTGTCCGCGGCGCGCGTGACGTCGGCGAGGCAGGAGAAAGCGGGAACGCCGGCGGCGCGCAGCGCCGCTTCGCTGGCCTGCAAAGCGGCGGCGTCGCGTCCGCTGACGGCCACGGCGGCGCCCAGGGCGGCCAAGCGCAGGGCAATGGCCCGGCCGATGCCGCGGCTGCCTCCGGTGACCAGGGCCACTTCCCCGGCGAGGGGGCCGGGGCCGGAATCGTGCATAGTTCGCGTCATTTTCTCGGACATAAGATTCTCCCTCGCCCAGGCCACTCTTTTTGTGCGAAACTCATCTTACCATCCAGGCCGTAGCCGCCCCGGAGGTGCGCCGGAGGAAAGGGAAAAAGCCTGTACCTTTGCAGTAACCCACCCAGAAAGTGGTTTAGTGCGGGGTAACGGGCTTGCGGAGTTCTCGCAGCTTCCCTATACTTCTGCAGTTTTCCCGGCCAAGTGATTCCCGCTGGAATCATCTCCCGGCGCAGAGCTGGACTGATCCCCAAACGAATGTTGGATTGAGGAGACTAGGGATGAACGGAACACGAAGACTGGCAGTCGCCGCACTCGCCGCAGCGCTTGCTTTGACCCTTGCGGGAGGCCTGTTCTCCGGCGCGCGCGCCCAGGAGACGCCCGCCAAGCAGCCGTACACCATGGCGGAGTACAACTCCTATACCGCGGCGGCCAGCGAGAAGACGCCGGGGCAGCAGATCAAGCTGCTGGACGATTTTGCCGCCAAGTACCCCAATTCCGCGCTTTCCAATTACGTCTACGAGCTCTACTACCAGAATTACAGCGCGCAGCGGAACTACCCCAAGGCCATCGAGTACGTGGACAAGCTCCTGGGCCTGGGCGATAAGGTGGACAGCGGCATGCGCTACAAGGCCTACTACGCGCGGGCCTTCGTCTTCAACAACCTCAATCTCTCCGACAAGGACCCCAGCACCAAGGGGCAGGCGGAAAAGGCCCGCGACGCCGCCATCGCCGGTCTGAAGACGGTGGCCGAGATCAAGAAGCCGGAGAACGTGGACGAGAAGACCTTTGCCGAGCAGAAGCGCCCGGCGACGATCTTCTTCAACTACACCGCGGCGGCCGCCTCGATGCTGGCCAAGGACTTCCCCAGCGCGGTGCAGTACTACAAGGCCACGCTGGAGTTGACGCCCAACGAAGCGGTGACCTGGTTCCGTCTGGGCGTGGCCTATCTGGCCACGGCCCCCCCGCAGCCCATGGACGCGTTCTGGGCCCTGGCGCACTCGGTGGCCCTGAAGGGTCCCAGCGAGGCCAAGGTGCGCACCTACCTGCGCACGCAGATGCTCAATTACCAGCAGACCACCTGCGAAAATCTGGCGGACGCGCAGATGAACGAACTGGTGGCGCTGGCCGGCAGCTCCGCGGAGCGTCCGGCGAGCTACAAAATGCCCAGCGCGGCGGATCTGGAAGCCGCGCGCAAGGACATGACCATCGCCTCGGTGCTCGCGGACCTCAAGGCCGGCGGGGACAAGGGCAAGGTCACCTGGCTGGCTTCCTGCGGCCTGGAATTTCCGGACGTGCCGGGCAAGCTGATCGAAGTGGCCCCCGCCGCGGATGGCGCGACGCTGAAGGTGGCGTTCGTGACCAGCGACGCGGAGTTCGAAGCGGCCACCTCAGCCAACATGGAAGTGAAAGTGGCCGGGCAGCCGGAAGCGGCGCGGCTCGAAAAGGGCAACCCGGTGCGCTTCACCGGCACGTTGACCTCCTACGATCCCGATCCGGCCTTCCTGATGCACTGGGAAAAGGCCAAGGTGAACGCCGAGGACATCCCGGCGGAAAAGAAGGCTCCCGTAAAGAAACCCGTGCGGCGTCCGCCAACGAAGAAACCGGCGCAGTAAACGGCGCAGCTTCGCCTAAGAATGAAGAACGGCTCCGGCACTGCCGGAGCCGTTTTCTTTAGGGACGCCCGCGTTACCGGGGTGCGCGGATCAGCGCGTGCGGCGGCGGGAGTCCAGCTTGTATTCGCCGATCTTGCGGCTCAGGGTGTTGCGATGGATGCCCAGGATCTGCGCGGCGCGGCTCTGGTTGCCTTCGGCGTACTCCAGGACGTGCTTGATAAAGCGCTTTTCGAACTCCCCGACGGCCTCGTCGAAGAGGATGCCGCGCTCCACCATCTGGCTGACCAGCCCTTCCAATTGCTCCTTCACGGGATCACGCTCCGCACGGAATTCGTCCGCTCCGCTGTGCTTGAGAAATTTCTTTAGTCCAGCTCGCGCCCGGTCAGAATCCGGTACGCCTCGCGGTACTTGGCCCGTGTGCCGGCCACCACCTCGTCGGGAAGCTCCGGGCCGGGGGCCTGTTTGTTCCAGCCAATGCGCTCGAGATAATCGCGCACGTACTGTTTGTCGAAAGAAGGCTGCGCGCCGCCGGGCCGGTACTGCGCGGCCGGCCAGAAGCGCGAGGAATCCGGGGTCAGCGCTTCGTCGATCCACAGCAGTTCGTTGCCCAGGAGGCCGAATTCGAATTTGGTGTCGGCGAGGATGATGCCGCGAGGCTCGGCGTAGGCCGCGGCGCGCCGGTAAATTTCCAGGCTGATGGCGCGCACACGCTCGGCCAGCGGTGCGCCGACCAGCGCCGCGGCCTGCGCGAAGGGTATGTTTTCGTCGTGCCCGGTAACGGCCTTGGTGGACGGGGTGAAGACGGGCTCGGGCAGGCGCTCGGATTCGCGCAGCCCGGCGGGCAGTTTGATGCCGCACAGCTCGCCGGTGGCCTGGTAATCCTTCCAGCCGGAGCCGGAGAGGTAGCCGCGCACCACGCATTCGATGGGCAGGGGCTGGGTCTTGCGCACCAGCATGGTGCGGCCGGCCAGATCGCCGCGGAAGGCGTCAAAGGGCGGAGGAAGCTCGGTGCCGCTGAGGACGTGATTGGGGATGACGTCGCGCAGCAGCTCGAACCAGAAGAGCGAGAGCTGCGTCAGCACCCGGCCCTTGTCCGGAATGCCGGTGGGCAGGATGACGTCGAAGGCCGAGAGGCGGTCGGTGGCCACGATAAGGAGGCGCTCGCCCAGATCGTAGATGTCGCGGACCTTGCCGCGCGCCACGGGCGTCAGGCCCGGGAAGCGGGTCTCGCGAAGAACGCGTTGTGCAGGAGTGGTGGCCATGGAATCGTCTACCCCGGAAAAGTGGACGATATTCTAGCGCAGGTTGGCGTCCAGGGAAAGGCGGGAGGCGAGCACCACCGCTCGGGGCTGTGCAAAAGTTTTCGCAGCGGGACGCGGCACTACTCTTTCACGCAAGCTCCGGGCCGGCAAGTTTGGCTGGACCGCGAAAGATGCCAGGAAAAATTAAGCGGCGGAGGCGGCCGCGGCTTTTTTCGGCGCGTGCGCCTCGGCTTCTTCGCCTTCCCAGCGCACGCTGACGAGCTTGGAGACGCCGGGCTCCTGCATGGTCACGCCGTAGAGCACCGAGCCCATCTCCATGGTGCGGCGGTTGTGGGTGACGATGATGAACTGCGTCTGCGAGCTCATCTGATCCACCAGGCGCGTGAAGCGCCCCACGTTGGCTTCGTCCAGCGGGGCGTCCACTTCGTCCAGGATGCAGAAGGGGCTGGGCTGGTAGCGGAAAATCGCGATCAGCAGGGCCAGCGCGGTCATGGCCTTCTCCCCGCCGGAAAGCAGCAGGATGTTCTGCAGGCGCTTGCCCGGCGGCGAGGCCACGATGTCGATGCCCGCGTCGCCGGAGCTGTCCGGCTCGGTCAGGCGCATCTCCGCCATGCCGCCGCCGAAAATGGTGTGGAAGGCGTCGGAGAAGCTGCGGTTGATCTCGTTGAAGGCGGTCTCGAATTTTTCGCGGCAGGCTTCGTCCAGCTCGCGGATGGCCTGCTGAGTGTCCACGATGGACTGCAGCAGGTCGTCGCGCTCGCGAGTGAGGAAGGCGAAGCGCTGCTCGCACTCGTTGTATTCCTCGAGGGCCATCATGTTCACCGGGCCCATGGCCTCGATGCGCGCCTTCATCTCGCGGTAGCTGCTTTCCGCAGCGGCCAGCTCTTCGCCGCTGAGGAACGCCACTTCCTGGGCGATGAGGTCCTCGGGATGGGCGTTGACCTCCGCCAGGCAGGTCTCGCGCAGGTGCTGGCGGTCGGAGTCGTTGCGCGCGCGGTCCACTTCGGCGTGGCTGCGCGCCTCGCGCAGCTCCTGCAGGGACTGGCGGCCCATGCGCAGGTGGTCTTCGGTCTGCGTGACGCGCGTGCGCGCGCCTTCCCATTCCTGCTCGAGCTCCTTCTGGCGCGCTTCCAGCCGCAGCTTTTCGCCGCGCAGCCCTTCGAGTTGCTGCCCGACCTCTTCGCTCTGGCGCACCAGCGCGGCGGCCTCTTCATCCATGGCCGCGAGCTGCTGGCGCAGCGCCGCTTCGCGCCGCTCGTTCTCCAGGCGCTCGTCATCGAGGCGCGCGGCGAGAGACTCCGCGGCCATCAGGCGTTCGGCGAGCGCGGCCTGTTCGGCGCGGGCCGCGGCGAGCTGTTCCTGGGAGGCCTGGATGGACAGGCGCATGCCCGCCAGCTCTTCCACCAGGCGCGTGCTCTCGGCCTCGGCGGCGGCGCGGCTGGCGGAGGCCGCGGCATGCTCTTCGCGGGCGCGTGCGGCGCGCAGCTTGGCGGCTTCGACGTCGCGGCGGATGCGCGTGAGGTCTTCCTGGCAGACGGTGAGCTCCAGGCTCAGCCGCGCCAGGTCGCTCTGCACCTGCTGGTAGCGGTGCGTAGCGGCAAAGACGCTGCGCTCGGCTTCGCGCTGCTTGCCGGCCAGCTCTTCCAGCGAGGCTTCCGCGCCGCGCAACTCCGCGGCGAGCGCTTCGATGGCCGCCTGCGCTTCCGCGGACTTCCGCTCGCACTCGGCAATTTCCGTTTCCAGGGCGCGCAGCTCGCGCTTCATGCCCAGCGGGCCGGCCGCGTCGGGGCGCCCGCCGCTGACCATGCGGCCCTGGTAGCAGGTGCCGTCGGGCAGGACGAAGGAGTACTGCGGATATTCGCGCGCCAGCTTTTCCGCGACCGCGGCGCTGTCCGTCAGAAACGCCGTGTGCAGCCGCGGCAGAAACTGCTTGGCCGCGGGACCCAGGGGATCGCGAAATTCCACCAGCTTGTCGAGGCGGCCGATGACGCCGTCTTCCGCGCGGAACGGCCGGACCGGAACGGAGTCCACAAGCTCCAGGTTGCGCAGGGAGTCCACGAAGAACGTGGCGCGCCCGCCGACCTCCTCGCGCAGCAGGGCGATGCCCGCGCGGGCGTGCTCGTAGGTCTTCACCACCACGTACTGCAACTCCTCGCGGAGGAACTGCTCGACGGCGATTTCGTACTGCTGCTCGACTTCGGCGTAATCGGCGAGCACCCCGACGGCGTGGAAGTCGCGGCCCGCGGCATCGCCGCCCTGGGGCATGGCGAAGAGCTTCTTCACGGCGTCGGCGGTGTAGGAGTGATCGTTGAGAATCTGCTCCAGCGTCTGGCGGCGCGCGCGCACCGCGGCCAGGGAATCGCGCAGGGCGGCGGCGGCGGTTTCCGTGCTGCTGCGCTGGCTGCGCAACCCGGCGATGCGCGCCTGCAGCTCCGCGGCCTGCTGCTCGATCAGGCGCAGGTTGCCGGCGGCGCTATCGCGCTCGCCGGCGGCGAGGCCGCCTTCGTCGCGCAGGCGGATGGAACTTTCCAGCAGCTCGGTCTCGCTGGCTTCCAGGCGGCGCAGGGCTTCGCCCTGGTGCAGCAGGGCCTCCTCGGCCTGGCGCTCTTCGCCGTGCAGCCGGGTCAGCTCCTCGCCGGCGGCCGCGGCGGAACGGCGCAGCATTTCGATGCGCTGCTCGGCCTGCTGCGTGTCGTCGCCGAGGGTCTGCGCGCTGCGCGAAAACTCTTCGACGCGCGCGCTCTGCCCCGCGGCTTCCGTGCGCAGCGCGGCCACGGTCTCTTCCTGCTCCTGGCTGCGCGCGCGGACTGCGGCGGACTGCGCCGCGGCCTGTTCGGCTTCCTGGGCGATCTGTTGGCCGCGCCCGGCGAGCTCTTCGTTGCGCTGGCGGTTGAAGGCCAGGCGGTTTTCCGCGCGGTCCAGCTCCAGGGCGGTCAGGCCGAGGTGGTTCTGGCTCTGGCGCATTTCGGCGTCCAGCTCGTAGATGCGCTGGTTGAGGCGGTCCTGCTCCTGCTCCTGCTGCTGCAGGGCGGCGGCGCGCTCGGTTTCCGAGCGCAGCAGCTCGTCGTGCTGCGCGGCCAGGCGCTCGGCTTCGGTGTCCAGCTCGCGGGCCTTGCTGGCCAGCATCTGGCGGACGATGCCGCGCATCTGGTCGCGCACTTCGGCGTAGCGCCGGGCCTTGGAGGCCTGGCGCTTCAGCGAGCCGAGCTGCTTTTCCACTTCCACCACGATGTCGTTGACCCGCGAGAGATTGACCTTCGAGGATTCCAGCTTGGCTTCCGCCAGCCGCTTCTTGGTCTTGAACTTGGTGACCCCGGCGGCCTCTTCGATGATCGCCCGGCGCTCCATGGGCTTGGTCGAGAGGATCAGCCCGATGCGCCCCTGCTCGATGATGGCGTAGGAGTCTGGCCCCAGGCCCACGCCCATGAACATCTCCTGGATGTCGCGCAGCCGCGCCACCCGGCCGTTGATCAGGTATTCGCTCTGCCCCGAGCGGTACAGCCGGCGGCTGACCACCACTTCGCCGGGCTTGGTCACCAGCGCCGGCTTGTCCGCGCCGCGCTTGCGGCGCTTGGATTTGCCGGCCTCTTCGGGCGCGATTTCGGCGGAGGTTTCCGCGCCAGCCTCGGCGCCCGCATGGGAGGAAAACTCGGCGCTTTCCGAGACCGTGACGTCGTCGGTGGCCGCGGAGTCGCCGCCGAGGGCCAGGAGATCGCTGCCGTCGCCGGCCGCGCCGCCGTCCTGGGCCTCGCCTTCCAGGACGAAGCGCGCCGCTTCCGCCAGCTCGGGATCTTCCAGGGTGATGGTGACTTCGGCGAGGCCCAGCGGCGGGCGCTTGGTGGTGCCGTTGAAGATGCAGTCGGCCATGCGCTCGGCGCGCAGCGATTTGTGGCTCTGCTCGCCTAGCACCCAGGAGATGGCGTCCACCACGTTGGACTTGCCGCAGCCGTTCGGCCCCACGATGCAGGTGATGCCGCTGCCGCTGAAGGTGACGCTGGTGCGCTCGCAGAAGGACTTAAACCCGACAATGTCCACTTTTCGCAGCTTAAGCACGTTCACCCCTTTGCGTCGGCCACTGCTTGGCGGCTGCCCTTAACGAATACCGCGCCTGGGGCCCCGCGCCAATGTAGCACGAAGAGAGACGACGCTTCGTTCCTCGAAAGGAGGGGGATTCCAGCGACAGACCGGGACAAACATCGCCCGCGGTCAGAACATTTGGCAGGTTCCTGATCAGAGGCCCAGCCGCCTGGCGCAGTAGATGGCGGTACACGAAAAACACTAGCACGGAGTTTTGCCCCTGTAAAGGGTTGCGCTACATGTTGTGGGCAGTCCGCAAAGACCACAATACATCCGCGGCAGGCCTGGGGCGCTGCGCTGCTCCGCAGCCTCCGGAACCCCGTGCGGGCGCCGCTATCCCGGGCGTCTCCGGGCGGACTCTGTTCCTTAGGGCATTGCCGGAAAGACGAAATTGAGCGTTTGCGTTTCGCCCCCGGCGATGGTGAGTTCCTGGCTCCGCGTGCCGTAGCTCTCATGCCAGGCGGTAACGGTGTACTTGCCCGGGGGAAGGTCCGGCAGCTTAAATTGGCCGTCCTCTCCGGTGACCGCGAAGTGGCCGGTCTTCAGGACCACGAAATAGGCCTTCATCCACGCGTGAATATTGCACTTTACGGGGATGAACTCTTCATTTTCGTAAGAGTAGGAGAAGGGCGGTGTTCCGGGCGGCTGCAAGCGGTTCCACTCGCGGTTGATTTTCGCCTGCGGGTGAATATTGTGCGCCAAAGGGTCGCTGTTGGAGATCTCCACATTCTGCCCTGTGCGCAAGGCCAGCACGTGGGTCGCATAATGGCAGCCCTTCTGGTCGAAGCTCACCGCGGCCGCGGGCGCTGCGGAGCTATCCGGCGCGCCGGCCGAAATGTACACCACGACATTTTGCAGCGCGTTGCCGGGACCCGTGACCACATTCTCGGTCAGCAGCCCCTTCGGATGCATCTTGGCGCATGCCGGCTCCTTGGACATGTCAACGGGCTTGGCCTTCGCGGGAGTCCCCGTGTAGCTCACTTTTCCGCTGATGGCCCCGGCGCCCGGACCGGGAGAGACTACTGCTGGAGCGCACACCAAGGACAGGGCTGCCACGCATACTTTTGCCAGTTGCATTCTCATTCTTCCTCCTGCCTGATCTGCCAAGAATTCGGATGAGTGCGAATGAGAACGGCTTAGCCGAGGTCCTGAACCGCATGCAGCGGTGAAGAGGGGCGCCCATGAGTGTCCCTCCCGCCCAAGTACCTCCGCTACGGCGAGATCTTATGCCCCGTAAAACGCCCAGCCATTAGAAATTGTTCGCGCAGTCCTCAATAAATCACTGTTCATATTGACCAGTAGTATCTTTGGAGTTATACTTTGTTTGCTTTTTTGCGCGGAGGAGATGGGATGTCATCCCTTGTCCGCGCAGCCCACCAGCCTGCTGTTCCCGCAAACCCTGCAGAATCAGCTCTTACGCACTTCCCTGCAAGAATTTGCAAATAAACAACTTAAACTATCTTTCTTTTCTGCTCTTACGCACTATTTCCCGGTAAGTCCTTTATATTCTGCTCTTACAAAAAACACCGGGGGTGGGGGTACCCTCTGTCACCAGCCACCAATCACAAGCCACGAGTCACGAGTCACTAGTCACGAATCACGAGTCACCAGCCCCCACTCACTTCAGGTGCTTGTCGTACCAGGCGAGGATGCGCTTCAGGCGGTCGAGAACGTGCTTCTCCTCGGCAAAGCCGTGATTCTCGCGGGGATAGACGACCAGCTCGGTCTCGACGCCGTAGCGCTTCAGGCCGCGATAGAGTTCCTGGCTCTGGCCGAGCGGATCGATGCTGTCGGCTTCGCCCTGGAGAATCAGCGTCGGCGTTTTGGCGTTCTTCAGATAGAGGAAGGGCGAACTGTTCAGGAAGCCTTCGGGCTTTTCGTAAGGCACGCTCCAGAACCACTCGTCGTAGGAAGGGTGCTCCTCGGTGCCGTATTCGGAGATGAGGTTGGCCATGCCCGCGCCGGAGACGGCGGCCTTGAAGCGCGTGGTCTGGGTAATCGCCCATTCGGCCATGTAGCCGCCGTAGGACCAGCCGCCGATACCCAGCTTGTCCGGGTCGGCGATACCGCGGGCCACCAGGTCGTCCACGCCGGCCATGACGTCCTTGAAATCGGCGCCGCCCCAGTCGGCGCGGTTGCTCTCGACGAATTTCTGGCCGTAGCCGATAGAGCCGCGGATGTTGGGATAGAAGACGGCGTAGCCGCGCGCGGCCAAAAGCTGGCCCCAGGTTTCGATAGCGTCCTGCCAGTTGCCCGTGGGTCCGCCGTGGATCAAAGCAATCAGGGGCAGCTTGGATTTCCCGTCGTAGCCCGCGGGTTTGAGCAGCGCGGCTTCGATGGCCAGGCCGTCGAAGCTCTTGTACTGGTAATAGTCGGGCTTGGCGAGCGCGTACTGCCGCCAGGCGTCATTGAATTGCGAGACCTTGCGCAGCGCGAGCTTCTGGTCCCACAGCCAGAGTTCTTGCGGCTCGCTGGCGGTCTGGCTGACGAAAGCGATTTCGCCGTTGGGGGCCAACGCAAAGGAGCCGGGATTCGCGCTGATGAGCGCGGGCAGCTCCTGGCGCAGGCCTTGGGGAGTGACGGCCGCGAAGATAGTGCGGAAGCCGTCCGCGGCCACCGCCAGGATGCCGCCGTCCGGCCGCCAGCGGTAGTCGAAGACCGCGCGGTCGAGACTCGCGCCGGTGAGGTTGCGCGCCGCGCCGCCCGCGAGGGGCTGCAGCAGCAGGTCGTGCGGCGCCGGGCCGTCCTCGCGGCAGCCGATGTAGCCGAGAATCCCGCCGTTAGGCGAGACGCGCAAATTGCCGAAGGGGCCGCGCGGCGCGGCAATCTGTTTCATGGTGCCGTCGGTGGCGGAGACGGCCAAGATGCGCTGCGTCTCCTGATCGGATTCCGGGTGGTCGGTGGCGGCGATGAGCAAGGCATCGCCGGCCGGGTGCCAGACCACTTCGCTCACCTGCCAGTTCGCGGCCGTCAGCGCGCGGGTTTCGCCGCTGGCCACATTCAGCAGCCACAGGCGGGCGCGCTTGTCGTCTTTGTCCACGGCGCGCGCGTCGTCCTTGTCCTTCTCCCTTTTTTCTTCGGCGTCGCTCTTGGCGTCGGGAGCGAGGAAGGCGAGCTGCTTGCCATCCGGGGACCACGCGAAACTCGTGATGTTGCGCTTGCCCTTGGTGAGCGGCGCGGCTTCGCCGCCGCCGGCGCGCAGCAGATAGATCTGGGCGAACTCCTCGCGGTTGGAGAGGAAGGCCAGCGCGGAGCCGTCGGGCGACCAGCGCGGCGAAGTCTCGGACTTGGCGGAAAAGGTGAACTGGCGCAGCGCGCTCGTCGCCTTGTCCAGGACCCAGATGTGGTGCGCGCGCCCTTCGCCCTTGGGGGGCTCGGTCACGACCACGGCCAGGCGCGCGCCGTCCGGCGAAAACTGCAGGTCGCTAAGGGTGCGCAGGTTCAGCGCGGCTTCCGGGGTCAGCGGCGGGAGCGCCCTGGCGGGGGATTTTTCCTGCGCGGGCAGCGTTCCCGCGAGTGCGGCAAGAGCGAGCAGGGCGGCGGCAGCGCACCTTCCGAGCGAGCGGCGAAGCGGCATGGAGAGTCCTCCCGGGTGAATGGACGAAGCTCGACTGTAGCCGCCGCGCGGGCCACCGTCAATTGCGGCCCGCGGGGCAGGGAAGTCTTTGCATTGCTACATCTCGGAGGCGTCGGCTACAATCATTATCTTTGTTTTATGGAGAAGAAGGCTTTGTGGGAGCCATGGCGGAAATCCGGCTGCATAACACGCTGACGGGGAAGAGCGAGCCTTTTGTGACCGGGCACCCGGGCGAGGTGCGCATGTACACCTGCGGGCCGACGGTGTACGACTACGCGCACATCGGGAACTTCCGCACCTTCGTCTTTCAGGACGTGCTGCGGCGGTTTCTGCAGTTGCGCGGCTACCGGATGAAGCAGGTGATGAACCTGACCGACGTGGACGACCGCATCATCGCCAAAGCCGCGGCCGCCGGCGTGAGCATCCGCGAGTACACCGAGAAATACGCGCAGGCCTTCTTCGCGGATTGCGCCACGCTGGGCATCGAGCCGCCCGAGCACTGGATCCGCGCCACCGAGCATATCGAAGAGATGGTGGGGCTGATCGAGCGGCTGCGCGCCAAGTCCTACACCTACGAGAGCGAAGGCTCGATCTACTACCGCATCGCGAAATTTCCGGACTACGGCAAGCTCTCGAAGATCGACGTGAGCGGCATCCAGGCGGGGGCGCGCGTGGACGTGGACCGCTACGAGAAGGAGAGCGCGCGGGACTTCGCGCTATGGAAGGCGCCCAAGCCGGGCGAGCATTTCTGGGAGACGCGCATCGGTCCGGGGCGGCCCGGGTGGCACATCGAATGCTCGGCGATGGCCATGCGCTATCTCGGCGAAACGCTGGACATCCACACCGGCGGGATCGATCTGGCCTTTCCGCACCACGAAAACGAAATCGCGCAGTCCGAGGGCGCGACGGGCAAGCCCTTCGTGCGCTTCTGGCTGCATGCCGAGCATCTGCTGGTCGAAGGCGAGAAGATGTCCAAGTCGCTCGGCAACTTCTATACGCTGCGCGATCTCTTCGCCAAGGGCTACAAGCCCTCGACGATCCGCTTTCTCCTGGCCAGCGTGCCGTACCGCAAGCAGCTCAATTTCACCTTCGACGGACTGCAGCAGGCGGCCAGCTCCGTCGAGCGCCTGCGCAACTTCGCCGCGCGCCTGCGCCAGGAAAAATTTCCCGCGGGAGAGCAGGCCGGCTTTGCCGCGCGGGTGCGGCGCGCCGAGGAAGAGTTCGGCGCCGGGCTGGCCGACGACCTGAACACGGCGCAGGCCCTGGCCGCGGTCTTCGACCTGGTGCGCGAGACCAATAGCGCCATGGACCAGGGCCAATTCCGGCAGGGCGGCGTGGCCGCGGCCGCGGCCTTCCTGGCGAAATTCGACCGCGTGTTCGCCGTGCTCGCGGATACGGATGCGGAAAAGCTGCGCGCGCTGGGCTATGGCGCGGAGAGCGCGGGCCCCGGCGACGCGGAGATCGAAGCGCTGGTCGCGGAGCGCAACGCCGCCCGCAAACGGCGCGACTTCGCGGCCTCCGACCGCATCCGCCAGCAGCTTGCGGATCGTGGTATACTCCTCGAGGACACCAAGGATGGCGGTGTCCGCTGGAAACGCAAATGAACATGATTTCTCACATCCGCGTTCCGTACCTCCCGGGGCACATCCCGCCGGCCGCCCAGCGGCCAAACCTTTATAGCGTCGACTAACATTTTCATCCTTGGCAGGCCTTCCGGGGAGTAGTCCGTTCGCGCACGATCCCCGCTCGAGCTTGCGCTTTCCCCGCGGTACCCGGGACAACCTCCAACGCGAAACCGCCCAGGCGGTCAGAGGAGAATGAGATGCAGATCACAGTGGAATCCAAGCTTCCCCGGCTGGTGACGGCGCTGCCGGGACCCAATGCCAAGCGCGTCGTGGAATACGACGGCAAGTTCATGTCGCCTTCCTATACCCGCGAATACCAGTTGGTGGCCAAGCGCGGGCGCGGGGCCATCGTCGAGGACGTGGACGGCAATACCTTTCTCGATTTCGCGGCGGGTATCGCCGTGTGCGCCACCGGGCACTGCCACCCGAAAGTGGTGGACGCGATCCAGAAGCAGGCGGCCGAGCTGATTCACATGTCCGGCACGGACTTTTTCTATGAGAGCCTGCCGCAGCTGGCGGAGCGCCTGGTGAAGACCATGCCCGGCGCGGAGGCGAAGCGCGTTTTCTTCGGCAATTCGGGCACGGAGGCGGTAGAGGGGGCCATCAAGCTGGCGCGCTACACGACCAAGCGGGACAAGATCATCGCGTTCTACGGCTGCTTCCATGGCCGCACGCTGGGCGCGCTGTCGCTGACGGCTTCGAAAGCGACGCAGCGCAAGGGCTTCGGCACGATGCTCGGGGGGATCGAGCACATTCCGTATCCGAACGCTTATCGCTGCGCGCAGGGCCACACTTCGGAGACTTGCGGCACGGAAATCATCGAGCAGCTCGAAAACGATATCTTCAAGCGGCTGTTCGATCCCGCGGACGTCGCGGCGATCATCATCGAGCCGATCCAGGGTGAGGGCGGATACATCGCTGCCCCGTTGGCTTTCCTGCAGGAACTGCAGCGCATCTGCCGGAAGAACGGGATCATGCTGATCGCGGACGAAGTGCAGTCCGGGATCGGGCGCACGGGAAAATGGTGGGCTTACGAGCACGCCGGGATCGAGCCGGACATCATCACCACGGCCAAGGGCATCGCCAGCGGGATGCCGCTGGGGGCCTTCATCGCGCGGGAGAGCGTGATGAACTGGAAGGCGGGCTCGCACGGCACCACGTTCGGCGGCAATCCGGTGTGCATCGCGGCGGCGCTGGCCACGCTGGACCTGGTCGAAGGCGGGTACATGGAAAACGCCCGGCGCATGGGCGAGTACCTGTTCGGGAAGATGGCGGACTGGACCAAAAAGTTCAAGATCATCGGCGAGGTGCGCGGGCGCGGGCTGATGATCGGCGTGGAGATCGTGCGGGACCAGAAGACCAAGGAAAAGGCCGCGGATCTGCGCACGCAGATCGTGAACCTGGCCTTCCGCAAGGGACTGCTGATCCTCAGCGCCGGGGAGTGCACGTTCCGGCTCTCGCCGCCGCTGCTGATCGACGAGGAGCAGGCGGACTTCGCGGTGCGCACGCTCGAAGAGTGCTTCCGCGAGGTAGAGAAGAGCCTCTAACGCAGAGACGCAGAGATCGCAGAGGAGAACAGAAGAATCCCGTGGTTGCCGGAGAAGAGCGCCGGCGGCCGCGGGATTTTTGTTTTTCCGCGGGCCGCCCTTCTGGAAAGTCCGGCGATTCCGCCGAGCGGGAGGCGTCGGCGTGGAACACCCTGCGAAGTTCTTTGCCCGGAGTCAGTCCGCCGTTGCGCGGATGGGCTTTCCGGCCCAGCGGCGGCGCACGGCAGCCAGAAATCGCTCTTTGTTTTTTTTCATTTGGCGGACGAGCGCCGGATTGCCGGTATCTTCGTGCGCGGCGGCCCAGAGGACCATTTCCGTGAGGACCGGGGCAAGATCGATGCCTTTCGGTGTGAGCGAATAAATCAGTTTGCGGCCGTCCGCGGGGTCGCGTTTCGTGGCAATGATTCCGTGAGCTTCCAGCTTGCGCAGGCGATCCGCCAGGATGTTCGTGGCGATGCCTTCGTAGGAGTGGAGGAATTCCTTGTAGGTGCGGAATCCCAGAAGCATCATGTCGCGGATGATCAGCAAAGACCAGCGATCGCCGAGCATCTCCACGGAAGCATTCAGCGGGCACCCGGAGCGGCGCTGGGGGCCGGGCTTCTTCTTGCGCATGATTTCACGATAGCATATTTTAACTTGCATTTCACAAGTAAGATGGGCACACTGGCGTGCGTTGTGCAAAGCATCTTCACTTGGGGGATTCCATGCCAATTCATGAACTGCTCATCCGTGAATTTGACAACGAGATGGCCAATACCCGGAAAACGCTGGAGCGTGTTCCGGCAGAGAAGTGGGATTGGAAGCCGCACGAGAAATGCGGAACCTTGGGGTGGATGGCCGGGCACGTCGCGACCTTGCCGGGATTCACGACGGTGGTGCTGAAAACGCCGGAACTGGACATTGCGGGGATAACGATTCCCAAGGTCGAGAGACACGCGGACCTCCTGGACACCTTCGAGAGGTTTCGCCAGGAAGCGCGCGCGGCGCTGGCGGTGGTCAGCGATGAGCAGTTTCAGCAGAGTTGGGCGCTGAAGGAGAAGGGCCGGGTGATCTTTTCCATGCCGCGGTATGACGCCCTGCGGACCATGTGTTTCAATCACATTGTGCACCATCGCGCGCAGTTGACGATGTACCTGCGGCTCCTGGACGTTGCGGTGCCGGCGCTGTACGGGCCGTCGGCGGACGAGAAGACGTTCTAACGGAAAGCCGGCGAAGGAACGGCTCCCTTCGTTGCAAGGCCCGCTGGGTCACGCGCTTCGCGGGCGCCATGATGGATATGCAAAGGATGCGTTTCGCGCCAGACGCGACGACGAGACGCGATGAAGGACTTTGGAGGAGGATTCATGCAAGCGGGTACGCAGATGGCTCCCGTATCGAGGAAGAGGCTCTGGGCCGGACGCATCATTAGTGCGCTTCCTGTGCTGTTGATGGTCTTTGGCGGCGTGTTCGGAGTGCTTAAGCCGGCTGTTGCCGTGGCTGGAGTGGTGCACTTCGGGTATCCGGAGAGGGTTGCCCTTCCAATCTGCATTGTCGAAATCGCTTGCGCGGTGGTCTACGCCATCCCGCGGACCTCCGTCCTTGGCGCGATCTTGCTGACCGGCTATCTGGGGGGCGCAACCGCTACGCACGTGCGCGTCGGCGAACCGTTTTACCTGCCGGTCATCATTGGTGTACTGGTCTGGGGAGGGCTGTACTTGCGCGATGAGCGGGTGCGCGCGCTAATTCCTCTGCGAGGCTAGGCTCCGCAGCAGTTGGAGCACGATCGGCGGTTCCGGATGCAGAGCTACTTGGTGAAGAGATACGCAAAGATAAGGAAGGAGTAGGGGATGAGCACTGTAAGGGTACTGGTGGGCACGCGGAAGGGCGCGTTCGTCCTGACAGCGGACGGCAAACGCGAAAAGTGGGACATCAGCGGCCCGCACTTTGCGGGCTGGGAGATTTACCATCTGAAGGGTTCATCTGTGAACCCCAATCGATTGTATGCGTCGCAGTGCAGCGGGTGGTTCGGGCAGATTATTCAGCGCTCCGATGACGGCGGCAAAACTTGGATACAGCCAGGGACACCGCCGGGCGAATCGACCACAGCGCCGGGGGGGATGCCCAAGGGCGAGAGCAACAAGTTCGTATACGACACTTCCTCGGGGACCGGGAAACCTCTCACCACTCATCAGTGGTACGACGGAACCCAACACGCGTGGGAGTTCAAGCGCGTCTGGCACCTCGAACCGTCGCTCAGCGATCCGGACACGGTGTATGCCGGCGTAGAAGATGCCGCGTTGTTCCGCTCGATCGATGGAGGGCAGAACTGGCAAGAACTCGCCGGGCTGCGCGGCCATGGCACGGGACCGAAATGGCAGCCGGGCGCGGGGGGGATGTGCCTGCACACCGTCATTCTAGATCCGAGCAATCCCCAGCGCATTTACATTGCCATCTCGGCGGCGGGTGCGTTCCGTACTGACGACGGCGGCAAGACCTGGCAGCCCATCAACAAGGGGCTGTATTCCCAATACATTCCCAATCCGACGGCGGAAGTGGGGCATTGCGTTCACCACGTCGCGATGCATCGGTCGCGGCCGAACGTTCTCTTCATGCAGAAGCACTGGGACGTCATGCGCAGCGACAATGCCGGGGAGTCGTGGCAGGAGGTCAGCGGGAACCTGCCGACGGACTTCGGATTCGTGATCGACGTGCACGCGCACGAGCCGGAGACCATCTACGTGGTCCCGATCAAGAGCGACTCGGAGCACTTTCCGCCCGATGGGAAGCTGCGCGTGTACCGCAGCCGCACGGGCGGAAACGAGTGGGAGGAACTCGGGAAAGGTCTTCCGTCACGCGACTGCTACGTCAACGTGTTGCGCGACGCGATGGCCGTGGACGCGCTGGATAAATGCGGCGTGTATTTCGGCACCACCGGCGGGCAGGTGTACGCGTCGGCCGACGCCGGAGACAGCTGGGCGCCCATCGTCCGAGATCTTCCGGCCGTGCTTTCCGTCGAGGTCCAGACGCTGCCGTGATCCGCGTCGTACTCCCGGCACATCTGCGAGCGCTGGCGCGGGTGCGCGGCGAAGTGGAGCTGGAGGTCGCGGGACCGGCCACACAGCGCGCGGTCCTCGACGCGCTGGAAGCCCGTTATCCGATGCTGCGCGGCACGATCCGCGAACACGTCACGCAACAGCGCCGGCCGTTCTTGCGGTTCTTCGCCTGCGAGGAGGACCTCTCCCACGAGCCGCCGGACGCCCCGCTGCCCGACGCGGTGGCGTCGGGGGCGGAGCCCCTGCTCATCATTGGGGCCATTGCCGGGGGCTAGGGGCCAGGACTCGTTCGGGGCGCAGTGGAAGAAAAGGCGATCCCGTGGTTGCCGGAGAAAGAGTGAAGGCGGCCACGGGATTTTTGTTTATACTCGGGCGGAAAAGCGGGTGTAGGACATGCCTCTGTTTTCGCGAGCGATGTTTTTTGCCGTGCACTGGGCGGCGCGCAAGGGATTGCGCGAAGAGGCCGCGGGGGGCGGCGGCGACAAGAAAGAACAGGCGCGGCAGACGGGAATCCGCGGGGAAACGTATGCCTACTGGTATTTGCGACGCCACGGGTACGTCTTTGTGGCGCGCAACTACCAGCCGCCGGGGGTGAAGGGCGAAATCGACCTGATCGGGTACGACGGAGCGGCGCTGGCCTTCGTGGAAGTGCGCACGCGCACGGTGCGCGCGGGGCAGGCGGGGCTGCCGGAGATGAGCGTGACGCGGGAGAAGCGCCGGCACCTGGTGCGCACGGCGCAGCTCTTTCTGGCGGCGCGCCGCGTGGCGGAGACCGCGGTGCGCTTTGACGTTTTGGCCATCGAGAACCATCCCGGGCGCGCGCCGGTGGTGCGTCTGCACAAGGACGCCTTCCCCGCGCACTGCTAGCGCTGCAGGGGGAGGGTAGTGGCCGCGGGAGCAGGGAATCCCCCCAGAAAGAGGCCGCGTGGATGCAACTTCCCGGGAATTGCGCCGAAATGCAAGCAGGGGGGCGGAGTGGTGCAGGGGTGCCCGGGGGAGCGGGGTCCAAATTCGCCCGGGAAGGGGTACAATTCAGGAATACGGGGCGCCCTGGCCAAGGCCCCTGGACGGCTGGCGCTCGAGGAGGATGGATTGCCTGAGCTGAGAAAAGATCCGATCACGGGGAGATGGGTGATCATTTCCACGGATCGGGGAAAACGCCCCACGAACTTCGTGCGGGAGAGCGTGGTGGCCCACGGCAAGGGGAGCTGTCCGTTCTGCTACGGAAGCGAAGGCAAGACCCCGCCGGAATTGCTGGTGTATGGGCGCAACGGCGGCGGGGCCAATACGCCGGGCTGGACGATCCGCGTGGTGCCCAACAAGTTTCCCGCGCTGGGCATCGAAGGGGACCTGGATAAAGAGGGCGAAGGATTGTTCGACAAGATGAACGGGATCGGGGCGCACGAAGTGATCGTGGAATCGCCGGAACACAGCGCCTCGCTGGCGACGCTGCCGGAGCGCACCGTCGAAGACGTGTTCTGGGCGTACCGCGACCGCATGCTGGACCTCAAGAACGACCGGCGCTTCCGCTACGTGCTGATCTTCAAGAACCACGGAGAAGCGGCAGGGGCCATGCAGGAACACCCGCACTCGCAACTGATCGCGCTGCCCATCGTGCCCAAGCAGGTGCGCGAGGAAGTAGACAGCTGCTGGCACTACTATCACGAGAAAGAGCGCTGCATCTTCTGCGACATCATTCGCCAGGAGCAGGATACCGGGGTGCGGGTGATCAGCGAGAACGAGCATTTCATTACCTTGTCTCCCTACGCGCCGCGTTTCCCTTTCGAGGTGTGGATTCTGCCGCGGGTGCACGGGTCGTCGTTCGAAAACAACCAGAGCTCGATGTATTCGGCGCTGGCGCGCATGACCAAAGACACGCTGATGCGCTTGGACGCGGTGTTGGACCGTCCGGCGTACAACCTGATGGTGCACACCTCGCCGATCGGCGAAGAGATCAACGACCACTACCACTGGCACATCGAGATCATCCCCAAGCTGACCAAGATCGCGGGCTTCGAGTGGGGCACGGGCTTCTACATCAATCCCACGCCGCCCGAGGAAGCGGCGCGCTTCCTGCGCGAAGCGCAGGTGGGCGCAACCGCGGAAGCGGAATAGGGCGGCGCGCTGCGGTAAAGGGAGTGCGCCAGCGTGCGTTCCGGCACTTCCGTGGGCGACTGTTTGCAGCGGCAAGGGCTCCGCGGCCCTGACAGGTACGGCAGATTTCGCTATACTAAGAAGGTTTGGCGCGGTACCCAAGTGGCCCAAGGGAGAGGTCTGCAAAACCTCCATTCGTGGGTTCGAATCCCACCCGCGCCTCCAACATTTTCAATCACTTACACCCGGCCATCCCTTTTCTGCTAACAAAGCTGCTAACAAGACGATGCCACTCAGGCCTATTTCAACGGCAAGAACCGGCGGAATCGCACGAGAATATCGACTACTTACGGTTTGAAGCAGTTTTGCAAGACCTCCATTCGTGGGTTCACCTCCATGCCTTCGGTGTAGCCGAAGGCGCGGAGTTTGTCGAGTTGGTGTTCTCGGCGCATGGAGATTGTTGGGGTACCATGGACGAGCTTTACTCTCGGCGATTTGCCGCCGCTGTCCGGGGCTCTCCTCGACTGTTCGGCATTCGCCTTGAAGACCGAGTTGCCAATATCCAAATTGTGCGAGGAGCCGAGAATGGAGAGACTATTTTCGGAGGCAGCGGAACGAGGGTCTCGCTACCTCACAGAAGCGGCCCGCAGGCGGGTCGCGCCGCGTCCAGAAGATGTCGCAAAACTCGAGGACCTGGGCGGACCTCTTCCCCAGAACCCCTCGGATCCTACGGCCGTGATCGCCATGCTCGACGATTTAGGTTCGCGGGCGACGATGGCTTCTACCTCCGGCCGCTACTTCGGATTTGTCACGGGGGGCGCACTGCCGGTAACACTGGCGGCGAACTGGCTAGCCGGCGCCTGGGATCAAAATGCCGGTCTCCACGCCACTTCTCCCCTCGGCGCGAAGATCGAGGAAATCGCCGCGCAATGGCTTTGCGAGATTTTTGGACTGCCCGACACTTGCGGTGTTGGATTCACGACCGGAGCCACGATGGCGAACTTCACGTGTCTCGCCGCGGCCCGGCACGCACTGCTCAAGCGCGCCGGCTGGAATGTCGAGGACGACGGCCTGTTCGGCGCGCCTCCCTTGACGGTGGTCGTGGGGGCTGAAGTTCATGTTTCCCTGCTGAAAGCTCTATCCATGTTGGGTCTCGGCCGGGCGCGAGTGATTACCGTGCCCGCGGACGAACAAGGCCGAATGAAGCCGGCACACCTTCCCGCGTTAAATGAGCGCACGATCGTTTGTATGCAGGCGGGCAACGTCAATACGGGCGCCTTCGATCCCGCGGCAGAGATTTGTGCCCGCGCTCAGCAAGCGGGCGCATGGGTACATGTTGACGGCGCTTTTGGCCTGTGGGCGGCGGCCGCACCCCATCGCTCGTACCTGCTGAAAGGCATTTGCGAAGCGGATTCCTGGGGAACGGATTGTCACAAATGGCTGAATGTGCCGTACGACTGCGGTGTCGCCTTCGTTCGCGATGCACAGTCTCTTCGTGATGCGATGATCATCAGTGCGGCGTATCTGCACACGGGAAACAAGCGCGAACCGGCGCATTACTCTCCGGAGGCGTCGCGGCGTGCGCGCGGTGTGGAAGTCTGGGCAGCGATACGGTCGCTGGGACGGAGTGGTTTGGCGGAGCTTATCGAGCGAAACTGCCAGCTGGCGAAGCGTTTCGCCCAGGGCTTGCGTCAATCCGGCTTTAACGTGCTGAATGATGTGGTGCTCAATCAGGTCCTGGTCTCCTTCGGCAGTCCGGAAACGACCCGGCGTGTGATCGCCGACGTGCAGAGTGAAGGGACTTGCTGGTGCGGAGGTACGGAATGGCACGGACATACGGCAATGCGCATCAGTGTCTCCTGCTGGGCGACCACGGAAGAGGACGTCGAAGCGAGTTTGGCGGCGATCGTGCGAATCGCCAGGCGAGTGAGTATTTCGCAAAGCCCCGGCTGATAGATTGCGCAAGAAAGATCAGAGAGCGAGGGTATGGGAAGACTTGGTTCTAACCCTAACGCGGGTTGCCACCCGCAAGCTTAAGAACCTGGTCCCGCGAGCCGAAGATGTGGTCGTACATCAACTGGCGTGCGGCACGGGAGTCGCGTTTCTTTATGGCGTCAAGTATGCCGCGATGCTCGCGCCCCGGGAATTCTCCGTAGTAGCCGATGTCGATCGCGGCGTACATGATGCGTTCCATCTGACAGCGCGCGGCTTCGACAGCCTGGAGCAATAGCTGGTTCCTCGCAAGTTGCGCGATACTCAGGTGAAACTCGGTGTCCCTGGAAATAAAATTTTCGTAACTCTTGCGGTCATTAACCTTGTATTCCGTGTTGGCCAGCTCCTCCAGGCGCTCCAGGAGGGCGGGGTTCATGCCTTTCATGGCCGCGAGTTCCGCGCAGGCACATTCCACCGCCGCGCGGTAGTCGTATAAGTCCGTCAAGTCCTGCACGGAAATCTTGGTGATGAAGTAGCCGCGATTCGGGATGATCTTGAGGAGATGATCCTGTTGAAGCCGGAGGGCTGCTTCGCGCACGGGAGTGCGGCTGCTGCTGTAGCGCTTGGCAAGGTCTTTTTCGCCGAGAGCCTCCCCCGGTGGGTGAACACCGGTAATGATGTCGCGCTTCAGAGCCTGATACACGCGCTGACTCAACGAATCCGTGGAAGTTTCCCGGAGGGCCGCGTGGCGCCCGGGCGGGCTCAGGTGTTCCCGGCGCGCCAAACTTGGGCTACTTCTCTTGTTTTTCAGCTTTTCCATGCGACCTCGACTTTGGGAGCGAAGCTATCTTACAGGCTTTCCCGGGGAACAGCAGCCTCCGGGCAAACGCGCATATTAATTGTATACCATAAGATTTTCGTTGACATGTAACTCTTGTGCATTATAGAGTCCGCGCGCATGGGAGTCATTTCGTCCGATCCCGCTTGACCGGTTCGCCGCGCCGTTCGCCGAATGGTTTACGGGCTGGAACCGGGTTGCGGGCTTTCGCTATGACCCGAGGGTGTTGGAGGAGCTATGAAGCGAAGTCTTAATCTGCTTGTGGCAGGCATTCTGCTCATTTCCAGTGCGTTGCTTCTGCCGTCCGAAATGCGGGGACAAGGCGGAGAGGGGAATCTCGTCGGGCACGTCAAGGACAGCACCGGGGGCGTAATCAACGGCGCGACGATCACCGTGACCAATCCGGCCACCGGCTTGAGACGCACGGTGCAAAGCGACAGCGACGGCGCTTTCAGCGTGATCCACCTTCCTCCCGGCAATTACAAAGTGGAGATAACCTATACGGGGTTTGCGCCCTCGACGCTGGATGTGACCGTTCAGGTCTCGCAAGCCTTCGACCTGAACGTGGAACTGCGGCCTGCCGGCCAGCAGCAACAAGTGAACGTCGAGGCCGTGGCGCCATTGGTGGAGACAACGACGGCGACGCTGCACAAGGCCATCACGCCGCAACAGGTGGCTGAGCTGCCGATCGATGGGCGCAACTTCACGACTTTGGCGGCGCTCGTTCCGGGCGTCACCAGCGGCAACGTTTCCGTTGACAAGAACTACGATCCGACCAAGCGCAATGTGCCGGCCATTTCGATCAACGGCCAAAGTGGACGCAATCTATTCATGTCCATCGACGGCGGGGACAACACCGATCTGTTCCAGGGCGGGCAGAATATCAACCTCTCGCTCGAAGCGGTGCAGGAATTCGACGTGACCACGCACGATCCCAAGGCGCAATACATGCGGGGAATTGGGGGCGTGGTGACCGTGGTCACCAAGTCCGGCTCGAACGATTTTCACGGATCGGGATTCGGTTTCTTCCGCAACGATGCGTACGAAGCCATCGATCCATTTTCGGCTGCCAATAACAAGCCGAAGCCTTCCTTTAGCAGCCAGCAGTTTGGCGGCACCATCGGCGGGCCGATTGTCAGAGACAAGCTGTTCTTTTTCTATAGCTACGAGCGCGACCGCGAGAATCGCTCCCGGGTTTTCAACAGCAGCGGAGCATTTCCGACTCTCGACGGCACGGCGACGCCGCAACCCTTCCGCCAGAACATGCATACGGCGCGCATGGACGGGCGCTTCAATGACAGCACCACATGGTTCGTCCGATATTCGGAGCAGGACAACATAAGGGCCAGCGAGTTTTTCAATGACTTGGAAGCGCCGGGCCCCAACGCGGGCGCGGATGAAACCAACAAGCTGCATGATGCGGTGGCGGCGCTAACCAAGCTGTTCGGATCCAACAAGGTCAACGATTTCCGGTTTCATTACCAGTATTGGCACAATTCGATCACGGACAAGGTTAGCTCGCTGGTCGTGCCGACAATCATTCTTCCCGACGCATCGTTTGGCGCCAGCCAGGCCGGAACGCAAGCGCCGCGGGAAAATATGTGGCAGTGGAACGACGACTTCTCGATGGTCCGCGGGAGGCACAATATCCGCTTTGGCGGGAACGATGTGTACCGGCCGCGCCTGGGCATCGCCGGGGATTTCCGCCACAACCGCTTTTTGTACGCAACGGATGCATACGACCCGGCCACGAACACCGTACTCGCGGGAAACTCCTTACAGAATTTTCGGTCGTGGAGTTCTCCCGCGTTTGACATTTTTAACCGGCCGCTCACGCACATCGGCTTGTACTTTCAGGACGATATCCGCCTCGGCAGGGTGACGCTCTCGGCGGGGCTGCGCTACGACTACTTCCGCAATTTGTTGTATTTCCGAGGCACCCTCGCCGAGCAGCTGGTTAGCCAGAACATCGGTCAATTCCCCGGCAGCCCGCAGCACAGCACGCCGAGCGATGACCCGACAAACTTCGGGCCGCGGATTGCGGTGGCGTGGGACGTCAACGGCGATGGCCGGACCGTAGTCCGCGCCGGCTACGGACGGCTCTATGATCCATCGTCGCTCTTGTCCGGCTCCTTGTTTGCCAACCTGGAAGTGACCCAGGCAAACGGCAATCCTCCCTTCAATTTCGTATTCATTCCCGGAGCGTTCGGGAATTTCCTTGGCGTTCCGTGCGCAACACGCCCGCTGCCGGCCAACTGCCAGCCCACGGTGATGCCCACGAGCGGTTTTCCGTTCAGCTTTCCGATCGGTTTCGTGACCTCGCCGGACAGCAAAGTGGCGTACGCGGATCAGGTCCATGGCGGCTTCTCGCACCAGTTCAAGGAAGGGCCAATGGCGGGATTGACGATTGACGTGGACGGCATTTACTCCCGCACGCGGGCACTGACGCAGGGACGCAACGCGAATTACTGCATCAATAACGATCCACAATGCCTGGCGGGCAATTGGACACCCACGGGGGTGAGTTTCCCCCAGGCGGGACCCAACGATCCCATCACCAACATTCCGCGGCAGATTTTCCTCGAGGACACCACGGGGCGCAATAATTACGAAGCCCTGATCATCTCCGCGCGAAAGAGTCTGACCAAGTGGTATCAACTCTTTGCCAGCTACACGCTTTCGCAGTCGACCACGGATACGGATCAGTTCGATTTCGTGGTTTTGAATCAGGCGAACCCGCACGGGCCCGGTGAACTTGGACCTTCCAACCTGGATGAGCGGCACCGGCTGGTCGTTTCCGCCATCATTCGACTGCCCTACGGCATCCAGTGGTCGAACATCCTAACCGCTGCATCCGCGCGTCCCTACACGCCGGTCTTGTGCGGCGGCTGCGATGCCAACAACGATGGAGTGCCGACCGTCTTCGGCGCAGTCACAAACGGGCCCGGAGGTTCGCGTACGTTCAACACCGACGGTGACCGGGCGGGCGGGCGCGGATCGCTCCGCGGCGACCCCACTTTCAGCTGGGACACGCGCATCGCAAAGATCTTCAAGTTTGAAAAATTGGGGAAAAATTCCGAGCTGGAATTGCTTTTCGAGGTATTCAACCTGACAAACAGGGCTAATTACGGCCAAAACTACAATGACAATATGGCCAGCCCTAACTTCCGGAAGCCGATCAACATCATCACTCCTCCGCTGCAAGGCCAGTTCGGAGTGAGATTCCACTTCTAGACCGGGCGTTTCAGAGCGCTTGCTGCCGGCGGCGCGAGAGATCGGATCTCTCGCGCTGTCCGAACTCCAAACCGGCCGGCTACCTGGGACAGATTCGAGGAACCAGCAGCGATTCAGCCATGCTCACCAACTCTCAAGTCCTCGCCATTCGTTCGCGATTTCCTGTTTTCCGGAACAAAATCTATCTGAACAGCTGTTCGCAAGGGGCGCTGTCCGACGCCGTGGAAGACGGTCTTCGCGAATACGTCGCCAGCTGGCACGAACATGGTTCGCCCTGGGATTCCTGGGTCGAACGCTACGAGGCCGCGCGCGCGCAATTTGCCGGCTTCATCGGCGCGGCTCCGGACGAGGTTGCGGTCGTCCCGTACGCCTCGGCGGGCATCAATTCCGTGGCCAGCGCGTTGACGTTCGATCAGCGCAAGAAAGTGGTTCTTGGCGAGTTCGAATTCCCGACGATGGGCCACATTTGGCTGGCCCAGCAGAAACGCGGCGCCGATGTTGAATTCGTGCGCGCATCCGGTGACGTCATTCCGGTGGAAGGATATGAGCGGGCCATAGACCACAAGACTCTCATCGTGCCGATCACGGGAATCTGTTTTATGAACGGGTTCCGTTCCGCGGTAAAAGAGATTGTGCGGCTTGCGCGCGCCAATGGCGCCCTGACGATGCTGGACGATTACCAGGACTGCGGCACTCGCCCCGTGAATGTGCGCACTGCGGATCTCGATTTTTACGTGACTGGAACACTGAAGTATCTTTTGGGGCCGCCGGGCTTGGCATTCCTGTATGTCCGGAAAGAGTTGATTGAATCGCTGCGCCCGACGATCACGGGTTGGTTCGCGCAAACCAACCCCTTTGCCTTCGACGTGAAACATCTCGACCTGGCCCCTTCGGCGCGCCGGTTTGAGGCGGGATCGCCTCCCATACCCAACATTTACGCCGCGATGCGGGGCATTGAATTGCTACAGGGGATTGGACTCGACAACGTTTCCGCGCATATTGCGGGGCTTGTGCGGGCTCTCCTGGCGGGCGCGAAAAAACTGGGGCTGCGCACGAAGACTCCCCAAGATAGCGTTGGACCGCTGTGCGTCCTGCTCTGCAAGGACGCTCCGGCGCTGGTTCAAAAGCTGGCGGCCAGCGGCATTGTTTGCTCCAACCGTCACGATGGCTTGCGCCTTTCCTTCCACGTCTACAACACGCAGGGTGACGTCGAAAGCGTGCTCGAGGTGCTCGAACGGAATCTCGACCTCCTGGTGACCGGCGCAACATCGGTGAGCGCAGGCTAAGAGATTCAGATGGCGTCCTCTTCCACGCACGCTTCGCCGCGTATGCTTTGCGGCGCAAGCAAGAACCATCGAGAATCAGAGTTTTGTATCTTCTGCGTTTCAGGCCGCTTGATGAGAAAGGAAAGTGATGGCTGAATTTCCGGTTGACCGTCTGCGGCGGATGTTTCCTGCACTAAATCGCAGCGGAAGTTCCGTGTTTTTTGACAATGCGGCCGGCGCGCAAATACCGCAACACGTCTTTGATGCCATTAATGACCATCTGCTGTGCCGCAACGTGCAGCGCGGCGGGCGCTACCGCGAAAGCAGGGAGGTAGATGCGGAAATTGCCCGCGCCCGGGAAGTGCTTGCCACGTTCCTGAATGCCGCCGAACCTGACGAGGTGGCCTTCGGCATGAATGCGACCTCTTTCATTCGCCTGGTGAGCCTCGCGCTCAGTCAAAACTTTGGAGACCGCCGGGAGATCGTCGTGAGCGATCTTGACCATGAAGCCAACATCGCAACCTGGATGGCTCTGGAGCGAGAGGGCGCGGTCATCCGCTGGTGGAAAGTGCGCGACGACGGCAATCTGCACCTCGCCGACCTCGAGCCGCTTCTTTCTTCGAAGACGCGTCTCGTCGCGTGCACGGTAACGTCGAACGCCCTCGGCACGATCATTGATGTCGCCGGCGTGGCCAAGAGAGCGCATGCCGCCGGTGCAGAGGTCTTTCTCGACTGCGTGCACTACGCGCCCCACGGTCCCATCGATGTTCAGGAATGGGGCTGCGATTACCTCGTATGCTCTGGTTACAAAATCTTTGCCCCGCACATGGGGTTTCTCTGGGGCCGCCGCGCCGCTCTCGACGCGCTCCCCACCTTCCGGGAGGACTTCATCCCGAATGTTCCACCGCTCAAGATCGAAGTGGGGACTTTTGTGTACGAAAACGTCGCCGGAATGAGGGCGGCCGTGGAATACCTGGCCGAGCTGGGTGGTCCTTCCGGCGGGAACGATGCTTCGAGTTCCCTGCGCAAGCGCTTGTCCAGCGCTATGAAGGCGATCCGCGAGTACGAAGCGACACTTTCCGCGGCGCTCTTGCAGGGATTGCGTTCGATTAAAGGCGCGACCGTGTACGGAATACAGGATGCGCAAGCTCCTCACCTGCGTGTACCTACGGTCTGCTTCAATCTCAAGAATATTTCACCGGCCCTGCTCACAACGCGGCTGGCCGATAAGGGCATTGCGGTGCGCGACGGCCACATGTATTCGCCCAGACTCATGAAACGGCTCCGGCTTTCGCCGGATACCGGAGCCGTGAGAGCTTCTTTGGTGCACTACAACACCCGGGAAGAAATTCGAGTGTTTCTGAAAGAGCTGCAGGAAATCGCCGGCAATTGATCCGTTCATCATGCTCGCTCGGTGTAGAGTCTGAGGTTAAGCAGGCAGCGCGAAAGGCGGTAGGGCCAGGATGACGATCATGAGTGCTTCCCCTGGTGGCGAAAAAGCCCCCGGCACGGCGCAGCCGTCCCAGCATTTGCAGCGCAAGTTGACCGAGCGGCAACTCTCCATGATTGCCATCGGCGGCGCCATCGGCGTCGGCCTGTTCTTGGGGAGCAATGTCACCATCAGTCTCGCGGGGCCTTCCGTTATTCTCACGTATCTCCTTGGGGCGGTGCTCGCGCTGATCATGGCGTACGCGCTGGCGGAGATGGCGGTTGTCCATCCCGTCGCGGGCTCTTTCGGCATTTACGCCGAGCGCTATCTGAATCGCTGGTCGGGTTTCACCGTTCGCGCCACTTACGGACTGATTCAAATCATCGCCATCGGAGCAGAAGTCACGGCGGTCGCCATCTATTTTCAGTACTGGTTTCCCAACACGCCGCAGTGGCTGTGGGTCGCGGTAGTTTCCGCGGGAGTTATCGGCATCAACGCCGCGCACGTCGGGAATTTCGGGGAGTTCGAGTATTGGTTTTCCCTGATAAAGGTTGTGGCGATCATTGTTTTTATCTTTGTCGGAATCGCCCTGATCGCCGGCTTATCCCCGCGCCCGGCGCTGGGCATTCGAAACCTGACGGCCTACGGCGGATTTTTGCCCCACGGTTTTCGCGGCATGTGGCTGGCGTTCACGCTGACCATGGCGAGCTATATGGGAGTCGAGGTCGTGGCCGTCACGGCGGGTGAAGCCCGCCGGCCGTCGGAAGCGATCCCCCGCGCCATGCGCACGATGGTATTCCGCCTCATCTTGTTCTACGTCCTGGCAATTGCCGTGATGGTGACCATGACGCCTTGGAACCAGACGGGCGACGGCAGCATCTCGGGAAGTCCGTTCGTGCGCGCCTTCGCTTCCATCGGAATCCCGAATGCGGCGTTCATCATGAACCTTGTTGTCATCACCGCCGCGCTGTCCAGCGCCAACACCAACCTCTATCTGTCCACCCGCATGCTTTTTTCTTTGGCCCGGGGAAACTTTGCTCCGGCGTTGTTGGGCCGTTTGAGCGCCAATGGCGTTCCGCACCGCTCGCTCGCCGCTTCGAGTCTGGGCATGGTAGTCGCGATTTTTCTTGCGATCTATGTTCCGAAGCGCGCATTTCTACTGATGTACGGGTCGGCCGTGGCCGGAATGTACTTCGTCTGGATCGTCATCCTCTTCGCCCATCTGCGGTTCCGGCGCTCCATCGGGGCAAAAGTGAATGACCTGCCGCTAAAACTGCATCTGTTTCCCGTCGCGAACATCCTGGGCATCGTTGTCCTTGTGGCGATCGCGTGCAGCACCTTTTTTGTGGAGGGATTGCAATACTCCGTGCCTGCTTTTGCCGTGTTCCTGGCGATCATCAGTCTTTTGTATTGGAAGGTGCGGCACAGCGCAACGGCCGGAGCCGCCGTTCAGCCGGAAGCAAGTCCAGAAAGTCTTCCGCCGGAGCCTTAGGCAGGGTGCATGACGGCGGTCTCGGGGTCTTCGTCAAATCTGCAGGCTGAAAAGTTTTGTTGGGCGATGGCTCGGTAAGTCATCGCGGGGAGATGGCAAATGGCAAAGCCCAAGAACAGCGGCGATAAGGGCGGCCGGAAACCCGCCTCGGCCCCGGTTGCGCCGTACATGGCGGTCGGTCTCTCAACGGTTGTGCACGGAATCGGCAGCCGCAAAGACATCGGGAGGAACCTCGACACGATCGAAGACGGCATCCATGCCGCGATGTCGGTGGTGAACATTAACATGCCGGTAAAAGTAATCGCCCTCGCCGAAGGCGCCCTCACCGGCTTCACGGACGAAGCCTTTGATCTTCCGCACACCATCGCAGCAAAAGAACTGTTCATCGATATTCCCGGCGAAGAGACCGAGCGGCTTGCCAAGCTAGCCGCAAACTATGACACCTACATCATCGTGCAGTGCAAAGCGCGCTGGCCGGAAGTGATGAAGAACCGGTTCTTCAACACTCTGTTTGTGATCGACCCGAAGGGAAAAATCGTCCACAAGGCCGCGAAGAACCACATCTGGTGCCGTGAACGTTCTTGCACGCCGCACGATGTTTACGATCGCTGGGTCGAACTGTTCGGAGACGGGCTCGACGCCTTCTACCCCGTCCTGAAAACCCAGGACATCGGGAACATCGGCACGCTCTGCTGCAGCGACGGTGAATACCCGGAAGCCGTGCGCGCCCTGGCCTTCAACGGAGCCGAAGTTGTTTACCGGCCCAGTGAGGCGATCCCTATGACAAATTCCGGATATCCGGGCGGGGGCACCTGGCTCATTCAAAATCAGGCGCACGCGCACTTCAATTCCTTGTACATGATTTGTCCCAACATCGGGCCCGTTTTTCTGCATCCGGGCATGAAACATCCCTTTGATATCGCCGGCGGCCACTCGCACATCGTCGACTACATGGGCAGTGTGGTTTCCTATTCGCCGTCGGGCTATAACACCGCGGTTGCGGCGACGATCGACATCGAAGCCCTGCGCCAGTTCCGAGTGAGAAACCTCAACAGCAATTGGATCAAGGATCTGCGCACGGAAGTTTTTCGCAGGATGTACGAGGCTCCCATCCACCCGAAAAACCTGTGGATGAAAAAAGACCCGGAGCGGCACGCGAAAGTTGACGAGTATTACCGCGACAACATTCGCCGCCTGATCGAGCGCGGCACGTACACACCACCCGCAAACGATTTCCCCGGCTGCGGGTACAAACCCGCCTCGACAGATCCGGAACAACAGAAGTGGGAAAGCGTCAAGCAACTCTGGGAGTAACCCGAAAAAGGGATAGAGAACAGCAGCCATCACGAGCCTCGCGGCCGCTACGAACCGTCCGCGTGTGCAACGAGGAATGACGGCCGAATATGAATATCAACAGCATTCGCAGCCAGTTCCCGGCACTTCATAAAATGGCCTTTCTGGACTCCGCCTGCGTCAGCCTCGCACCGGTGGCGGCAGCCGAGGCCATTGGACAATTCCTCGATCTGGCCGTGCATTGTCCCGCCCGTTCTTCCACGCTTCACCATATCGCCATGGACGAGATGCGCTCGAGAGCCCGGACGGAAGTGGCGCGTCTGCTTCACGCAGAGGAAGCTGAGATCGCGCTGGTGGAGAGCACTTCGCATGGCCTAAACATCGCCGCCGAGGCGCTTCCGCTTGAGCGTGGTGATCGCGTGATACTCGGCGATCTTGAATTTCTCGAAGTCGGTGTTCCGTGGTGTCAAAAGCGGGAACGTATGGGCTTGGAACTGGACGTCGTTCCAAATCGTAATGGCAAGATACTGGTTGAAGATATTGCCGCGCGCATTACGCACCGAACCAAAGCGGTCGTGATGAGTTCCGTTCAATGGAGCAATGGATTCCGGATCGACTTGAATGCGCTGAGCGGGCTGTGCCGCCAGAGGGGAATCTGGCTGGTCGTCGACGCTGTCCAGCAGTTGGGGGCGTTTCCGATCGACGTTCAGAAAACGCCGGTCGACTTTATTGCGTGCGGCGGACATAAGTGGTTAAACGCCCCCTTTGGAGCAGGACTGCTTTACATCAGCAATGCTGTCCGCCCCGTGCTCCGTCCGCCATTGGCGGGCTATCTGAGCCTGGAAACTCCGGATGGAGGGTGGGGAAATTACTTCCAGACTCCGGATATCACGCCGGTCCGTGACTATCAATTTGTCAATACAGCCAGACGTTTTGAAGTTGGCGGGACTTCGAACTACCCGGGTGGAATCGGACTGGCCGCCTCGGTGCACATGATCAATGAGCTAAAGCCGGACAACATTGCGACTCATATTTTGCAGCTCACGGACTCTCTATTGTCCGGCCTCGAAAAACAAGGCATCGAAATCGTGACACCGGTAGAACCGCAGTTCCGCTCCGGCATCGTCACATTCAGCCTCGGTTCACGCGAAAAGAATGTGGCCCTAATGGAATATCTTCTCGACCGGAAAATTCTGGTTTCCGTCCGTTACACTTCGGGAGTGGGCGGACTGCGAGTTTCTTCTCATTTCTTCAACACCATGGCCGACATCGACCTTCTCCAAGAACAAGTCACCCATTTTCTGCTGGGAAAATCATCAAGGTAACGGGCGCCGTTGCCCGGCACAACTCCTGGAACTCCTTCGCTTGGGCAACCCGAGCCTCGGGATTGTCCGGAGTGCACGGGCGGTGCCGGGCCGGGCGTTCCATGTGCGCTTGCTTGCGCCCTTGGGACGCCACTTGTCAATGGACGATACGGACCTGGCTGGAAGCAAAGCGCGGGGCGCCGGGAGCGGTTCGTTCGGACAACGGGCCGGAGTTCATCGCGCAAGCAGTCGGGAAATGGCTGGCAGCGCGAAAGGTCGGCCGTTGTATATTGCACCAGGCAGTCCGTGGGAGAACGGCTACAGCGAATCGTTCAACAGCCGGATGAAGGCGGAGTTCGCGGACCGGGAGATGTTCGGATCACTGCAGGAGGCGAAGGTTTTGGGAGCGGAATACAAGCAGCACTGGAATCAGGAGCGGCTACACAGCGGGATCGGGTACAAGACGCCGGCCGAATTCGCCGCCGAACTTGGGCCGGACTCCGCTTTGCTCCGTCCGCCCCAAGTTCGATCACAACACCAACCGACTCTCAGAAGCACTGGTACATAAAAGGGGGTCAGGGTACCGACGTCTCCATGAGTTGCGATTCGGTCCAATCCTGCTAACAATCTGCTAACAAAACCATGCCACGCAGGCCTATTTCAACGGTAAAAACCGGCGGGATCGCGCGGGAAGATCAACCACTTACCGTTTGAAACAGTTCTGCACGACCTCCATTCGTGGGTTCGAATCCCACCTGCGCCTCCGACTCCTTTAGGAATGCCTTTCCAGGCGCATTTTTGCGCATGGGCCGCGCTTCGCTGGCGAAACCTTTCCCGGTGAGAGCGGTGCAGTGCGTGAAGTGTGGCCGCGGAGCGCACAGCAAAAGGCGACGCGGTTCGTTCCAGGTTGAAACAGTATGTGAGCTTTGGGGCATTCCCCAGAAAACGATTAGCATTCCCGCTCCCTTGCCATTGTCTAAGTAATGGATTTTGTGAGAGTTGTTCACGGCCTCCAGACCCCGATTGGCTCCTGAGTTGCCACCTATCTCCAGGGGGATAAGGTTTTGCTTCCAGGAAAGAGGTTTGCGCCGCCGGCGCCCGGGACAGGGGATGCGGCGGGGATATGCCCGGCGAAGCAGGGTTCCTGCACGTCCGCCAGAAGCCGGCGCCGAGGGGTGGCTTCGCGGAAGGTGGGGTTCCGCTGTGTCCCGGTGCTCTTCGTTCTGGTCTGCGCGCTGGCCCCGGCGCAGGGAGCCGCGACGCTGAGGTCCGCCGCGGACGAATACCGCGCCAAGGCCAACTTCCTGGCCCAGTTTCCCTACTTCGTCGAATGGCCCGCCGAAGTGGGCGACAAGACCGGCAGCGCTTTTCGTTTCTGCGTCTACGGGGATTTTCGCTTTGGGACTTCGCTGGCGGAGGCGCTGCGGAACAACACGGTGCACGGCCGGCGGATGGAACTCCAGTGGGTGCGCAAGG
>JAIQEV010000053.1 GCA_020073585.1 Terriglobia bacterium
TGCACGTCATCGAGTTCATCGCGCTGGCGCTGTGCGCCGGCGTGGTGTATCTCGTGGCGCTGTACCTGCTGGAGCAGTCGGCGCGCGCGCGGGGAGCGTATCTGCTGCTGATCGCCGCGGCGATCCTCTTCCGCGTGACGCTGTTTCCGCTCGAGCCGTCGCTCTCCGACGACCTGCACCTGTACCGCTGGGACGGCCGCATCCAGAACCACGGCTGGAATCCGTACGCCGTAACCGGGCTGGACCCGCGGCTCGCGCCGCTGCGCGATGCGCATTGGCGCTGGATGCCCGCGCCGGAGCTGCCGTCCATCTACCCGCCAGCGGCGCTGCTGGTATTCCGGCTGACGGATAAGGTGCTGCCGGGGCCGACGGGATTCAAGACGCCGTTCTTGCTGGCCGACCTGCTGATCCTGCTGCTGCTGGCGTGGCACTTTCGCCGCGCGGAAGACCGCGTCTTCCGTCTGGCGGTGTATGCCTGGAATCCACTGGTAATTGTGGAGTTTGCCGGCAGCGGGCACAGCGACGCCCTGGCGTTAGCCGGGGTCGTGGCTGCACTGTTGATTATAAGGCGGCATCCGGCGCTGTCAACGATACCGCTGACGGCGGCGGCGCTGGCCAAAGCGTTTCCCGTGGTGCTGCTGCCGCTGTGGATCCGGCGGGCGGGCTGGCCGAAGAAGAGAGAGGGCTGGGTCGCGGTGCTGCTCACCGGAGCGACGGCGGGGCTGCTGCTGGCGCCGTACTGGCGAGGTTTGCCGATGTTGCGCGCGAACCTGCGCGCCTACGAAGCGATCTTTCGGAATTATCACGCGAGCCTGTATACGGTGATCGATTGGGCAGCGGGGAATCCGCGGGTGGCGGGGCTGGCGGGAGCGGCGGTGGTGTGGGGTCTGGCGCTGTGGCTGGCGGCGCGCCGCGCGGAGCCCGAGCGGGCGGCGTTTCTGCTGTTCGGGACGATACTGGTGTTCGCGCCGAACGGCTATTCGTGGTACTTCACGTGGGTCGTGCCGTTGCTCTGCTTTTATCCCAACCCGGCGTGGCTGCTGCTGACGGTGCTGCAGTTTCTCTCCTACAACGTGCTGGTGGACTACGGGATCAACGGGCGGTGGCGCTTCGATCCGTTTTTTCAGTGGCTGGTGTACGCGCCGTTTTACGCGCTGCTGCTGGCGCACTTTCTGTGGAGCAGAAAGAAGCACAGCGCTCCCGGGCAGGCACAATCTTTGCCGCCGGCGTGAGGCATAATCCCTGCTGCGAAAATGAGCCACTCCAACGCAACCTCCGAACAGGGTTCGTCCGGCCGGCAATCGCACGGCCTGGGAGAAATCCTGCGGGTGTTTTTCCGGCTGGGTTTTATCGCGTTTGGCGGGCCGCCGGCGCACTTCGCGCTGATGGAAGAGGAGTTCGTGCGGCGGCGCGCGTGGCTCAGCCGCGAGCGCTTTGTAGATCTGGTCGGAGCGGTGAGCCTGCTCCCTGGGCCCAGCTCGACGGAGCTGGCCATTTATCTCGGGCAGATCCGCGGCGGCGCGCTGGGGCTGCTGCTCGCCGGCATGGGGTTCATTCTTCCTTCCGCGTTGCTGGTGACCGCGCTGGCGTGGGTCTATCAGCAGTACGGCACGATCCCGCAGGTCGCGGGCTTGCTTTCCGGGGTGAAGCCGGTGGTGGTGGTGATTGTCGCGCAGGCGATCTGGTCGCTGGGGCGGACGGCGCTGAAGTCGCTGTCGCTGGGCCTTCTCGCGGGCGCGGCTGTGCTCCTGGCCGCGTGGGGAGCACCTCCCGTGGCGCTGCTTCTCGGCGGCGGCGTGCTCGCGATTCTGGCCGCCGGAGAACACCGCTTGAGCGAGAAACTGCTCCGCCGTTCCCTGTGGTGGCCCTTGGGAGGGGCGGTGCCGGCGGCGGTGGGCGCGAGTCTGAGCGCCGTGTTCCTCTATTTCCTGAAAATCGGGGCGGTGGTGTTCGGCAGCGGCTTCGTGCTGCTGGCGTTTCTGCGCGCCGACCTTGTGGCGCATCTGCACTGGCTCACGGATGCGCAGTTGCTGGACGCCATCGCCGTCAGCCAGGCCACGCCCGGGCCGTTTTTCACGGTGGCCACGTTCATCGGGTATTTGCTGGGCGGGTGGCGCGGCGCGGCGCTTGCGACGCTGGGGATGTTCCTGCCGGCGTTTCTCTACGTCGCGGCGACGGCGCGCTTTCTGGTGCGGCTGCGGCAGTCGCCCCTGGCCGGGGCCTTTCTGGATGGCGTGAATGCGGCGGCGATTGCGCTGATGGGGGTCGTCGGCTGGCAATTCGCCCGGGCCACGCTGCTCTCGCCGCTGGCCCTCATTCTTGTCGCCGTCAGCGGGATCCTGTTATTCCGCTATCGCCTCAACTCCGCGTGGCTGATTCTGGGCGGGGCGGTGGCGGGTTTCGCGCTCTCCCTGTTTGCCGGAAAGTAAGCGCGGCCTGCCTCCCGAGTCACGGGATGAGGACGATTTTGCCGAAGGCGCGCGATTCCATGACCTCTTTGTGCGCGCGGGGGGCTTCGGCGAGGGGAATCTCCTTGCCGACGACGGGACGCAGCGTGCCGTTGCCGAGCCCGGCGGTCAGTCCGGCGTGAATGTCCGCGGCTTCGGCTTCGGTGACGGCCCAGAGCGTGAAGGCCCGGATGGAAGCGCGGCGGGCCATGAGTTCGCGGGGGTTGATGGTGATTTCGCCGCGGTTGCCGATGACGATGACGCGGCCGCGCGTGGCCAGGAGCTTCAAGTCCGTCGCCAGATTCACATTGGCGAGCATCTCGAGGATCAGGTCCACGCCGCGGCCGCCCGTGGCCTGGAGAATCTCTTCCGCATAGCCCGCCCGGCCGTGGTGGAAGACCTGCTGCGCGCCTTCGCGCTTCGCCAGTTCGAGACCTTTCTCGGTTCCCGCCGTTCCGAAGACGGTCATGCCCAGGGCCTGTGCCATCTGCACGGCGGCGATGCCCACGCCGCCGCTCGCGCCGTGGACCAGCACGGTTTCCGCGGCGTGCGCTTTTGCGGAATGATGCAGGGCATGATAGGCGGTGCCGTAGGGGATGTAGACGCCCGCGCCCTGCGGGAAGGTGATGCGCTCGGGAAGGGGGTGCACCTGCGTTTCCTGGGCGACGGCCAATTCGGCGTACGCGCCGGTCAGCGTGCCGGAAGTGTAGACGCGGTCGCCGGGCTTGGCGCGGGTGACGCCCGCGCCGATGGCTTCAACGATGCCGGCGGCGTCCACGCCGGGCGTGTAAGGGAGCGGGGGCTTGATGGCGTAGCCGCCGCTGCGCATGTAGGTGTCGGCGGGATTGACGCCCGCGGCGCGCACGCGCACGAGCACCTGTCCGGCTGCGGGCTGGGGCGCGGGAATCTCCTCGAGCTTCATCACTTCCGGCGCGCCGAATTCATGAACGCGAATGGCTTTCATGGTTCCTCCCCAGCGAAAAAATCAGCGATCGAAAAATACGGCGTCAAGCCGCCGCAGTCCAAGAAAACTAGAAATGGTCATCGGCGACGATCGTGGCCGCTTCCTTCGCGATAAGCCCGGCGGACTGCGCCCAAGCCGTGGTCTGCCAATTGTCTTTTCCTTTTTTCCGGGTAATCCAGGGCGGCAGCGTCTGGTTCAGGTAATTGGCCAGCGCATGGATGTAGGGCTCATACAACTTGCGAAGCTCCGTGAGCTTGTGATCGGCTTGTTCTCCGTCATGGAGTTTCATTCCGTGTTGCGCGAGGATGTCGCGGATTTGGCGCAGCTCCTGCGCAGGCAACCGGTCGTGGAGCAGGGGCTTCGGCACCGTGCCGAAAACTTGCGAAAGGTCAACGACGGCGTGACGGGCAATCGCAAAGGTAAGCTCCGCCTGTTTCTCGCAAGCGCCTTCGACACCAACGATAACCAGCGCGCACGTGTCCAGAATCGCCGTGAGCGAAGCGATCCAGGATTGGTTGTCGTGCTGCGAGCGAAAATACGCGAGCACGGGATAGGAAAGATGGCTCTCCATCAGCTCGGCGCACCACAGCTCCCAATCCTTGAGGAGAAC
Organism: Terriglobia bacterium; assembly: GCA_020073585.1. Taxonomy (GTDB): domain Bacteria; phylum Acidobacteriota; class Terriglobia; order Acidiferrales; family UBA7541; genus Acidiferrum. The sequence continues at coordinate 4,022 of JAIQEV010000053.1, forward strand.
GCGGAGGGCGTAGAGGCCGTCGGCGTAGCTGTGACGGCGAAGCAGCTCGCCGGCGGTGGGAGGCGTGCCGGCTCTGGAATCGAGCAGGGAGATATTCACTTCGCGCTTGGAGAACGATCCGTAGATGAAAGGCAGGTAACCGATCACAGCGGCAAGGAATCCGAAACCAAAACCGGCTTCCAGAACGACCAGGACGCGGGCCAAACCCGACCGTGGAATGACGTCGCCCAGCCCAAGAGTAAAGAAGGTCGTGCCACTCAGATAAATGTCGGTCTGAAACCCAGGCTGGCCGCCGGTCACCACCAGCGCGGACCCCGCGCCGTATTGCATAAACCCGAAGCCGAGCACGAGGCCAACCGCCCAAACCCCGACGAGAACGAGGAGCGAAAGCGGGCCATAAAAACCCAGCAAGGTTTCGCGCGTCTTTCGCGCAGGGATGAGACAGACCACGAATTTCCACATGCTCCAGGTGGAGCGGTAAAAAAGACGAGCGAGGCGGAACTTCCGCGTGACGCGGCGCGGCAGAATGATCGCCTCGAACGCATCCCAGAGCACGATCAGAAAGATCGCGACACCTGCAGCGAACACTCCCGGAGCTGGAATCATGTGCGGCATCGCACCTGTTTAGGCCTTTCAAGGAGAACGTCCGGTAAGAACGTTCCACGAAGACGCTCGATGAGAACGTCCGGCAAAAGCCCCTAAGTCCTAGGATTCCAGCCGGGCGGTGACGCTGATTTCCGCCTTGAAGAGTTTCGATACCGGGCAGCCGGTTTCCGCGGCTTTCACTGCGGCGTCGAATTTGGCTTTGTCTGCGCCGGGGATTTGCGCGGTCAGGTCCAGATGACTTTTCGTGATCGCGAAGCCGTCCGGCAGCTTTTCGAGCGAAATCGTCGCCGTCGTCTCGAGCCTGCTGGCGGTCATGCCCGCGTTGCCCAGTTGCGCGGAAAGCGCCATCGTAAAACAGCCGGCGTGTGCCGCGGCAAGGAGCTCCTCGGGGTTTGTGCCGGCGCCGTTTTCAAACCGTGTGCTGAACGAATATTGCGTTTGCTTCAGGACGCCGCTATCCGTCGAAATCGAGCCCTTCCCATCTTTCAAACCGCCCTGCCAAACCGCGGAAGCTTTTCGCTGCATGATTCCTCTCTTTTGGGCTTTTTCGTTCTCTTTAAATCCAGAGAATTCGATTCCGGAGCCCCTTCGAGGGGTATATTCAAGGCATGAACTTTCCTGCCGCCACGCGAACCGCATCACAATGATCGGGAGGAACGGCGAGCCCATCTTGCTGTAGTGCGAGAAGATAGTCTTCCCTGGCTTCGCGAATATCTTGAATGGCGCCTTCTTTTGTTCTTCCCTGGCTGACACAGCCGGGAAGGCTGGGGTATTCCGCCACCCAGTAGCCGTCTTCGCCGGGGTATAAGACAACCTGCCGCATAGCCGTTAGTTTAGCACCACTTTCCGAAATGCCTTTCTTGGCCTTTTCCCCACCGTGGAAATGTATCCCGGGCTTTTGCGGGCTCTAGCCTACCACTTGTGGAAGAGGAAGAAGACGGCCAGGACGATGCAGCCGAAACCCGCGAAATAGTTCCAGCGCAACTGCTCCTTCAGGTAAAAGACGGAAAAGACGGCGAAGACGCCGAGGGTGATGACTTCCTGAATGGTCTTGAGCTGCGCGGTGGAGAATTGATAGGAGCCGATGCGGTTGGCCGGGACCTGGAAGCAGTATTCGAAAAAGGCGATGCTCCAACTGGCGATGACGACTTTCCAGAGCGTCTCGCTGCGGTATTTGAGGTGACCGTACCAGGCGAAGGTCATGAAGATGTTGGAAATCGTAAGCAGGACTATGGTTCGCACGGCTTCGTCTTGCTCCTATAGCTAGATTTGATTGGCCCGAGGATTTTATCCGTACTCCTCATAACTGCGGGCGTTTGCCTTATTCAATTCTGTCTTTCTTTGAGAGGTTATGCCGCGCGCAGAGTAAGCGAATGTTCTCAACCACCAGCGAAGAGCCGCCCTTGGAGTACGGGATATCGTGGTCGAAATGAAGATTGTCAGTGGCTCCGCACTGAATGCATTTCCCTCCGTCGCGCTTCCAAACAGCCTGCTTTACTTCGGACGGAATGATTCTGGTGTGTGGCAATGCGTAGGAGTGGATACCACGGAGATTAAGGGAATCCGTTAATTCGAGCCGGAACTCGAATACGAGTCTATTGCCATCAGATTCTTGATAGCTGTCCGTAAGCAGAAATAATCCATTAAAGGCCCAAATTCCCGGATGAATCTTTTCATAGACAGCCACCGTTTCGGGGCTGGCATCCCCGCGTTTGGCCCTCAGTGCAGCCTCTTCGAAAAGCCCGTTCTGAGTCAGTTTCCCATTGGGAGATTTGCGTGGTTGGTCAGCGTTCTTGGGTGGTGGGTACCCTTCTTTTCGAGGAATGTCATGCCCCTCGTAAATGAGGACCCGGCCGTTCTCCTCTACGCGGTCACGGTATGGCGCATTTCTTCGACGACTCATCAGGATTACGCTAAAACTTGGGCGGAGACGAAAATGCATTCCCTTTTGGAAGCTGACGCTCCACGCTTAGCACATTTCAAGATAAGAAATCACTTCTCCGGGCTGGTGAGGGAATTCTTGAGTGCTCGTTGGTGGGCGCATCAGACGTTGAGGCTAAGGGAGACGGTGCCGGGGGCCTTGGCTGGGGGGAGCGGGGGCAATTGGGAGCGGTCCACGGGGCGGTAAAGGGTGTCGCGCTCGACGGGGACACGGCCGGCGGCGCGGATGAGGCGCTCGAGCTCGGCGCGGGGGGTGAACTCGGCGGTGGTGGCGCCGGCGTCGTGGTAGATTTTTTCTTCGACGACCGTGCCGTCGAGGTCGTTGGCGCCGAAGCGCAGGGAGATCTGCGCGATGCTGGTGGTGAGCATGACCCAGTAGGCCTTGATGTGCGGGAAATTGTCGAGCAGCAGGCGCGCCACGGCGATGTTGCGCAGGTCGGCGTAGCCGGTGGTCGGGGGCAGGTGCGCGAGCGCGGTGTTGTCGGGATGGAAGGCCAGGGGGATGTAGGCGACGAAGCCGTGGGTTTCATCCTGCAGCTCGCGGAGTTTGACGAGGTGATCCACGCGCTCCTCTTCGGTTTCCACGTGGCCGTAGAGCATGGTGGCGTTGGAGGGCAGGCCGAGCTGGTGGGCCTGGCGGGCGACGTTCAGCCACATCTGGCCGCTGACCTTGTGGTCGCAAATGATCTTGCGCACGCGGGGGTGGAAGATTTCCGCGCCGCCGCCGGGCAGGGAATCCACGCCGGCCTCTTTCATTTTCAGGAGCGTGTCCTTGATGGAGAGCTTGGCGATGCGCGCGAAGTAGCCGACCTCGACCATGGTGAAGGCTTTCAGGTGCACGCCGGGGCAGCGCCGCTTGAGGCCGCGGACCAGCTCGAGGAAATAGTCGAAGGGCAGGTCGGGGTGCAGGCCGCCGACGATGTGGAACTCGGTGGCGCCTTCGCGGACGCCCTGTTCGGCGCGCTGGTAGATCTCTTCGAGGGCGAAGGTGTAGGCGCCGGGAGCGTGGAGGTCACGGCCGAAGGCGCAGAGCTTGCAGTGCGCCACGCAGACGTTGGTGGGATTGATGTGGCGGTTGACGTTGAAATAGGTGACGTTGCCGTGGCGCTGTTCGCGGACGTAGTTGGCGAGCCAGCCGACGGCCAGCAGGTCTGGCGAGCGGTAGAGGGCGATGCCGTCGTCAATGGATAGGCGGGCACCGGCGAGCACCTTGGCGGCGATGGGCTGGAGCTGCGGGTCGGTGATGGTGAGGTTGGACATGGTTGCCAGTGGTCAGTTCTCAGTTCTCAGTTTCGGAAAACGTCCATTCGTCAAAAGCTCTTCAGCCGCGCCAGAGGGCGGCGGCCGCTCCCCAGAAGAAAAGGAACAAGAGACTAATATAGCCGTTCACGGTGAAAAACGCAGCGTCCAGCTTGCTGAGGTCGTCGGAGTGGACCAGGGAGTGCTCGTAGGCGAGGAGCGCGGCGACGCCGGCGACGCCGGCCCATGCGGGCCAGGGCAGGGCGAAGCTGGCGGCGAGCGCGGCAAGCAGCGCGACGACGGCGACGTGCATGACGCGGGCGATCAGCAGGGCGCGGGGGATGCCGAAGCGCTTGGGGACGGAGTAGAGACCGGCTTGGTGGTCGAAGGCCACGTCCTGGCAAGCGTAGAGGACGTCGAAGCCGCCGACCCACAGGGTGACGGCGGCGCAAAGGATGAGCATGCGCAAGTCGAGCGCGCCGGTGACGGCGATCCAGGCGGCGGCGGGGGAGATGCCCAGGGCCAAGCCGAGGACGAGATGCGACCAACTGGTGAAGCGCTTGGTGTAGGAGTAGAAGAAGAGAACCGCGAGCGCCACGGGAGCGAGCTTGAGGGCCAGGGGATTGAGGCGCCAGGCGGCGACGAAGAAGACCGCCACGGCGGCGAGCGTAAAGCTCCAGGCGAAGCCGAGGGAGAGGGCGCCGGTGGCCAGGGGACGCTGGCTGGTGCGGGGATTGGCCTTGTCGAAGCGGAGATCGGCGATGCGGTTCATGGTCATGGCGGCGGAGCGCGCGGCCACCATGGCCACGACGATCCAGAGAATCTGGCGCCAGGAGGGCCATGCGTGCGTCGTCGCGCGCGCCGCCAGCAGCGCGCCGGTGAGCGCGAAGGGTAGCGCAAAGACGGAGTGCTCGAACTTGATCATTTCGAGCACGGTGCGCAGGCGGCTGTGCGGGCTGCGGGTCATGGGCGCAAGAAGAAAGTATAAGAGTTCCAGAGTTCAAAAGTCCAAGAGTGGAAGAGTGTCTTCCCGCGTTGGCTTGTTCCGATTTCCCGGCTTTGCGGCTTCTTAACTTTTTGCCTTTTCGATTCTTGCGCTGCCTTCCCAGCGGTACATGGTTTCCTGCGGCAAGCCGATTTGCGCGAGGACGCGGCAAACGTACTGGGAGACGAGGTCGTCGATGGTTCTGGGCTTGTGGTAGAAGGCGGGAATGGCGGGCATGATCACCGCGCCGGCCTGCTGGGCGCGAAGCATGTTTTCCAAATGGATGCGGCTGAAGGGCGTGTCGCGCACGCAGAGGACCAGCTTGCGGGATTCCTTGAGCATGACGTCGGCGGCGCGCGAGACGAGGTCGTCGCTCATGCCGCAGGCGATGGCGGCGAGGGTGCCCATGGAGCAGGGGATGACCAGCATGGCGTCCACGGGGTAGCTGCCGGAGGCGATGGCGGCGCCGATGTCCTGATTGGGGAGGGCTGCGATTTTTTTGGAGGGGCGGCCGAGGAGGCGCGCGGGAAGTTTTTTCAGATCGCCGGAAGAGAGGAGCAGCTCTTCGGCGAGGAGGCGCTGTCCGGCTTCGGTGACCACGAGGTGCACGCGGGCGACGCGCGGGTCTTCGTCGAGCAGAGCGAGAGCCTTTTGCGCGAGGAGAGCGCCGCTGGCTCCGGTGACGCCGACGGTGACGATGTGGCCTTCGGTTTTGGGCATGGTTATTGGCCTGGGTACGGAAAAGTCAGTCTCGCAGCGGCATCGGGGGCAAGTCAAGCGGGGCGCGGCTTTGGACGGCGGGGTGGTAGAATGCGCAGCGGGAAACCATGCACGAACGGGACATCGTGAAGATTCTGGAGGCGGTGGGCGCGGGGAAGCTCGCGACCGGGGCGGCGATTGCGCGGCTGAAACATCTGCCGTTCGAGGATTTGGGATTTGCCAAGGTGGATCATCACCGGGCGCTGCGGCAGGGGTTTGCCGAGGTGGTCTTCGGGAAGGGCAAGACGCCGGGGCAGGTGGCGGAGATTGTGCGGGCGATGCTGCGGGCCAAGCCGGCGCGGGAAAATATCCTGATCACGCGGGCGGACCGGAAGATTTACGCGGCGGTGCGGCGGCTGAACGGGAAGCTGGCGCGGGCGGCGAAGTTTCACCCGCTGTCGGGGGTCATCACCATCGAGCGGACGCGGGCGATCCGCGGGAAGGGCACGATCGTGGTGGTGTCCGCGGGGACGAGCGACATTCCGGTGGCCGAAGAGGCGGTGCTGACGGCGCGGATGATGGGCAACCGCGTCGAGCAGCTCTACGACGTGGGCGTGGCGGGGATTCACCGGCTGCTGGAGCACCGCGGGAAACTGGGCGAGGCGCGGGTGATCATCTGCGTGGCGGGGATGGAAGGCGCGCTGCCGAGCGTGGTGGGCGGGCTGGTGGGCGTGCCGGTGATTGCGGTGCCGACGAGCACGGGCTACGGCGCGAGCTTTGGCGGGGTGGCGGCGCTGCTGGGAATGCTGAACAGTTGCGCGTCGAATGTCACCGTGGTGAACATTGACAACGGCTTCGGAGCGGCTTGCGTGGCGTCGTGCATCAACCGGTTGTAAGAGGGGATTTAACGCAGAGGCGCAGAGGGCGCAGAGAAGCAGAGGGAAATTCCGAGAGATACTTGCAAAAACGTCTGGCGGCAGGGCTCTTCAGGTTTTAACTTTCAACTTTTAATTTTCGACTGTTAACTCTGTGCCTCTGCGTTAATCCATTTTTAGCAGGACTTTCATGACGCCGGATTTTTGCGCGCAGGCGATGGCCGCGGGGGCTTCCGCGAGCGGAAATGTGCGCGAAATGAGCGGGGTGGGGTTCACGCGGCCGGAGCGCAGTAGGGCCAGGGCTTTGGCAAAGGGGCCGCAGCGCGAGCCGACAATCGTCAGTTCCTTGACGACGGTGGGCCAGGTTTCGACGGGGGCGGCGCCGTGGAAGGTGGACTTGAGCACCAGCGTGCCGCGCGGCTCGGTGATTTGTTGCGCCAGAGTCAGGCCGGTCGGCGATCCCGTTGCTTCCACCACCAGCGGAAAGCTTTCCTTGATGCGGCGGAGATCGGAAGCGTCGCCGCGGACTTTCTGCGTGGGGATGCCGGCGAGGCGCGCCAGCGCCAATTTTGTTTCGTGTTTGCCGAAGAGGGTGACGCGCGGCCCCGCAGAGTGCAGGACGCGCGCGATCAACTGCGCCAGCTTGCCGTCGCCGAGGACGGCGGCGTCGCGGAAGCGCGCTACCGGAAGCTGAGCGAGGATCTGACAAGCGGCGGCGAGCGGCTCGGTGAAGACGGCCTGCTCGTCGCTCACGCGCTCCGGAACGGCGTGCAGATTCTCCAGCGGCAGGGCGAGGAATTCGGCGAAGGCGCCGTCGTGGGCGACGATGCCGAGCACCTTCCTCCGCGCGCAGTGCGTTTTCAGGCCGCGGCGGCAGAAGCGGCACACGGGACGGAAGCCCAGGGCGGCGCAGGCTATGTTGATCTCGCCCACGACGCGCCGGCCGAGCCAGCGCGCGCGCTCGCGCGCGGAAACGCCGCGGACATCCACGACTTCGCCGACAAACTCGTGGCCGGGAGTGCCGCGGAAACCGTGGTAGCCGCGCAAAATCTCGACATCGGTGTTGCAGATGCCGGCGAGGCGGAGCTGGAGGAGGGCCCAGCCAGGGCGGAGTTTAGGGAGAGGCTTTCTTGCGGGGACGAGGCGATGGTTCTTGACGGTGAAGGCGAGCATGGTTGTGATGTCGATGGAGCGTAGGAATTTATTCTTTCTCGGTGTCTAGGCTTGCCCAATTACGATACAGGACCATATTGAGATGCGCTTTCTACTAGTTGGGCTCCTTGTCGCCAGGGTAAGTCCAAGACGGCCAATAACTCACAACTGTAAAAAGCACAAGCAATAATCCCCATACGGCCAGGAGAGAAAGCACAAAACAACGAACGCCCCAATGCATCGCACAGGCAAACCAAAACGAGTAAAATATGAGGTGTAGTAAGAGTACCGCGTTTGTGGCACTGAACCACCTGAAGATGCCCTGTGGATCTTTTGCACGTGGCCAAAGTTCCATTGCATGCTCACGTGCTGCGTAGAAACCCAAAGTCGAACGCACTTCCATTACCCACAGAATGGAAGTAAATAACATCCCGGCAAGAGCGCAGACAGCTCTTACACTCACTGCGCAAAAGAGAACTTTATCTGGGTATTGAACTGCGCCTGCTCCTAGGAGTGTCATTCCGCCGGATAACAGAGTCAGCTGCTTAAATCTCATCTCTCCATAAAAGCGCATGTTCTCGGCCAGTTGTTCGCGTTTTACGTCGTCGTTGCTCATGCTAGCTTTCCCTTTCTAATATTCCTACTCTGCCGCGAGACTCGTTTGATTCAATTTGAAAACTAATGCAGAGCCGCGGCGAGGGCGGCGGCGAGCGCGGGTTCCTCGTCGGGGAAGACGGTGCGGAGATCGAGGAGCAGGCGGTCGTCGGCGACGCGGGCGATGACGGAAACGCCGACGGGAGGGCGGCGCAGGCGCTCTTCGAGTTTTGCGGCGGAATGGCGGGCGCTGGCGATGCGCAGGAGCATGGTGGGGAGGGACTCCGCGGGAGTGGAGCCGCCGCCGATGAGCGAAGTACCGGCGACGATATCCGCTTCGAGTTCCGCGAGGGGCAGCGCGGGGCGGAGAGCGCGGAGAAACTGTTCGGCGCGCTGGCCGATCTCGCGCGGGCTCATGCGAATCATGCGCAGCGCGGGAATTTCGTCGAGGGCGCCGCGCAGGTAGGCGCCGAGGGTGGCTTCCAGCGCGGCGATGGTGAGCTTGTCCACGCGCAGGGCGCGGAAGAGCGGATAGCGGCGGATGCGCGCGACCAGCGCGCTGTGCCCGGCAATGACCCCGGCCTGCGGGCCGCCGAGCAGCTTGTCGCCGCTGAAGGCCACCAGCGAGGCGCCGGCCTCGAAGCTCTGGCGGACGACGGGTTCGCCGACGCCGCTGGCGGAGAGATCCACGAGGCAGCCGGAGCCGAGGTCTTCCATGACCGGAAGATTGGCGCGGCGGCCCAGCTCGGCGAGTTCGCGCAGCTCGGGACGCTCGGTGAAGCCTGTGATTTGAAAATTGGAGGGGTGCACGCGGAGGAGGAGGCGGGTCTTGTCGGTGATGGCCCGCTCGTAATCCTCGATGCGCGTGCGGTTGGTGGTGCCGACCTCGCGGAGGATGGCGCCGCTTTCGGCCATGATCTCGGGGATGCGGAAGCCGTCGCCGATCTCGATGAGTTCGCCGCGGGAGACCAGGACTTCGCCGCCTTTGGCGAGAGCGGCGAGAGAGAGGAGTACGGCGGCGGCGCAGTTGTTGACGACGATGGCGGCTTCGGCGCCGGTGAGGCGCTCGAGCAGGCGGGAGGTGTGGACGTCGCGCTTGCCACGCGCGCCGGCTTCGAGGTCGTATTCGAGGTTGCTGTAGTGCGTGGCGGCGTGGCGGATGTGGTCGGCGACGGCGGAGGGCAGCGGGGCGCGGCCGAGATTGGTGTGCAGGATGACGCCGGTGGCGTTGATGACCGGCTGGAGGGAGAGCGCGAGGACGCGTTCGACCTCGGCGGTGATGTACGCTTCGATCTCCGCGGGGGCCAGGGTCAGCACGGTGCGCTCCTCCGCGCCGGTGATGCGCGCGCGGAGGCCGGCCAGGGCGGCGCGCGTGACCTCGAGGAGCAGGTCGCGGCTCACCCGCGAAGCGAGCGCCAGGAGGCGCGGCTGGGCGAGCAGCTCGTCCACCGAGGGCAACTGGCGCAGGAGATCGGCTTGCGCGGGGGAGAGGGCCTGCTTGGCGCGGGGTTCCATGCCGCCATTTCAGCACAGGCGGGGCCGGGGAGCAATTGCCGGAGCGCCGGGGGGCCTGTTCGCGCGGGCAGGTGGCGCGCATTGCCCGATGCGTATCTCCGGCGGCTGTTACGATTGACGCAACCTGAACGGGCCGCCTAGCATGGACGGTGGAAGGGCTCGCCGATGGCAACCATTGACGAAGAACTGAGCCAGCTGGAGAAGGACATCCGCCAGCTGAAAATCGAATACGACCAGTTCTTCGGGGGGGGCCGCAAGCGTCCACCGACGGACGTGGAGTGGCGCATTGATACGCTGATCAAGCGCTATTCCGAGCGCTCCGGGCAGCTCAAATTCGGACAGAGCTTCCGCTTCAACAATCTCGCGCAAACCTACGCCAAGTACAAAGAGATTTTCCGCAAGCGGCTGCAGCAGAAGGAAGAAGGCAAAGTGGAGCGGCACTACGGGGCGGCCGCCAAAGCGATCGAGGCGGAGCGCGCGCAGCGGCGCGCCGCGGAAGCCGCCGCGCGGCCGGCGGAGCCGGGCGCGGCCTTCCGCATCACCTGCTCCGCGCCGGACCGGGAAGCCGAGAAGGTGGAGCAGCTCTACCAGGCGTTCATCCGCGCCAAGGAAAAGGCCGGGGAGCCCACGGAGAAGTTTACGCGCGCGAATTTCCGGGAGTTCGTGCGCAAGAAGACCAGCGAGCTGCAGAAACAGAAGGGCGTACAGGAAGTGGAGTACGTGGTGGAAGTGGTTGACGACCAGGTCAAGCTGAAGGCCCTCACCAAGTCGTAGCGGCCGCAGTTCTTTCTCTCCCGGCAGGTGGCGCGCGCCCCGCGGAGGGCGTGTTCCGCGATCCGCGCCCCCGCATTCGTAAACCCGGAAGAATCACCGCCAGCGAGCGCAAGCCTGACGCGGAGGATGGGTGTGTGCAGCCAGCGCAAGCGCAGCGGACTGTGCGCGAAGGAGCGGAGGGCAGGGTGGGGGAACTGAGGAAAAGTTGATCGTTCCCCGGGGAATGTTTCGAACTGCCACGGGCAGCCCGGGATGGCACACGGGCGCAGGGCGCCAGCAATTAGGAGGGGCGAGCGCCCCGGCTAACCCGCACGGGCGCAGTAAGTTGCAAGGAGTCGTGGGGGAGAAGCCCCAGATTGCGGTTGGTGGGCGTCGTGCAGGGATTTTAGCGGTATGGCGCCACTGAAAACCCAGAACGGGAATAACGAAAACCACGCCAAGGCCGAAGCCTTCCGCAGCAATTTCAGCCGCATCGAAAGACGGGAATGGTGGCTGTGGGCAGTGACGGTGGTCATTACCCTGCTGCTGACACTGGGCCTGGCTTCTTTTCTCCTGCCGCCTTTGAACCAAACGGAAAACTATGAAGGCACGCTCGCGCTGTCGCTGGCGGTCCGGGGCCTGGTGGGGCTGGTGCTGCTGTTTAATGTGTACATCATCTATCAACAGGTGCAGATCCACCGGATTCGCCGCAAGTTGGTGGAAAAGGAAGAGCTGTTCCGTCTGATCAGCGAGAACGCCGCGGACATGATTGCGGTCGTGGATATGGAAGGGAATCGAATCTATAACAGCCTGGCGTACCAGAAGATCCTGGGCTACTCCCCGGAAGAGTTGCGGGCGTCGTCCGCGTTCGCGCAGATTCATCCCGAAGACCGGGAGCGCGTGCGCGGGGCGGCGGAGGAAGCGCGGCGCACCGGCCAGGGCAAGGCCCTGGAATACCGCATCTGCCACAAAGACGGGACGTGGCGGACGCTGGAATCGACCTCCAGCGTGATTCGCAATGCGAAAGGGGAGCCGGCGCAGTTGGTGATCGTGAATCGGGACATCAGCGAGCGGAAACGGGCGGAAGAGGCTTTGCGGCTGTCGGAAGCCAATTTCCGCTCGGTGGTCGAGGACGCGCCGTATGGCATCTACCGCGCGAGCATGAACGGGCAGTTGCTGCACGTGAATCCCGCGCTGCAGACCATGCTGGGCTACGCCACGCCCGGCGAACTGCTGCAGGCCAACCTGGAGACTGACATCTATCGCTACCCGGAGGAATATCAGAGGCTGAAGGATCTCTTTGCCCGGGCGGAAGAGCTGAAGGACGTCGAAGTGGAATGGAAGCGCAAAGAAGGCGCGCCGATCACCGTGCGCTGCAGCGGGCGCTGCTTGAAAGATGCGAGCGGGGCCGCGGCGCACTTCGAAGTATTCGCCGAGGATGTAACGGAGAGGCGCGTCCTGGAGCGGCAACTGCGCATGGCGCAGAAGATGGAAGCGGTCGGAAGACTGTCCGGAGGGATCGCGCACGATTTCAACAATCTTCTGGGGGTGATCATCGGGTATAGCCAGGTGCTGAAGAGGGAACTGGGGCCGGGCAGCCCGCTTTACGGACACACGGAAGAAGTGGAAAAGGCCGGGCAGCGGGCGGCGACGCTGACGCGGCAGTTGCTGGCGTTCAGCCGGCAGCAGGTGCTGACGCCCGCGGTCTTGAACCTGAATGCGCTGGTCAGCGACATGGAAAAGATGCTGCCGCGGCTGCTGGGAGAAGACGTCGTAGTGACGACGGCGCTCGATCCGGGGCTGGGCCGGGTGAAGGCCGATCAAGGGCAGATCGAGCAAGTGATCATGAACCTGGCGGTCAACGCCCGGGATGCCATGCCGCAGGGCGGACAGCTGAAGGTGGAAACCGCGAACGCGGAGTTCGACGAAACGTTCGTGCGGCAGCATCCCGGCGCAAAATGCGGGCAGTACGTGATGCTCTCCGTCACCGATACCGGCGTGGGCATGGACGCGGAGACACAGGCGCACATTTTCGAGCCTTTTTTCACGACCAAAGAGCTGGGCAAAGGCACGGGATTGGGGTTGTCCACGGTATACGGAGTCGTGAAGCAGAGCGGAGGCTATATCACGGTGGACAGCGCGCCGGGGAAGGGGGCCGCGTTCAAAGTCTATCTGCCGCACGTCGAGGAGCAGGCCAAGGTGGAAGCGCCGAAGAGCGTGCCGGACCGGTCCCTGCGCGGCGGGGAGACCGTCCTGCTGGTGGAGGACGAGGATCCGCTGAGAAAACTGGTGCAATCTTTTCTGGAGGCCAACGGGTACCGGGTACTGCCGGCGCCGAACGGCGAGAAGGCCCTGGAGGCGGCGGCGCAGCATCCCGCTCCGATCCAACTGCTGCTGACGGACGTGGTGATGCCCGGGATGAACGGGCGAGTGCTCGCCGAGCGCCTGGTCGCGCGCCAGCCGGGGATGAAGGTGCTGTACATGTCGGGATATACCGACAGCTTTATCGCCGGACACGGGGTCCTCAAGCCCGGGACGCACTTGCTGCACAAGCCGTTCATGGAAGAAGCGCTGATTCGGAAGATTCGCGAGGTGCTCGACGCGGAAAAGAAAAAACCGGAAGCCGCAACGGCGGAAGCGACGCTCGCGGGAGGCGAACTCACCCGGAGAAGATAGGAGGGAATTGGGCGATGGGAAAAATTTTAGTTGTGGATGACGATGAAGCCTTGCGCCGCCTGGTGCGCCTGAATCTGAAAGACACCTACGAAATCATTGACACCGGAGTGCCCGAGGAGGCGCTGGCGCTGGCCATGGAGCACAAGCCCGACGCCATTCTGCTGGACTTGAGGATGCCGCACTATTCCGGATTCGAGCTCTGCCAGATGCTCACCTCGTTCAGCCGGACGCAGTTGATTCCCATATTGATCGTGAGCGGAGAGGCCGGGGCGCAGACGAAGGAATTCTGCCGCGATCTGGGGGCGGCAGGGTACTTCGAAAAGCCGGTGGACTTCGAGGCGTTGAAGGCGTGCTTGGCGCGCACCGTGGCCACGAAGCGCGTGGAACGGCGCAGCGAAGTGCGCGTGCGCCTGCGTGTGCCGCTGCGGCTGAGTGGAACCGATGCTCAGGGGAAGGCCTTCGAAGCCGTGACGAACACGGAGAACGTCGGCTTGAACAGCTTTCTCTGCGGATGTCCCGCAGTCTTGCAGAAAGATTCCCTCGTCAGCGTGTATCTGGCCAGCGGGAGCGAAGAGTACGTGGGCAAGGCCCGGGTGGTGCGCTCGGAGGCCGAGGACACGCCGTTGCCGCGGTACGGCATGCGCTTCGTCGAAAAAGTAGGGCGCTGGGTGCTGCAGTAGCCTGGCGGCCGCCCGGAGGCGCAATTTCCCGGGCTTGCCAAGAGCTCCCGCCCGTGGCGCCGCGAACGAAGGATTTTTGCGCGCCGGGATGCCGGGCCACCGGAGTCCCCTGCGTTTCCGCTTTTCCAATCCTCGCGCAGCGCATACAATACACGGCTCTTCAGTTGACAGGGGGAAGTCATGCCGGTGGCGCGAGCGCTCATCAGTGTTTTCGATAAAACAGGGGTCGTGGAGTTTGCCAGGCGGCTGGCCGCGCTGCGCATCGAGATTGTCTCGACGGGAGGGACGGCCAAACTGCTGCGCGAAGCGGGGCTGGCGGTGCGCGACGTGGCCGAACTGACGGGCTGGCCGGAGATGCTGGGCGGGCGGGTGAAGACGCTGCATCCGAAGGTGCACGGGGGGCTGCTGTTCCGGCGCAATCTGGCGGAGGACCGCAAGCAGGCCGAGGAGCACGGGATCGCGCCGATCGATTTGGTGGCGGTGAACCTGTACCCGTTCGAGGCCACGGCGGCCAAGGCGGGGCTGACCGCGGAAGAGCTGATCGAGAACATAGATATCGGCGGGCCGACGATGCTGCGGAGCGCGGCGAAGAATTTCGAGAGCGTGACGGTGGTGTGCGATCCGGGAGATTACGGGCGGGTGGCCGGGGAGCTGGAAGCAACGCGGGAGACGACGCTGGCCACGCGGCTGGAACTGGCGCGCAAGGTGTATGCCACGACGGCGCGCTACGACGGGATGATCACCACGGAACTGGAGCGGCTGACGGCGGCCGCGGGGCGCATGGCGCTGGGGGAGAAGGCGGCGCTGCCGGAGCGGCTGCACCTGGCGCTGGAGCGGCAACTGCCGCTGCGCTATGGAGAGAATCCGCACCAGGCGGCGGCGCTGTACGTGCCGGCGGGACGCGCGGCGGCGGGGCTGGCGGCGGCGAAGCAACTGCAGGGCAAAGAGCTTTCCTACAACAATTACGTGGACCTGGAAGCGGCGCGGAGCCTGGCGGGGGAGTTCCGGCGGCCGGCGGCGGTGATCATCAAACACAACAATCCGTGCGGGACGGCGGAGCAGGAGACGCTGCTGGAGGCGTACCGGAAGGCGTACGCCTGCGATCCGGTGTCGGCGTTCGGCGGGGTGCTGGCGTTCAACCGCGTGGTGGACGGGGCGACGGCGGAAGAGGTGGCCAAGCTGTTCGTGGAGTGCATCGTGGCGCCGGGCTTCGACGCGCGGGCGCTGGCGGCGCTGGGGGCGAAGAAAAATCTGCGGCTGCTGGAACTGCCGGCGGGCGGACTGGATCCCGAGCGGGCGCCGCAGCTCAAGCGGATCTCCGGGGGAGTGCTGGTGCAGCAGCCGGACCTGGGGGAATTGAACGAAGGGGAATTGAAGGTGGCCACGAAGCGCGCGCCGACGGCGGCGGAGCTGGCGACGCTGAAGTTCGCGTGGAAGGTGGCCAAGCACGTAAAGTCCAACGCCATCGTGTTCGCGCGGGACGGGCAGACGCTGGGCGTGGGCGCGGGGCAGATGAGCCGCGTGGATTCGGTGAAGATCGCGGTGATGAAGGCGCAGAATTCGCTGGCGGGATGCGTGGTGGCTTCCGACGCGTTCTTTCCGTTCGCGGACGGCGTGGAGGAGGCGGCGAAGGCCGGGGCCACGGCGGTGATCCAGCCGGGGGGGTCGGTGCGCGACGCCGAGGTGATTGCGGCGGCGGACCGGCTGGGAATGGCCATGGTGTTTACGGGGATGCGGCACTTTCTGCACTGAGAAGGCGCGAGGGGCGGGGGGAGAGTTGAAAGTTGACAGTTGAAAGTTGAAAGGGAAGAAGTTTTGAGTTTGAGAAGTGGGGAGCGGGCCCCCGGTGTTCCTCGCGGCGAACTGGTTCCAGAATGGGAAGAGTGGATACCCACCCCGGTTGTTTTCGTAAGAGCGGCAAATAAAGGGCTTACAGGCGGGCGATTGCGTAAGAGCGGCAAACAAAGGAGATAGAGCGGACGCCTGTGCGCAAGTTGACGGGTGGAAAGTTTGCAAGGCCGGAAGCCCCCTCCCCCCATGTTTTTGTAAAAATTTAATTCGACAGGGTTTAGATGGTGGGGGTCGGCTAAAAGTGTGAGAGCAAAGGAATTAGAGGAGGTTGGGGAAGGAAAGGGCCGCGAGGGGCGGAGTGGATCAGAATGGCAGGACCAGGAATGGCGGAGCGAATCCGTTCGAGGTAGCCGAGGGGCGATGGCGAAGGAAGCGGGCAAGGGGCTGCGCTCCAGCCTCCGCCGAAATTAAAAATCAGTATAACTCGGATAGCAATGATCGTCAAGTATTACTTTCTTGGCATTCGAACGGATGCCAGCGGGCAATGCCGCTTGACTTGTGGTTCTCATGGTGAGAACCTAGGCCTCGATGCGCATCATCAAGCGCGGCGCTCTCGAACAATTCTGGCGACAGCACCCGGACGCGAAAGCGAGCCTGGAATCCTGGTACGGGGTGATGCGCAAGGCGAATTGGAAAACCCCCGCGGAATTGAAACAGGTGTACCACAATGCCGATTTGGTGGGACGGAGAACGGTGTTCAACATCGCCGGCAACAAGTACCGCCTGATCGCACGAGTGAACTACCAGACCCAACGAGTCTTCGTCCTGTATCTCTTGACGCACGCGGAATACGACAAAGGGGCTTGGAAACCATGAGCACGGTGACGACAGAGCTGGACGAAAAAACTTACGGGCTATTGTTGCGGCGGACGCTTCCCCGGGTTCTCCATACGGACGAAGAATGCGAGCGTCTGACCGCCGAACTGCTGCGCCTCGACGAGCGTGAAGACCTGACACCAGAAGAAAAGGAGCTTGCCGAACTTCTGACCGTACTGATTGACGAGTATGAAGAGCGCCGCTATCCGATTCGGAAAGCCAGCCCACAGCAGACGCTGCAGCATTTGATGGAGGCGCGCAAGCTGACACAAAAGGACCTCTGGAAGATTTTCGGGTCGAAAGGAATTACCTCCGAAGTGTTTCACGGCAAGCGTTCCATCAGCAAAGCGCAGGCGAAGAGGCTGGCGGAGTTTTTTCACGTCAGCACGGAACTGTTCATCTAGGCTGGAGAACAAGAGAGAAGCTGCCGGAAGGCCTGCCGCCTTAGTGCTATCACGAACCCTCTGACGCAGCCTCTGTCTATTCAGGGCCTCGATTTAGACCCAATCCGATGCAAATTGTGAGCCAAGCCGACAACATCCGCCAGTGGAAGAAGATGTTAGCGAAAGGCAGCCCCACCCTTGCGAGACACGCGAGGGGCACCCAGAGGCGTCTTTGGGGATCGAGGGGCGGCCATCCGCCATTTCTCGCGTAAGGAGCAACGAGTATGAGCACAGCTGTAATGATGGAACAGATTGCAAAAGCGTCGCCGCGTTTCAAAGCCAAGATTGCCGGTGTCTTTTATTTGCTCACCATACTGACGGGAGGATTCGCCGTCTTCGTTCGCGGCAGGCTTGTTGTATACGGCGACGCCGCAGCTACAGCGACCAACATCCTGGCGCACGAGCCTTTATTTCGGTTGGGTTCGCAGCCGAGCTCATCGTGGTCGCGTGCTATATTGCTGCGGCGGCTCTCTTCTATAACTTGTTTGAGCCTGTGAACAGGAGCCTCTCTTTGCTCGCGGCGTTCTTCAGCCTCGTGGTGTGGCGCCCACCCCCGTTTCGCCGATTCAAATCTCTACAATATTTGCGGCCGCCGTTCGTCTACAGGAATGGATGGATGAGCCGTGGAGCATCACCTCGATGACTGGGCGAGACCGTCAAATCTCCGAAATCATCGCGGAAGAACGATCCCGGCTGCGCAATTTCATTCGCCGGCGCGTGCCCGACCCGCGCGACGCTGAGGACATTCTGCAGGACGTCTTCTACGAACTGGTGAGAGCGAACCGCCTGCTGATGCCGATCGAGCACGTCACCGGCTGGCTGTTTCGCGTGGCCCGCAATCGCATCACCGATCTCTTCCGCAAGAAGAGGCCGGAGAGCTTTAGCGATACCGCCGTCGCGGACAAGGACGACGAACTGCTGCAGTTGGAAGACCTGCTGCCTTCGCCCGATGCCGGACCGGAAGCGCTTTACGTCCGCAACGTGCTTTTCGATGAACTCGAGCTGGCGGTGGACGAGTTGCCGGAGGAGCAGCGCGAGGTGTTTGTTGCACACGAGTTGGAAGGGCGCAGCTTCAAGGAGATGGCCGCCGAGACCGGCGTGAGCGTGAATACGCTGCTCTCGCGCAAACGCTATGCGGTGCTGCATCTGCGCGAGCGATTGCAAAGCATTTACGACGAATTCACGAAAGGATGAGGAGCTGAACATGAGTGGGAGATTGAAGAGACTGATTTTCATCGCTCCGCTGGCGATTCTGGGGATGCTGCTATTTGTCGCCATCGGCGGCGAACTAGTGCTGCAACTGTGGAATTGGCTGCTGCCGTCGCTCTTCGGCTGGCGCCAGATCACCTTCTGGCAAGCGCTTGGGCTTCTGGCGCTGTGCCGGATCCTCTTTGGCGGATCGGGATGGCGTGGTCCCGTCCGTTCCAATCTCCGCCGTCGCATGGAAGAGCGCTGCGAGCGTCGCGTCGAAGAGCGCTGCGAGTCCATGACTCCTGAGGAGCGGGAACGATTCCGGCAGCGCATGCGCGAACGTTGGGGTCTCGGCCCGTCTACCGGAGAAAGCAAGGAGCAATGAAGCCGCGCCGGCAGCCCAAAGCAATGCGGATCTAAGGGTGGTCCGCCAATAACGAACGAGGAGAGAGAGTCATGTACCCGACCAAGAAGGACACGCGCATCGCGGCATTGTTTTATGTGCTCATGGGAATGCCAGCCCCGTTCGCCCTCCTCTACATTCCGCGCACGCTGATCGTGCGCGGAGACGCCGCCGCGACCGCCAAGAACATCCTCGCGCACGAGATGCTCTTCCGTGCCGGTATCTTCGGCGAACTGTTCTCCGCGGTCGCCTTCATCCTCCTAGCCTTGGCGCTCTATCGCCTGCTCAGCGGCGTGAACAAGACGCGAGCTTCACTGATGGTGATCTTGGTCGCCATCTCCGTCGCGATCACGTTTGCGAATGTGGTGAATGACATCGCAGCGCTCGCGCTCTTTCGTGGCGATTTCCTTGCGGCTCCCGACAAACGGCAGCTGGAGGCCTTGGGCATGCTGTTCCTCGGCCTGCATCACCAGGGACTTGTTGTGAACCAGATCTTCTGGGGTCTCTGGCTTCTCCCCTTCGGTGTGCTGGTGATGAGCTCCGGCTTCCTGCCTCGCATCCTGGGCGTCCTGCTGATCGTTAACTGTTTTGCCTATGTGGCCGTCAGTCTTACGTCGTTGCTCTTGCCTAGCTACGCGAATCTGGTCTCCCGCGCGGTCCTGCCGGCGTTACTTGGCGAATTGTGGATCTGGCTGTGGCTTCTGATTAAGGGCGCGAAACCGCAACCGTTGGCTGCCGCCGCGTGATCGCACGGATGGGAGCGGCTTAGGAGGAATGAAATGACGATCAGCGCCATCAGCGAGTCACAACGCAAAGCTGCGAGAGTCGCGGGATTCACTTACTTATTCACGTGGGCGACCGTGGTCTTTGCTTTTTATGGCATCTACGCTCACCTCGTTGTCACGGGCAATATGGCGGAAACCGCTCGGAACATCATGGCGCACGAACGACTCTTTCGCATCGTCATTGCCTGCGATCTGGTCTACGGTACAGGTCTTGTCGTACTCCTCACAGCGTTTTACGTGATTTTCGAGCCAGTGAATCGGGGCCTTGCATTGCTGGCAGCATTCT
The DNA here is from genome assembly GCA_020073585.1 of Terriglobia bacterium. Taxonomy (GTDB): domain Bacteria; phylum Acidobacteriota; class Terriglobia; order Acidiferrales; family UBA7541; genus Acidiferrum. Next base: position 23,512 of record JAIQEV010000053.1, read on the forward strand.
GCAGGCTGGTATTTGCCTTGGTGTGGGTTGTTAGTACGCTCAATCTTTTTGGCGTTCTACGGCTCTTGAGCGGGGCTGATTACCTGCGGGTATTTGAAGCCGATCGATTGCAGGCCTTGGCGAGGCTACACCTGGGCACGGGTTTCGACGCGTATTACGTCGGCTTGCTGTTTTGGGGATTGGCATCCACAGTGTGCAGCTACTTATGGTTTAAGTCGAACTATATCCCCAGAGCATTGGCTGCCTGGGGTGTGATCTCGTCTGTATGGGCCGTGACGTGCGCTTTCGTTTTCTTCATTTTCCCCAACTTCGGCAAGACAGTGAACCTGTACTCGTTCGATGTGCCTATAGCGAGCTTCGAAATGGCCACGAGTTTTTGGCTTCTGTTTAAGGGATTAAGGCCATCTGAGATGGCTGAGTCCGCTAAAGTAAGCGGCTGACCGTTCGGAAAAATGCGCTGGTTGCGAGTGTACTTGCGCATCGTCATGTTCATCGACTCGATGGCGGTTGTCGTGTAAGTGATCTTGCGGATTTCCGGGTGGGCGAGTTACGGGGAGAGGAATTCGCGGAGGCGGGATTCGAGAGTGTTGCGGACGGCGCGGAAGGCGGCGAGTTTTTCCTCGGGGGAGCCGGTGGCCGCGGCGGGGTCGGGCAGGCTCCAGTGCAGGCGCTGCGGCGCGCCGGGGAAGACGGGACAGTGCTCGGCGGCGCTGTCGCAGACGGTGATGACGGTGTCGAAGCGCTGGCCGTCGAATTCGGCGAGGGATTTGGAGCGCTGGGCGGAGATGTCCACGGCGATCTCGCGCATGGCCTGAACGGCCAGGGGGTTGAGGCCGGCGGGTTTGGTGCCCGCGCTGTGGGCTTCGATGGCGGAGCCGCCGAGGTGGCGGAGGAGGCCTTCGGCCATCTGGCTGCGCGCGGAGTTGCCGGTGCAGAGGATGAGGACGCGCTTCGGCTTCAATTTTCTCTCCTGGGGCTTAGCCCGGATTTTTCACATGGACGCGAGATGTAAAGCGAAATTACGCCGGAAAATGCAGTTGTGCTCGTGTTGCAGCGGCGGGGGAAGAGAAAGATAACGCAGAGACGCAGAGAGCGCAGAGGGTACGCAGAGAAGAGGGGCGAGATAGGGGAAAACGGGGGGCGGAATCCGCTGGTCCGCGGCTTGCCGAGGGGCGGCGAGGCGCGCGATGGTTTTCAGGAGTTGCGTAAAGGCCGTGGGGCGGGGATCACTTGTGGTCATGATCCGCCGTTTCCTGCGGCTTGGTGCGGGCGCGGGCTTCACGAAACTGGGCGTTCACTCTGCCGGCAGAAACCGCCATGACGATGGATTCCACAGCGCCAATTTCTTGAATGGTGATCCCGTGTTCTTTGGCGACGCCAAAGTAGTGCTGCATTCAGGGATAGCAGGCCATGGCCATGGCTGAAGCCAAGTGAATCATCAGCGTGACTTTGGGGTCGAGAATGTCATTGTTGCGAACCGAATCGTAAAACGCAGAGTAGGCTTGGGCTTGGTTCTTAGGGAGCATGCGAAATTCCTTTCTCGCCCCGGGCGGGCATCATTTCAGCGCTGTGGACTTTGACCGAGGGGCCACCGAGGCGGAGCAGCAGCCCCTCGGCCATCCGGCTGCGGGCGGAAGTACCGGTGCCGAAGAACGACACGCGGCGCTTCCCGGGCTGCGAGGCGACGATCATTTGCAGCAATCAGAGGCGCAGCAACCGGTGGATTTTTTGGCGGCGGACGGCGAAGCAGCCGAGGCGGGCCGCGTGGCCGCCACGGGGGGTTTCACGGCACGAACGAAGGCGCTCATGAATTTGCCGTCGATGAGGGGAGCGATGGCGTCGGCGTCCAGGCCGCTGTGCGCGAGATAGCCGCGGGCTTCCTCGGCGCGGTAGATGCGCGTGGGCTCGACTTCGATGGCGGTGAAGCCGGCGCGCGCCAGCTTTTCGATGTATTCGCGCTCCTCGAGGGCGCCGGCGATGCAGCCGGCCCACAGCTCGATGCTCTTGCGGATGGGCGCGGGGACTTCGCCGCGCACCACGACGTCGGAGACGGCGAAGCGGCCGCCGGGCTTGAGGACGCGGAAGGCTTCGGCGAGGACGCGGTCCTTGTCGCCGGAAAGATTGATCACGCAGTTGGAGATGATGACGTCCACGGAATTGCCGGGCAGGGGAATGCTTTCGATCGCGCCCTTCAGGAATTCGGCGTTCTGGACGCCGGCCTTGCGCTGGTTTTCGCGCGCCAGGGCCAGCATCTCGTCGGTCATGTCCAGGCCATAGGCTTTGCCCGCGGGGCCGACGCGGCGCGCCGAGAGCAGGACGTCGATGCCGCCGCCGGAGCCGAGGTCGAGGACGATTTCGCCGGGTTGTAGCTGGGCGAGTGCGGTGGGATTGCCGCAGCCGAGGGAAGCGCTGACGGCCTCGGCGGGAAGAGCGGC
>JAIQEV010000054.1 GCA_020073585.1 Terriglobia bacterium
ATCCGCAAGAGCACGGTGGAGAAGGGATATCTGCCAAGCCAGTTTTCTCTGTTTCTGTTTGGCGGCGCCGGGCCGGTGCACGGCGTGGCTTTTGGAAGCGATCTGGGAGCGCGCGGGATGGTTGTGCCGGCGATGGCAGCGGCGTTTTCCGCGTTGGGAATTGCGTCCTGCGACGTGTTACAGACGTGCTCTCGTTCGGATCCCATGCCTCTGCCGGTAGCCGCCGGCACGGTCAACAAGATCCTGGACTCCCTTAGGCAGACAGCCGTAGATGGCCTGCGGAGTGGAGAAATTGGCGCAGGCGAGATCACGGTGGTTCAGCTCGTGAGCATGCGTTACCGGAGGCAGATCCACAACGAGGTCTGGCTGACGCTGCCGGAGGGAACCATTACCACCGAAGATCTCGAGCGGATCCATGAAGCTTTCAAGGTCCGGTATGAGGAACTGTACGGGAAAGGTTCCGCATACGAACAGGCCGGGAAGGAAATCGTCACATTTCGCGTCGATGCCTATGGACGGACGCACAAACCGAAGCTGATTCGGAGCGTTTGTGGGGATTCGGATTCCTCCGGCGCGGTCAAACACGAGCGAAGCATTTTCTTTCAAGGGCGCGGGTTTATACCGACGCCCGTCTATGACTACGGACGCCTGAACTCCGGCAACAAGGTTCCTGGTCCGGCGGTGATCGAAGGTCCCACGACGACGGTGGTGATTCCGCCGCAGCGCGAGGGCTATTTGGACGGCTACCGGAACATTATCGTGCAGTAGCACAGAACTAAAGTGTCTACGACAAAACAACTCGATCCCGTCACGTTCGAAGTATTGCGGCACAAGCTCTGGCAGGTCAATGACGAAGCCGGGCACACGATCCGGCTGGTCTCCGGGTCACCGATCGCAACGGAGGCGTACGACTTCAATACCGCCATTCTGGACCGGGATGGTGATCTGCTCTTCATCGGCCCGTATGTCGTCTTGCAGGCGGCCGTGCAAACTCCCATCGTGCAGACAATTCTGCAGGAGTACCGGGAAAATCCCGGCATCCACGCGGATGACATGTTCATCTGCTCCGATCCGTATTCCGGCGCGCTGCATCAGAACGACGTCACCTGTGTGGCGCCCATTTATTGCGGCAGCGAACTTATTGCCTGGGCGGGCGCGACCACGCACCAGGTGGATGTGGGAGGACCCGTCGCGGGCGGCTACGCGGTGGGCGCCCGCGACATTTTTCAGGAGCCTCCTCCGATACCGCCGCTGAAGATTGTGGAACGCGGGACAATCCGCAAGGATATCGAGCGCGAGTATCTGCGGCGCTCCCGCCAGCCCTATCTGCTGGGGCTGGACCTGCGCGCCATGATTGCCGCCAACAATGCGGTGAAGTCGCGCATCGTGCAATTGGCGAGCGAGTTCGGGGAAGAAACTCTGCTGCTGGTGTTCCGCGAGTTGAAGAACTACGCCGAAAACCGGTTTCGTGCCCGCTTGCGGGAGCTGCCGGACGGCACTTGGCGGCATATCGCGTTCCTCGATCACGACGGCCTGGAAGACAAGGTGTACACAGGCGTCCTGGAGATGACCAAGGAAGCGGACACGCTGCGCTTCGACTTTAACAAATCGTCCGCACAGGCGCCCGCCCTGATCAATTGCACTCACTCGGGTCTGAATGGCGGCGTGCTGAATGCCGTGCTGCCCCTGATGTGCTTCGACATCCCGTGGGCCGCGGGAGGAATCTCCAAAGCCATTCGCATCGTGTGCGACACCGGAAAGATCTATAACGCCAGCTGGCCTGCCGGCGTGTGCATGGGATCGGTGGAGGCGGCGCGTTCGGTGCTGAATCTGGCCAGCGTATGCATCGGCAAGATGCTGGCAGCCAGCGACAAGTATCGCGATGTGGCCATGGCTTCCTGGTGCGTACCGGGAGCCCAGGTTCTCTTTGGCACGGATCAACGAAAGGAACCGTTTGGAACGATGCTGCTGGATTCCATGGCGGGCGGCGGAGGAGCGCGTTGCGGCGCGGATGGTCTGGATTCGGGGAGCTACCTGTCCTCCATGGATAAAATCATTCCCAATGTGGAGCTCAACGAGTATCTCTTTCCCATCCTTTACCTGTACCGCAAAATTGCCATCGATTCGGGCGGAGCAGGGAAGCATCGCGGCGGAGCGGGCGGCGAGCATGCCTTCGTTGCCCACGATACGGAAAGACCGCTGCAGACCGTCTACTTTTCGCACGGGACCGAGCAACCGGAATCGGTCGGCCTGTTTGGCGGGCACCCGGCGACGACCAACCAATGGGTCGTCGTGCGCGGCTCGGATTTCCAGAAACTTTTTTCCCATGGGAAGATCCCCGCTTCCTGGCGGGAACTGCAGGGAACCGTCGAATTCCCCCCCGCAAAAAGCAATTCCCAGCTTCGCCCCGGCGATGTCTCGGTTGCGATCTATTCGGGGGGTGGAGGTTATGGCGACCCATTCGATCGCCACCCCGAGCGGGTGAGCGAGGATGCGCGCCAGGGATACATTTCGCGGGAAATGGCGTTGCAGGCCTACGGGGTGGTTTTGCAAGCGGATGGAAGTGTAGACGGACCGGCTACGCGCGCCCAACGCGCAGAATTGCGGGATCCCCACAAGGCCGGAAAATCCACGCTGTGCGAAGGGACCCGGGTTTCCGAGCATCTCATGCTCTGCGCTGCGACTATTGTAAAAGGGCGCCTCATTCGCTGCGTCCACTGCGGATACGAATTCGGGCCACCCAGCCAGAACCCCAAGCTCAAGGCGCGCCGGGTCGAACTGCCGTTGCGTAAAGTGGACTGGATGGCGAACCCCCACAATCGGAAAAACGACCGGTTCGTGTGGCGGGAATTTTACTGTCCGGGCTGTTCCGTGCTTTTGGATGTCGAAATCATGCTGAAAGAGATGCCTCCGCTCTGGGACATGCAGTTGAAAGTGGACTGACGGCGCGGCGACAGCGAGGAAACCAATCCAGCTATGCAATTAAATGGCAAGAGCGCAATTGTCACGGGCGGCGGGAAAGGGATCGGGAAGGTATTTTGCGAAGCGTTGGCCCGCGAAGGCGCCAGCGTGGTCGTGGCGGATATTGACGGAGAGGCTGCCATCCAGACCGCCGAGCGGCTTTGTAGTGCCGGCGCCAGGGCGGTTGCGTGCAAGGTGGACGTTTCCGACGCGACCAGCACCGTGGCCATGGCCAGGTGCGCACTGGAGGCTTTTCAGCGCATCGATATTTTGGTGAACAACGCCGCTTTGTTCGCCGTCCTGCCGCATCAGCCGCTGTGGGAAATTCAGGAAGCCGAGTGGGACCGCGTGATGACGGTCAACATCAAGGGCATGTTTCTTTCTCTTCGCGCCGTATTGCCGCAGATGAAGGAACAAGGGTCCGGCAAGGTCATCAATCTCACGTCCGCCACGGTGTTTCGAGGCACTCCCATGCTGTTGCATTACGTTACCTCGAAAGCGGCCGTGATCGGTTTCACCCGCTGCACCAGCCGGGAGCTGGGTCCATTCGGCATCTGTGTCAATGCCATCGCCCCGGGTTTGACGGAGAGCGAGACTGCGGTTGGCGCCAAGACTACTCCCGCGGTACTGTTTGAGCGCTTGCCCAAGGAACGGGCCATTGCCCGGCCGGAGTTGCCTTCCGATCTGACCGGCACGCTCGTCTACCTCGCATCGCCGGCCAGCGATTTTGTGACCGGGCAGACAATCGTCGTTGACGGTGGCGGAGTGATGCACTGATCCAGCCCTGCCGGGCGCTTTCGCCATGAGTGTTCCCATACGCATCGCCTACGGTAGCGACGCTTCGCAATTCGGCGATTTGCGCTTGCCGTCCGGGCCGGGCCCGCATCCGGTCCTGGTCGTCATTCACGGCGGATTCTGGCGCGCACGCTACAGCCTCGAAGAAACCGCAAGAATCGCATCCGACCTTGCGCGCTCGGGTTTTGCCACCTGGAACATCGAATACAGAAGAGTAGGGCAGGCCGGTGGCGGGTGGCCCGGCACCCTGCAGGACGTCGCTCAGGCAGCGGATCATCTGCTTTCTCTGGGCGAAATCTATCCTCTTGATCTCAATCGCGTGGTCAGTCTTGGACATTCGGTTGGCGGGCACTTGGCGCTGTGGCTGACAGCCCGGCGGCGGTTGGCCCAGCCCAGCATCTTTGTGCACGGAAAATCGATCGCGGTTTGCGGGGTAATCAGCCTCGCCGGCGTTTGTGATTTGGTTCAGATGGCGCAGGTCGAACGAGAAGAAAACCCCGTCCTGGCATTTTTGGGAGGCACGCCTTCCGACTTCCCGGAGCGCTATGCGGTCGCCTCTCCCGCAGCCCTCTTGCCGCTGTCGGTGCCGCAAGTTTTGCTGCACGGTGACGCCGATGATCGCGTGCCGGTATCCATCAGCCGGGACTATGCCCGCTCTGCCCGCGCTGCGGGAGACCGTGTCAGCTACATCGAGTTGCCGGGAGTGGGGCATTTCGAGTTTATAAACCCTGATTCCGTGCCGTGGGCCAGGACCATGGATGCCCTGAAAACGCTGCTTCCGCCCCGTTCCTGAGGCAGTTTCTCGGGAGCCGCTGCCTGCGTCCCGCACGTCTGACGAGGGGAAGATTATGGACACTTATGATGCGATCGTTGTAGGCAGCGGAATCAACTCACTGGTCGGCGCCGCGCTCCTTAGCAGATCCGGCTGGAAAGTGTGTGTGCTGGAGCGCAATGCCTGGCTCGGAGGAAACATCCGTACCGCTGAGGTGACCGAGCCGGGTTTCCTCCATGACCTTTATGCGGGTTGGCATCCGTTGTTTACCGGCTCGGAGGCTTACGCCTTGCTGAAGGCGGACCTCACCGAGCGCGGTCTGGAATATCTGAATACGGAATACCCGACCGCATCGTATTTTCCCGACGGCAGCGCGGCCTTCCTCTCCACCTCGCAGGAGAACAATAAGAAACACTTCGAGGAACTGGCTCCCGGGGACGGAGCCGCCTGGGAACAAGTGGTCGCCGGATTCATGGCCAACGCCAGCCTGGGTTTCGGCCTCATGGGGACAGAGCTGTGGTCCTGGTCCGGGCTGAAATTCGCGGGGAAGGAGCTGCGGCGCCTGGGTGTGGATGGCGCGCTGGAATTCGGCGCGGAGCTTCTCAGTTCCAGCCGGCATTGGCTGACCGAGACTTTCTCCTCGCCACGGGTCCACGGCCTGCTGGCCCCATGGGTTTTGCACACAGGTTTGGGACCGGACCAGACGGGATCGGGATTCATGAACAAGCTGATCGCCGTCGCGCTGCAGTTGAGCGGCATGCCCGTGCCGCGCGGCGGAGGGGCACGCCTGACCGAGGCCCTTGCCAGCCTGATTCGCGGCCACGGCGGAAGATTGGAAACGGAATGTCACGTCGATTCGGTCGAAGTAAACGGCGGCCAGGCCGTTGGCGTTCGCGTCCGCGGCCAGCTCATCCGGGCCAGGCGGGCGGTCATCTGCAACGTCACCCCGCAGCAGCTTTACTTGCAACTGCTGGATCGAAGCGTGGTGCCGGAGCGGTTTGCAGGCCGGGCGCGCCGCTTCCGCTATGGCCGGGGCGATATGCAGATTCACATTGCCATGTCCGAACCGCCGCGCTGGCGCGGCAACGACGCGCGGCTGCTTCGCACGGCGATGGTGCATGTTACCAGTGGCCTGGATGGTGTCTCGCGCGCGGTGAATGAGGCGGAGCGCGGGTTGCTTCCGGCCGAGCCAACCATCGTGCTGGGTCAGCCGCTCGCCGTGGATCCCTCGCGGGCGCCGCAAGGCAAGTGGATTCTGTGGATTCAGTTGCAGGAACTGCCCAGCCGTCCCGTTGGAGATGCTGCTGGTAAGATCGCGACCGGAGACGGGAGCTGGACGGAATCTCTGCGCGAACAGTTCGCGGATCGGGTGGTAGAGAGACTCTGCGAGTGCATTCCGAACCTCGGCAGCGCGATGCGGAAGCGGCACGTGATTTCACCCGGAGACCTGGCGCGCACGAACATCAACCTCGTGGGAGGTGATCCCTATGCGGGCGCTTCCACGGCAGACCAATTCTTTCTCCTGCGCCCGCTGCCGGGACTGCCACGGCACCGGACACCGATCGCCAAGCTCTACCACATCGGCGCATCGACGCACCCCGGAGCGGGACTGCACGGCGCATCCGGATTAATGGTCGCCAAGGAACTGCTTGGTCCTGCGGGCTGCCGCAAGTTGCACACCCGTGCTGGTTTGCGTTGAAAGTTGCAGTGCGGAGGCGTGCATGTTGCGCAGGAACAAAGAAATGCTGCCTGGCTTCTCGAACGTCGATCATGTGGGGCTCACGGTCCCCGATCTGGAGGCCGCTGTCCGCTTCTATTGCGATGTGTTCGGTTGCGCCGAGCTCTTTCGTATGGGTCCTTTTGATGCGCAACTCCTTCCCTCCATGCCGGACGGCCGCGACTGGAGCGATGCCCATGTGAATGTCGCCGGCGCAAGATTCAGCTTTATCATGCTGCAGATGGGTCCAAACCTGATGCTCGAACTGTTTCAATACGACCGCCCGGCAAATCGCCGGACGCAACTGCCGCGCAACTGCGATCTGGGCAGTCATCATTTGGCGTTGAAAGTTCAAAACCTCGACAAGGCCATCGAATACTTGAAGCAGCGACCAGGAGTCACGATGCTGGAAGGTCCCATCGTGGTTACCGCTGGCCCTTGTGCGGGAATGCGCGTCATCTACTTTCTGGATCCCTGGGGCAATCAGATGGAGCTTGTGGAGTTCAATCGCTAGTCCTGCCGCCCCAGCGTGTTTTGCATCGACTGGAAATCTTGCCGAACATCCTATTCGTCCGCCACTATCCATGGAAGAGTCGAGCCTCTCGAAGGTACGCACCTGTCTCCCGCTGTGCAGGGCGATCCGGAGAATCCAGAACAGCATTCGGACACGATCCCCCGGAAGTTCAGACCCAAACAAATTATTTTTGCCCTGGCGCGACGATGCATTTGGGCACGGGCAAAACACCGGACTGGGCTGGAGCGGCCTCACTTTTGGCCAATTGCTTGTGGCCAAAAGACCACAGGGGTCGCTCCAGCCCAGCACGCTTGCTGCGTGACCGTGTTTTGCCCGCGGGCATGCGAACCAGCGACGAATTTGTAGCACAGCCTGTAATACAAAACCGAAGGGGAGGAAAAGTCAGAAAACATGGCGATCATCAAAGCACCACCGCGGCAACCCAAGACAGTCACGGTCCATGTCCGTGTCGAAGAGTCGGTAAAGTCTCAGCTCGAAAAGTACGCAGAGTTCATCGACTCATCTCCGTCTTATGTCATTACGGAAGCTCTGAAACTCCTCTTTAAGCGCGACGACGACTTCAAGAACTGGATGAACCAACAGCCCAACAATGGAGACCACGAGCGAACCGAACGAGGCGCCCTTGCCAAGACCGCCTAACCAACATGATGCCCCGTCCAACCCGATTCGGTATGCGCGAGAACACAGCGTCAGCACGACAGCATGCCTCGCGCTTCACAGGAGAGAGTCATTCGACCGGGATTTGCATTGAAGAAAATCGGGAGCGACGGCAGCCTTCGCACGGCACGCTGTTGCACTCACAAGGAACGCCGTTGAAAGTTGCACAGGCTCAGCTTGGGCATTCCCACATGGCGACGACGTTGGAGGTCTATACGCATGCCAGTGCGAGTGCGCAAAGAGACGCTGTGAACTTGCTCGAGGACCAATTGTTCCCAAGTTGGAGAATAGTGAAAATGCGGCGCAGGAAGAAAGTCAGCTCGTTCAGTAAGTTAGTGGTCGGGGCGCCCGGATTTGAACCGGGGACCTCCTGCGCCCAAGGCAGGCGCGCTACCAGGCTGCGCTACGCCCCGACTGGACTACGCCATGATTTTACCTCATGTTGCGCTCGTTGTCCGCTAGCCCAATTTTGGACCTAAGCCAATACTGCGCCAGAATCCAGTCGAATTATGCGATTTGGCACAGCACCTGAGGAAGTCTGTAGCGCACAAGTCATTCAGGAATCTTTGCTCCGTCGGCGCCGCGAAATCGTTCGAAGTCTGGGCGAGGCTACAAAAACAGGCGCGCTCTCTTTTGCAAGAATTCCAGGAGTTCGATCAAGTCAAGATGTGTGCGGCCGCTGAAGCGGACTCCGCCTATGGACGCATTGCGGACTCGGCGCGCGATTCAATAAGTTTGTGGATGATGCGGTCAATTTCTGACTGACTGCGGATGTAATACCTGGCGAGCGAGCTGCGATTCAGTCCCACGCGTATCGTCAAAAGCCGTCCGCGATCGGGAAGGGCGAAGACGTCTTCGTCGGTATCATCGTCACCGATGTAGATCGCCTTCGTGCAGCCCCTCTTCAATATCTCTCGTTTGAGCGCAAGGCCCTTGTGAGGTGTTCCGGTCGGAAGGATGTTAACGACTTGCTTTCCGTTGACCAGACGCACCGCGCCCAATTTCCGCGCCGCAGCTGCAATCGTAGCACGCGCCTCCTGCTTGCGGAGCTCGCTCCGGTAGTGTACGGCCACGGAAAATCGCTTGTCTTCGATCGCGACACCGCCAAATTGCCGTAGCTTGTCCGTGAGCAAAGGAATCCAGCGTCGTACGGCCTCCTCCAGTGCAGGAGAAGTGCTCCAAGGTTCGATTCCATGGTTTCCTACGATCCTGCGGATTCCGATTCCCAGTAGCCGGCGCTGCACATCCTTTTGTGCCCGGCCCGAAATCACAACGCAGGGATACAGTGCAGCGAGTTTCGCCAGCAGATTTCTTGTGGACAGCCGGATCGCCGCTCGGTGGCGGTTGCGAACGATGGGAGCGAGCGTTCCGTCGAAGTCAAACGCCACAAGAGTGTTCGACAGCGCAAATTTCTTGAGCAGCCGGCTGTTTCGCGGAGAAAGGATGCGCTGCATTATGACGAATCCCTTTCTACCAGGTGTTCGGCAAGACGCCCAGTCAGGCGCTCCCGCCGGCGCACCCGCGCCGCGTCCACGAGCATGCGTCCTGCCCAGCGATACACGTTGAATTCCGCCAGGAACACGCGCATCGAACGCAAGCGCTCTCGTTGCTCATCGGGCGACATGTTCAGCGCCGTGGCCAGCGCCGAACTGGCCTCTTCGATGTCGTAGGGATTCACTACCAAAGCTTCCGTAAGCTCACGAGCAGCCCCCGTGAACTGGCTTAGCATTAGTACGCCGCGTTCATCGTCGCGAGCCGCCACAAACTCTTTGGCCACGAGATTCATTCCGTCGTGGAGGCTGGAGACATAGCACACGTCCGCGGCCCGATAGTAGCGGAAGACAGTTGGAGGCTCGTGATGGGAACGCAGGAGAATGATGGGCCGGTAGGTTCCCTGGCCAAACCGTTCGTTGATGCGGGCTGCGAGCCGCTCCACGCTCTCATTCAACTGGCGATAGCGTTCGATCAACGTGCGGCTGGGCGCGGCAAGCTGAACAAAGGTGAACCGTCCCCGAAATTCGGGATACCGCTCCAGAAGGCTTTCCACAGCGAGGAAACGCTCCTCGACTCCTTTGGTGTAGTCGAGCCGGTCTACCCCGACGCCGAGCAGCGCGTCCGGCTTGAGTCCGAGTTCCGCAAAGACACCGGCGCGGCACTCCTTAGGCGATGGGGCCGTCTTGAGCCAATGGACGGGCCACTCCAGCGAAATGGGATAAGGCCGAACCAGGGTAGACCGCCCCCGCTGGACGACCGCATTTTGCTCCCGGTCAATGCGCGCCTCAAGAAATCTGTCCACGGAGTCAATGAAATTATTGCAATGGGACTGGGTGTGGAAACCGAGGATACTGTTACCCAGCATGCCTTCCAGGATTTCTTTTCGCCACGGGCAGATTCCAAGCCGTTCCGAGTTCGTCCAGGGAATGTGCCAGAACATGATGACTGTGGCACGGGGCAAGCGTTCACGAATCAAGCGCGGCGCTAGGGCAAAGTGGTAATCCTGAACAAGAATGATCGGATCATCGGAATCCACTTCTTCGCACACGGCATCGGCAAATTTCTGGTTCACTGTCTGGTAGTAGCGCCAGTCCTCGCTCCGAAAGACGGGGCGGGCATGCGCGATGTGGCAGAGGGGCCACAATCCCTCGTTTGAGAAGCCGTAGTAGTAGCCCTGTTCCTCCTCTTTGGACAACCAGATGCGCCGGACAACGTAGGATTCTTCTCCCGGAGGAACTCGAATGCGGCCATTTTTGTCGGCAGTCTCTCGATCGGCGGAGCCGCCGCCGTGCGCGATCCAAACACCCGAGCATGCTTGCACGACCGGCTCCAGCGCGGTTACAAGGCCACTCGCAGGATGGAGGACCTTAATGCTCCCGTCGCTCTGCGCTTCGTGAACATAGGGCTCACGGTTCGCAACGATGACGACTCTTTCGCCCTGCAGATGCCGCTTCAGAGTGAGCTTGAGCCGCTGTGGAGTCCATGCACCCCCCTCCATCTCGGTTTCCCTCTCCACCATAATTCGATCAACCAACTCCCGAACATCGCGCAGAATCGGACGGAATTCGGCCTGCTTGGGCGCTTCGCCGCGGGCCAGCCGGTGGATTTCACCGCTCCAACTTCGCCAAGAGAATCGCGCGGTAAGCAGAGTTATTGCAGAAGCGGCAACGGCAATGAAACCGAAGGCAATCAGTACGAATCGCCGCGTTCTGGCCTCGCGACGCTCGGCATAGCTCAGGTCCTGCACGAGCACGACAAATCCGAGGGGCTGCTGGTCATCGGAAACCGGGATGGCGCTGACAAGCACCGCCCCGCCGGGGAGGGAATCCTCTTGATGCCAGGTGGTCCACGATGCAATTGAGGCATCGGTGGCGGGACGCACGTGAATGCCGATTTGGCTGCAGGAGAACTGTGACGGAAAGTCAGTGGTGCTGGCAAAAACGGATGAATCGGCGTTGCATGCGGCGGCGGCCATGATGCGCTCGTCGCGCGTGATTTCAGTGAGGATATTCCGAAGGTCCTTGCGCTGCTCCATGCGCCAGTGGGAACTCAACGCCTGGCGCGCCCCGCCTACGACCAGTTGCGCCCTGAGCATCGAATCCCTTTCGAACCAAGTGCGCATTGTTTTTTGCACAAGGACGGAAGTAAACCAGGTGAGAAACGCAAGACCCAGGACAAGACCGGCCACAAATCGGATAGCTTGGCGCATGACTATAATCATGTAATCACACTGCTGTTCTGGCTCCAACCGGAATTTGCTACTCTTAGGCCATGCTCCTCGAAGACCTCGGGCTGGTCGGCAACTGCCAGTTTTCTGCGCTGGTGGAACGCAGCGGGGAAGTGGTTTGGTGTTGCCTGCCGCGCTTCGATTCCGAGCCTGTTTTTTCCACCCTGCTTGACAAGCAAGAGGGTGGCAAATTCCTGGTCGGGCCGGCGGCAGGAGAACCAGGAGAACAAGCTTACATTGAAAACACGAACATTCTGGAGACTACATTCAAGACCGCTTCCGGTTCCTTTCGGCTTCTGGACTTCGCCCCGCGTCTTGTTCAGCACGATCGGATATTCCGTCCCACGCAGCTCTATCGCATCGTAGAGCCGATTGAGGGCACGCCTCGGGTGCGCGTGGTTTGTGAGCCGCGCCTCGGCTGGTCCAAAGCGAAGCCTGCGCGCCTGAATGGGTCGAATCACGTCCGCTTTGAAGGCTTTGACAGCCAGCTTCGGCTGACCAGTGACATCCCTGTTTCCTATCTTGGCGGACAGCCGTTCACTCTGACCGAGAAACGGCACCTTGTCCTGACCTGGGGTGCTCCCGTTGAGGAGCCGCTGAGAAATCTTTCCGAGCGTTTTCTGGGCGAGACGCAACGGTACTGGCGGCGATGGGTAAAGGAGTGCAACATCCCGCCGCTTTATCAGGATGCAGTAATTCGATCAGGGCTCGCTCTGAAGCTCCACTGCTTCGAAGACACCGGTGCAATCGTTGCTGCGATGACGACTTCTATACCGGAAGCCCCCGCAAGCCGGCGGACGTGGGACTACCGCTACTGTTGGCTCCGGGACGCGTACTATTCTCTCGGGGCTTTTAGGATCCTTGGGCATTTCGAAGAGCTCGAGAGTTTCCTCCACTATCTGATGAATGTGGCTGGCGGCGCGCCGGACTTGGATCTCTCCCCGTTGTACACCATCGATGGTAGTCGAGCCCCGGAGGAACGCGTCCTCGAGAACTGGCCGGGTCTCGGCGGGAACGGGCCGGTGCGGGTCGGCAACGCCGCCGCAGCGCACACGCAAAACGACGTCTTCGGAGAGATGGTTCTCGCGCTGGTGCCGGTATTTCTCGACGAGCGCTTTAGCGCCGAGCGCTCAAAACCGGCCCTCAAACTCCTCGAGCGCTTGGCGCGGAAAGCCATTTCCGTGGCCGGTAAGCCCGACGCAGGAATCTGGGAATACCGCACCGAATGGAAACCGCAAACGTTCTCGAATCTTATGTGCTGGGCCGCCGCGGACCGCATGGCAAAAGTAACTTCATTGCATGCTCCGAGTTTGGAGCTGGAGTTTCGCCAGGCGGCACAACGCATTCGCGAGGAGATCATTGCCAACGCCTGGTCGCCGGAGGTGAACAGCTTTGCCGGGTCGTTCGGAGGGCGCGATCTCGACGCATCGCTGCTGCAAATGGCCTACCTTCGTTTTCTTCCGCTTGAAGACGAACGGCTCCTGAAGACTATCGACGCGATTCGCCAAGGGCTGTCGAAGGATGGTTGGCTGTTTCGCTATCGGCTGGACGATGGTTTCGGCTCTCCAACTGTCGCGTTCATTATCTGCACATTCTGGTTGGTGGAAGCGCTCTCCGATGTGGGGCGGAAAGCCGAGGCCAAGAAAATCATGAACCACGCGCATTCTGCGCTATCCCCGCTCGGCCTGCTCTCCGAGGACTATGAAACCGCAAATCGAAGAATGTGGGGGAATTTTCCCCAAGCATATTCCCACGTCGGACTCATCCACGCTGCATTTGCGGCTTCACCGAGATGGACGGACGTTCTTTGAGAGCGGCGAACCGGCAAGATGTGAAGTTTCCCGGCTCCTGGGCCAGGCTGTTCAGACGGTTTTGTCTTTTGCGTGGCAGAGCGCTTCCAGGTTGCACTCCGCGCATTTCGGCTTGCGCGCCTGGCATATCCGCCGCCCGTGCCAGATGATTTGGTGGGAAAAAAGAATCCATTTCTCTTTCGGAATCACCCGCATCAAATCTTCTTCAACCTTCTTCGGGTCTTCGTGCTGCGAAAGACCCAGCCGCTTCGAGAGCCGCAGCACGTGCGTATCCACCACCACGCCGCTGGCGATGCCGTAAGCCGTGCCCAGCACCACGTTCGCCGTCTTCCGCGCCACCCCCGGCAGCGTCAGCATCTCTTCCATCGTCCGCGGCACCTTCCCGCCGAACTTCTCCACGATGGCTTTGCTCGCCCCCATAATCGATTTCGTCTTGTTGCGGAAAAACCCCGTCGGCCGGATCTCCTGCTCCAGCTTGCTGGGCGTCGCATAGGCAAATGCTTCCGGCGCCGGATATTTCGCGTACAGCGTCTTGGCCACTTCGTTGACGCGCACGTCGGTGCACTGCGCCGAGAGGATCGTCGAGACCAGCAGTTGAAACGGATTGTCGTGTTTCAGCTCGCAGCTCGCCGCCGGATACGCCGCATCCAGACCCGCGAGGATCGCCGCCACCCGCTTGGCGTCCGCCTCGCCCCCCGCCGCCCCCGGCTTCGCGGATTTTCCTCCGGTGCGAGGCGCCGGTTTTCTTGCCGCCGCAGCTTTCTTCTTTGTTTTTTTCGTGGTCGTCATATGCGCGAAAACTATAGCACAGCCTGTTTCCGCAGGTCCTTGCCGGGGCCCGCCGTGCCCTTCCGGGGACTACGCGAAAAGCTGCAGCAATTTGCGAAACGCCTGCCCGCGGTGGCTGTGCAGATTCTTTTCCTCGGGGGCCATCTCGGCGAAGGTCTTGCCCAGGGCCGGGAAGTAAAAGACCGGATCGTAGCCGAAACCCCCGCTGCCCCGCGGCGCTTCCAGGATTTTCCCGTCCGCCCGGCCGGTCACCACCGCCACCGCGCGCCCGTCCTCGGCCAGCGCAATCGCGCAGACGAAATGCGCCGCGCGCTCAACTCCCGTCTTGCCGCGCAGCGCACTCAGTAATTTCTGGATGCGCCGCTCGTTGCTGGCCTCCGCTCCCGCGTAGCGCGCCGAATGCACCCCCGGCGCTCCGCCCAGCGCCGGTACCACCAGCCCCGAATCGTCCGCAAAGACCAGCCCATCGCGCAGCCGCGAATAGTGCAGCACTTTGCCCAGCGCGTTCTCCGCGAACGTCGCCGCGGCCTCTTCAAATGACGGCAGAGACTCGAATCCCGGCAGTAGTTCCAGTTCCAGCGCGACGCCGGGTGCGAACACCCGGGCCAGCGCGCGAAACTCCCGCAGCTTTCCGGCGTTGGACGATGCGAGGTACAACTTAGCGGGGGCGCGCACTGAATTGCACGGGCAGGACGGCGCGCTGCTGTTCGGTCAACCGGCGAATTCCCGCGGCGGCCAGCGCCAGCAGGTCCTGCATCTCTCCGCCGGAAAATGGCTGGCCCTCGGCCGTGGCCTGAACCTCCACGAATTTCCCGCTTCCGGTCATGACCACGTTCATGTCCACTTCCGCGCGCGCGTCCTCTTCATACGCCAGGTCCAGCAGCGCGCGCCCGTCCACGATCCCCACGCTGGTGGCGGCCACCGTGTCGGTCAGCGGCAGCGTCTTCAGAATCCCCGCCGCGACCATCCGTTCGAACGCCAGCGCCAGCGCGATGAACGCCCCCGTGATGGACGCCGTGCGCGTTCCCCCGTCCGCCTGGATCACGTCGCAATCCAGCCACACGGTGCGCTCCCCCAGCGCTTTCTGATCGGTCACCGCCCGCAGCGAGCGCCCGATCAGCCGCTGGATCTCCAGCGTCCGCCCGGACTGCTTGCCCCGCGCCGCTTCCCGCGGCGTGCGCTGCTCCGTGGCCCGCGGCAGCATCCCGTATTCGCTGGTCACCCAGCCCTTGCCGCTGCCTTTCAGAAACGACGGCACTCCGTCGTCCACCGTGGCCGTGCAGATCACCCGCGTATTGCCCAGCTCGATCAGCACGCTGCCCTCCGCCGAGGAAATAAAATCCGGCGTGATCTTCAGGGCCCGCATCTGATCGGCGCTCCGGCCGTCAATTCGCAAGACATCCTCCTGCCGTTCCCAACTTATCTATTTATCCGCGTGACCCGCATTTGTCATCCTGTCGCTCACCGCCCGCGACGCGCCACGCCTCACGGTTTCTTCTCAGCCGGGCTCAGTTTGCCGGGCGCCGTGCCGGGTGTCAACTTCGCGGGCGCTCCCGCCGCCGGAGCCGCCGCCACAGCGGGCGCCACCACGGCGGGCGTCGCCGCGCCCGGCCCCGCGCCCGGCGCTGCCGGCGCAGGGCTGCTTCCCGTTTTCACCGCAAACGCATCCGTCAGGTCCAGATGTCCCGCCAGTGTCTCCGTCTCCTGCCCGTGTATCAGTATCTTCAGCCGCTGCACCTGCGGCACATTGGCTTCCAGCGTCCGAGCGATGGATTCCACCGCCAGCTTTTCGCTTTCGATCCCCGAGGGCAGGGAAGTCGCCAGCGGCTCGGAGAAATCGGCAATCGCCGTGCCATCCGGCAGCAGATAAAACTCCAGCAGCGCCGCGTCCGGCGGCAGCGTGCGCAGTTCCGCGTCCACCGGTCCCGCGAGCAGCGTGTTGAGCACCTGCTTGGCGCGCAGCACCGGCTCCTTCGCCAGCGGCAGCTCCACCGTCACGGCCGCCAGCCCGCCGTCTTCCTCCCGCGAAGCCCAGAAGAGCTGCGCTTTGACCCGCGGCTCGCCCGGCGCAATGGTCACCGGCTGCGAAAGCTCGCGCCGCGCCTGCTCCACGGACTGCGCCTGCAGCCGCGCTGCGCGTTGGATGCGCCGGCGCAGCACCGGAAAATAGATCGCGCCAGCAGCCACCGCCGCCGCCAGCCCGGCAACCAGCCACACCCGCCAGCGCGGATTCATGGCCGCGCTCCCGGGACCGGTGCGGCGTCGTAGACCGCCTTGAATTCCGCCACCGCGCGCGCAATGGCGCTGGCCACCCCCGGCCCCATCTGCTCCAGCACCGCGCTATCCTCCACCGAGACGCTCGAGAGTTCCACGGCGATGGCCGGCACGGCCAGCGAGCGCAGTTGCCGCACCGGAGCCGTTTGCGCGCTGCCGGGTGATCCTTTGAAACGCTGCGCGAACTCGGCCTGCGCCAGCTCCGCGAACTTGCGGCTCAGCGGCAGCACCGCGGCCTGCGCCCGGTCCCACGCCAGCAGCCCGTCCGGCGCCGGCGCGGCAGCCGGAAAATCCGGCAGCGTATACACCCGCACGCTGCCCGGCAGTCCGGTCGAGCCGATGTGCAAAGTCACGAAGACCGCCCCGCGCTGCGCATTGGCCATGGCCGCCCGGTCGTCGAAGGAAGGATTGTCGTTGCCCTGCCGCGTCTGCAGCACGGAAAAGCCCTGCTTCTCCAGCGCCGCGCGGATCTGCGCCGCAAGACTCAGCACCATCTCGCTCTCGCGCATCCCGCCCGTGCCGCGCGCTCCGGGGTCCGTCCCCCCGTGCGCCGGATCGAGCACCACAATCTTCAGCGTGGCGCGCTGCGGCGGCGCTTGCGGCGGGGGAACCTGCACCGGCGCCGGGATCAGCGGCGCGGGCGTCTGCTGCGCTGCGCCCGCGCTGCGGGCCGCAGGAACCTGCTGGGCCTGGGCGGCCGCAAGAAGAATCACGGCGCCGCCCAGCACGAGGAAAAGGGACGCGATACGCACGTCGAGCAGGATACCAAAGATTCAGGGCCATCGCGGAGATACCGTTGCCTGTTGCTCCCGGGAAAAGGGCGCGGCTGCAAACGCCATCCCCGCGCGCTTGGCAGTTGCGGCTAAGGCTTGGCCGGTGCTCCCGGCTCCGGCAGCGGCTCGACATGCGCCTTGCGCAGCAGCCCGTTGATGCGCGCCACGTCTTGGGTCCGCATCCCCTCCCAGCGGGCGAGCGTCTCCCGGCGCGCCGCGTCCCAGCCTGCGATCGCCGTTAGGGCATCCGCCGTCGGTGCTGCGTCCGCGCTTTCCGTGATGGACAGCAGGCGCTGCAGCGCCATCGCCACCTGGCGAAGAGTTGTGCGCGCGGTGCCCCGTGTGTCCAGGCTGAACAGGCCGCCTTCACCCTGCTCTCCGGAACCCGCGAGTGCGCGGATCTGCGCGTCCAGCGCGGCCAGCGGCTCGGTCAGCACTTTCTCGCCGGCGGCCTTTGCGCCGAGCGCCGCGATCCGCTTCTGGAGATCGTCCGCCTGCCGGATCGCCGCGGAAACGCCGCCAAGATCCGCTGCCAGTTTCGAGGAAGCTTGGAACTCGCGCGCCAGGTCCGCCTGCGCGGTTTTCACGCGGGGGTCCATCTCCACCACCAGCGCTTGCGTCATGCTTTTCCCGTTCACCGTGAGCTTCACCGTGTACGCGCCCGGGAGCGCCCAGGGTCCGAAGGGACCGTAGAACGACGAGTGCACGCCCGCGGGCAAGGGATACTTCAAATCCCACACGAAGCGATGCATGCCTGCCTCCGCCGAAAGCGGTTCGGCATCGTGAATCCAGTACATGGGGACGTTGATCTCGCCGGGGTTCGTCCGCGGAAGCTCGTCGTCGCTCGCGTAGCGCCGCGCGAGATTCCCCTGGGCGTCGAAAATCTCCAGTTGCACCGGAGTGGCTGGCTTTTCCTTTAGGAAATAGTCGAGCAGCGCTCCGCCGGGCGGATTTTCGGCCAGCGCCTCATCGAAGGGCACCGGCGAGCCCTGATCCGTCCCCGGCCGCACTCGATAGGCGGTTTGCGGGCGGAAGAGCCATGCGTCCGCGGCCGCGGCCTGCGCGTTGATCTGCCGCAGCGGCGTCACATTGTCCAGCACCCAGAACCCGCGGCCGTGCGTGGCGATCACCACATCGTCGCCGTGCACCACCAGGTCGCGCACCGAGGTCGCTGGCAGATTCTGCTGCAGCGCTTGCCAGTTCTCGCCGTCGTCGAACGACACGAAGACTCCCGTCTCCGTGCACGCATACAGCAGCCCTTTCCGCGCGGGGTCCTCGCGCACGCAGTTCAGAAAGCTGCCCTCGGGGATTCCGCGCGAGATGCGCTGCCAGCTTTTGCCGAAGTCGCGCGTGCGGTACAGGTACGCCTGCAGGTCGTCCAGGCGGTGGCGGTCCACGGCGGCATACGCCGTGCCCGCGTCGAAGTGCGACGCCTCGATGTGCGTCACTTTGCTCCACGCTCCGATCTCCGCCGGAGTGACGTTGCTCCACGTCTTGCCCTCATCCCGCGTCACCTGGATAAGCCCGTCGTCCGTTCCCGCCCAGATTTCCCCCGCGCTCACCGCCGACACCCCGATGGTGTAAATCACCCCGCGCCGTTTTCCCTCCGGCGCATCGGCCGCCGCCGGCGGATCGAGATTGCCGGGCACGCCGGGATCTTCGCGCGTCAGGTCCGGACTGATGATCCGCCAGGTATTTCCCTCGTCGCTGGTACGGAAGAGCGCTTGCGAGCCGAAGTACAGCACATGCGGATCCACCGGCGAAAAGACCAGCGGCAGCGTCCACGTGCGCCGGTACTCCCCGGAGTAGGCCAGCGTCGGCGGCATCTGCTGGTTTTGCTCGGTGCGCAGGTCCTGCCGGGAAACAAATCCGCCGTACACGATTCCCGGGTGCAGCGGGTCGGGCGCGAGGTAGCCGTTCTCCTCCCCCGCTTCCAGCGGCCGCCAATCGTGAAAATTCAGCGCGCGGTATCGCCCGCGGCTCGGTGTGCCCGCCGGTCCGCTATCCTGCTGCGCCCCATAGACCCAGTAAGGAAAGCGGTTGTCCGTGGCCACGTGATAGAACTGCCCCGTGGGCTGGTTGTACCAGGAACTCCAGGTCTCGCCGCCGTTCCGCGTCACCACGGCTCCCTGATCGCTCCCCAGAATCATGCGCCGCGGCTCCTCCGGATCGATCCACAGGGAATGATAGTCGTCGCCGCCGGGCGCTCCTTTGATGGCCGTAAACGTTTTTCCCCCGTCCTGCGAGCGGTACAGCGAAGTGTTCGGCACGTACACCGTCTCCGCATCCTTGGGATCGGCGATCACTTCGCAGAAGTACCAGCCGCGCCCCCAGATGCGCTTGTCCGCCGAGACGCGCGTCCAATTCTCGCCCCCGTCTTCGGAGCGGTACAGCCCGCCCTCTTTCGCATCCGCGATCAGATACACGCGCCGCGGATTGCTCGGCGCGATGGCGATGCCCATGCGCCCCAGCCCTTCCGACGGCAATCCGTGTCCGCTGAGACGCTCCCAGTGGCTGCCGCCGTCGCTCGAGCGGTAGAGTCCGCTGCCCGGTCCCTTCGACGGCGGGTAAACATTCCAGGGCGGGCGGCGCGTCTGCAACAGTGCGGCATAGACCGTCTTCGGGTTGTGCGGGTCCAATGCCAGATCGATCGCCCCGGTATTTTCGTCGTGAAAGAGAACGCGTTGCCAGCTCTTGCCCCCGTCCGTCGAGCGGAACACCCCGCGCTCGGCGTTCGGCCCGTAGGCATGGCCGAGCGCCGCTACGTACACGGTGTTCGCATCCTGCGGATCCACCACAATCCGCGCAATCTGCCGCGTATCGCCGAGCCCCATGTGGCTCCACGTCTTGCCGCCATCCTCGGATTTGTAGATGCCGTTGCCGTAGGAGATGTCCGAGCGCATGTCCGCTTCGCCCGACCCCGCGTAAATCACGCTGGGGTTGGACGGCGCCACCGCCAGCGCTCCGATCGAAGCGATGGGCTGCGCATCGAAGGTCGGTTTCCACGTGCGTCCCGCGTCATTCGTCCGCCACACCCCGCCGCCCACCGCGCCAAAATAGAAAACGTCCGCCTGCCCGCGCACCCCCGCAACCGCCAGTACCCGCCCCCCGCGAAATGGCCCGATCGAGCGCCAGCGCATCTCGCGGAATAAACTGGGATCGACGCTTGGCCTCTCCGCCGGCGAAGCGAGCAGCCGCCCGCCGCCGGACAGAACTGCCAGCAGCGCGAGCATCAACAACGGCACACGACTTGGCGTTTTCATGGCAGAGCTCTCCCGGTGGAAGGAAGGATGGATGGAACACGGCTGCTAGGGATTCGGGCACGGCCCACGAATCTTAGGGGGCCTCGCCGGGCAAGTCAACGCGCGGGCCACGTCTGCGCGGCGGCGGGTTCGCAACGGAAAAGAAGGACCTCTCTACGCCGGCTGGCGGCGGTAGCGGCGATGACGGCGCCGCTGCTCGCGCCGTTCGCGCTCCCTGGCGCGCCAGATCTTCCGCTGGTGCGGACTCAGCACGCTCATCACCTGCCGGTGCGTGGTCCTCCGAATCTGCTGGATCCTCAGCCTCTTCTGCACCGGCGTCAGCGAAGGATTGTTGCGCACCGCCTGCACCTGCGCTCTCCCGTCTTTCCGGATCTGCTGCAGTTGTTTCTTTTGCTCCGGGGACAGGTGCAGCCTCTGGTCGTCCAGTTCCTCCGCTTCCGCGCCCGGGCCCTCCGCCTGCGGCGGGGCCTGGGTCTGCGGTTGATTCTGAGGCGCGCTCTGGGATGGCGCCGGCGCGGAGCCGGCGTCCTGCGCGGCCCTCGCCGGTCGCGGCAGCGCCGCGGCAAGAAGCGCAGCCGCCAGCACAGTGAGCAGCAGGCAAAATTGTTTACGCATGATCGTCCTCACACCCGGCTCTCTCGGCTCGATTGTGCCACTCTTGAGGTGAAAGGCAAATGTAAACTTAAACAACTCGTAGGAAGGAAAAAGGTTTTTCAGCAGGCCGGTACTAGTCCGCCTGTCCGGCGCTGGGCTCGAACGAGCCGGCAACCGGGGCGTCCACGGGCGCAACTGGCAGGAATGTGCGCAGGCCATAGATCACGAATCCCGCCGCGATGATGAGCACGCCGAAGACCAGCCCGTTCATCCCCAGGATCTCCTCGCGCTGGCTGCGCACCACCGAGAGGCTCAACAGCAGCATGGGAATGACCCCCAGAACCACGGCTCCGGCCAGGCCCCCAGGCACGCGAAACGGCCGCCGCAGATGTGGCTCGCGCAGCCGCAGCGCCACCAGCGTCACGAATTCCAGCGACAGGCTGGCCCCGTACAGCATCACGTCCAGCGTCACCAGCCGTTCGAATCCCAGCCCCAGGCACAGTGCCCAGCCCGTCGCGCAAACCAGGATGGCCACCCACGGTGCCCGCGTTTTCGGGTGCACCTTCGCGAAAAATTTCGGCAGCATCCCGTCCTGGGCCATGGCCAGCGGCAGCCGCGAATAGCTCATCACCAGCGCGTTGAACATCCCGAACCCGCTCATCATCCCGCCCAGCACCAGCGCCATGCGCAGCCAGTTCCCGCCGATCAGCCCCGCCAGGTCGGCCCACGACCCGGTTTCGAACGCCGCCGCCGGGATCCCCGTGAGGTACACCGCCAGCACCGGCAGGATGTAGGTCAGCGAGACCAAGATCACCGCCGCCAGCATCGCCCGCGGATAGGTGCGCTGCGGCCGCTCCACCTCCTGCGCAATCGTGGACGCGTTGTCCCAGCCCATGTAGTTCCACATGGCGATCAGCGTGCCCCCCAGCAGCCCCACCGTCGAGGTCACCGGCGCGGTATGCGCCGTGGCCAGCGCCCCCATCTTGAACGGCGAAAACAGCACCACCAGCGCGAACGGCGCCGACAGCAGGAAGAACAGCCACAGCGAGGTCATCCCCACGATGCGGATCCCCGCAATGTTCAGCGCCGCGCAGGCCACCACCACCCCCAGCGCCACCAGCACCCCGCGATGCCCGAAGCCGAACCACGGCTCCAGCCGCGTCAGGTAGGCCACGAACAGCGTCGGGTAGATGGCCATGTCAAAGATGCTGGCCACCAGCGACAGCCACGCCTCCTGAAAGCCCCAGAAATTCCCCAGCCCCCGCCGCACCCACGCGTAGTAGCCGCCCTCGGCCGGCAGCGCGCTCCCCAGCTCCCCGATCAGGAACGCCGTCGGCAGGCTCCACAGCAGCGGCGTGAACAGCAAAATCAGGATCGCCCGCCCGTAGCCCGCCCCATGCACGATCTCTTCCGTGCCGTAGGTCCCGCCCGACACCATGAAAAACGTGGCGGCGACCAGCGGCCAAAGCGTCAGCTTGGCGAGTCTCTTTTTCGCGGCGGGTACTGCGGCGGTTGACCGCTTCGCGGTCACGCCTTCGGAGGATAGCGGGGTGGGCGGCGCTATGGTTCGCAATTTTTGCTCTCGCGTCCTCCCCGGCGATTTTCGCTCTCGCGCCGTGCTGGAGCGTCTTCGCAAACGCAGAATACAAGTTTCTTTCCGTCATGCAAGCGGAAAATGCCTCCCGCGAAAAGTTTTTTTGCGTTCCCCGCGGCGCTGGCGTCCCGGCCCGCTCCACCCGCCCCGCGCCGGCGCTTTTCCCAATCCTTTTTCCTGTTTTCCTCTGCCCGTCCCTGCCCGGGCCCTGTGCTAAACTCCGCGCTTTGGTCCGCCATTTCCTGCTGCTTCGGGAGGCTTGCGTATGAAGATCGGGTCTGGGGTGATCTTTCTTGCTGCTCTTCTGGGTATTTCCGCCTCAGTTTCCGCGCAAGCGCCGCCAGCGCCACCGAAAGTTCCGCGCCCCATCACCATCGGCGACTATTTCCAGATCCGCGAAGTCAGCGACCCGCAATGGAGCCCCGAGGCCAAGTGGGTCGCCTACACCGTCAAGACGCCCCTGCTCAAGGACGACAAGAACGAAGAGCGCATCTGGATGGTCCCCGCCGCCGGCGGCGCGCCCCTCGCCCTAACCGCCGAGGGCGTCTCCTCCTCCCACCCGCGCTGGAGCCCCGACGGCAACTCCCTCGCCTTCCTCTCCGCCCGCTCCGGCGGCAAGCAGCAGATCTGGCTGCTCAACCGCCTTGGCGGCGAAGCCCAGCGCCTCACCGACACCCCCCAGGACGTCAGCGACTTCGCCTGGTCCCCG
Organism: Terriglobia bacterium; assembly: GCA_020073585.1. Taxonomy (GTDB): domain Bacteria; phylum Acidobacteriota; class Terriglobia; order Acidiferrales; family UBA7541; genus Acidiferrum. The sequence continues at coordinate 22,966 of JAIQEV010000054.1, forward strand.
GACAGTCGCCGCCTCGTCCTGCTTCTCCGCGACGCCTCTCCGGAAGAGCTGGAAGCCGCCAAAGAGAAAGACAAGGACGCGAAGAAGGAGCCCAAAACGCCCCGCCCCTGGGTCATCGACCGTCTGCAGTTCAAGCAGGACAAAGACGGCTACCTCGACCGCCGCCGCACCCACCTCTATCTCTTCGACCTCGCCGCCAAGAGCCTCGCCCAGGTCACCTCCGGCGACTACGACGATAGCGAGCCCGCCTGGTCGCCCGACGGCCGCTCCCTGGCCTTCACCAGCAATCGCTCCCTCCCCGATCCCGACCACAACTACAACTCCGACATCTGGGTCGTTGCCGCCGACAACACCGACAAGGGCGCGCACCTCACCCAGATCACCACCAATCCCGGTGCCGACAGCTCCCCCGCTTGGTCCCCCGACGGCCAATGGATCGCCTTCGTCAGCCAGCTCGATCCGCGCCTCTTCTGGTACGCCACGAAACATCTCGCCGTGGCCCCCGCCGCCGGCGGAGCTGCGAAACTCCTGACCCTGGCCTTAGACCGCAACGTCAGCGATCCGCACTTCTCTCCGGATGGCAACTCCGTCTATTTCATCGCCGACGACGATGGCACCCAGAACCTCTGCCGCATTCCGGCGGCAGGCGGCGAAGTCACGCGGCCCATCGGCGGGCGGGTGATGGTGAATGCCTATGCGCTGGCGAAAACCGGAGAAATCGCCGCGCAGATGGCCACAGTGACTCGTCCCGACGAAATCTACGCTCTCCCCGGCGGCAAGCTCTCGCAAATCACGCATACCAACGACGCTCTGCTGGCTCAGCTCAAGCTTTCCGAGGGCGAGTACGTCCGCTTCAAAAGCAAGGATGGCACCACCGTCTCCGGCTACCTCTATAAGCCCCTCGACTACACCCCCGGCAAAAAGTACCCCACCATCCTCCGTCCCCACGGCGGCCCGGTGTGGGCTTACTACGCCGAATTCAGCCACCTCGCCCAGCTCTTCGCCGCCAACGGCTATGCCGTGTTGTTCCCCAACCCCCGCGGCTCTTCCGGCTACGGCCAGAACTTTTGCCAGGCCATCTACGCGGATTGGGGCAACAAGGACTACCAGGACGACATGGCCATGGTGGACTACGCCATCGCCCAGGGCATCGCCGACCCCGACAAGCTCGGCGTGGGCGGCTGGTCCTACGGCGGCATCTCCACCAACTTCATCATCACCCAGACCACGCGCTTCAAGGCCGCCATCTCCGGCGCCAGCGAATTCCTCTACGTCACCAACTACGGCCACGATCAGTACCAGCGGGAATACGAGATCGAGTTGGGCCTGCCCTGGGAGAATCGCGCCCTGTGGGAAAAACTCGCGCCCTTCAATAAAGTCACCAGGATCACCACCCCGACGCTGGTCATGGGCGGCAACATCGACTGGAACGTCCCCATCATCAATTCCGAGCAGCTTTACCAGTCCCTCAAGCGCCTCGGCATCCCCACCGAGCTCGTCGTCTATCCCGGCGAGTTTCACCAGTTCACCGCGCCCTCCCACATCCAGGACCGCCTCGAGCGCTACCTCGCCTGGTACGCCCACTACGTCAAAGGCGATCCCACTCCGCCCAGACCCCCCGCCAAGCCCGCCGACTAACTCAGCGGCTCAACTCCGCCCAGCCTTTCCCCTCATCACCAGTAGCACAGGCGGAACTTGTCCCGACCCGGTCGGGAGCCTGTGCTCCGCAGCGCCGAGCGACATCAACTCGCCCTCTTCCCTCGTAGGGGCACGGCACCGCCGTGCCCGTTCTTTCTTCTCTTCCTTCCGTCCCCCCTCTCCCTCATTGCCCGCGCACCCCGCTCGCGCTATCCTCGACCCCTTCGGGGAGGCGAGCATGACTCTGCAGCGCAACGTGGTGCGGTTTCTGGCAGTCTTATTCTTCTTCCTGGCCGCCGGCGCCGCGCCCGCCCCCGCCCAGCAGCCCTCCCAGAACTTCGACCCCCAGCTCTTCTCCGAACTGCGCTGGCGCAGCATCGGCCCGCACCGCGGCGGGCGCGCTGTAGCCATCACTGGGGCGGGTCAGCAACGCTTAGTTCACTCGGTTGAAAAATGAGGCAGCTCGCTGTGGCGTCTTGCAGCTTTCACGATACAGATGCCACCAAACATGTCAATATCAATGCGTTTCTCTGTGAGGTTTATGATTGAACCGAAGCCAAATCTGCGTCATCTCGGCAGCCGTTGGATTGAGTTTCATTCTGATATT
>JAIQEV010000012.1 GCA_020073585.1 Terriglobia bacterium
GTACCGCCGGCGCTAGCGGGCCCAGCCGGAGTCCCCTCCGGACAGGCGGAGCTCGTCTTCGAGCTTGCTAAGGAAATTCCGGAGATCTTCGATCTCCTTCTTCTTGGCTTCGATCTGCGCAAGCTTTTCGTTGATCTCTTTGCGCGCAAACTGTTCCTGCATGGCCTTGTTGGGATCGTTGTAGTTCTGCAACTGGGCCTTGCTGGATTCGCGCTGCAGCACGTCCAGTTCCTTTTCCGCGCGCGCCAGGTTTTCGCGGGCCTGCTGGAATCTCGCCCGCCAGTACTTTTCATCCTTGGCAGCTCCGCCACCCGCTTCCTTGCCCTCGCCCTTTGCGCTCGCGCCTTCTTCGCCCGGCTTTTTCGCGGCGGCCTTCTCCGCAGTTCCCGCCGTGCCCGCCGGGGCGGGAGTGCTTGCCGGCGTGCTGCGGGCCAGTTCGTCGTCCGTATAAATCTTTACTGGCTTTGTGGGGGTCTTTTTCTGTGCCCGGGTTCTGCGCGCAGCCTCGGCCACGGACACTTGCTGCTCCTGCTGGGCATAGGCCGGAACGCTGACAATCGCGGCAGCCGCCAGAAGGGTCACTGCGCGAAATGCGGAAATAGCTTGCATATACGCCTCTTTCGCCGGAGCAAGGCAGGGGACCCCGACATTTTGCTTAGGTTACTATTTTAGCGCTTCGGAGGCCGTTGGACCGGCGGGTAGCGTAACGATAAACTCCGCTCCGCCCCCCGCGTGGTTGCGCGCTTCGACCTTGCCGCCATGCTGCACGATGATCTTCTGGACCACCGGCAAGCCCAGGCCGGTGCCGTTCGCCTTGGTGGTAAAGAAGGGCACGAAGATCTTGTTCAGGGCTCCGGCGGCGATGCCCGGTCCGTTATCCACAATGCTGATCTGCTGCGTTTCGGCTCCCGCATTGCCCACGATGCTGCCTTCCAGGCGGACCCGCCCGCCCCCGGGAGCAGCGCCGGCGGCCTCCACGGCGTTGCGCGCCAGATTCAACAGCGCCTGCCGCAGGAAGCCCTCCTCCCCGGCGACCCGGCCAAAGTTTCCCTGCGCCGCGATCTGCACCTCGGGGAAGGCTTCCTGCAGTTCGGCGACGACGCGCTCGACGATCGGCTGCAGGAGCACCTGCTCGTGCGAAATTTCCAACGGCCGCGCGTACTTCAGGAATTCCGTGACCACCTGCGTGATGTTTCGCGACTGCTCCAGTATCAGTCCGGCGTATTCCGCCGTTTCCTCCGGCGTGTTTTCCCCGCGGATCAACTGCGCGTAGCCGGAAATGGTGGCCAGGGCATTCTTGAATTCGTGCGCGATTCCCGCGGACAGCTCTCCGAGCACCGCCAGGTTCTCTTTTAGCTGCACCTGCTGCTGCAGGGCCGCCAGTTCCGTGAGGTCGCTCAGCAGGCAGATGGCCCCATTGATCTTGTCGCCGCGCCGGATCGGCGAAACCGTGGCACCCAGCAGCCGGATCTCTCCCTGCAATGTGGTGTGCTCCACCTGCTCCCGCCGGTGGATCGTGCCTTGCTGCAGGCAGCTAGCCACCAGGGCCACCAGCCCGGAACTTTCCCCGAGGGCCTCGCTGTACCGCCGGTACGCCAGCCCGCGCATGCCCAGCACCTGCTCGGCGGCGGGATTCGCGCTAACGATGATGCCCATGGCGTTCACCACCAGCAGCCCGGCGGGCATGTTGCGCGTCACTTCTTCGCTCAGCTTTTCCGATTGCACCGCCCGCTCTTTTTCCTCGCGGTGCAGCCGCTCCAGTTCCTTCTCCTGCTCGCGCAGCTTCTGGATCACTCCCTGCATCGACGCGGTCATGAACGCCGAGGCGTTGTCGCTATTGGGCGCGGCTTCCAGCGGCGATGTCTGCTCCTCGCGTCCGCGCCGGAACACGCGGCGGATGACGAAGGTCAGGAAGGCGATAAGGGCGATGAGTCCGAAGAAAAAACCCAGACCGTAGAAGGCCCACCGTCCGTTGCCCTGAAACTCTCCTTGCATGAGGATGACGGTCAGCATGGCTGCTCCGGCGGGGCGCGCTTCAGTGGGCTCCCGGAACCCGGTAGAAAACGGGGTGCCGGCTCAGAAACACCACCAGCAAGGCGGCGATCCCCAGAAACGTTCCCAGGGGCAGTTGGTATTGGCTCGCCAGATAGAAGCGCAGCGATTGAATGCTGCCGAGTCCGCGCCGGCTCGCCCGTTGGGCAAGCTCCCGCCCCCAGCCCGCCACGTACAGCGTCAGGACGATCCCGATCCCGACGACGCTTCCCAGGAACGTGCCCACCAGAATCGTCAGGAACGTGCCCCGGAACCCCAGGAACGTCCCCACCATGGCCATCATCTTCACGTCGCCCAGCCCCATGCCCTCGTGGCCCCGCAACGCCTTATACGCTCTCCCGGTGCCCCATAGCAGCAGGCTGCCAAATGCCGCGCCCAGCAGCCCATCCAGCAGCCCCACGGCCATCTCCGGCGCACGGCGGTGCACGAACGTCTGCACCACCCACAGCGCCGTGCCGTCCTGCGGCGGCACCGCCGCGCTGAACACCAGTCCCATGCCGAAGCCCGGCCAGTTCACCGCGTCGGGCAGCATGCGCACCTGCAGGTCGGTCACCGTCAGCACGATCAGCAGACCGGCAAAGAACAGCCACTTGAACAGCTCCGCGCTTATCCCGAATTCCGCATAGCAGGCCACGAAAACCAGCCCCGTCAGCAGTTCCACCGCCGGGTACATCGGCGAAATGGGCAGCCCGCAGTCCCGGCATTTCCCGCGCAGCAGCAGCCAGCTCAGCACCGGGATATTGTCGAAAGGCCGGATGGGCGTCTTGCAGCGCGGGCAGCGCGAGCCCGGCGTCACGATGGACAGCTCTTCCGGAATGCGCGTGATGCACACATTCAGGAAGCTGCCGATGATCAGCCCCAGCACCAAAAAGAAGAGAGTAAGCACATTTTGACTGTGCCACAGACCCGCACCCGCCTCAACAAAGGCCCCGCCCCGCGTGTCGCATGGCTAACACCGTTCCATCCTGGAACGCTGCAACCGTTTCACCGTGCGCCACTACTACGCTTTCCCCTCTCATCACGCGGTTTGCGCCCCTCTGGCCGCTCCGCTATATTTGATTCTTCACTCTTATGCACTGGCTCGAACAGAAAATCCGCCGTTACGAGCACCGTCGCTGGACCACCGACGACAACCGCATGGTGCGCCCGCTCGAATGGGGCCTCGAGCACATCGGCGGCCGTGCCGGCGAGCCCGATCCCCGCGGCTTCCTGCGCCGTTGGGTCCCCGCCACCATCGAAAACAGCCGCGAATGGTTCGCCGTTGGCCCGGCCGCCGACTACCGCCTCCACGACAACGTCCTGACCTTCACCAGCGCCCTGTGCTCGGATTCCCCGGAGAACAACACCGTCCACGCGCAGTTCTTTCCGGCGCGCCGCGGTGGCCCGGCGGTTCTCGTTCTTCCCAACTGGAACGCCAAGTGGGAAGGGCAGCGCGCCTTGTGCCAGTGGCTGCAGCTCCTCGGCATTACCGTTTTGCGTCTGAGTCTCCCCTATCACGACCGGCGCATGGCCCAGGGCCACGAGCGTGCCGACCAGCTCGTCGGCCCCAACATCGGCCTCACCCTGCAGGCCAATCGCCAGGCGGTCATGGATGCGCGGCAATGCCTGCGCTGGCTCGAAAGCCAGGGCTACACCCGCCTCGGTGTCCTCGGCACCAGCATCGGCTCCTCCGTCGGCTATATCACCCTGGTGCACGATCCCGCTGTCCGCGCCGCGGGCTTCTTTCACGTTTCCACTTACTTCGCCGACGTGGTCAAATACGGCATGACCACCAACCACGTCTGGGAAGGCCTGCGCAGCAAGATCTCCCTCGACGAACTTCGCCATTTCTGGGCCCCCATCAGCCCCATGCCCTACGTCGAACTCGGCCTGGGCGCGGGCAAAAACTGCTTCATGGTCTACGGCAATTACGACCCCACCTTCCTTCCCGAGCTGACCGCCGAAATGCTCGGCGCCCTGCGCACCCACGGCTGCGACCCGCGCACCCTCGCGCTCCCCTGCGGCCACTACTCACTCGAGCTACCCCCCTTCAGCTACCTCGCCGCCTGGCGCATGGGCACCTTCTTCCTCGAATCCCTCGCCTGAAACACGCGGTCCACGGACGAATCGAGACACCCCGCCCGGACCGGAGATGTGTCTTCTAAATTTAGGCTATAGGGGCGCAGCTCGCTGCGCCCGCTTTTAGAGTTGGCTACTTACTGAACTCACCGCAACAATTGCGCGATCTGCGCCTGCCCGATCAGCGCCGCCACTGCTTCCATATCCGGCGCCAGTGGACGATCCTCCACCACCTTCGGCGCCTTCGCCCGTACTGCGTCGTAGGCCTTCTTCGCCAGCGTCCCAGTCTGCAGCGGCGCCAGCAGATCGATCCCCTGGCACGCGCACAGCAGCTCGATCGCCACGATATACCGCAGGTTGGCCAGCATGCGCTCCAGCCGCCGCGCTGCGCTCATGCCCATGGACACGTAATCTTCCTGGTTGCCCGACGTGGAAATCGAATCCACCGAATGCGGCGCAGCCAGCGCGCGGTTTTCGCTGGTCAGCGCCGCCGCGGTCACCTGCGCGATCATGAACCCCGAATTCAGCCCCGGCTCCGGCGTCAGGAACGCCGGCAGCAGGCTGGTCAGCGGATTGGTCATCTGCTCGATGCGCCGCTCGCAGATCCCGCCCAGCGTGGCCAGCGCCACGGCGATCTGGTCCGCGGCCATGGCCAGCGGCTGCCCGTGAAAATTCCCCCCGCTGAGGATGTCGCCCGCGCCCGTCTTCGCGTCGCGCACGAAGACCAGCGGGTTGTCCGTAGCGCTGTTCAGCTCCACCAGCGCCGTCGCCCGCGCTTGCGCCAGCGCATCGCGCACCGCTCCGTGCACCTGCGGCGTGCAGCGCACGCTGTAGGGATCCTGCACCCGCGGATCTTTCTCCGCCCCGCGATGCGAATCCCGGATCTGGCTGCCTTCGTTCAGCCGCACCAGATTGCGCGCCGTCGCCGCCGCTCCGGCGTACGCCCGCGCCTCCATGATCCGCGCATCGAACGCGTTTGGTGTCCCGCGCAGCGCGTCCATCGAGAGCGCCGCGGCCACGTCCGCCGTATCCGCCAGCACGTCCGCTTCGTACAGCGCGATGCTGATCAGCGCCAGCATCCCCTGCGTTCCATTCAGCAGCGACAGCCCCTCTTTGGCCTCCAGCGCCACCGGCGTGATCCCCGCCAGCTTCATGGCCACCCCGCCGGGCAGCAACTCCCCGCGGTAGCGCGCCTGGCCCTCGCCGATCACCACCTGCGCCAGGTGCGCCAGCGGCGCCAGATCCCCCGAAGCCCCCACCGAGCCCTGCCCCGGGATCACCGGATGCACCCCGGCGTTGAGCATCGCGCACAGCGTTTCCACCGTGGACGCCCGCACCCCGCTCAATCCCTTGGCCAGCGCATTCGCCCGCAGGAGTATCATCGCCCGCGTTTCCGCTTCGCTCAGCGGCGCGCCCACTCCGCAGGAGTGCGAGCGCACCAGGTTCACCTGCAACTGCCGCACCTGGTCCGCCGAAATGCGCACCGAGGCCAGCTTGCCGAAGCCCGTGTTGATTCCGTACGCCGTCGCCCCCTCGCGCACCACGCGCTCCACCACGCCCCGCGACGCCTTCATCCGCTCCGCCGCCTCCGGCGCAATCTCCACCGTTGCGCCGCGAAAGACCACCTCGTACAGCTGCGCAAACGTCAGATTGTTACCCGCAATCGTGACTGTCATGCATCTCTCAGCTTGGCCGTCTGCGCTGCAGGAACCGCCAGGACGGCGCGATATTTTCCCGGGAGGGACTTGGGCCGGCCGTTCTTTCCGCAGATGACGTGTATGGTCTCCCCCGTGGCGAGCAGTTCTTCGTCCGCCGCGCGGAAAAGTTCGTAGGAAAACTTCACGATGCGCGTGCCGGACTCCGCGATACGCGTCCGCACCCGCAGCACATCATCGTAGCGCGCCGGCTGCAGATACCGGCAATGCGCGTCGGCAACCACGATATGGCAATCGTCCTGCGTTTCCATCTCCTTGTAGTTGAACCCCAGCGCGCGCAGCAGCTCGACGCGCCCCACCTCGAACCAGATCAGGTAGTTGGCATGGTACACCACGCCCATCTGGTCGGTTTCCGCGTAGCGCACCCGCAGCGTCGTGTCGTGCTGGCTCATCCTCAGGCGCCCTCTTCGCCGCGCCACACCGGCTTGCGCTTTTCCAGGAACGAAGCCAGCCCCTCCCGGAAATCCGCCGTCGAGCGCACGCGCGCATTCTCCGCAATGGCCCGCTCCAGGTCTGCGTCCAGCCCCGCCGCGGCCGCATCGGTCAGGAGGCGCTTGGTCCGCGCCAGGCTCGTCGGGCTGGCCGCCAGCAGCGTGTCCGCCAGGTCCCGCGCGCGCCACAGTAGCCGCTCCGCCGGCACCAGCTCCGTCGCCAGCCCCAGCTCTTTCGCCTCCAGCGCCTCGATAATCCGCCCCGTGAGCAGCAGGTCCCGCGCCCGCTTCTCCCCGATCTGCCGCGTCAGGAAAACCGAAACGATCGCCGGCAGAAATCCGATCTTCACTTCCGTGTACCCGAATTTCGCCACCGGCGCCGCCAGCGTGAAGTCGCACAGCGTGGCAATCGCGCACCCGCCCGCCAGCGCCGCCCCGTTCACCGCCGCGATCAGCGGCTTCGGAAAACTCCAGATCCGCCGGAACATCCCCGCCATCCGCCGCGAATCTTCGAGGTTCTCCTTCGGCGACTGCCGGGCAATGGCCGCCAGCATTTCCAGGTCCATCCCCGAGCAGAACGCTTTGCCGTTCCCCGTCAGGATCGCCAGCCGCGCCGCGCCCCTCTCGATCTCCTCGAGCGCGCTCAGCAGCTCCTGAATCATCTGCGTGGAGATGGCGTTGCGCTTCTCCGGCCGGTTCAGCGTGATGGTGGCGATGTCGTTCGCCGTTTCCAGCAGCAGCGTCGAGTACATAGGCGAAAAATTCTCCTCAGTTGGGTAGTGGCGCGTGCGCGTATTTCCGGCGAATTTCGTCGCTCATCTGGATAACGCGCGCCAGTCGTTCGGCGCGCACACCGGGATCTCCGCCGGCCGTGCGCAGCGCCGCCAGCACCGACTCGGTGGCCAGGTTCCCCACCAGCTCATCCCCTGCAAACGGGCACCCGCCCAGTCCCGTCAGCGCGCTATCGAATCTCCGGCAGCCCGCCGCGTACGCCGCCAGCACCTTAGCCTCCTTGGTCTCCGGCCGGCTGTGCAGGTGCACCCCCAGCTCGATCCCCGCCACGTGGTTCTTCACCTGGTTGTACAGCGTGCCCACCAGTTCCGGCGAAGCATTCCCCGCCGTGTCCGCCAGCGAAACCGTGCGCACCCGGATATCCTTCAGCCACTCCAATGTCTCCTCGACGATCTCCGGCCCCCACGGCTCGTCGTAGGGATTCCCGAAGGCCATCGAAATGTAGATCACCAGGTCGCGCCCCGCCGCCGCCGTCTCTTTCTTCAGCTTTTCCACCAGCGCCCGCGATTCGCTGCGGCTCATGTTGGCATTGGCGCGCCGGAAATACGCCGAAATCGAGTACGGGTAGCCGATCGTCGTCACTCCCGGCGTCGCCAGCGCCCGCTCCAGCCCCTTCTCATTCACCACGATCCCGATAATCTCCGGCGGCGGGACGCCCGCGGGCAGGGAAGCGTTCAACCGCTTCATCACCTCTTCGCTGTCCGCCATCTGCTTCACGTGTTTGGGCGAAACGAAGCTCACCGCGTCAATGTGCTTGAACCCCGCCAGCACCAGCTCCTTCAGATATTCCGCCTTGTATTCTGTCGGAATAAACTCCGGCAATCCCTGCCACGCATCGCGCGGGCACTCGATCAATTTCACGGGTTCCATGTCAGGTCTGCAATACCCCCGTCTTGAATTCCTTGATCTCCGGATTCAACGCTGCCGCTTCCAGCGCCCAGATCAGCGCCTCGCGCGTGTGCGCTGGATCTATGATCGCATCCACCCACAGCCGCGCCGCCGCATAACGCGGGTCCGTCTGGTGCTCGTAGGTCGCTTTCACCGTCTCGTACATCTCCTTGCGCAGCTTTTCATCCACCTTCTTGCCTTCGCGCTCCAATTGCTTCAGCTTGATCTCCGCCAGGGTCCCCGCCGCGGCGTCTCCGCTCATCACCGCATAGCGCGCCGTCGGCCACGCAAAAATGAACCGCGGATCGTACGCCTTCCCGCACATCGCATAGTGCCCGGCGCCGAAGCTCCCGCCGCAGATCACCGCGATCTTCGGCACCACGCTGTTGGCCACCGCGTTGACCATCTTGGCTCCGGCGCGGATGATCCCGCTCCATTCCGCGTCCTTGCCCACCATGAACCCGTTCACGTCGTGCAGAAACACCAGCGGAATGCGGTTCTGGTTGCAGTCCAGGATGAAGCGCGCCGCCTTCTCCGCCGACTCCGTATAGATCACCCCGCCGAATTCGATGCGCTTCTGGTCCGAGCCCCGCGCCAGCGTCTGCACGTGTTTCTTCTGGTTGGCCACGATGCCCACGGCCCACCCGCCGATCCGCGCGTAGCCGCACAGCAGCGTCTCCCCGTATTCCGCGCGGTACTCCTCGAACTCGCTGCCGTCCACCACCCGCGCGATCACCTCGCGCATGTCGTACTGCTTCGCCGGATCGCCCGAAAACGCGCTGTAGATCTCCTCTCCCGGATATAGCGGCTCGCGCGCCTTCTCGTGGCTGAACGGCGAGGGATTCCCCGCGCCCATCTTGTCCACCAGCGCCCGGATGCGCTTCAGGCAGCTCTCGTCGTCCGCCTCGCGGAAATCCACCGTGCCGCTGATCTGCGCGTGCATCTTCGCCCCGCCCAGTTCCTCCGCCGAGGATTTCTGCCCGATCGCCGCCTGCACCAGCGCCGGCCCCGCCAGAAACAGCCCCGAGCCTTCGGTCATCAGAATGTGGTCGCACATCACCGGCAGATACGCCCCGCCCGCCACGCACATCCCCATGATTGCGGTCACCTGCGGAATCCCCATCGCGCTCATCACCGCGTTGTTGCGGAACACCCGCCCGAAATCGTCGGTATCCGGGAACACGTCCTCCTGCAACGGCAGGAACACGCCGGCCGAGTCCACCAGGTAGATCGTCGGAATGCGGTTCTCGATGGCGATATTCTGCGCGCGGATCACCTTCTTCGCGGTCATCGGAAAGAACGCCCCGGCCTTCACCGTGGCGTCATTGGCGATAATCATGAACAGCCGCCCGCACACCCGCGCCAGCCCGGTAATCGTTCCCGCGGAGGGCGCCCCGCCCCACTCCTCGTACATTTCGTGCGCGGCATACAATCCCAGCTCGAAGAACGCTGTTTTCGGATCGATCAGCCTGGCGATGCGCTCCCGCGCCGTCAGCCGGCTCTTCTTGTGCTGCGCCTCGATGGCCTTCGCGCCGCCCCCCTGCCGGATGCGCTCCTCTTCGTTCTTCATCTCCGTCAGGAGATCCACGATGCGGCGCGCATTCTTTTCGCACTCCGGGGAGTGCACGTTCAACTTGGACTTCAGGGCGGAGTCGGACACGCGCGGACCTCGCGATGGATTTTGCGCAACGGGCGCGGCGGCGCGCCGCGCGCTTCTGATGCAGCCGAGCGACAGTATAAGGGGTAACGCCGGTTTGCGCGAGGCCGCGCCGGCCCCCGCGGCCGCGTGCGAGGAGAGGTCCTCATTGCTGCGAAAGGGGGCAAAAATGGGGAGTGATCCGGAGCAGGGAATTGCTTCTGCTGTTTTCGGTGAGGATTGTTCAGCCGCGCACTGGTTATCCCTGTTTGCCGGTGCTATTTGCCGCCCATAACCTCGCGCATTTTCGCCACGTCCAACTCGCCCTCCCACCGGCTGACCACCAGCGTCGCCACTCCGTTGCCGATGACGTTCGTCAAGGCGCGGCATTCGCTCATGAATTTGTCCACGCCCAGCAGCAGCGCCAGGGCCTGCACGGGTATTTCGGGAAAGACGCTGAGCACCGCCGCCACCTTCACGAATGCCCCGCCAGGCACCCCCGCGCCTCCCGTCGAGGCAATCATGGCGAAGAGCAGCACGCGCACCTCCTGCCCCAGCGAGAGATGGACGTTGGTGGCCTGCGCCAGGAAGAGCACCGCCAGCGTGATGTAGATATTCGCGCCGTCGGTATTGAAGCTGTAGCCCATCGGAAACACCAGCCCCGCAATCGAGCTCGGCGCGCCCAGGCGTTCCAGCTTCCGCAGCATGTCCGGGATCACGGTTTCCGACGAGCTGGTGCCCAGCACGATCAGCAGCTCGTCCTTGATGTAGGCCAGAAAACGCAGGAGCGAAAAGCCCGCCAGGTATGCGATGGTCCCGAGAATGAGCAATACGAAGAGTGCGCTGGTGAGATAAAAAGTTCCGATCAGCTTGGCGAGATTGGAGAGCGCGGCGAGATCGTAACGCCCGACGGTGAAGGCCATGGCGCCAAATGCGCCGATGGGCGCCAGCTGCACGATCATGCGGATGATGCCGAAACACACTTTGCTGGCCACCCCGACCGCGCGCGTCACTCCGGCGCTGCTTTCTCCCAGGCGCGAAATGGCGAAGCCGCAGAGGATGGCCAGCAGCACGACCTGCAGAAAATCGTCGTGAATGAAGGCGTCCAGGAACGTCGCGGGAATGGTACGCAGCAGTTGCCCGGCGAGCCCCGTATCCTTGGCGTGGCTGACGTACGCGGCCACGGATTTGGCGTCCAGTGCCGCCGGATTGATGTTCAATCCCCGGCCCGGCTGTCCCGCTTGCGCCACCACCATGCCGATGAGCAGCGCCGACACGGATACGATTTCGAAATAGACCAGCGTCTTCAAGCCCACGCGCCCGACCTTCTTCATGTCGGTCATGGACCCGATGCCCTGCACCAGGACGCAGAAGATCACCGGCCCGATCATCATTTTGATCAGCGCGATGAAACCGTCACCCAGCGGTTTGAGGGCTATGCCGGCTTTGGGGAAGAAATGCCCGGTGAAAATGCCCAGGGCAATCGCCACCAGGACCTGCACGTAGAGGTCTCTGTACCAGGGGCGGCGGGGCACGGTTATACTTTTTCGCTTCTTTTTTCGGCGAGAAATGCGGCCAGTTCCCCGGCTTGGGTCTGCAGCGTGCGCAGCCAGCGCTGCCCGCCGAAGATGAATCCCGTCCAGTACCCGATCTCCACGATCTGCGGCTCGCTGAATTCGGCGTGCAGCTGCTGCCACATGGCGTCGTCCGCTCTCTCCGGAGCCCACATGATGGCGTCGGCGTAACTCAACGCCAGTTTTTCGCGCGCCGTGAACCGCTCGGACTCCTCGTACTTATGCACTTCCGACATCCGGTCTTCTTTGTTCCGCGCACCCTGCGCGGATCCCTGGTTCATTCAATAATTGCAGGACATGCTGATGGCGATGTACGCCCGCAGCAGCTCCTTGAGCTCCCACTCCACCGTGCCCTTGTCTTTCTTGAACAGCATGTCGAAGGTCGTGGTGAACGAGCGCATCACGTCCGGCTGATGCGCGCGAATCGCCTGGTTCTCCGGTCCGGGCCGCCCGGCCTTTATCGCGTCCTCGAGCCACCGGCGCGCTTGCGGGTCGGCAATCGTCTCGGGAGCGACATAGCTGATGCGGGCCATTGATGTCTCCTTGTCTCAGTGCGGGCTAAGCGAGCCGATAATACCATAATACGGGAATCCCGCGCCCGCGTTTTCACCTCGCGTGCTTTCCGCTTTGCCGCGAATTCACTCGCAGCTTGCAACCTGGATGGTAAGTATCGTTCCGTGAAGGATGCGCGGAATGCTGCCGCAGCTTATGCCTGCTGCGGGTGGCGCTTCTGAATGAACGCCACGATGTCCTGCGTCGACGTCCCCGGGAGGAAAATCTCCGCGATGCCCGCCTTTTTGAGAACGGCAAGGTCCGCCTCGGGAATAATCCCGCCGACCAGCACGGTCACGTCGCCCATGCCCTTTTCGCGCAGCAGGTTCATCAGTTGCGGGCAGATGGTATTGTGCGCCCCGGAAAGAATCGACAGGCCGATGACGTCCACGTCCTCCTGCACCGCCGCCGAAGCGATCATCTCCGGCGTTTGCCGCAGGCCGGTGTAGATCACTTCCATGCCCGCATCGCGCAGCGCCCGCGCAATCACCTTGGCGCCGCGGTCGTGCCCATCCAGCCCCGGCTTGGCAATCAATACTCGAATCTTCTTCTCAGGCATAAGGGTTGTGTTCCCGGAACGTCCTTGGATTTGTCAGACTTAGGTAATCGCCACTTCCTCGTACGTGCCGAACACCTCGCGCATCGCGTCGCAGATCTCCCCGAGCGTCGCGTAAGCCTTCACCGCGTCGTACAGATAGGGCATCAGGTTGTCTTTGCCCTCGGCGGCCTTGCGCAACGCGCCCAGCCGCCGCGCCACCTCGTCTTTCGAGCGTTCCGCTCGCAGCTTCGCCAGCCGCTCGGCCTGGCGGTGGGCCACGGTCTCGTCAATCTGCAGAATCTCCAGCGGCTTTTCGTCGGCCACGTAGTCGTTGACCCCCACCATGATCTTTTCCTTGTGGTCCACGGCCATCTGGTAGCGGTAGGAAGCCTCGGCAATCTCGCGCTGCGGGTAGCTGCGCTCTATCGCCGCCACCATCCCGCCCATGGCGTCGATCTTGTGAATGTAGTCCCACGCCGCGCGCTCGATCTCGTTGGTTAGCGTCTCCACGAAATATGACCCGCCCAGCGGATCCACCGTGTTCGTCACCCCGGTCTCGTGTGCGATGATCTGCTGCGTGCGCAGCGCAATCGTCGCCGCGAACTCCGTGGGCAGCGCCCAGGCCTCGTCCAGCGAGTTGGTGTGCAGCGACTGCGTCCCGCCCAGCACCGCGGCCAGCGCCTGGATCGCCGTGCGCACTACGTTGTTGTACGGCTGCTGCGCCGTCAGCGAGCATCCCGCCGTCTGCGTGTGGAAGCGCAGCGCCCATGACCGCGCGCTCTTCGCCCCATAGCGCTCCACCATGGCCTTGTGCCAGATGCGCCGCGCCGCGCGGTACTTGGCGATCTCCTCGAAAAAATCGCTGTGCGCGTTGAAGAAAAACGACAGTTGCGGCCCGAACTCGTCCACCTTCAGCCCGCGGCGCAGCGCGTATTCCACGTACTCCATCCCGTCCCGCAGCGTGAACGCCAGCTCTTGGATCGCCGTCGACCCCGCCTCGCGGATGTGGTACCCGCTGATCGAGATGGTGTTGAACTTCGGCGTGTTCTTCACCCCGAACTCGAACGTGTCGATCACCAGCCGCATCGAGGGTTCCGGCGGGTAGATGTACTCCTTCTGTGCGATGTACTCCTTCAGAATGTCGTTCTGGATCGTCCCGGAAATCTTCTTCCAGTCCGCGCCCTGCTTTTCCGCCACCGCCAGGTACATCGCCCAGATAATCGCCGCGGGCGAATTGATAGTCATGGACGTGGTCACGTCGGCCAGCGGAATCTTGTCGAACAGCACTTCCATGTCCGCCAGGGAAGAGATGGCCACGCCGCACTTGCCGACTTCGCCCTCCGCCAGCGCGTGGTCGGAGTCATAGCCCATCAGTGTCGGCAGGTCGAACGCCGTGGACAGGCCTGTCTGTCCTTGCCCCAGCAGATACCGGAAGCGCTGGTTGGTGTCCTCGGCCGTGCCGAAGCCCGCGAACTGCCGCATGGTCCACAGCCGCGTGCGGTGCATGGTCGAATGAATCCCGCGCGTGTAGGGCGGCTCCCCGGGAAAGCCCAGGTCGCGGTCGGCGTCGAAGCCGGAAAGATCGGCCGGAGTGTACAGGCGGCGGATCGGGTAGCCCGAGATGGTCGTGAATTCCGGCAGCCGCTCCGGGCTCTTCTCCAGTGTGGGCCGCAGCGTGTTTTCCTCCCACGCGCGTTCTTGGGCCGAGGGCGTGCGGTGCGCGGAGGAAACTTCGGAGGCGGCGACGGTCTGGGTGACTCCCTTGTCCTGTTCAGCCATGGTGCGGCACCCCCGGGGCGCAAAAATTCAAACAACTGGTTGAATTGCGCGCACCTTATGTATGGTAGTCGAAAGCGCTGCCGAGGACAAGCGCAGGTGCTGCCAAAAGCAGTAACTGGCGGCCCGCTTGTCGCTGAAGCTGAAGTCGACCGCTCGGTGGTAACCCGTGATAAGTAGACCTATGCAAGGCGGTCTGGCGCGCTTGAAAAAGGCCGGCGCCGCTGCGGCGCTAATTGCCCGTCGACGTGCCTCGCACCTCGCCGTGCAGCGTCCCCGGGATCAGCGTTTCGCGCTCCACCTCGCCGCTCTTGGCGTCCGCCAGCGTCACCCGGTTGACGTCCAGCGTCCGTCCCAGCGCCCGCTCGTAATCCGCCTTGGCTTTGACCAAGTCCACCAGCGCGCGCAGTTCGTTGCCCTGCGCCGTGGTCAGGTCGCGCTGCGTCTGAATCACCAGGAATACCGTGGACGCTCCGAGTTGGTACTTTTTCTGCTCGGCGTCAAACGTCTGCTCCTGCAGCACCCGCGCCTTCATCGCCGCCTCCACTCGCGCCTGGTCCTGTTCCAGCGCGATGTAGGCGTTGCGCACGTCCAGCAGCGCCGCGTTCTTGAGCTGCTGCACCTGCGCCTCGAGCTGTCTCTGCGCCAGCAGCGCGCGCTGATTGTCCGCTTGCGCCTGCCGGTTGCGCAGCGGAATGCTCAGGCTGAACTGCACCGCGTAATCCGGAAACTGGTTGTGGAATACCTGGCTCATCGCCCCGCTCAGCCCGTCCTTCGCCAGGCCCGTGACGTTCGGCACGCTCTGCGGCAGATAAATCGGAATGGGCACGCTGCTCGCGTTGAGCACGGTGACCGGCAGTCCATTGGCCCCCACCACCGGCGTCCCCGCCACCACCGACGGCGTCCCCAGAAGGGCGGAATTGCCCGCCAGCCCCACCGTGCCGTACTGCGCGCTGACCGACGCCACGGGTAGCAGCGCGTTGCGCGTCGCCCGCACGCTGATGTCCGCGTTCTTCAGGTTGTACTCCTGCTGCCGCAGGTCCGGCCGGCTGGCAAACGCCTCTTTCAGCGCCTCCTCGAACATCGGCGCTTCGATCTGCTCCGGCTTGGCCGGCAGGTCCGTGGGAATGATCTCCACATTGATCAGTTTCGGGTCCAGGGGATTCTTGGAAATGGCGTTCTTCAGCGCCTGCTGCTGTTGCAATAGCACCGTCTGGGCCACGATCAGGTTCTGCCGGTTGGTGGCCACCTCGGATTCCGCGCGCACCACGTCGATCGGCGCCATCGTCCCGATCTCCACCTGCTTCTTGTTGTCGGAGTACAGCTTCTCCGCGACCCCCACCGCGCGCTCCTGCACCTTCACGTTTTCCCGCGCGTACACCAGTTCCCAGTAGGTGTTGATCGTCCCCGTGATGGTAGTGATGGCCTGCTGCTCGAACTGCAGGTCCGCGATCTTGCGGTTGTTCTTGGCGATGCGGATGTTGCGCGTGTTCGGCAGCAGCCCGAAGCCGTTCAGCAGTTCCTGCTGAATGGAAACGAACAGCGAGCTCTGCACCGACGGATTGAACAGCGCCGCCGGCGAGCTGGTCGAGCTGCGCGTATTGTTCCAGGAAACCCCCAGCCCCGTGCCTGTCCAGAAGCCCTGCGAATATTGCGTGTTGTACTGCGCCGTGTGCGTCTTCAGGCTGGTCAGCGCCGAGGTCCCGGTCCCCGCCGTGAACGGGTTGTTCACCGGCGTGTTGCGGTCGTCATACGAGATGGTGGACGTCAGCGTCGGATCGAAATTCAGCGGCGGAATCGACCCCAGCGACGTCGCCGTTCCCGTGCCCGAGAGTCCCCGGCCCGTCCCGCCTCCCAGCGTGCGCAAAATGTCCGTATCCGCGATCCACGGGTTGTAGCGCTGCACCACGATGTCCAGGTTGTTTTCCAGCGCCAGTTCGATCGTCTCCCGCAGGCTGATCTCGATCTTCCCGTCGTGGATCAACTGCTCCAGCCGCAGCGAGTTCTCCAGGTTCGGCCGTTCCAACTGGATCGGCCGGTAGGGATTGATGAGGTTCGGGAACGCCCGTGGCGCGCGCGAGAAATTGTGCTTGGAGAGCTGCAGCGAGAGCGGCGTCGCGCCCGGCGCGGTCTTGGCCGCCGGCGTGCCCGGCTGCTGCGCCGCTTCCTGCGCAAACAGCGGCGTGCCCGGGCCGGCGCCCAGCACCACTGCCAGCCAGGCCGCGAACAGCGAACGTGCGAACGACTTTCTCATTGTGATCCTCACCCCTCGGTTATGCCGTACCCCTACTTAGACGCAAGACCCTCAATTCAGTAGAACGTTGGCGAGCGGAAATTTGTTTCATGGAATCGCCAGATTGGAGCTTTCCTTCGAGGCGCGCCGCACCCCGCGGCACCCGCTGAGTCTAGCAGGCGGCCTCTTTCTTGACAACGCGCCGGGCCGCGGCTAGGCTCCTGAAGATTCATGATTTAGCGCACTCTTCCGGGTGACGGGCGGCATGGACTCCAGCGACCAATTTCTCAACCTTTTTGAATCCGCGGGGGCCATCCGCCGCGGCCATTTCGAGCTCTCCAGCGGCCTGCACAGCGCTATGTACGTGCAGTGCGCCCTGGTGCTGCAGTATCCCCGCTACGCGGAGCGTCTCGGCGCGGCTCTGGCCGCCTGCTTCGCCCAGGACCGCGTCGAAGTCGTGGTCTCCCCGGCCATGGGCGGCATTATCATCGGCCAGGAAGTGGCTCGCGCCCTCCCCGAGCCTCCGGGCGGCTCCAGCGGCGGCACCCCCGCGCTCTTCGTCGAACGCGACGCCAGCGGCTCGATGTCCCTCCGCCGCGGCTTTAGCCTCAATCCCGGCCAGCGCGTCCTGGTCATCGAAGACGTCTGGACCACCGGCGGCTCCACCCTCGAAGCCATCCGCGTCGTGGAAGAGGCCGGTGGCGTAGTCGTGGCCGTAGGCGCGCTCATCGACCGCAGCGGCGGCAAGATCGACTTTCCCGTTCCGGCGCGCGCCCTGCTCGGCCTGACCATCGACAGCTACCAGCCCGCCGCCTGCCCCCTCTGCCGCGAGGGTAACCCCGCCGTCAAACCTGGGAGCCGCTTCGTCCGCGCCGGGCGCTGACGCCCCGCGCCGTGCTCACCGCATGCGCTACTTCAAGCTGACCATCGCCTATGACGGCACCGATTTCCACGGCTGGCAAAACCAGCCCAACAAGCCCACCATTCAGGGCGCCATCACCACCGTCCTCCACCGCCTCACCCAGGAGCGCATGGTCCTCCACTGCGCCGGGCGCACCGACGCCGGCGTTCACGCCCTCGGCCAGGTGGCGCACTTCCAGACTCGCTCCGGCCTCGGCGCCTCCGAGTTCCAGCGCGCCTGCAACGCCCTCTTGCCGCCGAGCATCCGCATCGTCGCCGCCGAAGAGGTCGGCCCGACTTTCCACTCCCGCTATGACGCCCTCGGCAAGACCTACCGCTACCGCATCTACCGCGGCCGCGTCCTCCCGCCCACCCACTGGCGCTACGTCCTGCACTACCCTTATCCTCTCGACGAAGCGCGCATGGCCGAGGCCGCCGCTCGCTACGTTGGCGTCCACGATTTCGCCTCCTTCGCCGCCTCCACCGGCTCCGAAGAGGACGACCGCGAGCGCGAAACCCTGCGCGAAATCTTCTCCGCCGAAGTCCGGCGCGCCGCCGACCCTGAAGAGCTGCACTTCACCGTGCGCGGTAAATCCTTCCTCCGCTACATGGTCCGCAAGATGACCGGCACCCTGCTCGATATCGGCCGCGGCAAGCTCCAGCCCGCGGACATCGACCGCCTCTACGCGCTGCGCGACCGCTCCAAGTCCGGGCCCACCGTCCCCCCGCAGGGCCTGTGGATGGTCGAAGTCGCCTATCCCGAGCCCTGGCGCATTACCGCCCCGCCGTCCGTGTCTTGATCTCCGTTTTCGGTTAGAATCCCGCCAATGGCTACCCCTGCGATTCCGGCCGAGCTCTTGGCCTCGCTGAACCCCGCCACCGGCGAGGTTGCCGGGCAATTTGTGAAGACCCCTGCCGCGCTCCTCCCCGGCCTCTTCGCCCATGCCCGCGCCGCGCAGTCCGCCTGGGCCCAGCGCCCCATTGCCGAGCGCTGCGCGTTGCTCAAGAAATTCGCGGAACAATTGTTCTCCCAGCGCTCCGTTCTCGCCGATCTCGTCGTCCGCGAAACCGGCAAGCCCCGCGTCGAAGCCCTCTTCGCCGACCTCTTCGTCTCCCTCGATACCGCAACCTACTACGCCGCCAACGCCCCGGCCATGCTGCGCCCGGAATCCGTCGCCCACCACAGCCTCGCCGCCAAGGCCAAATCCGGCCGCCTCCTCTTCGAGCCCTATGGCGTTCTCGGTATCGTCAGCTCCTGGAACTACCCGTTGGCCATTCCCCTTGGGCAGATCCTTCCCGCCGTCGCCGCCGGCAACGCCGTCGTCTGCAAGACCAGCGAGTTCACTCCCGCCTGTGGCGATGCCATCGCCGGCCTCTTCCGCGATTCCGGTTTTCCCGACGGCCTCGTCAGCATCGTCCAGGGCGGCGGGGAAGTGGGCCAGGCGCTCATCGCCGCCGGCCCGGACAAAGTCATCTTCACGGGCAGCGTGGCTACCGGCCGCCGCGTCGCCGAGGCCTGCGCCTCGCACCTCATTCCCTCCGTCCTCGAGCTGGGCGGCAAGGACGCCATGCTCGTCCTCGCCGATGCCGATCTGGACATCGCCGCCAGCGGCGCCGTCTGGGGCGGTTTCACCAACTGCGGCCAGGTCTGCCTCTCCGTCGAGCGCATTTTCGTGGAACGGTCCGTCAGCGAGGAGTTCGCCCGCCTCTGCGCCGAAAAAGCCCGCCGCCTGCGCCTCGGCCCGGGCAGCGACCCGGACACCGACGTCGGCCCGCTCATTCGCGCGCAGCATGTCCAGCGCGTCCACGACCTGGTCCAGGACGCCGTGGACCGCGGCGCTCGCCTCCTCGCCGGCGGCCGCCCTCGTCCCGATCTCGGCCCCTGCTTCTACGAGCCCACCGTCCTCCTCGATGCCGACCCCACCATGCGCCTCTTTCAGGAAGAGACCTTCGGCCCCATTCTCGCCATTCAGACCGTGCGCGACGCCGATGAAGCCGTGGCCCTTGCCAACGACTCGCCCTTCGCCCTCGCCGCCAGCGTCTGGACCGCCGATGCCCGCCGCGGCCGCGAGATTGCCGCGCGCCTCCGCGCCGGCGCGGTCATGGTCAACGACGTCATCAGCGGCTTCGCCATCGCCGAGGCCCCGCACGGCGGCTGCGGCGCCAGCGGCTGGGGCCGCACGCACTCCCGCTACGGTCTGCTCGAAATGGTGCGCCTTAAGTATGTGGACACGGACCTGCTCCCCGGCCGCGCCAAGCCCTGGTGGTATCGTTATGGCGCGGATCTGGAGCGCGCCGCCGACGCTTTCTTGCAATTTCAGTTTGGCCGTGGCCTCGCCGCGCGCCTGCGTCACGCCCGCGCCGCGCTCAAAACCATGTTCCGCAACCACGGCTTATGACGCGCCGCTGTTGCCCTTATGTAGGCGCCGGGCGGAATTTATCCCGACCTTGTCGGGAGCCCGGCCTCTTTCTTGGTATTCTGATGTTGTCCTTACGGTAAGAGGAGGAACCCCCATGGCGGAAGAACCCAAGACCGGAGCAAGTGCTCCGGAAACTGCCGGCGCTTCGGGCGGCGCAGCCGTCACCAGCGCCCCCAAGCTCAAAACCCGCAAACCCAAGCAGCGCGCCTGCGACGAAAAAGACCCCAAGGGCAAGCTCTGCAACGGCCACCTCAAGCGCTGGTACGACTACCCGCAGGAGATCGCCGCGCTGATCGGCCCGGCGGCCGAAATTTATCGCTGCGAATTCTGTAAGACGCTCTACCGTCCTGATCCCGCGCAGCAGCCCCACAGCTACACGCAGCGCTACTGAGAATTCCTAAGAGCGAGTTGCCAAGTGTGAGTTTCTAAGAGCCCCTATTCCCGTCATTCCGAGCGAAGCGAGGAATCTCTCTTGGGCAGGGGCAAGCAAGCGCAAGGCACTGGAGGATTCCCGCAATGCCGCAAAACGATCTGCCCCTGGAAAGCCTGATCTACGATTGGAACACTGTCGCCCCGCCGGCCATCCCCCCCGGCACGCGCATTCTCCTCAACGACGAAACCCTGCGCGACGGCCTGCAGAACCCCTCCGTCCACGACCCCAGCATCGCGGAAAAAATCGAAATCCTCCACCTCATGGAGGCCCTCGGCCTCGATTCCGTGAACATCGGCCTGCCTGGCGCCGGACCCCGCGCCGTCGAGCACACCGAAGCCCTGGCCCGCGAGATCGCCACGAACCGCATGCGCATCCGCCCCAACTGCGCCGCGCGCACCCACGAAAACGATATCCGCCCGATCGCCGAAATCTCCCAGCGCGTGGGCATCGCTCTCGAAGCCGCCACCTTCCTCGGCTCCAGCCCCATCCGCCGCCTCGTCGAGGACTGGACCGTGGATCACCTCCAGCGCACCACCGAAAAAGCCGTGCGCTTCGCCGTCGCCGAAGGCCTGCCCTCCATGTACGTCACTGAAGACACCACCCGCACCGATCCCGAGACGGTCAAGCGTCTCTATTCCACCGCCATCTCCTGCGGCGCGCGCGCCATCGTCCTCTGCGACACCGTCGGTCACGCCACTCCCCAGGGCGCCTACAACCTCGTCAAATTCGCCGTCGAGGAAATCGTCAAGCCCTCCGGCGCTGCCATCCGCGTGGACTGGCACGGTCACTGCGACCGCGGCCTGGCCATCGCCAATTCCCTCGCCGCCGTCGCCGCTGGCGCGCAGCAGGTCCACGCCGCCGCCAACTCTCTCGGCGAGCGCGTCGGCAATACCCCCATGGAGCTGATGCTCGTCAATCTTCGCCTCATGGGCCTCATCGACCGCGACCTCTCCCGCCTCAAGGAGTACTGCGAAAAAGTCGCCCGCGCCACGCACACCACCATCCCCCCGAACTATCCC
This sequence comes from Terriglobia bacterium, assembly GCA_020073585.1. Lineage (GTDB taxonomy): Bacteria > Acidobacteriota > Terriglobia > Acidiferrales > UBA7541 > Acidiferrum. Next base: position 21,018 of record JAIQEV010000012.1, read on the forward strand.
GTCGTCGGCCGCGACGCTTTCCGCACCGCCACCGGCGTCCACGCCGCGGCCATCGTCAAGGCCTCCCGCAAGAACGATCGCATGCTCGCCGACTCCATCTACAGCGGCGTCCCCGCGCATCTCTTCGGCCTCGACCAGATCGTCGAAATCGGCCCCATGAGCGGCAAATCCAACGTCCTCTTCTGGCTCGAGAAGCGCCGCATCCCGGCCGGCGACGATCTGGTCAACCGCATCTTCGACGCCGCCAAGCAGTCGTCGCGCGTCTTGACCGACAGCGAGATTCTGGCCCTATGCTCCGAATCGCCCCGCAATTGAAGCGCCCGGCGCGCCGCCCCGCTCCCGCGCCGTCCACTCGCCGCGCAACTGCCGCCGTGAAACGCGCCCTGCTTTGGGTTATCCTCTTCGCCATGCCGGCTCGCACCGCTCCTCTTCCTCGGGGTGCCGCCTCCGCTTCCGCGGAGTCCCTGGCCATTCAACCGCACGTCCACGCGGCCCTCGACTGGTTCGCCCGCAATCTTTCCTGGATCAACGACGAGCAGGCGCGCCTCACCGCCATCCCCGCGCCGCCCTTCCAGGAAGCCGAGCGCGCCGCCGCCATGAAGGCCGTGCTCTCCGCTGCCGGCTTGCAGGTGCGCATCGATTCCGCCGGCAACGTCATCGGCGAGCTGCGCGGCGCCCGCGAGCGCGAGTTGGTCCTGCTCTCCGCGCATCTCGACACCGTCTTTCCCCCCGGCACCGATGTCCGCGTGCGCCGCGAGAAATCCCGCCTGCTGGCCCCCGGCATCTCCGACAACGGCGCCGGCCTTGCCGCGCTCGTCGCCCTCGCCCGCTCCCTGCATGCCGCGCACCTCCGCCCGCAGCGCACCATTCTCTTTGTCGCCAACGTCGGCGAAGAAGGCGAAGGCAATCTCCGCGGCATGCGTGCCCTCGTGGACGATTCCGCCGGCCGCCTCAAGGCTGTCCTGGTCCTCGACGGCGCAGGCACCGACCACGTCAGCACCAAGGCCCTGGCCTCCCGCCGCCTCGAAGTCGTGGTCACCGGCCCCGGCGGCCACAGTTGGTCGGATTTTGGCCTCCCCAACCCCATCAACGCCCTCGTCCGCGGCTCCGTGCGCTTCATCAGCACCCGCGTTTCCCCGGGCCCCCGCACGACCTTCAACCTCGGCGAAATCCACGGCGGCACCTCCGTCAACTCCATTCCCCACGAGGCCCGCCTGAAAGTGGACATCCGCTCCGAGAGCCCGGACGAAATCGTGCGCCTGGAAGTGGCTCTGCGCGAGTGCATCGCCGCCGGCGTCCGCGACGAACTGCAGGCCGCCACCCGCCCCAGCCCCGGCAAGCTCGAATGGCGGCTCAACGTGCTCGGCAGCCGCCCCGGCGGCGAGGGCCGCCCGGATTCGCCCTTGCTCGCCGCTCTGCGCTCCGCAGACGAGTTCCTCGGCAATGAATCGCGCCTCGAGCGCTCCTCCACCGACGCCAATATCCCGCTCTCTGAGGGCATTGACGCCATCTCCATCGGCGCCGGCGGCGCCGGCGGCGGCGCGCACTCGCTCCAGGAGTGGTACGACCCGGAAGGCCGCGAAATGGGCCTTAAGCGCGCTCTTCTGACTCTGCTGGGCGTTTCCGGTGTGGTCCCGGAGAAAACCAAGTGAATCGAGCTGCAGGATTGTTTTGCCTGGGAGCCGCGCTATTTGCGCAAGCGGCGTTTGGGCAAGGCTCCCCCAATAGCGCACAAAAGCCTATTGCGCCGGATGCCCAGACGGTTGTCTACCGCAACGCACGCATCTACACCAATGATCCCGGGCATCCTTGGGCCGAAGCCCTCGTCGTCCGCGGCGAATTCCTCCTCGGCGTCATCGGCGAAACTGGTGTCGCGCAGTGGGCCGCGCAGGGAACTCCAATCATTGATCTCCACGGCGCCTTCGTCCTCCCCGGCTTCAACGACGCCCACGTCCATCTCGGCGGCGCCGGCACCGATCTCCTCCACGTCCAGCTCAACGGCGTAGCCTCCATCCCCGAGCTGCAGCGCCGCATCCGCGAAGCCGCCGCCGCGCGCAAACCCGGTGAATGGATCGTCGGCAGCGGCTGGGATCACACCCTCTGGCCCGAAAAGCGTTTTCCCACCCGCCAGCAGCTCGATGCCGCCGCTCCCGGCAATCCCGTCCTGCTGACTCACGTCTCTGGCCACGTCGCCGTCGCCAGCTCCCTGGCCCTGCAACTTGCCGGCGTCAGCAAAGCCACGGCGAACCCGAGCGGCGGCGAAATCGAACGCGACGCCGCGGGCGAGATCACCGGCATGCTCAAGGAAGATGCCGCGATGGCCCTCGTCGAGAAGAAGATTCCGCCGCTCACGCCCGAGCAGCGCCGCAAAGGCATCGAGCTGGCGCTGGCCGATGCCGCGAAAAACGGCGTCACCTCGCTCCAGGACAATTCCGCCTGGGAAGATTTCCTCGTCTACCGCGAGCTGCGGAAGGAAGGCCGCCTCACCGCGCGCATCACCGAGTGGCTGCCGTTCCCGGCTCCGCTCGAGCGCCTGGAAGCCCTGCGCCGCGAAGGCGGCACGACCGATCCCTGGCTCAGAACGGGCGCGCTGAAGATGGTCGCCGACGGCGCGCTCGGCTCGCGCACCGCGGCCATGCTCGCGCCGTACGCGGATGAGCCCGGCACGCGCGGGATCATGACCATCGAGCCGGAAAAGCTCCGCGAGCTGGCCATCGCCCGCGACCGCGCCGGTTTCCAGCTCGCCTTTCACGCCATCGGCGACCGCGCCAACCGCGTGGCCCTCGACGTTTTCGAAGCCGTCGCCAAAGCCAACGGCCCGCGCGACCGCCGCGGCCGCATCGAGCACGCCCAGGTCATCGCTCTCGAAGACATCCCGCGCTTCGCCCAGCTCGCCGTCATCGCCTCCATGCAGCCCTCGCACGAAACCACGGACATGCGCTGGGCCGAACAGCGCGTCGGCCCCCAGCGCGCCAAGGGCGCCTACGCCTGGGCCAGCCTCCAGAACTCCGGCGCGCGCCTGGCCTTCGGCACCGATTACGACGTCGAGCCCCTCAGCCCCTTGCGCGGCCTCTACGCCTGCGTCACCCGCGAACTCCCCGCCGGCGGCCCCGCTGGTGGCTGGCAGCCGCAGGAGAAAATTTCGCTCGCCGAGTGCATCCGCGCCTACACCTCCGGCTCGGCCTACGCCCAATTCGAGGAAGGGAAGAAGGGCGAGTTGCAAGAGGGCGAGTACGCCGATTTCGTCGTCCTCTCCGCCGACCTGACAAAAATCCCGCCGTCGCAATACACAAAGACGCATGTCCTGCGCACCGTCGTCGGCGGCCGCACCGTCTACCAGGAAAACTGAAAACGTTCAGTGCTCTCGCAGTTTTAATGGAAGGAGATTGCGGTGATCTCGCCGTCGTAGCTTCCCCCCGGCGTGAGTGTGTAGCGGATACTTCCCATGCGGCCTGCCCATCGCGCGCAGGGATTGGCCCCGGCGCTTGATTCCTTCTCCGCCACGCGATATTCGATCTGCTCCGTATCCCTGGCGTGCAGATGCATCTCCAGGCCGTTCATGCGCAGCGTCAAGGCGGCTTCGTGGTTTGGCGAACATATAAGGCCCTCGATCCGGCCCTGCATGGAATAAATCTGCGCCTTCGCGGGGGCGGCAGACGCCTTTGGTTCCTCCTTTTCCGTTTCCTCCGGGAGCTCCACGCTTACCCTGGTGGTTGCGTTCTCCGTGCCTCGCTCAGCCCGCGTGCGGCGATACTCCTCATAACCATTCACGCTGCTCGCAAAAGACTGCGCCATGGCCGCCTCGACCGGGGTCCCCGCGGCCTTCAGGATTCGCTGGGCCAATATCCCGGCATCCTCCACGCGGTTCAGCGCCAACAGGATATGGCCCAGGTTGATCGCATATTGCAGCTCCCCCGGGGCCAGTTCCACCGCTCGCTTCGCTGCGGAAAATGCTTTGTCCTTCGTCTCCGGCCGCGCCAAGTAGAAAAACGAGAGCGTGGCGTAGGCCGGCGCAAAATTCGGATTGATCTGAATCGCCTTTTCCAGATCGGAGGTGGCTCGGGCCGCCGTCTCCGGATCGTAGCGCCCTGCCTGCTGCGTTAGCATGGCGTTCAAATACAAGGCGAAGAAAGAATGCGAGTCCAGGCGAACCGCCTCGGCGTATTCCTGGGCGGCCGGCTGCATTTGGCCTTGCCGGTACCAGAAAAACCCCAGGCTCTCGTGCGCTGCCGCCAGATGCGGGTCCAGTTCCAGGGCCTGATCCAGCAGGGCTTTGGCCTCCCTCATGCGTCCCATGTGCAGGTGAAAATCTCCCCGCAGTGCCGCGGATTCCGCGGGCGAGAGCGCTCGCACCGTAAACGTCTTTTCCGCGTTTTCCGCCGGAGCTTTCATCCGCACATAGCGAAACGCGGACTGGCTCACGTAGCCGTCGAGGCGTTTTCCGAACTGCTTTAGATCGCCGAAAGCCTGCCCGGCCGCGGCCATCTGGTCCCCGGTCGTGCCGAAAGCCTCGAGAAATTTCTTCAATAGCTCCTCGCGGCGTGATTCCGGCTCCAGCATCAGGTAATGAACCAACGCCCACGATTCGGCGTAAAACACCGAGGCGCGGTTGCTTTCGTTGTAGTACGGCGAATGGTGATCCACCTGCAAGAGCGTGGCGATGGGAATGTGCCTTTCCTGGGCCAGCAGCAGGAGATGCTGTTCGTCGTATTGTCCGAGCCGGACCTCCTTCTCTTCTACGGTCGTATTTCCATAAAACTCCGCCAGTCCTTCGTTTAGCCACGCCGGCAGGTCGCGAAAATTCAGGTTCAGCAGCGCGTGCGTGTATTCGTGGTAGATCGTGTGATAAGGGTTCTCTCCGGAAACGTCCACGCGCAGCGCCACATAATGTTTTTCCGGACCCGCGGTATAAATCCCCGCCGGATGAACGCTCCCTTTGACCTCCCAGAAAGCGGGTAGCAGCGCTTTCAGGGAATTCTCGTTTTTCGCGGCCAGGATCAGCACCGGCTGCCCGGGATCCACCCGCAGCTTCGGAAAGGCCGCTTGAAACACGGCGCGAATCTGCTCGAATTGATTGGCCACCCGGCGCGCCTGCTTCTCGCCGGCGTTGCTCGATACCAGAAAATGCGGTGTCCGGACTTCAATCCAGATTTCGTCTTTACCCCCGGCGCGCAAACCGCCTGCCGCAATTAAAAAGAGCGCGAGAAACCTGAATGGAAAGCGGAAGGGTAAGTAGCGAAACATATGACTACTCATTTATCCGAGACGCTCAGTCCTGTCAAGAATAGAACTGGGCGGCTGGTGGTTGTTTTCGTTCTCCGCAGCTTTTACACTGCCCGTGCTTTCCTTTTTGCACTCCGGACGGTGGATTTCCGTGCCTGTCACTCAGCGCCTCAAAGCCGATCTCTCCCTCGCTCTGGCCACTTTCCTTTGGGGCGTGACCTTCGTCGTCGTCAAAGATGCCGTTTCCCGCTCCTCCGTTTTCCTCTTTCTCTCTCTGCGTTTCGGCCTGGCCGCGCTCATCCTGGTGGTCCTGCAACGCAAAGCCCTGCGCAAACTCCGCCGCGAAGAACTGCTCGCTGGCGTCTGGCTCGGCCTGTTCATGTTCGGCGGCTATGTCTTTCAGACCTTCGGCCTGGTTTTCACCACGCCGATCAAATCGAGTTTCGTCACCGGCACCAGCGTGGTCCTCGTGCCCGTGCTTTTGGCCCTGTTCTGGCGCGGCCGTCTGCATCTCTGGGAGTACGCCGGAGCGCTGGCCGCCATCGGCGGTCTCTATTTCCTGACCGTGCCCGGAGGGCCCGTCGCGCGGCTGAATCTCGGCGATCTCCTCACCCTTGTGGGCGCAACGCTGTACGCCTTCCACATCATTCTAGTGGGACAGTACGCGCGCACCCATCCGCATGCCTCGCTGTGCTTCCTGCAGGTTGCGGCCACCGCGCTTCTGGCGGCGGGAGGGTGTCTGCTCGGCGCGGCCACCGGCTGGCAACGCCCGCGCTTCGACGCCAGTTGGCAACTCTATGTGGGCATCGGAATCACCGCGGTCTTCGCCACCGCCGTGGCCTTCACCCTCCAGTTGTGGGCGCAGCGCTACACCTCGCCGAGCCATGCGGCGGTGATCTTCGCGCTGGAGCCGGTGTTTGCGGCGGGCACTTCGTATCTGCTGCTGGGCGAGCGGCTCGGCGGGCGGGCGCTGCTGGGCGCGGGGCTGGTGATGGCGGGAATTTTAATGGCCGAACTGAAAGGGCCGGCGCCGGCGGCGCCGGAGTCCGCCGAGCCGGCTGCGGGGGCACGATAGATCGCGCACCCGCAACGAGGATTCCGAACTAGCGACTGTTGGAGGCGTACTTCACGTCGAGCGGCTCGAACATGGTGGCCGTAGCGGCGTGCGATTTTTCGTAGGCCGCGATGCTGGCTTCGTGCTGCAGCGTGGTGCCGATGTCGTCGAGGCCCTGCAGCAGGAATTCCTTGCGGGCGGGCGGAATCTCGAACTTGTAGCACAAGCCGTGTTTGTCGCTGACGGTCTGCTTGGGCAAATCCACGGTCAGCGTGTAGCCCTCTTCTTTTTCGGTGCGCTTGAAGAGTTCCTCGACCTGCTCTTCGGAAAGAATCGCCGGGAGGATGCCGTTCTTGAAGCAGTTGTTGTAGAAAATGTCGGCGTAGCTCGGCGCGAGGATCACGCGGAAGCCGTAGTCCTTCACGCCCCAGGGAGCGTGCTCGCGGCTGGAGCCGCAGCCGAAGTTGGCGCGGGCCAGCAGGACGGAGGCGCCCTGGTAGCGCGGGAAGTTGAGCACGAATTGCGGATTGGGCTTTTCGCCGGGCAGGTAACGCCAGTCGTAGAAGAGGATGCGGCCGAAGCCCTCGCGGGTCAGGGCCTTCAGGAATTGCTTGGGCACCATCTGGTCGGTGTCCACGTTGACGCGGTCGAGCGGGGCGACCAGTCCGGCGTGCGTGGTGAAGGGTTGCATGGGTTCGCGGCTCCTCGGATTCCTTTTCTTCGAGCGGAAAGCGAAGAGAGATTCCTTCCGACCAGATCGGAATCTTCGATCGCTTCGCTCGGAATGACAAAAAACTAAATCCAAAAACGGGCGGGGCAAGCCCCGCCCCTACAGCGGAACTGCCGAATCACTCCACGTGGGCGACGTCGAATTCGCGGACGTCGACGAAGTGGCCGGCGATGGCCGCGGCGGCGGCCATGACCGGGCTGACCAGGTGCGTGCGCCCATCCTTGCCCTGGCGGCCTTCGAAGTTGCGGTTGGAGGTGCTGGCCGAGCGCTCGTGCGGCGGGAGCACGTCGGCGTTCATGCCGATGCACATGCTGCATCCGGCGTCGCGCCACTCGAAGCCGGCCTCGCGGAAAACCTTGTCCAGGCCTTCCTTTTCGGCGGCGGACTTGATGCCCCGCGAGCCGGGCACGATCAGCGCCTGCTTCACGCTCTTGGCGACGTGCTTGCCGGCGACGAGATGGGCCGCGGCGCGCAAGTCGTCCAGGCGGGCGTTGGTGCACGAGCCGATGAAGACGCGGTCCACCGGAATATCCACGATGGGCGTGCCGGGCTTGAGGCCCATGTACTTCAGCGCGCTCTCCGTGGCTTTCTGGTCGTTGGGATCGGCGAAGGAGCCGGGCTCGGGCACGCGGCCGTTGACCGCGGTGACCATGCCGGGGTTGGTGCCCCAGGTGACCTGCGGGGCGAGAGAGCCGGCCTGCAGTTCGAGGGTGGCGTCGAATTTGGCGCCGTCGTCGGTCTTGAGCAGTTTCCAGCGCTCGACCGCTTCCTGAAAGGCTTTGCCGCGAGGCACGAACGGCCGGCCTTCCATGTACGCGAAGGTGGTGTCGTCCGGAGCGACCATGCCGGCGCGGGCGCCGGCTTCGATGGTCATGTTGCAGACGGTCATGCGCCCGTCCATGGAGAGGCCGCGGATGGCTTCGCCGCCGTATTCGGCGACGTGGCCGTTGCCGCCGCTGATGCCCATTCTGCCGATGATGGCCAGGATGATGTCCTTGGCGGTGACGCCCTTGGGGCGCTTGCCGTGCACCAGGATGCGCATGGTCTTGGAGCGGCCCTGCACCAGGCACTGCGTGGCGAGGACGTGCTCGATTTCACTGGTGCCGATGCCGAAGGCCAGCGCGCCGAAGGCGCCGTGCGTGGAGGTGTGGCTGTCGCCGCAGACGATGGTCTGGCCGGGCTGGGTGATGCCCAACTCGGGGCCGATGATGTGCACGATGCCCTGATTGCGGCTGTTCATGTCGAACAGGCGCACGCCGTTTTCACGGCAGTTCTTCTCCAGGGCGTCGAACTGCTTGATGGCGTCCTGGTCGAGGATCGGCAGGGTGCGGTCGGTGGTCGGTACGGAGTGGTCCATCACCGCGAAGGTAAGGTCGGGGCGGCGGACCTTGCGGCCCTCGGCGCGAAGCCCGGCGAAGGCTTGCGGAGAAGTGCCTTCGTGGATCAGGTGGCGGTCAATGTAGAGGAGCGCGGGCTGGCCGGGCTCTTCGTAGACGACGTGATTGTCCCAGATTTTTTCGTAGAGTGTTTTTGGTGGCATGGCGGTCATTTGGATTTTAGCACCGGCGAAATAGAAGTCCAAATCGCCGCTAGAGCGATTTCCTGGCGGCCTCCAGCATGGCTTTGCGGCGGGCGGCGACGAACTTGGAGACCTGGGCGAAGCGCTCGCGGCTGGCCTTGGTGCTCATGATGAGTTTTTCGATGTTGGCGAACATGCCGGGGTTCTGGGATTTTTCGCGCAGTTCCTTCAGGAAGGGGTGGATCTTGGCGAAGAGGAAAAACATCTCGCCGGAGAAGGCGGGATCGAAGAACAGGGTTTCGTTGAGCGCGCCGTTGAGGACGAGCGAAGAAGCCAGGCCCCAGTAGCCCATGACCTGGCGCAGCCAGTTGTTCTCCTGGGTGCCGAGGGTGTTGCCGTGCTTCATGTAGTCCGCGGCGTTGTCCGGCCAGAACTCGACCAGCCACCAGTTGCGGGCCTTGCGCAGTTCGGGTTCGCGGCGCAGGTCGTAGAGCTGGAGAATGAGCTGGGCGTCGGCGGCCGTGGGTTTCTTGGGCATGGGGATCTCCTTCGAGCGATTTGGGTGAAAGTTGGGTTTCGCGCGGGGCATTGTACACCGAGGCGGGGGAGAAGCGTGACTCGTGACTCGTGGAAGAGAGACCCTGGGAGTCGCGATGCGTGCGGGGGCAGAGGCGAGGCAAGTTCGCGGCCCGCGGTGCGGCGTTCGCGGCTTGGGTCCGGATGAGGGTTGGAAGGGCAGCCTGGCGCTGGGACGCCGAAGATTGGGCTCGATACTTAAAGTTTTTGTTTAGAGAAAGGGGCGGGGGAGCACCCCCACCCCCGGTGTTTTTTGTAAGAGCGGAATCTAAAGGGGTTACGCGAGGGGGTTGCACAAGAGTGTGAAGGCAGGGAGGTTGAAGTACTTTGTTTGCATATTCTTGCGGAGGAGCTTGTAAGAGCTGATTCTGCAGGGGTTGCGAGGAGGGCCGGGGGTGGCAAAGAAAAGCTTTGGGGCGCTTCGTGGCAGGAGGTCTGTACTGCTGCGTGGGGCGCGCGGACAAGGGAGTAGCTCTTCTCTCCTCCGCGCTGAAAACGAAGTATAGCTCATGTGGTAATCATAGGCAACGTGATTCAGGAATATCCGCAGTGGCATTCGAATAGATTGTGGAAAACTTGAGATCCCATCCTTTCTTCGCAAGGATGGGACATCAAGCCACTCACCTGAGGATTAATGGGAATGTGGCTTGTTTATAGGATCAGGTTTCATGTTTTTGGGCATAGGGTGTTTTGTTGCGCCTCTTAGTTTTCCTCTCTGCCTATTCAGAATTCGCAGAAAGGGCGGAAGCATCCGAAGGAGTAAGGCTTCGATTTCGTGCCGATGCGCAGGGTTAGAAATGATGTACCAGCTAAAGTGGTCCCACGATTGGCCGCGCCGCTTGCTCGTACGGGCTTTTCGAATGCGTTGACGGATGTTTCCCTTTCCAATATAGACGGGAGTCGAGCCGTCGAAGAGAATATAAACCCCCTGGCCCCCATCATGGCTTCCCGGGATTGCTTTGATAGTGTCATCGTTCCGAGCCCACATTTCGCCGCGCATTGCAATCAGTGCCATCGTAACGAAACTCCTTCCAGTAAAAAGCTGAGAAGCTGGCTAAGCTTACCGCGAGACATGCGGCTTTTTTTGTCGGGATAGCGCACGAATTTCTAGGGCAACACGCTAGCGGCGGAACTGGGCCAGGGTGGTGTGGTAGGCGCGGGTGACCATCTCGTCGAGGGGGCGGGTGCGCAGCTCCTTGTTCAGGACTTCGATGCCCACGGGGCCGCGGTAGCCGGCTTGCCAGCAGGCGTCGAGGAAGCCGGGAATGTCGAATTCGCCCTCGCCGCAGAGGAGGCGGTGGTTGATGGTGTCTTCGAGCAAACTCCAGGGGGCTTGGAAGGTGCCGTCATTGATTTCCACGGCGAGGAAATATTCCATGGGGAAGCGGGCGATTTCCTCGTAGGGAATGCCGAGTTTGGCGACGTGCCACATGTCGAAGATGACGCCGCCGTTTTTGGCGCCGGCGCCGCGGAGCATGGTCAGGGTGTCCTCGAGGGTGTCAATCATGGCGAAGGGCATCAGCTCGTAGACGATCTTGGTGCCGTGCTCGGCGGCGTCCTTGCAGAGGGCGGCGAAGGACTCGATGACCTGCGGCATGGGGGTGTTCTTGTGCTCGAAGTCGCCGACCTTGATGTGCCGGGCGCCGAGAGCCTCGGAGACAGTCAAAAGCATCTTCTTGCGGATGTCGGACTGGCGTTTCTCTTCGCCAGCGCGGAACCAGTCGCCGAGAAATTCGATCTCGACGTATTTCATGCCGTTGCCGTCGAGGATGCGCTTCATCTCCGGGAGGGTCCACTTGGTGAGGATCATGTCCAGGTCGGAGTGCCAGAAGCCAATGCCCTTGAAGCCCACTTTGGCGCAGGCTTCCACGCGGTCCTTGAAATCGAAGATGCTGTGCTCGGGGCCGGTATGCGGGGTGGCGCCGCCGGCGAGGGTCCAGTAGGTGGCGATGAGTTCGACGGTTGCGGGGTTCCAGGTCATGGCGTGTTCTCCGTTGGGGGCCTGCGATCAGGGCTGCGGATGCTTGAGTTCGACGGTGAGGAGGCGGACCTCGGAATTGCCGATGTTTTCGACCGAGTGCGGCGGCAGCGGCCCCAGGAATTCGACGAAGGGCGTTTGCCGCGGCGGGCCGGCCTGGCGGGAATCGAAGAGCACCTGGCCGCCGGCGTCGCGGCGGATGAAATCGCTGGTGCTCTGCACATAGATGACGCTGGTCCATTGGTGGGTGTGCACGGGCACGAAATCGCCCGGCTTGATGATCACTTCCAGATAGCGCACCTGGTCGTTCTCGAACAAGCGGCGGTGGAAAGCGGGGGCGGCGATGAGGGCGTCGAGGTCGTCGGGCCAGGGCCAGGTCTGCGAAGCCATACGCGGTGTCTCCCTCGTCGGAACTTTCTCCAGAAGCCGGAAGGGCAGCTTACCGGAGGGCGACCTTTATACCAAGTTTGGGGAAGGGACGGGCAGAAATCGTCGGGGTGGCGTGCGATATCCGTTCAGCGGGGCAGTGATCACGAAGGAGAAGCATTGCGGCGGGCGCCGAGGCGGTAGAGGAGGAGGCCGAAGAGGTTGGCGCCGAGGAGGACGGCCACGGTCTTGGCGGTGTAGGCGGATTGGTTGGCCACCGGAATGATGGGGAAGGCGGAGAGGAGGACGAAGAGCAGAGTGAGGAGGAGGCCGGAAGCGGAGGCGAAACGGAGCCAGAGGGCGGGGCGGATGCCCGCGGATTTGGGAGCGAAGAGGGGGATGGCGAAGAGGGCGAGATAGGCGATGCCGTAGAAGGCGAAGCCCCAGATCTGAAGGAACTCGAAGGCTTCCTGCTCGCCGACGCCGAAGAGGACGGCGACGCTGGCGGCGAGAGTGATGGCGCCGAGAAGGAGGATGGAATTGACGGGGGTGCGGTGCTTGGCGTGGAGGCGGGTGAACCATGGGGGCAGGAGGTGGTCCCATCCGGCGACCATGGGGAGGCGGGCGTTGGCGGCGAAATTGAGGCTGAAGCTGGAAAGGTAGTTGGTGAGGAGCAGGAGGATGGCGGCGGGAACGATGAAGCGCGCGAAGCCGAGGCCCTGGAAAGCGCGGCGGAGGGCCTGGGGGATGGGGCCGATGACGTCGACGGCATCGGGGGAGACGAAAGCCAGGATGGCGCTGGTGCCGAAGATATAGAGCAGGGCGATGAGCGGGGCGGTGAGGAAAATGGCGCGGGTGAGGTGGCGGACGGGGTTGCGGGCTTCGCCGGCGAAGATGGCGGCGTATTCGAAGCCGCAGAGCGCGCCGAAGGTCATCTTGCTGAAGACGCTGAGGCTGAAAAGGGTGAGGGGCGGGGCGGCGAGGCGCAGGGGATGGTAGGCGGGGAGCGTGCCGCGCCAGAGGTGCAGGAAAGGGAGCAGGGCCAGCAGGGTGATGGTGAGGACGGTGAGGAGGCTGCCGGCGTTGGTGACCCATTTGCCGATGCGCAGGCCGAGGAGGGCGACGAACATGAGCGCGGCGATGATGGCGAGGGAAGCGGCGAGGACGAGCCATTTGCTGGCGGCGAGGGAGGCGGCGTCCGCGCCGAGGGCATAGGCGGCGTAGGTGACGGAGACGAGGCCGATGGAGGCGACGTAGAGGACGACGTAGAACCAGAGATTGCAGGCGACGAGGAAGCCGATGCAGTCGTTGAAGGCCAGGCGGGCCCATTCGTAGAGGCCGCCTTCGAGGGGCATGAGCTGATTGAGATGGGTGACGACCAGGGCCTGGGGAATGAAGAAGAGGGCGATGGCGAGAATCCAGAGGACGACGTGGGAGGGGCCGGCTTTGACGGCGGTGCCGAAGAAGTCCGGAATGACCACGAGGAGGATGGAGGCGAGGAGGAGGTCGGCGAAGCCGAGGTCCTTGCGGAGGACGGCGCTGCGGGATTGGACTTGAGCTTCGGCGGCGGCGAGTGGGGTGGGCAATGGTTTGGGCGCGTCGCTTCCGGAAAAAGCGGAGGTAGTTTGCGATGGGGAGCGGGGAGGGTCAATGGTTTTCTGGGGCGGGAGGAAGAGGGGAATTAACGCAGAGACACAGAGGGCGCAGAGAAGAGGGGAGGGGTGGCCGAGTGGGCGTGGCGGGGGCCGAAGTGTAACGGATGTCCTGACACAGGGTGTAACGCATGTTCTGACACACGGTGTAACGGATGTTCTGACACCCGACGGCGGGCCCCGCCGGTACAGGGGCAACGGTGGTTAGCCGCCGGCGATGGAGGGGACGAGCATAACGCGGTCGCCGTCTTTTACGGGGCAGGATTCGCCGCCGAGGAAGCGGATGTCCTCTTCGTTGAGATAGACGTTGAGGAACTGACGAATCTGGCCTTTTTCATCGCGGATGTGGCGGGCGAGGGCGGGGTAGCGGGCGGTGAGCTGCTCGAGGACGCCGGCAACGGTCGCGGGGGTACATTCGACTTTGGCGGTGTCGCCGGTGAAGCGGCGGAAGGCGGTAGGGATTTCGATGGTGACGGACATGGTCTCTTTCGTAAGCTCCTTTTACTTGGATGCCGCGGCGGAGGCGAGGCGGCCTTCGAGATAGGCTTCGAAGGCGTCCAGGCGCGGGGCGATGGCCTCGGTTGGGGGAAATTCCGCGGTGAGGGCGTCGGTGGTCTTCAGGCCGTTGCCGGTGATGCACAGGACGGTGGTGTCGCCCTGGGGGATGCGGCCCTGGCGGACGAGCTTTTCGGCGGCGGCGACGGTGACGCCGCCGGCGGTCTCGGTGAAGATGCCCTCGGTTTCGCCGAGCTTGCGGATGCCGGCGACGATTTCGGGGTCGGAGGCGTCTTCGGCCCAGCCGCCGGTTTCGCGCATGCACTTCATGGCGTAGGGGCCGTCGGCGGGATTGCCGATGGCCAGGGAGCGTGCAATGGTGCTGGGCTTCTGGGGCTCGAAGCGCTCGAGACCGCGCTTGACGGCGGTGGAGATGGGCGAGCAGCCGGTGGCCTGGGCGCCGAAGAAGCGCACGGGCTTGGGGTCGACCCAACCGAGCTCGGTGAGCTCGCGGAAGGCCTTGGCGATTTTGGTGATAAGCGAGCCGCCGGCCATGGGCACGACGACGTTGTCGGGGAGGCGCCAGCCGAGCTGCTCGGCGATTTCGTAGCCGACGGTCTTGGAGCCTTCGGCGTAGTAGGGGCGGAGGTTGACGTTGACCAGGCCCCAGCGGAACTTGTCGGCGATCTGCGCGCAGAGGCGGTTGACGTGATCGTAGTTGCCGGCGATGCGCGCGACCTTGGCGCCGTAGATGGAGGTGCCGAGGATTTTGGCGGCTTCGAGGTCGGAGGGGATGAAGACCCAGGCGTCCAGGCCTTCGCGGACGGATTGCGCGGCGACGGAGTTGGCGAGGTTGCCGGTGGAGGAGCAGCCGACGACCTGGAAGCCGAAGCGCTTGGCGGCGGAAAGAGCGACGGCGACGACGCGGTCCTTGAAGGAGAGGGTGGGGAAACAGACGGCGTCGTTCTTGATGTACAGAGCGGAGCCGAGGCCCCAGTCCCTGGCGAGGCGGGGCGCGGGCAGCAGCGGGGTGCCGCCGACGGGGAGCGTGGGGATGCGGCCTTCGGGCAGGGGGAGCAGTTCGGCGTAGCGCCAGATGTTGGCGGGGCGCGCGGCGAGCTGGTCGCGGCGCAGGGAGGCGCGAATGGCGTTGTAGTCGTAGGTCACTTCGAGCGGAGAGAAGCACTCTTCGCAGAAGGAGCGGGGGGCGTTGCCCCACAGCTTGCCGCATTCGCGGCAGCGCAGTTCATACAGCTCGGGCATCAGGCACTCCAGGAGCAACACCGGCGCGAAAAGCGGCGCGGGCGGCACGGTGAAATCACGTGAATAGAGTTCAGGGCAGCGCAGAGGGGGGAAATGAAAAACCCTCCGTGCCAAAGAGTGCGCGGAGGGCTCACAGAAAATCTTCTGGGAAACTCTACCAGCTCTTTAGCAGTTTTTTACGTGGAGCAAGTTGCCCTAAATCGCCACGTGTGGCTGATGTTGCAGCCGGGATAAGTTTGCCGAAGGGGCGGAAAGCTGTCAAGGGGAATAAGGCGGGGGAAAAGCAAAAGGTAACAGCGGAAGAAGGAGATTCAGAAAAAGGGACCGGGAACTAAGATTGGCTGACAACATAAATGGGGCAAGGCGCGTCAAAGGAAGAAGACGGAGGGAACGGCCTCCGAGGCACCCTGGCAAAAGGGCCAGTTTCTCCCTGCGCACGCGGAAGGCGCGCGGGGCGAGGGAGCGGGAGCACGGTGCTATAATTTTGATGCAGGATCAAGAGGAGCTCGCGACATGGGTTACCAGGTGCAGGAATTGATGAATTGGGCGCGGCGGAGGAAGCCGCTGGCGGCGTTTTTTCTGAGCGTGACGCTGGCGATCGGGATCGTGATCGGGACGCTGGTGTCGGGGCACGTTTCGGCGATGCGCGGCTTGGGACTGATGAGCGCGGCGCCGCTGGCGGTGCCGGACCCGGTGCAGATGTCCAATTCCTTTTCCGGGATCGTGAACAAGGTCGAGCCCGCGGTGGTGAATATCTCGACGACCCAGGTGCTGGAGCACCGGCGCGGGCAGGGGCAGCGCCGCAAGCCGGCGCCGGACGGGCAGCAAGATCCGTTCCAGGACTTTTTCGACCGCTACTTCGACGGGCACCCGGACGGGCCGCCGGCGGCGGAGCGCAGCCTGGGCTCCGGGGTGATCGTGGACAAGCGCGGGTTTATCCTGACGAACAATCACGTGATCGAGCAGGCCACCAAGATCCAGGTGCAACTCAACGGGGAGACGACGAAATACACGGCCAAGGTGATCGGCACGGATGAAGAGACGGACCTGGCGGTGATCAAGATCGAGGCGGGCAAGGAATTGCCGGTGGCGCAACTGGGCAACTCCGAGGGAGTGCAGGTGGGCGACTGGGTGCTGGCGATCGGCAGCCCGTTCGGGCTGCAGGCGACGGTGACCGCGGGCATCATCAGCGCGAAGGATCGCGCGGGAGTGGGGCGGCAGTTCCAGCGCTTCCTGCAGACGGATGCGGCGATCAATCCGGGAAACTCGGGCGGGCCGCTGGTGGACCTGGCGGGGCAGATCATCGGGATCAACACGGCGATCATGACGGGGAGCCGGGGATATGAGGGAGTGGGGTTCGCGCTGCCGTCGAATACGGCGCGGACGGTGTACAACCAGATCGTGGCGCAGGGCCGGGTGACGCGCGGGTCCATCGGGGTGAGCTTCCAGGAGGATCTGGGAACGAACGCGATTACGCTGAAGGAACTGGGAGCGCCGTACGGCGTGGTGATCATGGGTGTGGAGCCGGGAAGTCCCGCGGAGAAGGCGGGGCTGAAGGGCGGCGACGTGATTACCGGGATTGACGGGAAAGCGGTGAAGAATGGGAACGAGCTGGTGAACCCCATCGCGCTGGCGACGATCGGGAGCAAGGTCAAGGTGACCTTCGTCCGCGACCGCGCACAGAAGGAGACCAGCGTGGTGGTCGAAGACCGCACGAAGGTCTTCCCGGATCGCGCGGGACGCGCCGGGGAGCAGCCCGGAGAGAGCGTTCCGGCGGAGTTCGGGTTGCGGGTGGAGGAGTTCACGCCGGCGCGGGCGGGCCGCGCGGGGATCGAGTTCACCAAGGGCGTGCTGGTGACCAGCGTGGAGCCGGCGAGCTTCGGGGAGGACCTGCTGTTCGTCCCCGGGGACCTGATCACGGAGATCAACCACGAGGCGGTGAGCAGCGTGGGGGATTACCGCAAGGTGGTGGGGAAGCTGAAGCCCGGGCAGAGCGTGGTGTTCAAGGTGCTGCGGCGGCAGGATGCCGACCGGATGCTGACGGTGTTTCTGTCGGGCGTGGTTCCGGCGGAGAATCAGCAATAAGCGGGCGGCAATAACCGGAGCGAGGAAAAAAGCGCATGCTGAGCAGAACCAAAAGACGAGTGATGCTGGCGCTGCTGGCGGCGGCCGTGATATTGGCTCCGGCCGCGGAGGGCGCTACGGCGCCGAGGGCGCGGAAGACGGGCGCGTCCGCGAGGGGCGTCAAGGCCGCGGCGGGGAAGGCCAAGAGCGGCAAGCGGCATGGCAGGCGCGAGCGCGGGCAGAAAGCGCCGGCGCCGGAGCGGATCCGGGAGATCCAGGAGGCGCTGGCGAAAGACGGGTCGTACAGCGGGACGCCGAATGGGAAATGGGATGCGGCGACGAGTGAAGCGATGCGGCGGTTCCAGGCGGCGCATGGATTGACCCCCACGGGCAAGCTGGAGGCGCGCAGCCTGCAGAAGCTGGGACTGGGGTCGGAAGTGGCCGGAGTGGCGGCGCCCATGCCGCCGGCGCCGGGGGTGGCCGCCTCTGCGAGCGCGCTGCCGGAAGGAAACAACCCGTAGCGCTGGCGGTGCGCAACGGCGCGCGTCAAGGATTTTGAGACCAGTGGTCTCCGTAAGCTGCTTTTGCAGGGGCGGATTGCAGTCCGCCATCTTCCTTTTTCGCGATTGCGCGAATCGCGACCTCTCTGCCAACATACCTGCGTCTTTTTCCGAGGCCAACGAATGGACCGGTTCCACGGCGGAATTCCAGCAGCATTCGTCTCGGCGATTCTGGCGTTGCTGCTGCTGATGAGCGCCCGCCAGGCTTTGGCAGACGGCGCCAGCATCATCTGCCGCGTGACGGATCCGCGAGGCCACCCGGTGCCAAGCGCCAAAGCCGAACTTGTCACCACGGACGGCAAGATCATCCAGCAAAAGAGCGCCGAAAACGACGGCCAGTTCCTGTTCCTGGATGTCCCTCCGGGTGAGTATCAACTGAGGATTGGAGCAGCCGGCTTCGCGTCCGTGAACAAGCGGCTTTTCGTGCGCGCGGGCCTGCCCATAACCCTGGAAGTCCAATTCCAACTGGCCACCAGAGAGGAGGAGGTCACCGTCACCGCGGACCTGAAAGAAACAAATGTCCTCGCACCCGATCCCGCGCAAAGAGTGTTCCTCAGAGAAGAAACCCTCGACGCGAATCCCGGGCGGCCCGGCGCGCCGGTCTCCATCCCCGGCTTGCCAGTCGAAACGGCGTCCGGGGGCATCAAGGCTCCGCAGTATTTCGCGCCCGGGGTGGCAGGCGACCACGGGGAACCCATCGCCCAATATATTCGCGTCGGAAGCTATCTGCTCTCCAACAACTTATCCGCCAACGCACACGGAAACGGCTATGCCGATCCGAACAGTCTCGTGCCGCAGGTCATCGAGAGCGTGCAGGTGGACGGGGGCGCTTTCAATGTGCGCGAGGGCAACCATTCCGTGAATCTTTCCGCGGCCTACGGACTACGCCCGCAACTCGCGCCATTCGCCACTCTTACCGGCGACTACCGGGACGTGGATCTTGCCGCGGGCTGGAATCCGGGAGGACCGGGCGCCCGTACATGGATTGCGGTGCAGGCATCCTATGGCAATGGTTTTCTGGATCGGCTGGAGCATCGCCAGCAATATAAGTTCAACGGCTATCGCGTCTTTGCGCTTGGCAAACACGAACTGGCGCTTCTGGGCATCGGATATTACGGACGTTCGAATCTTCCGGGACTTGTTCCGATCGATGCGCCGAATTTGCGCGACACCATCGATCCGCGCCAGAAGGAGCAGACGCATACGGCTCTCGCCGCCCTGAATGACGATTGGCAACCAACCAGCAAGCAGCAGATTTCGCTGGCCGGTTTCTTCCGCACGTATAACCTGGCGCTGGATTCCAATTTCGGCGACGGCCTCATCCGGCAGAGCGAATTTCGGACGGTGACGGGCGGCCACGGCGCGTACAACAATCAGGCGAGTGAATATTTCTCGCTACTGGCGGGAATCGATTACCAGCGGGACGCTCCGCGGCGCCTCGATTTGGATCGCTACACTTCCACGAATCCCAGCCTCTATGGTCCCTTCCAGCGGGTGACCGCGAATGACGTTACCCTCGGCGACGTAGCGCCCTATATCGCTTTCGAAGGTCCGCTGACGCACCGTTTTCGCTACTACCTGGGATTCCGCCGGGATGAAATCAAATTCAGCAACACGGATTTGCTGGTGCCCGCGCATTCGTTTGCGAAATGGACGGGCGTCAATTCTCCCAAGGCAACTCTGTCATTCGTGCCGAAAGAACAGTCACGATTGCCGGCTGTTTCCGCAAGTGCGGGCGAAGCATTCTTCACCAACGATCCCAGAATAGGCGCGGGCAACAGCGCGGGCACGCTGGCGAGCCGCGCCCATTCCTACCAGATGGTGATAAGCAAAACGCTGGCCGGAACGGAGTTGCGACTCACGCTAGGCCATCTCACGACGGAAGCGTCGCTCGCAAAGATCGACCCCGACACAGGCTTGCAATTCGACAAAGGACCCGGCCGCGTGCGCTTCCTGACCCTGGCCGCGAGGCGCCAATTCCATTTCGGAATGCTGCAGGCTTCTTTCTCCAAAGCGGACGCCCGCGATTTGTCCACCGGGCAAGCCACGCCGGAAGCGCCGCGCTGCATCGCGCACGGGCTTGGCACCCTGGACCATCTTCCGCTGCACCTAAGGGCGCGCGGCGAGTTCGAATATGTGGGAGCCAAGCCACTCGGGGATGGATTTGCAGGTGTGCCCGTCAAGGAGTTCCGCGCCGCAATTCTGCGCTCGTTCCAGAAGGGGCGCATGGACGTTTCCATGAATGTGCTGGTTGCGAGGGGCTATACCGGGCAAACAACGGAAACGCTCGCGCTGCCGGGTGAATCCACCCCGGTGGAGAGGGTTGTGGGCGTGCGACTGCCGTCGTATGTGAGTCTCTCGTACACCTATCGCTTTGGGACGCCGCCCACCCGTTAGGCGCTGAAGGCGCTTTGTCCGCGGGGCTATTTCATAGAGAGTAGCGGTAAGTGGTAAGTATAGTGGTGTTATCCGCACACGCAGATCGTTTGGGCATTTCGAAGGCGGCATAATCCTGCAAAATTGCGATACGAAGCGGTTGCCTGAACCGTGGTGTATTCACAGGTTTGCGCTGCAGAGAGCGCGATGGCGGCTGGCCACCGAACGCAGAGCGAAGGAGCCGGTGCGATGAGGAAGATTGCGGCTTGTATTCTGTTTCTGGGCGCAGGATTGCTGGTTTCCGGCGTGGTGCGAGCGCAGACGGATCCTCAGGAGAGCCGGATCATGGCGCTGGAGAATGCCTGGAGCCAGGCGGAGTCCCGCGGGGATACGAAGGCCATCGAGCAACTGCTGTCGTTGAAATTCGTGTATGTGGACGAGAGCGGGAATCTGCTGGACCGGGGCGGGTATCTGGCGACGTTGAAAGGGACGTCGTTTGCGCCCGTGCAGACGGGGAACCGGGAGATGATCGTGCACATGTACGGGAGCATCGCGATTGTCGCGGGGGTGTACCACGAGCGGGGAACAAAGAACGGCAAAGCGTATGAGCTTTCGGGGCGATTCACGGATACCTGGGTGAATCAGAACGGGATCTGGCAATGCGTGGCCAGCGCGCTGACGCCGCGGAAGAACAATAGATAAGACGCCGGCTGGCCGGGTTAGAGCGCATTTCATAAATACAAAAACCAAAGAGAGATTCCTCGCTTCGCTCGGAATGACAGTGTTTGGCTGGTCGTCCGGGTAACTTGGAGATAGCGTTTACTCGGGGCGGGCCCATCCGGGGAGGCCGCCGGAACGGCGCAGATCGTCCTCCATGTCGGAGAGGTCCTGCTGCAAACCTAAAATTTCCTTCTTTTTCTGCTCGATCAGGGCGGCGCGTTCATTGATTTCCTTGCGGGTGTATTGCTCGCGAAGGGCCTTATTGGGATCGTCGTAATGCTGTTTCTGGAGGCGGTTCCATTCGCGCTGCAGGACGTCGAGTTCCTTTTCGGCGGTGCGGAGTCTGGCGTAGGCTTGCGCGAAGCGGGCGCGCCAGTATTTTTCGGGATTTTGCTGCTGGGCTTGGCGCTGCTCGGCAGCGGCTTTCTCGCGTGCTTCGGGCGTTTCCGCGGGGCCGGAAGGGGCCGCGGACGGGGCGCTTTCCAATTCGCGGAGCGCGGCGCGGATCTCTCCAGAGGAAACGCCGTGGCGGCGCGCTTGTTCCTCGAGATCATCCAACTGGCGCTGGATTTTGACTTTGCGGGCTTCCAGAAGTTCGAGGGTGGCTTCGGGAGTGATTCCGACATTCTCGGTTTCGAGGGCGACACCGGCGCCGGTCCCTTTTGCAGTCTTTCGGGATTCACGAGCGGAGCGAAGCTGGCTTTCGAGATCCACGAGGCTGAGAGCGAGGGGAAGTTCCTGCTGCGCATACCAGTGCGGGTCCTGTTCCTTGGGCCCGGGGGGCCGGGGCTCTTGCGCGGATGGGGCCGGCTGGTCTTGCGGAAACGGCGCGAGCCGCAGCGGAGAGTGCGGGAACAGGACGATGGCTACGAGCAGGGCATGGATGAGCATCACGCCCTCCTTGTCATGCGCGACCGCGAAGCGGCCGAGCTATTACGAGACGAGTGTATACGGAAATAGGGCGGGGCGTCATGAGGAATGAAGGAGGGATAAAGAAAAGCAGGCGTGCGAACTTTGTGGTTCGCACGCCTGCGGTGTAGGAGCTGCTCGGCTTGCGCTTAGCGCCGGAAAAGTGCGGCGGAGAGCGCAAGGAAGACGGGTAAGGTTAATTCTCCATCTGGATTTGCAGGACTTCGCCGGGGAGGCGGACCATGGTGGGGCGATTGGTCCGGGGAGCGGAGCCACTGACATGCGTGACCGCAGAGCGGTGAACGGCGCTCGGCGCGCGATCCTGGCTGACGGGGCGGGAGTTGTCCGCGTGGTCGGCCGGGAGGCGCTCCATCTTGATGCCCAGGGTGCGCTCGAGCTGGAAGATTTCGGAGCGCTGTTCGCGGGCGAAAAGGGTGGAGGCGACGCCGTGGCCGCCGTTACGGCCGGTGCGGCCGACACGGTGGATGAAATCCTCGGCGATAGCGGGCAGGTCGTAATTGATGACGTGCACGATGTCCTGGACGTGAATGCCGCGGGAGGCCAGGTCGGTGGCGACGAGGACGCGGAAGCGGCCCTTCTGGAATCCGGCCAGGGCGGCGGTGCGCTGGGACTGCGAGCGGTCGCCGTGAATCATGGTGGCGGTGAAGCCATCGCTGTTGAGGCGCTTGGCGATGCGGTCGGCGCCGCGCTTGGTGCGGGCGAAGACCAGGCAGCGGCCGGTTTCCTTGGCCAGCAGGCGCTGCAGGAGCTCCGGCTTGCGGTCCACGGAAACTTCAAAGGCCTGGATGCGGACGTTTTCCGAGGGCTTGAGGGTGGAGCCGAAGGCCAGGCGCACCGGGCTCTTCATGTAATCCTTGACGAGGTGGACGACCGAGGCTTCCAGTGTCGCGGAGAAGCACATGGTCTGGCGCTCCGCGGGCAGGATGGCAGCGATGCGGCGGATCGCCGGGATGAAGCCCATGTCCAGCATGCGGTCGGCTTCGTCGAGAACGAGCATCTTGAGGGCGCGGAAATGGATGAGTCCGCGGTCGATGTAATCTTCCAGACGGCCGGGAGTGGCGACGACCAGGCGCGCGCCGTTGCGCAGTGCGCGGAGCTGGTCTCCTTCGGAGAGGCCGCCGACGACCAGAGCCGCGGGGATGAGCTGCTTGCCGCGCAGGGCGTTGAACTGCTCGACGACCTGCATGGCCAGCTCGCGCGTGGGCACGAGGACCAGGGCGGCGATGCCCGGGGTGTTGTGCTTCAGGAGGTTTTCCATCACCGGAATCAGAAAGGCCAGGGTTTTGCCGGTGCCGGTCTGAGCGGTGGCCAGGACGTCTTTGCCGGCCAGAGCCTGGGGGATGGTGGCATCCTGCACGGGCGTGGGAGTGACAAAGCGAGCCGCGGTGAGGCGCTCCTTGGTGTAATCGGAAATCTGCAGTGCTGTGAAACTAGACATTTCGAGTTTTGCTTTCTTGCTGGCGGGAGCGGCCGCGGCACGCACACAACCTTCGTGCGGCTCAACGGTTCGCAGGGCCAGACTTCGGTTAAATTACGCTGAAAACGAACGGAGGGAACTGAAGGCGGGTATTCTCAGATCAACGAGACAACCAGAGGGACCGCACAACACAACCGAGCTATTAAGCGCAAAGAGAGTATACCACGCAATTTGACGGTAATGGCAAGCGAATGTAGAATTTTGTTTCCACGCGGTAGACGCCCGCGTTCGAGCCCGCAAAGGACCAGCAAGCAAGACCGAGGAAAACTTTCAGGGGAAAATTTCAGGAGGAAGCATGGCTACGACAGGTGCGCCCAGGGTTTATAAGAATTTTATCGACGGGGAGTGGGTGGATGCGCGAGGCGGGAAGGCGTACGAAAACCGCAACCCGGCCAACACGGATGAGCTGCTGGGGATGTTTCCGGCGTCCACGGAAGAAGACGTGAGCGCGGCGGTGGACGCGGCCAAGGAAGCGTACAAGAAGTGGCGGCTGGTGCCGGCGCCGAAGCGCGCGGAGATGCTGTTTCGCGCGGCGGAACTGCTGGTGCGGCGCAAGGAACAGTATTCCAAGGATATGACGCGGGAGATGGGCAAGGTCCTGGCGGAGGCGCGCGGAGACGTCCAGGAAGCGATCGATATGACGTATTACATGGCGGGGGAGGGCAGGCGGCTGTTCGGGCAGACGACGCCGTCGGAGCTGCCGAACAAGTTCGCGATGAGCCTGCGCCAGCCGATCGGGGTGTGCGGGATGATCACGCCGTGGAATTTCCCGATGGCCATTCCGTCGTGGAAGATGATGCCGGCGCTGATCTGCGGGAACACCGTGGTGCTGAAGCCGGGAGAGGATACGCCGCTGTCGTCGTATCACCTGATGGAGACGCTGACGGAGGCGGGGGTGCCGCACGGGGTGGTGAACCTGGTGAGCGGGGACGGGCCGAACGCCGGAGCGGCGCTGACGAAACACGCGGACGTGCCGGTGATCAGCTTTACGGGGTCGTGCGCGACGGGGCGGCGGATCGCGGAAGCGTGCGCGCCGGAGTTCAAGCACTACAGCCTGGAGATGGGCGGGAAGAACATCATTATCGTGATGGACGACGCCAACCTGGACCTGGCGGTGGACGGAGCGATCTGGGGGGGATTCGGGACGACGGGACAGCGCTGCACGGCGGCGAGCCGCGTGGCGGTGCACAAGGCGGTGTACAAGGAGTTCGTGGAGCGGTTTGTGGAGCGGGCTAAGGCGCTGAAGGCGGGCGACGGGCTGGACAGCGGCACGGACATGGGGCCGTGCATCAACGAGCGGCAGTTGAAGAAGGTGATGGAGTACGTGGAGATCGGGAAAAATGAAGGAGCGAAGCTGCTGACCGGGGGGAAGCGGCTGGAAGGCGGTGGGTATGCCAAGGGCTGGTTCCACGAGGCGACGATCTTCGGGGAGTGCAGCCCGCAGATGCGCATCGCGCAGGAGGAGATCTTCGGGCCGGTGGTGTCGGTGATGGCCATCGGGAGCCTGGAAGAGGCGCTGGAGGTGGCCAACGGCGTGGTGTACGGGCTGTCGGCGTCGATTTACACGCGCAACGTCAACCGGGCGTTTACCGCGACGCGGGATCTGTACACCGGAATCGTGTATATCAATGCGCCGACCATCGGCGCGGAGACGCACCTGCCGTTCGGGGGCACGAAGCAGACCGGCAACGGGCACCGGGAAGCGGCGATTGCGGCGATCGACTTTTTTACGGAGTGGAAGACGGTGTACGTGGATTACTCGGACCGGCTGCAGCGGGCGCAGATTGACAACGCCTGAAGGCAGGGCGAAAGGCGCGTTGACGGAGCTGGAGCGGCTCTCTAAAATGAAATTAGCGGCCGGGGATGGCTGCTGTTATGCGCAATGCAGCACTTCATGAACGGCGCAACCGGCAGATTCTGGCGGATATCGTCCGGACGTACATCGAAACGGGCGAGCCGGTATCTTCGCGGGCGATTTCCAAGCGCTTCGAAGAGGCGCTGAGCACCGCCACGATTCGCAACATCATGGCCGACCTGGAAGACGCGGGGCTGCTGTACCAGCCGCACACGTCGGCGGGGCGGGTGCCGACGGCGCCGGCGTACCGGTTTTTCGCGCAGGAGATCGCGCTGCAGGCCACGCTGAGCGTGGCGGACCGGGAGTGGATCCACCGCGAGCTGGCCGGAGCGGGGACCGCGGCGGAGATCACGGAACGCGCGGGGCACGTGCTGGCGGAAGTGTCCAACGGGCTGGGGATCATCATCGCGCCGCCGCTGGGGAAGACCGTTCTGGAGCACGCGCGGATGTGGCTGCTGCCGGACGGGCGCGTGGTGGTGGTGCTGATCTCGCCGGGCGGAATCACGCGGGACAAAATCCTGCGGACGCAGCGGCTGTTCACGCAGGCGGAGCTGGATGCGACTTCGGAATTTCTGAACCGGCACTATGCGGGGTGGACGCTGGAGGCGATCCGCGGGGAGCTGCTGCAAAAGGTGGCGGGGGACCGCGAACGGTACGACAGCATCTTCCGCAGCGCGCTGACGCTGTGCGAGCCGGTGCTGCTGGGCGAGGAAGCTTCGCGGCAGGTGCACGTGGAGGGAGCGGCGCAGATCGTTTCCTCGGCGGAATTCACGGATCAGAAGCAGCTGCGCGAGCTGCTGGCGGCGATCGAGGAGAAGCACCGGCTGATCAGCGTGCTGAATGCCTGCATTGATACGCCGGAGCCGGTGCACGTGCAGATCGGGGTGAAGGAGATTTCGCAATCGGGCGAGAACCTGGCGCTGATCAGCGCGCCGTACCTGCGCAACGACGAAGTGCAGGGGTCGCTGGGAGTAATCGGGCCGACGCGGATGCACTACGAGCGCGCGGTGACGGCGGTGGCCTACGTGGCGCAGCTGTTCAGCGAAGTCCTCGAGAAGATCTGAAGCCATTCCAGAAGAGAATCAGGAGACGTTCGACCGTGTCTGAAAAGGGCGAGAAGAGAAATGCGGAAAACAGCGGGGCCGAGGAGATGGAGCAGTCCGCGGAAGCCCGGACGGAGAGCGCGGATTCGGCGCGCATCGAAGCCGACATGACGAAGCTGGCCGCAGACCTGGACGAGTTGCGGCAGACGCTGCAGCGGCGGCAGGCGGATTTCGAGAACTACCGCAAGCGGATCGAGAAGGAGCGCAGCGAGGACGCGCGGCGGACCACGGCGCGGCTCATCGAAGGGATCATTCCGATATTGGACGGCTTCGAACAGGCGCTGGCGGCGCACAAGGAGCCGGCGTATGAGGGCTACCGCAAGGGCTTCGAGCTGATCTACAAGCAACTTTTGGAGAATCTGGGGAAGCTGGGGGTCGAGCGCGTGGATCCGGCGGGCAGGCCGTTCGATCCGCACGCACATCAGGCGATGGACCGGACGGAGACATCCGAACATGCGGATGGAACGATCCTGCAGGTGTTTCAGCCGGGGTACATGTTTCACGGGCGGGTGCTGCGGCCGGCGCTGGTGCGTGTAGCGGTGCACGCGGATGCGGCATCCAAAGACCAAGTCAACTAGGGAGCGAACGGGGAATTGACGATGCCCAAGGGATCACAACGGGATCTGTACGAGGTGCTAGGCGTGGGGCGCACCGCGGCGGTGGACGAGATCAAGTCGGCGTACCGCAAAGCGGCGATGAAGTGGCACCCGGACCGCAACCCGGAGAAGAAGCACGAGGCGGAAGAGCGCTTCCGGGAGGCGACCGAGGCGTACAGCGTGCTGAGCGACACGCACAAGCGCGAACTGTACGACCGCTACGGGCACGCGGGGCTTGCCGGGGCGGGCGCGGAGAGCGACATCAGCAATACGATCTATCAGGATTTCCACGACATCTTCGGGGACTTTTTCGGGTTCGAGGATTTTTTCTCGACGGGGCGGCGCGGGCGGGGACGCGTGCAGCGCGGCGCGGATCTGCGCTACGACATGTCGCTGACGTTCGAAGAAGCGGCCGCGGGAGTGAACACCAAGATCAAAGTGCCGCGGCTGGAGTTCTGCGAGGTGTGCAACGGCACGGGGGCGAAGGCGGGCACCGGAGTGGTGGCGTGCCAGACGTGCGCGGGGCGCGGGCAGGTGGTGCACCAGCAGGGGATGTTCATGATTTCGCGGACGTGCCCGGCGTGCCACGGAGCGGGACAGATCGTGCGCGAGCGCTGCCCGGACTGCCGGGGACAAGGGCGCATCGAACGCGAGCGGACGATCGAGCTGCGCGTGCCGCCCGGGGTGGACAGCGGAACGCGGCTGCGGGTGAGCGGAGAAGGCGAGCCGGGACCGAATGGCGGGCCGGCGGGCGACCTTTACGTGGTGCTGGAAGTGAAGGAGCACAAGTTTTTTGAGCGGCGCGGCGCGGATCTCTACTGCACGATTCCGGTCAGCATCGCGCAGGCGGCGATGGGCACGGAGTTGGTGGTGCCGGGGCTCAGCGGAAGCGAAAAGCTGAAAATTCCGGAGGGAACGCAGAGCGGGACGGTGTTTCGTCTGAAGGGGAAGGGCCTGCCGGACCCGCACGGGGGGGGCAAGGGCGACCTCTACTATCACGTGCGGGTGATTACGCCGACGAAGCTGACTCGGGAACAGCGGAAGCTGCTGGAGCAGCTGGGGGCGACGCTGAATCTCGAGAACCAGCCGGCGGAGCGCAACTCCTCGGTGTTCGAGAAGATGAAGGATATTTTCGGGTAGGGCGGGGTGGTGAAGACGCGGTCCGCGGTCCGCCGCCTTCGCATTCATAGGACTGCCTCAATGGATCGAGAAAAGCCCGCTCTCTGAAGAAGGCGGCTACAGGGAAGTTCCCCGGGTGCGGTAGAATCCCCGCGTGCGCAGACGATTCTTTGTGGAGCAATTTGGAGCCGGGAGGTGTGTGCTCGAAGGCGAGACGGCGCATCATCTCGGGCGGGTGTTGCGGGCGCAGCCGGGGCAACTGTACGAGCTGAGCGACGGCGAGCGGGTGTGGCTGGGGCGGATCGAGAGCGCGGGGAAGGAGCGCATCGAGTTTGCGCTGGTGGAGGAGCTGCCGGCAGTGGCGCCGGAAGTGCGGCTGACGCTGCTGCTGGCGGTGGTGAAGTTCGACGCGCTGGAGTGGGCGCTGGAAAAGGCCACGGAACTGGGCGTGGGCACGATCGTGCCGCTGGCCGCGGCGCGCAGCGAGAAGGCGCTGCTGGCGGCGGCGCCGAAACGCGCCGAGCGGTGGCAGAGAATCCTGGTGGAGGCCGCGCAGCAGTCGCGGCGGCTGCGGCCGCCGGTTCTGAAAGAGCTGACGCGGGTGGAAAGCGCGTTCGCGGCCTGCGGCGAAGGCGCCGGCGTGCGGGTGCTGCTCTCCGAGCGGCCGGAAGCGCCGCCGCTGCGCCGCGTGCTGGAGGCGGCGGCGAGCAAGGAAGCGACGTTTGCGGTGGGCCCGGAGGGCGGCTGGACGGAAGAAGAGTTTGCGGCGGGGGAAAAGCGGGGGTTCGCGCAGGTTTCGCTGGGGCGGCAGATACTGCGCACGGAGACGGCGGTGGTGGCGGGGCTGGCGGCGCTCAATTATGCGCTTGGCGAACGGTAGCCGGTGTTCTAGGATGGCGGCCATGCATCGCGTGGTCTTTATTTTATTGGCGGTTAGTTTGCTTGCGGGAAGGGCAGCGGCGCAGGACCGACCGTTGCGCACGGTGGACACCGAGACGGTGGCGCCGGGAACGCTGCGCGCCGAGGTGGGGTTCGACTTTCTGCAGGATGCGGAGTTTCCGCTTTCGGGACTTTCCGGGGATTTGACGTCGGTGGGGGTGATCAATTTCCGGATGGGCGTGGGGAAGATCGCGGAAGTGCAGCTGGAAGGCGCGATCGAGAATTTTCTCGATGTGAAGTCGCGGGGCGCGTCGTTTGTACCGGCGCTGAAGCTGACCGGGGCGAATTCGACGCGGGACTCCGGCGATTACGTTTTGTCGACGAAGGTGCGGATTTTGCCGGAGCGCGGGAAGCGGCCGTCGCTGGCCGTTAAATTCGGCTTTATCCTGCCGAACTCCGATCAGGCGCGGGGCATCGGGACGAATACGACCAACGTGTT
Organism: Terriglobia bacterium; assembly: GCA_020073585.1. GTDB lineage: Bacteria > Acidobacteriota > Terriglobia > Acidiferrales > UBA7541 > Acidiferrum. Next base: position 50,052 of record JAIQEV010000012.1, read on the forward strand.
CGCGCTGATGGCGCTGGAGAAGCACATATACAAGCTCAAGCTGTGGGGCAACGCGGGGCTGGAGATACTGCAGGCGCCGACGGCGCTGTTCTCGCAGAACGACGTGCTGATGTACGGCGGGGCGTTCAGCTATCCGGTGCACCGGCGGGTGAACGTGCTGGGGGAAGTGAGCGGACTGTACTCGACGCGGAAGATCGACGCGGCACTGATAGGGACGAACAGCACGGGGCAGGCGCGCTTCGGGCTGCAGATCCTGGCCGGGGGCTTCACGTGGGATCTCGCGGGGATCGCCGGGCTGCAGGCGCACGATGCGAAAACCGGATTCACGTTCGGGGTGAGCCGGGAGATTCGCCTTTTCGACTACGAGCATATCCACTGATGCGCGGAGCAGGCCGGAGGCGCTGCGCGGGGACGCGCAAGCGAGTGGCGCGAGCCGCGGCGGGCGTGTTATAAATGTATGATACACACCACACATGCAAAACGGAGACGAGCGAGAACCGATTACGCCACCGGCGGGTGAACTGCCGACGGCGGTAAGCTCTTCCCAGGCGTCCTTCCGCCAAGAGGTGCGCGCGTGGACGCGCGACCTGTTGCTGGCCATCGGGTTCGCGCTGGTCATCATCGTCTTTCTCTACCAGCCGGTGAAGGTGGAAGGCACGAGTATGGCCCCGCTGCTTTCCGATCAGGAGCGGATCTTCATCAACAAGTTCGTGTACCGGTTCGAGGGGATCGAGCGCGGGGACGTGGTGGTCTTCTGGTATCCGCTGGACCGCTCGAAATCGTTCATCAAACGGGTGATCGCCCTGCCCGGAGAAACGGTGGAGATCCGGCAGGGGCGGCTCTTCGTGAACAACCGGCCGATCGCGGAGCCGTACGTTCCGGAGCAGTACGCGGACTACAGCGACTTCGGGCCGGTGCGCGTGCCGAAGGATCAGTTTTTCGTGATGGGCGATCACCGGATCAGCTCGAACGATTCGCGGATCTTCGGGCCGGTGGCGCGGCGCTTCATCTACGGGCGAGCGGTTTTCGCGTACTGGCCGTTCGAACACTTCGGCACGCTATCGCCGACGAATGCGCAGAACAAATGATCACCGAGGGAGGCAGTTCTGAGCGAGATTCAGCACCGGCCCGCCATTCTGGCGTTGGAAGACGGACGCGTCTTTAACGGCCGCGCGGCAGGCGCGCTAACGCGCCGCGGCGGCGAAGTCGTTTTCAATACCAGCCTCACCGGATACCAGGAAGTCTTCACCGACCCCAGCTACACGGGGCAGATCGTGTGTTTCACCTATCCGCACATCGGGAACGTGGGGGCCAACCTGGAGGACGAAGAAGCGCCGCGGCCGTACATCGAGGCGCTGATCGTGCGCGAGTTTTCGGCGATTACCTCCAACTGGCGGAGCGCGGAGAGCGCGCAACTGTACCTGAACCGGCACAAGATTCCGGTGATCTGGGACGTGGATACGCGGGCGCTGGTGCGCCATCTGCGCACGGTCGGGGCGCTGCGGGGTATCGTGGCCACCGATGGGACGCCGGCCGAGCAGTGCATCGCCGAGGCGCGGCAACTCCCGAGCATGGCCGGGCAGGAACTGGCCGGGCGGGTGACGTGCGGGGAGGCCTACGCCTGGGATAAAGGCTCGATCGATCTGGCCACCTCGCCGTGGAGCGAGAAGATGGGGGAGGCCGGCGGGCCGGGGGAGACGCGGCGCTACCGCGTGGTGGCCTACGATTACGGCATCAAGCAGAACATTCTGCGGCTGCTGGTGGATCATCACTGCGAAGTGCGGGTGGTACCCGCGAAGACGTCCGCGGAGGACGTGCTGGCGCTGAAGCCGGACGGGGTTTTTCTCTCGAACGGACCGGGTGATCCCGAGCCGGTGACCTACGCGGTGGAAAATATCCGCAAGCTGGCGGGGCGCGTGCCGCTGTTCGGGATTTGCCTGGGGCACCAGCTGTGCGGGCTGGCGCTGGGGGGAAAGACGTTCAAGCTGAAGTTCGGGCACCACGGTTCGAACCACCCGGTGAAGAATCTGCTCACGCAGAAAGTGGAGATCACGGCGCAGAACCACGGGTTCGCGGTGGACCCGGAGTCGCTGCCGGCGAAGAACGTGGAGATCACGCACGTCAACCTGAACGACCAGACCAACGAGGGGATGCGGCACCGCAAGCTGCCGCTGTTCAGCGTGCAGTACCACCCGGAGGCTTCGCCGGGGCCGCACGATTCGCACTATCTGTTCACGCAATTCACGGAGATGATGAAGGAGTTCCGGCCGGCGGGCCGCTGAGGCCCCCGCGGGAATCGCTCCCAACGCTGCTATGCCCAAACGGACAGACATCAAGAAGATACTGATCATCGGGTCGGGGCCGATCATCATCGGCCAGGCCTGCGAATTCGACTATTCCGGGGTGCAGGCGTGCAAGGCGCTGCGCGCGGAAGGCTACGAGGTGGTGCTGGTCAACTCGAATCCGGCGACGATCATGACCGATCCGGAGTTCGCGTCGCGCACGTACATCGAGCCGCTGACCAAGGAGTACCTCGAGGAGATCATCACGCGGGAGAAGCCGGACGCGATTCTGCCGACGGTGGGGGGGCAGACGGGGCTGAATCTGGCGGTGGAGCTGGCGGAGAGCGGGATTCTGGAGAAGCACAAGGTGGAGATGATCGGCGCGACGCTGCGCGCGATCAAGGTGGCGGAAGACCGGCTGTGGTTCAAGGACGCCTGCCGGAAGCTGGGGCTGGACGTGCCGGCTTCGGCGCTCGTGAATAACGCGCAGGACGCGCTGCGGCTGTGCGATCAACTGGGCTTCCCGCTGGTGATCCGGCCGTCGTTCACGCTGGGCGGGTCGGGCGGATCGATCGCCTACAACAAGGAAGAGTTCGGGGACGCCATCGCGCACGCGCTGGACATGAGCCCGGTGCACGAGGCGCTGGTCGAGGAGTCCGTGCTGGGGTGGAAGGAGTACGAGCTGGAAGTGATGCGGGATTTCCGCGACAACTTCGTGGTCATCTGCAGCATCGAGAATTTCGATCCCATGGGGGTGCACACGGGGGACTCGATCACCGTGGCGCCGGCGCAGACGCTGACGGACAAGGAATACCAGCGGATGCGGGACGCGGCGGCGGCGATCATCCGCGAGGTGGGCGTGGAAACGGGCGGGTCGAACATCCAGTTCGCGGTCAACCCGGAAAACGGGCGGATGATCGTGATCGAGATGAACCCGCGGGTCTCGCGCAGCTCGGCGCTGGCCAGCAAGGCCACGGGCTTCCCAATCGCCAAGATCGCGGCGCGGCTGGCGGTGGGGATGACGCTGGACGAGATTTCCAACGACATCACCAAGAAGACGCCGGCGTGCTTCGAGCCGACGATCGACTATGTGGTGGTGAAGATACCGAAGTGGCAGTTCGAGAAGTTCGCGGGGGCGGATTCGACGCTGGGCACGCAGATGAAGTCGGTGGGCGAGGTGATGGCCATCGGGCGCACGTTCAAGGAGGCGCTGCAGAAGGGCATCCGCTCGCTGGAACCGAGCACACCGTGGCGGGCGCCGGCGGAGACGCCGGAATCGCTGCTGCGGGAAAAGCTGGCCACGCCGCGGCCGGATCGCATTCACTGGCTGCTGGTGGCGCTGGAGCGGGGGCTGCCGGCAGGGGAAATCTGCGAGCTGACGAAGATCGATCCGTGGTTCATCCACCAATTGGAAGAGATCGTGGGCATGAACCGGCGCGCGGCGTCGGTGACGGTGGAGACGGCGTCGCGGGAGCTGCTGCGCGAAGTGAAGCGCCACGGGATGAGCGACGAGCAACTGGCGCAGATATGGAAGACGACGCCGGCAGCGGTGCGGCTGCAGCGGGCGCGGTGGAACGTCACGCCGGTGTTCAAGCGGGTGGACACGTGCGCGGCGGAGTTCGAATCGTACACGCCGTATCTGTATTCGACGTACGAGGACGAGGACGAATCCGATCCGCAGAACCGCGCGAAGATCATGATCCTGGGGAGCGGGCCGAACCGCATCGGGCAGGGCATCGAGTTCGATTACTGCTGCTGCCACGCCTCGTTTGCGCTGCATGAAGACGGCTACGAATCGATCATGGTGAACTGCAACCCGGAGACGGTGTCCACGGATTACGACAGCTCGGACCGGTTGTACTTCGAGCCGCTGACGCTCGAGGACGTGCTGGCGATCGTGGAGCGGGAGAAGCCGCAGGGCGTGATCGTGCAGTTCGGCGGGCAAACGCCGCTGAACCTGGCGCTGGAGCTGAAGCGCAACGGCGTGCCCATCGTGGGCACCGCGCCGGAATCGATCGACCTGGCGGAAGACCGGCGGCGGTTCGGGCGGCTGCTGGACGAGCTGAAAATACCGCAGCCGCGCAACGGCACGGCGCTGGTGCCGGAAGAAGCGGCGCGAGTGGCGGGAGAAATTGGATTGCCGGTGCTGGTGCGGCCGAGCTACGTGCTGGGCGGGCGGGCGATGGTCATCGCCTACGACGTGAACACGGTGCAGGAATACGTGGCGCAGGCGGCGCTGATGGGCCCGGCGAAGCCGGTGTTGATCGACCAGTTTCTCGAGGAAGCGACGGAAGTGGACGTGGACGCGCTGGCCGACGGAACGGATGTGGTGATCGGCGGGATCATGGAGCACATCGAGGAGGCCGGGGTGCACTCGGGGGATTCCTCGTGCGTGCTGCCGCCGGTGAGCCTCGCGCCGGCGGTGCTGGATACGATCCGGGATTACACGCGGCGGCTGGCGATAGCGCTGAAGGTGGTGGGGCTGATGAACGTGCAGTACGCGATCCAGCGCGACACCGTGTACGTGCTGGAAGTGAATCCGCGGGCGTCGCGCACCGTGCCGTACGTCAGCAAGGCCACGGGCGTGCCGCTGGCGAAGGTCGCGGCGCGGCTGATGGTCGGCAAGAAGCTGGCGGACATGAAACTGCCGATCGTGACCACGAACGGGGTAGCGGAGATTGCGGTGCACGATTTCTACTCGGTGAAATCGCCGGTGTTTCCGTTTAACAAGTTCCGCGGGGTGGACACCATTCTGGGGCCGGAGATGCGCTCGACGGGCGAGGTGATGGGAATATCGAGCACGTTCGGGCAGGCCTTTGCCAAGGCGCAGCTCGCCGCGGGGCAACGGCTGCCGCGCAAGGGCACGGTGTTCCTCAGCGTGAACGACCGGGACAAGCGGCACGTCGGGGCGCTGGGCAAGGAACTGGCCTCGCTGGGCTTCCGGCTGCTGGCCACGCGGGGCACGGCCACGGCGCTGCAAGCCGCGGGGGTGGCCGCCGAGGCGATCTTCAAGGTCAACGAAGGGCGGCCGAATATCGTGGACCTGATCAAGACCAGCAAGGTCGATCTGATCATCAACACGCCGCTGGGCCGGGAATCGTTCTACGACGAGAAATCGATCCGGCGGGCCGCGATTCGCTACAACATTCCGTGCATCACCACGCTGGCGGCGGCGCACGCCGCGGCGCGGGGCATCCGCGCGCTGCTTGAGCAGGGCAGCGAGGTAGCTGCGCTGCAGGAGTTGCATCGGCGGGAAGTTCGCGCGCCGGGCGGCACGGTGGCGGGGGCTTGAGCGTGGCCCTCGATTTTTCCGGAATCTTTCCGCCGCTGACGACGCCGTTCGCCGCCGACGGCTCCGTGGCGCTGGTAGACCTGAAGCACAACGTCGGGATGTACAACAAGACCGCGCTGGCGGGCTACGTGGTTCTCGGCTCGACCGGAGAGGCGGTGCTGCTCTCGCGCGCGGAGGCGGACTCGGTGCTGGCCGCGGTGAAGGAAACGGCCGCGCCGGGCAAGCTGCTCATCGCCGGGACCGGAGCGGAATCCACCGCGGAGACGATTGCGCGCACGCGCCGGGCCGCGGAGCTGGGCTATCAGGTGGCGCTGGTCAAGACGCCCTACTATTACAAGCCGCAGTACAAGCCGGAGGTTCTGATCGCACACTTCCGGCGGGTGGCGGACGCTTCGCCCATTCCCGTGCTGCTCTATTCCGTGCCGCAGTTTACCGGTGTGGCGCTGGAGGCGGCGGAGGTGGCGGCGCTGGCGGCGCATCCGAATATTGCGGGGCTCAAGGAAAGCTCGGGGAACGTGCAGCGGGTGGGGGAGATCCTGGCCATGACGCCAAAGGAGTTTCAGACGCTGACGGGCTCGGCTTCCACGCTCTATCCCGCGCTGATGCTTGGAGCGCGGGGCGGGATCCTGGCGCTGGCCGACGTGGCGCCGGAGGTGTGCCTGGAAATTTTTGCGGCCGCGCGCAGCGGGAAGCACGAGCGGGCGCGACAGTTGCAGGAGTCGGTGCTGCCGGCCTCGAAGCTGGTGGTGGCGCAGTATGGCCCAGCCGGGGTGAAGTGCGCGATGGATGCGCGCGGTTACCGCGGGGGAGCGCCGCGCGAGCCGCTGGCGCCGCTGGGGGCGGAGCAGCGCGCACAGATCGAAGCGCTCGTGCGGGGATTGTAAGCGCCGGCGCGAGCTGTCGATTGCGGCGGCATGAAGTGATTTGCCGTGACCAAATGCGCCGGGTATCATCAAATATACTTGGCCGCAAAGCGGTCAATGATATGTGTGACCGCCAAGCGGTCAACTAATACCGATGCGCTGTCACAACATCCCTTTCCGCCGGCTACCGCACCCCTCGAAGCTGTTCCTCGCCTATGTCGAGAAATTTTCCCGCGTCGCTCCGTTTTATGCCCATCCCCCGAAACTGCCAGCCGTCCTGCGCGTAGCGCGCAAACTGACATTTCCCGCGGAACGGCGGCGCGAGGTTGCGGGTGTGCTCCGCGAACAGAATGCGGCGTTCGGCAGCGGTGCGGCGACGCAGCGGCAGCTCGAGGAGCTGGAAAAGGGCGCGGTGGCCGTGGTCACCGGGCAGCAGGTGGGGCTGTTCTCCGGTCCGGCGTACGCGGTGTACAAGGCGTTGACGGCGGTGGCGGTGGCCGAGGAGTTGACCCGCGCAGGCGTGCGGGCCGTTCCGGTTTTCTGGCTGGCCACCGAGGATCACGACCTGGACGAAGTGCGCGCGACGCATTTTTTCCGGCAGGGGCACCTGGTGTCGTTCGAGCTGCCAGGAGCATCGGAAGCGCCACGCCCCGTGGGGCGCATCGCGCTGGGCGCGGAGGTGGAGGCGCTGGTGCGCCAGGCTGAGGAGCAACTCGAAGGGCCGGAGGCGGCGCGGCTGGCGGAGATCCTGCGGGCCTGCTATCAGCCGGGAGAAACCTACGGCAGCGCGTTCGGCAAGCTCTTCGCGCGGCTGTTCGAAGAGCAGGGGCTGATCCTGCTGGACCCGCTGGATGCGCGGCTGCACCGCATCGCGGCGCCAATCTACCGCCGAGCGGTGGAGGAGAGCGTGGCGCTGCGCGAGAAGCTTGTGGAGCGGGGGCGCGCGCTGGACCGCGCGGGCTATGCGGCGCAGGTGAAGGTTACGGCGCGCAGCACGCTGCTCTTCAGCCTGGCCGGCGGCCCGCGGCGGGCCATCACGGAGAACGGCGGAAAGTTTCAAGCGGGGGAAACACCGGTTTCGCGGGAGGAACTGCTGCAGACGGCCGACGGCGGGGCGGAGACGCTCAGCGCGAATGCGCTGCTGCGGCCGGTGGTGCAGGATTTCCTGCTGCCGACGGCGGCGTACATCGGCGGGCCGGGGGAGATTGCGTACTACGCGCAATCGGAAGTGGTTTACGAGCATTTGCTGGGGCGCATGCCGGTGATCCTGCCGCGGGCGGACTTCACGCTGGTGGATGCCAAGGCGGGGAAACTGTTGAAGCGCTACGGATTTAGCGTGGAGGACCTCTGGAAAGGGAAGCAGGAGGTGCGGGGGCGCATGGAGTTGCGCGCGGTGCCGTCCTCGCTGGCGAAGGATTTTGCGCGCAGCGGCAAGGAAGTGGAGCGCGCGCTGGAGCGGTTGCGCCGGCCGCTTGGGAAGCTCGACCCGACGCTGGACGGGGCGCTGGAGCGCGCGCGGAAGGCGGCCAAGTTCCACCTCGAAAAACTGCAGCGCAAGGCCGGACGGGCGCGCGACACGCGCGAAGGCGTTCTCTCGGCGCATGCCGAGTACCTGGACACGTTGCTGTTTCCGCAGAAGGCCTCGGCGGCGCGCTCGCTTTCGTTCCTGCCGTTTCTGGCGAAATGGGGGCCGGAAGCGCTGGGCGAACTGAAGAAGCTCTCCGTGAGCAAGAAGCTGGGCGCGCACCAAATCCTTTTTCTCGACTGAGGTTGCGAGGAAGGAGCCCCGATGATCACCCTGCGCGTGAAGACCACGCGGCGGACGCAGCTTGTGGACATCACCGGCGAAGTGCAAAGGGCGGTGAAGGAGTCCGGGATCGCTGCAGGAGTCTGCTACCTGTACGTGCCGCATACCACGGCGGGAGTCGCAATCAACGAGCATGCCGATCCGGACGTGGCCGCCGATGTGGAAGGCGCGCTCGACCGTCTGATCCCGCATCAGGGGCCATACCGGCACAGCGAAGGGAATTCCGACGCGCACATCAAAACGGTGCTGACGGGCACAAGCCAGGTGGTGTTCCTGGAAGGGGGCAAGCTGGCGCTCGGGCGCTGGCAGGGGATATTCTTCTGCGAGTTCGACGGGCCGCGCGAGCGCAGTCTGTGGGTGAAGATCGTGGCGGATGCGCGCTGAAGCGGGCCGGGAGCGCCGGCGCCGCGGAAACGAACGCTGCGGCGCTTTGTGATACAGTTTTTTCAGCCTATGCAGCTTGGCGTTTACATCCAGGTTCCGTTCTGCCAGACGAAGTGCACGTACTGCAATTTCCATACGGACGTGGTGTCCGCGGCGCGTTTCCGGCCGTATGTAGAGGCCGTAACGCGCGAGATACGCGGGCATCGGATGCTGTATGAGGAGGCGGGCCTGGTCCGGCCGGAAGCCTTGGCGGACGCCGTGGTGGACACGATCTACATCGGCGGGGGAACGCCCAGCCTGCTGGATTCCGGCGAGCTGCAGCGCCTGGTGGAGAGTGTCGGGGAAACGTTTGCCACGGAGCTGCGCGAGGTTACGCTGGAGGCCGACCCGGAAACGATCGAGGAAGCCAAGGCGCGAGCCTGGGCGCGGGCGGGAATCAACCGCATCAGCTTCGGGCTGCAGTCGTTTTCCGACCGGGAACTGACCGCGGTGGGGCGCAGGCATCGCCGCGCCGACATCTTCCGCGCGGTGTCCATCCTGCGCGCGGCGGGAATCGCGAACATCAGCTTCGATTTGATCGCCGGACTGCCGCACCAGACCGGGGAGAGCTGGGGCGCCAGCATCACGGAGTTGCTGGCGCTGGCCCCCGAGCACGTCTCGATCTACATGCTGGAGATTGACGAAGGCAGCCGCCTCGGCAAGGAGATCCTGAGCGAGGGGACGCGCTACAGCGCCGCCGCGGTGCCCGGCGACGACGCGGTCGTGGGGTTTTACGAGGTCGCCTGCGGAGCGCTGGCGGCGGCCGGCTATCACCACTACGAAATCTCCAACTGGGCCAAACCGGGATTGGAGTCGCTGCACAACCTCAAATACTGGCGGCGCGAGGCATATCTGGGATTCGGCGCCGGGGCGCATTCGTTTTCCGGGGCGGAGCGCTGGGGCAATGAGCCCGATGCGGCGGCCTATGTGCGCGCAATGGAGGCCGGGCGGCTGCCGGTCGCGGAGCGCGAAACGCTGACGAGCGAGCGGGCCCTCGAGGAAGAGCTGTTCCTCGGGCTGCGGCAGCTTGACGGCATTGATTTGGCGCGGATCGAAGCCCGCTACGGGGTGCAACTGGCGAAGCGCTTCGCGAGGCTGGCCGCGGGCGGATTTATCGAGCAAGACGGGCCGCTGGTGCGGCTGGCGCCTGGGCGGCTAAGCGTTTCGAATGAAGTGTTCGTCGAGTTGCTGCGCTGACGTGCGAAATTTCCAAAGGAAGGTTCATTCCAAGTGACTGCACACGATACCCGTACGGATCTGAAGGCCGCTGCCGCGCCCGGCGTGGTGGATTTGCGCAGCGACACAGTAACGCGGCCGACCGCGGAGATGCGCCGGGCCATGGCCGAGGCGGAGGTCGGGGACGATGTGTACGGGGAAGACCCGACGGTCAACCGGCTGGAGCAGCGGGCCGCGGAGATTTTCGGGAAGGAGGCGGCGGTCTTCGTGCCCACGGGGTGCATGGGCAACCTGATTGCGATCAAGGTATGGACGCACCACGGCGACGAGGTGGTGTGCGACGAGCGCAGTCACGTGAATCTGTATGAGCTGGCGTCGATGTCGGCGATCGCCGGGTGCATGCCGCGGATTGCGCGGGGCGAGGACGGCATTCTTTCCTGGAAGGCCATCGAGGCGGTGATCCGGCCGAAGATTTATTTCGATTCGCAGACGGCGCTGGTGTGCCTGGAAAACACGCACAACATGGCCGGGGGAACGCTGTACCCGACAAAGACAGTGGAGGAGATCTGCGGGCAGGCGCACGCGGCCGGGCTGAAGGTGCACCTGGACGGGGCGCGGGTGTTCAACGCGGCGGTGGCGCTGGGAGAGAGCGTAGCGCAGATGACGCGCGCGGTGGACTCCGTGATGTTCTGCCTGTCGAAGGGGCTGGGCGCGCCGGTGGGGTCGATGCTCGCGGGCTCGCGGGGGTTCGTCGAAAAGGCGCGGGTCTACCGCAAGATGCTGGGCGGGGGAATGCGGCAGGCGGGGGTGCTGGCGGCCGCGGGGCTGATCGCGCTGGAAAAATCGCCGCTGCGCCTGCACGAAGACCACGCCAACGCGCGGCTGCTCGCGGAAGGCATCGCGGGGATTCCGGGCCTGCGCCTGGACGCGGGCAAGGTACGCACGAATATCGTGATTTTCGGCTGCGAGAAGACCGGGAAGACGGCCGTGGAGCTGTGCGCGGCCCTGCAGCAGCAGGGAATCTGGGCGCAAGATACGGCGTTGCATTCGGTGCGCTTCGTGACGCACTGCGACGTGGACCGCGCCGGGTGCGAGCGGGCAGTCGCGGTGCTGCGCACCCTTCTGAAAACTAAATAACCATGCGAGCAAAACCGGCCCCGCCGGAGGTGTGGATTGTGGTATAAATAAAACTTTGGGTGGGTATATTAAAAACCGATAGGACCAACGACGCCATGGATTTCACGTTTACCGAGGAACAGCAACAGTTGCGGCGCAGCGTGCGCGAATTTGCCGAGGGGGAGATCGCGCCGCACGTCATGGAGTGGGACGAGGCCTCGCGCTTTCCGCACGAGATCATCCCCAAGCTGGCGGAGATGGGGCTGCTGGGGATCATTTTTCCGGAGCAGTACGGCGGAGCGGGGCTGGGCTACGTGGAATACGCCACGGCCATCGAGGAGCTCTCCCGGGTGGACGGGTCGGTCGGGCTGACGGTGGCGGCGCACAATTCGCTGTGCAGCAACCACATCTACAAGTTCGCGAGCGAGGCGCAGAAACAGAAGTATCTGGCGCCGCTGGCGCAGGGGAAGAAGATCGGGGCGTGGTCGCTGACCGAACCGGAAGCGGGATCGGATGCGGGCGGCACGCGGACAATGGCCGTGCGCAGCGGCACGGAGTGGGTGCTGAACGGGGCCAAGACGTTTACCACCAACGGGCACTACGCGGACGTGTGCGTGGCCATGGCGGTGACGGACAAGTCCAAGGAGTCGCACGGGATTTCGGCGTTCATCCTGGAAAAGGGGATGCCGGGGTTCAAGCCGGGGAAGAAGGAAAACAAGCTGGGAATGCGCGCTAGCGATACCTCCGAGGTGATCTTCAGCGACTGCCGGGTCCCGCAGGAGAACTTGCTGGGGCAGGAGGGGCAAGGGTTCGTAAACAGCCTGCAGATCCTGGACGGGGGGCGCATCTCTATTGCGGCGCTGGCGCTGGGCATGGCGCAAGGGGCGCTGGAGGCGGCTACGCGCTACGCCAAGCAGAGGAAGCAGTTCGGGAAGGCGATCAGCGAGTTTCAGGCCATCCAATTCAAGCTGGCGGACATGGCCACGGAGGTCGAGGCGGCGCGGCTGCTGGTGTACCAGGCGGCGTGGCTGGCGGACCAGAAAAGCGTGCGTTTTACGAAGGAATCGAGCATGGCCAAGCTGTTCGCCAGCGAGGTGGCGGTGCGCGTGGCCAACGAGTGCGTGCAGATCCACGGGGGCTACGGCTTCATCAAGGATTACCCCGCGGAGAAGTACTACCGCGACGTGAAGCTGTGCACCATCGGGGAAGGCACCAGCGAAATTCAAAAACTAGTCATTGCCCGGCAGCTGCTCGGCAAGAAATAATAGGTGCATGCACCTTTGCACCCGAAGTTCCCAGCAGGAGCGGCATGCCTCTGACCGTTGACGCGGTAGAGAAGTGGGCCGAAGAGGTCCGCGGCGGCAGCGTGCGCGCCGTCTCGCGGGCGATTTCCGCGATAGAAAACCACGAGCCCGACGCCGAAGAGCTGCTTCGCCGGCTGTTTCCCGCGACCGGCGGGGCCTATCTCACCGGGGTGACCGGGGCGCCGGGCACCGGCAAGAGCACGCTGGTGGACCGTCTGGCGGCGCACTACCGCAAGCGGCAGGAGCAGGTGGGGGTCATCGCGGTGGATCCCACCAGCCCATTCACGGGCGGGGCGATTCTCGGGGACCGCATCCGCATGCAGGGGCACGCCGGGGACTCCGGGATGTTCATTCGCTCGATGGCCACGCGCGGATTTCTGGGCGGGCTGGCGCGCACGACGGCCGAGGTGGCGCTGCTGCTGGACGCCGCCGGGAAGAAACAGATACTGATCGAGACCGTGGGGGTGGGGCAGGATGAAGTGGACATTGTGCGGCTGGCCGATTGCGTGCTGGTAGTGATGGTGCCGGGGCTGGGCGACGACATCCAGAACATGAAGGCCGGGCTGATGGAGATCGGGGACATTTTCGTGCTGAACAAGGCCGACCGGGAAGGCGCGGAGCGGCTGGAGCAGCAATTGCTGGCGATGCTTTCGCTGGTAACGCCGCGCGACAGCTGGCACCCGCCAGTGGTGCGCACGGTGGCCACCGAAAATAAGGGCGTGGAGGAGCTGGCCGAAACGATCGGGCGCTTCCGCGCGCATTTCGATTCCAGCCAGGAGCGCATGCGCAAACGCGCCGAACACTGGAAGCAGCGGCTGATCGAGATGCTGGGGTCGCGGCTGTTGGAGCGGGCGCTGCGCGGCGCGGGAGGCGAAGCGCGCCTGACGGAATTGGCCCGGGCAGTGGCCGAGCGCAAGATCGATCCCTTCGCCGCGGTCGGCGAAATCCTCTCGCAAAGCGGGCTGGAGTCCTGACTACCACGCACATGCACTTCGGCGAAATCGAAATAAGCATTCTGAATGCCGGGACGTTCTACCTGGACGGTGGAGCGATGTTCGGCGTGGTCCCCAAGACGCTATGGGAGCGCAAAACGCCCGCGGACAGCCGTAACCGCATCCGCCTGGGAATGAACGCGCTGCTGCTGCGCGTGGCGGGCAAGACCGTGGTGGTGGAAACCGGCGCGGGCGGCAAATGGGATGCCAAGAACCGCGACATCTACGGCCTCGCCGAGGCCGATCCGCTGCCGGAAGCGCTGGCCCATGCGGGGGTGCGGCCCTCGGACGTGGATATCGTCATCAATACGCACCTGCATTTCGATCACGCGGGCGGGAACACGCGAATCGAAAACGGGCGGACCGTTCCGGCGTTTCCCAACGCGCGCTACGTGGTGCAGCGCTCCGAACTGGAGCACGCGCAGCAGCCCAGCGAGCGGGACCGCGCCAGCTATTTCCCGGAGAACTTCGCGCCGATTACGGAAGCGGAGCAGTGGTGGCTGGTGGACGGGGAGGCGGAGATTCTTCCCGGGGTTTCGGTGCACCCCATTCCCGGTCACAACCTGCAGATTCAGGGCGTGCAGATATGCGGCGGAGGAAAGAGCGCGTTCTTTCTTGCCGACCTCATTCCGACGCGGCATCATGTTCCGCTGCCGTGGATCATGGCCTACGACCTCTATCCCATGATTACGCTGGAGACCAAGCGAAAGTGGATTGCGCGAGTCGTGCGCGAAGGCGGGGCGATCCTGTTCGGGCACGACCCGGACATGCCGGCGGCGCAACTCCGGGAACGCGACGGAAAAATCGTGGTCGAGCCGGTGGACGGGAACCAGTAGAATTCAGGAGACGGAAAGATGGCCAAGAAGAAGAGCGCCAAGAAGAAAGCCGGGAGCACGCCGCGCGCCGAGATCGGCATCATCGGCGGGAGCGGGCTCTATGCCATGGGCGGGCTGAGCGAGGCGCGCGAGGTGCGCGTGAAGACGCCGTTCGGCGACCCTTCGGACGCTATCGTCGTGGGGACGCTGGAAGGGAAGCGGGTGGCGTTTCTGGCGCGGCACGCGCGCGGGCACCGCATCCTGCCGGGGGAGATCAACTACCGCGCGAACATCTACGCGCTGAAGCTGCTGGGCGTGCAGCGCATCCTCTCGGTGAGCGCGGTGGGCTCGCTGCAGGAAGATATCCGGCCACTAGACTTTTTGATTCCCGACCAGTTCGTGGACCGCACCAAGGGGCGGATGTCCACGTTTTTCGGGAGCGGCCTGGTGGGGCATGTAAGCTTCGACAAGCCGGTCTGCGGGCAGCTTTCCGGGGTTCTTGGAGCGGCCTGCGCGCGCGCCGGGGTAAAGACGCACCGCGGGGGCACGTACATCTGCATGGAGGGGCCGCAGTTTTCGACGACCGCGGAGTCGCACATGCACCGCAAGATGGGCTTCCAGGTGATCGGGATGACCAACGTCACCGAGGCCAAGCTCGCGCGGGAGGCCGAGATCTGCTACGCCACCGTGGCCATGATCACCGATTACGATTGCTGGCATCCGGAGCACGAGACGGTGACGCTGGCGCAGATCCTCGAAAACTTGAACCGGAACGCGGAGAACGCGCAGCGGGTGATTCGCGAAGCGGTGCGCGCGGTCCCCGGGGAGCGGGGCTGCAAGTGCGGGTCGGCGCTGAAGCATGCGCTGGTGACCGATCCGAAGGTCGTGCCGGCCGCGACGAAGAAACGCCTCGCGGCTATAATTGGAAATTATCTTTCCTAGGAGACGCTTGTGTCGCTACTCGTAGTAGGTTCCGTGGCCTTTGATGCGCTGGAAAGCCCGTACGGAAAGGTGGACCGCGCGCTGGGCGGCGCGGCCACGTATTTCGCCGTGGCCGCCAGTTTTTTCACGCCGGTGAATCTCGTCGGCATTGTCGGCGACGATTTCACGGAGAAGGATGCGCAGGTCTTCCGCGGGAGGCGCATCGACCTGGAAGGGCTGGAGCGGGCCTCCGGGAAGACGTTTTTCTGGGCGGGGCGGTATTCGGAGAATCTGAACGAGCGCGTCACGCTCACCACGGAGCTGAACGTTTTCGCGGAGTTCAATCCGCGGCTGCCGGAGAAGTACCGGACAGCGCGCCACGTTTTCCTGGCCAACATCGCGCCGGAGCTGCAGCGCTCGGTGCTGCATCAGGTGAAGAAGCGGCCAAAACTCGCGGCGCTGGACACCATGAACTACTGGATCGAGCGGAGCAACGCGGAGCTGCGGGAGACGCTGCGGCACGTGGACATCCTGATGATCAACGATTCGGAGACGCGCGAGCTCTCGAACGAGCACAACCTGCTGCGCGCCGCGAAGCACATCTTCAAGATGGGCCCTTCGACGCTGATCGTGAAGCGCGGAGAATACGGGGCCATGATGGTGGACAAGGCGGGAGTTTTCTGCGTGCCGGCGTTTCCCCTGGAGGAGCCGCACGATCCCACCGGAGCGGGGGACAGCTTTGCCGGAGGCTTCATGGGCTATCTGGCCGGTGCGGACAAGCACAGCGATGCGGAATTGCGCCGGGCCATGGTGTACGGGTCGGTGCTGGGGAGCTTCGCGGTGGAACGCTTCGGACTGGAGCGGCTGTGCACGCTCAAGCGCGCGGAGATTAACGCTCGCGCACAGCGCTTTGCGAAATTGACGCACTTCAAGCTGTAAGGGCGCTAAAATCCCGTTCGATCCAGTCCGCGGGCGAAAGGTGGCGGCGGGGCGGAGGGATCTCGGGAAAGATGCTGACAACCGGCACCATTCTGCTGCGTTTGACGGTCGCCGCGCTGCTCGGCGCGGCGATCGGCGTGGAGCGCGACCTGCACAAGCGTCCCGCGGGCATACGCACCAGTGCGTTCGTGTGCCTGGCGTCGGCGCTGTTCACCATCCTTTCCGTCGAGATCGCGCAGCGTTTTGGCGATCCGTCGACGACGCGCATCGTTTCCAACCTGGTGCAGGGCATCGGTTTTCTGGGCGCGGGTGCCATCCTGCGGGAGCGCGGCGGGGTCACCGGGCTGACCACCGCGGCTACCATCTTTGTCGAGGCGGCTATCGGCATGGCGGCGGGCGCGGGATTTTATGCCGTGGCGGGTTTTTCCGCGGGCCTGGTTCTCTTCGGTCTCGTGGTTATGGCCTGGGCCGCGGAGCGCCTGAATCTGAAGGTGCGCGTGATGGTCTTCCGCTTCACTGCCAGCCACGCGGAAAGCGTAGCCGCCGAGCTGCAGCAATTCCTCGCCGAGATCAAGGTGCCCATGCAGCATTTCCGGGTTTCCATGGTGGGCGAGACTTCAGTGGTGGAGTTTGAAGCGGACGTTACCTATCGCCAGCAGCAGGCAATTCTGACGCGGCTGGACCGCCCCGGCATCGTAAGCGAGGTGGTACCGATCGAGAGCCATCACGAATGAACGCGCACCCGCCGCATGGCTCTTCGAGCCGGTCCCCGGTAATGCCCCGCAAACCGCATGGTCTGCGCCCGGGAGCGCGTGTGGCGGTTGTCGCTCCGGCTTCACCGGCCGACCCTCAGAAGATCGTGGCCGGCACCGCAGAGCTGCTGCGCCTCGGTTTTTCCGTGCTGCCCTGGGCGGCGCGCGAATCCGAGGGCTACTTTGCCGGCAGCGCCGCGGAGCGCCGGAAGGAGTTCCTCGGGGCGCTGGCCGATCCAGGCGCGGATGCGCTAATCGCCCTGCGTGGCGGCTACGGCTCGAACTATCTGCTGGGCAGCCGCGATGCGGAGACTTTGCCCGCGGCAAAGGCGCTCGTCGGCTACAGCGATCTCACCACGCTGCAGACTTTTCTCTGGCAGCGCCTGGGCTGGGTCTCTTTTTACGGGCCGATGTTGGCTGCGGGATTCGATGCCGGAGCGGGGAAGCCGGGCGGGTACGACGAAGCGTCGTTCCTGCGGGCCACGGGAGAGAGGAGTTCCGGCTGGACGCTCGATCTGCAGGGCGAATGCCTGGAGGCCGGCGAAGCGCAGGGCCGGCTGCTGGGGGGCTGCCTGACGCTGCTGGAAGCCACCATTGGCACGCCGTGGCAGTTCAATGGCAGCGGCGCGATCCTGGTGCTCGAAGACCGGGCGATGAAGCCGTATCAGGTGGACCGCGTGCTCATGCATCTGGTGCAAGCCGGGGTCCTGGCGGGGATACAGGGAATTGTGCTGGGCGATTTTCCGGAGTGTGCGCCGCCGGTGGCGGGCAGCCCAACGGTGCGCGACGTGTGCCGGCGCATTCTCGGCGGGCAGGGCCTGCCGGTGGTTTACGGCGCGCCGGTGGGGCACACGGCGAGGGCGATGCTGACGCTGCCGCTGGGCGTCGAAGCGCGGCTCGTGGCCGAGGGCGGCGGGACGCTGGAAATTCTGGAGCCGGCGGTTGTCTGAGCGGCCGAGTGGGAATGGGGCGATGAACGCGACGCTACTCAAACCAGGGCAGCACGTCCATTTGCTGGGCATTGGCGGATCGGCCATGGCTCCGGTGGCAGGGATGCTGCGCGAAGCGGGATTCCGGGTCACGGGATCGGATAGCGGGGTCTATCCGCCGGCTTCGACGCTGCTCGAAACGCTGGGCATTTCCTATTTTTCCTCTTTCGATGCCGCGCATCTGGCGCCCGCGCCGGATCTGGTCGTGGTGGGCAACGTGATTGCCCGCGGCAATGCCGAGCTGGAGGAAGTGCTGGACCGCAAGCTGCGCTACTGCTCGATGCCGCAGATCATCGAGGACGTCTTTCTTCCGGGGCATCACTCCATCGTGGTCGGCGGGACGCACGGGAAAACGACGACTACGGCCATGCTGGCCTGGATCTTTCACGTCGCCGGAAAGCGCCCGGATTTTCTGGTCGGAGGGATCGCCGAGAATTTCGGCAAGAGCTACGGTCTGGGCGGCGGGGAAGAGTTCATTTTGGAAGGCGACGAATACGAAACGGCGTTTTTTGACCGCGGACCGAAATTCTTTCATTATCACCCGGATACGCTGGTGCTGACCTCGCTGGAATTCGACCACGCGGACATCTATGCGGACTTTGCGGCCTACGAGCTGGCCTTCCGGCGGCTGGTGAATCTGGTGCCGCGCAGCGGGCGCGTGGTGCACTGGGGCGACACCGAAGAGTCCGGCCCGGCGATTCGGGCTGCGGCGGAAAAGGCCTTCTGCGCGGTGGAGACGTACGGGTTCCGTGAAGGCAACGACTGGCTGGCGGGCGACGTGGTCGTCGAAGGCGATTGCACACGCTTTCGCGTGGCTTACCGCGGCAGAGAATTCGGGGCGTTTTCACTGGCGGCCAGCGGACGGCACAACGTCCTGAATGCGCTGGCGGGGATCGCCGTGGCGCACAGCCGGGGCATCTCCGCGGAATCGCTGGCGAAGGCGCTAGCCAGCTTCCGCAGCGTGCGGCGGCGCATGGACGTGAAGGGCGAGGCCGGGGGCATTCTCGTGGTGGACGATTTCGCGCATCATCCCACGGCGGTGCGCGCGACGATCGAAGCCGCGCGCCTGCGCTGGCCCGGGCGGCGCGTCTGGGCGCTGCTCGAACCGCGCTCCAATTCCATGCGCCGGCGGGTGTTCCAGGAGGCACTGCCGCTTGCATTGGCTCTCGCCGACCGCGTGGTCCTCGGCGGGGTCTTTCGCGCGCAACAACTTGACGAGGCGGAGCGGCTCTCTCCGGAGAGCGTGGCGGAAAGCGTGCGGAAGCTCGGGCGCGACGCCCGGGTGATCGCAGACTCCTCGGCCATCGCCGAGTTCGTCGCCGGGGAAGCCCGGCCGGGCGACCTGCTGCTGGTCATGTCCAACGGGAGCTTCGATGGCCTGTGCGAAAAACTACTTAAGCGCCTTGCCGCTCTTCCGCAGCGGCCCGCGGAGACGGTCCGTCCGTGAGTTTCCCGGCGCGTCCATCCGCTCTCGCGCTGTCGCTTGTTATCGCGGCGCTGTTTCTTATACCCGGCGCGTCCGCGACGATTCGTTATAGCGTCTCGTTCGATCATCCGGAGGAGCATCTATTCCTGGTGGAGATGCAGATTCCGGATGTGGCCGGTGGCGTGACGGTGCAGCTGCCCGCATGGAACGCGCTCTATCAGATACGCGACTTCAGCAGCCATGTGCGCCAGGTGAGCGCATCCGCGGACGGCAGGGACCTGGGGATCGACAAAGTCGATAAAGAGACTTGGCGCATTGGCGGGAGCGGCGCAATTACGGTGCGCTACTCGGTCTACTGGGATGAGGCTGGGCCATTCGCGGCGCAGCTCAATGCCGAGCATGCCTTTGTGAATCTCGCGATGGTTCTATTCTATGTGCCGGAGCGCCGCGGCGAGGATGTGGGTCTTTCTCTGTTGCGTCTGCCGGAGGGGTGGCGGGTGGCCTCCGCGCTTTCGCCCCAGGCGAGCACAAGCGGTGACGCACACGGCGCCGAGTTCGCCGCATCCAGCTATGATGCGCTGGTGGATGCGCCGATCGAGGCGGGAAGGTTTCAGGAGTTCACGCTGCGGGGTATTTCGCCGGCTATCCGCGTGGTGATCCACGGGGACAACTGGGACCGCGGGGAAGTGCAGTCGGCGCTGGAGCGCATCTGCCGCTACGAGATCTCGCTCATGCAGGGCGCGCCATACGAAAGCTACACGTTTCTCCTGCACATTGGAAAGGCCGCGGGGGGCGGCGGGGGCGGCATGGAGCATGCCAACTCCACGGCCATCGCCGTTTCGTCGGGGAAGTATCTGGCGGGCGTCGCGGCGCACGAATTCTTTCATCTCTGGAACGTCAAGCGCATCCGTCCGGCTTCGCTCGAGCCGGTGGACTACACCAAGGAGCAATACACGCGGGCGCTGTGGTTTGCCGAGGGCGTGACCAGCACCTACGGCGCCTACACGCTGCTGCGCAGCGGAATTTGGAACAAGGAGCAGTTCTACGCCGAGCTCGGCTTGCGGATCACCGAACTGGAATCGCGGCCCGCCAACCGCTGGCAGAGCGCCGAGCAGTCCAGCCTGGACGCCTGGCTGGAGAAATATCCGCTGTACAACGGCGGCGACTCCAGCGTCTCGTACTACACGAAAGGGCAGATGCTCGGGGTGCTGCTGGATGTGCTGATCCGCGACCGCACGGACAATGCCGCCAGCTTGGACGACGTTCTCCGCGCGCTGAACACGGAATTCGCGAAAAAGGGCAGGACCTATCGCGACAGCCTGGACATCCGGCTGGCCGCCGAGCGCGTGGCCGGGGGCTCGTTCGAAGAGTTCTTCCGCCGCTACGTTTCCGGTGCGGAGCCGCTGCCCTATGCGGCGGTTCTGGGGCTAGCCGGGCTGGAGGTCCGGGAGCAACAGAGCAGCCGAGCGGCGCTGGGCTTTGCCGTGGAAGGCGACGCCGCGGGGCAACTGCGTGTGAGCGGCCCGCTCTCCGAGCGCGCAGCCGTCGCGGGGCTGCGCGAAGGCGACGTTATCCTGCAGTGGAACGGGGGCGAGGCGCCGCGGAAGATCGCACGCTGGCTAGGGGAGCGGAAACCCGGGGAGAGGCTGCGGCTCCGCCTGCGCCGCGAAGAAGCCGGGGGCGAGTCGCGGGAAATCGCGCTGGAGTTCCCGCTGGAGGAGCACGCCGAGGCCGAGTGGCAGGTGGGCGAAGTGCGCGCGCACACGGAGAAAGCCGGGCGTATCCGGGAGGGATTGCTGCGCGGTGTTACGCAAGTCCGGGCCGCGGCGCCGGCTCCGTAATTGACCGAAACTCGAAATTCGTTCAAGCCACACAGAGAGAGGCGCGGTGCGAATTTCGCTTTCGTCTTTGAGTGCTGCGCGCAAGCTTGTGCTTGACCTGCACCGGAAGTTTCGCCAAAGTTTGAACCTGTGTATACGTGACCGCGAAGCGGTCAATTCAAGTGTGACCGCAAAGCGGTCAACCGATGCTGCGAAGCCTGTTCCTAATCTGTTTTCTCACCATCTATATCCTCCTGGCAGGGCCGCCGCTGCTGGTCTATTCCTTGCTGGTCGGGAATGCCAGATTGCTCTACCGCGCGGGGCTGGGCGGGGTGCTGTTTGCGGTGCGCGCCGTGGGGGTCAAGATCCGCGTGGAAGGCCTGGAAAATGTGCCCCCCGGCGCCTGCCTGTTTGTCGCCAACCACACGAGTTCAGCCGATGCCCCGGCGGTGGTCGAGGCCATTCCGAGGCAGGTGGCCATTCTCTTGAAGGAGTCGCTGTTCCGGTATCCGATCGTGGGGCAGGCATTTCGTCTGGCTAAATTTGTTGCGGTGAACCGGAGCAACCGCGAAGCGGCGATCAGCAGCGTGGAGCGCGCTACGGAGGGACTGCGCGCGGGCACGTCGTTCCTGATCTATCCGGAGGGCACGCGCAGTCCGGATGGGAGGCTGCAGGCGTTCAAGAAGGGCGCGGTGGTCATGGCCATCAAGGCCGGGGTGCCGATTGTGCCGGTGGCCTGCGCCGGGGCGCACCGCATCATGGAGAAGCGCAAACTGGTCATCCATCCCGGGGAGATTGTGGTGCGCTTCTGTCCGCCGATTGAGACGACCGGGTTCACCGTGGAGCAGCGCGACGAGCTGAACGCGATGGTCCGCGCCGCGCTCGCCGCGGGACTGCCGCCGGACCAGCGCCCGCTCGACCTGCAGGCAGAGCCGCAGCCGGAAAACGGCAACTCCATAATCTAGCGAAAAATAGCCCCGCGTCAGGTCTCGGAAGGCGGCGTCGCGGCGTGGCGGGTGGCGAGCGCTTCGCGCACCAGTTCTTCAAGTTCGCGTACCCGGCGCTGCAGTTCCGGCAGGCGGTTGAGCGCCGCGGTGGTCTTCAGCCACTGCTTGTTTTCCACGGCGGGATATCCAGAATAGACGCTCTTGGGGGGGATGTCGTGGGGCACGCCACTCTGGGCGGTGACGATGGTGCCGTCGCCGATGGTCAGATGCCCGGCCGAGCCGACCCGGCCGGCCAGGATGCAGTTGTCGCCGACCTTGGTGGAACCGGCAAGACCCACATGGCCGCAGAGCATGACGTTCTGGCCGATGTGCGAGGCGTGGCCGACGACGACCAGATCGTCCAGTTTGGAACCGCGGCCGATGCGCGTCTCGCCGACCGTGGCGCGGTCCACGCAGGAATTGGCCTGCACCTCGACGTCGTCTTCGAGGACCGCGGGGCCGGCCTGGGCCATCTTGTACCAGGCGCCGCCGGCTTGCCGGGCGTAGCCGAAGCCGTCGGCGCCGATGACCGCGCCGTTCTGCAGGATGACGCGGTGGCCCAAGCGGCAGAATTCGCGCACCACCACCTGGGAGTGGGCGAAGAAGTCGTCGCCAATCTGCGCGCCGCGATAGATGGTCACGAAGCTGTGCAGGACGGCGTTTTTGCCGATGACCGCCTCTTCGTCGACGTAGCAGTAGGGTCCGATGTGCGCGCCGGCGCCGATGCGCGCGCTGGCCGCCACGACCGCGGTGGGATGGATGCCCGGGGCATAACGCGGCGGCTGGTAGAAGAGATCGATGGCGTGGGCAAAGGCCAGGTAGGGATTCGCCGTGCGCAGGGCGGTCAGCGGCGGCAGCCCAGGGTCGCGCTTCAGAGCCACGCCTTCTTCGACCAGGACCGCCGAGGCCCGGGTGGTGCGCAGCAGCGGAAAATACTTGCGGTTGGCCAGGAAGGTCAGCTGGCCGGGCGCGGCGTACTCGAGCCCGGCGACGCCGGTGATCTCCGCAGCGGGATCGCCCTCCAGGCGGCAGGCCAGCTTCTGGGCCACTTCGGCAAGCTTCAGGGAGGCAAAGTTCATGGGCACCACTCCTCGGGAAACTCTGCGAGTCTCGCACACCGCGAGCAGGGAAGTACAGACGGGCGCGGGCATTGCGGGGATTTAATGCGCGGAGCGATCCCGTGCGGCTACTCGTTGAACAAGCGGGGCTGCGCGGCGGTTGCCGCGGCGGGTGGCTTGCGCCGAGCGATGCCCACGACGCCTAGCACCGTCAACTCGCTGAGCGCCGCACGCGGCACGAAGATGCGGTCGGTTCCGGCGTGAATGTCCGGGGGCGTGATCTGCACGCCATGATCGAGCAGCGCCAGGAGGTCGTTGGGCACTACGCCTTCCAGGGTCTCGCCGTCCGAAAAACGCAGGCGCACCCACAGGCCGTCTAACTTGGGGCGGCTGAGAAAGGTCTTGCGCTCGAGTGCGAAATTGGTGGCAAAGTCGCGCACGAAGTAGACGCAGCGCACGCGCTCGAGGGGGAGAGCCTGGTGCTCACCCTCGGGAGTGAGCAGGTCGAGCGGCTCGGGCTGCCCCAGGCGGGCCGGGTTGAGGTAGCCGCGCAAGGAGCGCTTGTCCACGAGGACGACGATTACCTTCTTGTGCGTCGAAGCTGGAGAGCGGGTCTTCAAGGTGGCCCCAATGTGGTTGAGGATAGCCAAGTTGCCAATTTGCGGCGAGTATGTTATGTTAAGCAGCGATTTCTGTCAACTCATTGTTTTTGCAGGGGTTAGGCCGGGGGAGCCGCCCGTTGACCGAGAAAAAGCAGATCCTTAAATCCGCATCGATCATCACCCTGGTCACCATTGTTAGCCGCATCCTCGGCTATGTGCGTGACCAGCGCATCGTTCTTCTTCTCGGGACCACGCTGGCCGCCGATTCTTTCGTCCTCGCCTATCGCATCCCCAACCTGTTCCGGCGCCTGGTCGGCGAAGGCTCAATGACCGCTTCGGTCATCCCCGTTTTCACGACCTACATGCGGGAAAAAACCAAGGAGGAGGTTTGGGATTTTGCCAATCGCCTGTTTTGGACGCTGGCGCTAGTCCTGGCGGTCATCACCGTGCTGGGCATGGTCTTCTCTCCCGCGGTGGTGCAGACCTTTACCTCGTCCTCGGACAAGAGCGTGCATTGGGACGAAGCGGTGGCCTTGAATCGGGTCATTTTCCCGTACTTGTTTTTCATTGGGCTGGCTGCGCTGGCCATGGGTATCCTCAATTGCTTCAATGTTTTCGGCCTGCCAGCGGCCACGCCGGTCTTCCTAAACCTCTCCATCATCCTGTTTTCCGTGGGAGTGGTGTGGAGATACTTCAAGGACCCGGCCATATCGCTTGCCGTGGGGGTGCTGGTCGGTGGAGCACTGCAGTTTCTGGTCCAGGTACCGAAGCTGGTGCAGAAGGGAATGCGATTTGATTTCGGGATCTCGTTCTCGCATCCGGGAATTCGCAATGTGGCGCGGCTGATGGTGCCGCGTTTTTTCGGGATCGGCATCGCGCAGATCAATTTTTTCGTCGATACCTACTTCGCGAACTCGGCCAAGATGCCGCGCGGAAGCCTGACGGCGCTGTACGTGGCCGACAGGGTCATGGAGCTGGTGCTGGGCGGGTATGCGATTGCCGTGGCCACGGCGATTTTGCCGATGATGTCGCATCAGGCGGCGGCGAAGGACTATGAGTCGCTGAAGAAGACGCTGACGTTTTCCGTGCGCATCGTGGCGTTCATTACCATACCCGCGGCGCTGGGGTTGATGATTCTGCGCGAGCCGATCATTCGCGTGCTCTTCCAGCACGGGCAGTTCGTCGCGGAATCGACGCGTTTGACGGCGCGGGCGCTGCTCTATTACGCCATCGGGTTGCCCGCGCTGGCCTCCGTAAAGCTGGTCGTGCCGGCGTTCTATTCCACGCGGGACACCAAGACACCCGTGGTGGTGGCTTCGATTTCCCTGGTCATCAACATCATCCTGAACATCGTGTTCCTGCAGTTCTTTTTCAAGCGCGTGCAGAACGGGGGCCCGGCGCTGGCCACGGCCATCGCCTGTTTTTTCGATTTCTTCGCCCTGTTCATCATTTTCCGCATGCGCCACGGGTCCATGGGCACGCTCAAAGTTCTGGCGTGCTTTTTGAAAGTCTCCCTGTGCGCCGGGATCATGGGCGTGGGCTGCTGGTTCGGGGTACGTTACACCGCTTTCACCGTGCACTCTCGCTTCATGGTCCAGGTTCTGGTGTTGGCGGGGCTGATCACCGGGGCCACAGTGGTCTATCTGGCCATGGCGTGGCTCTTCCGCTGCCATGAAATCGAAGAGGTCTATGGCATCGCCGTGCGGCGGCGCGGCTCTGCGGAAGGCGATTATCTGGAATCGTGATGGAACTCTCCGCGGCCATTTCCGCGTTTCTCACGCACGTGCGGGTCGAAAAGGGCCTGTCGGCGAACACCGTGTCGGCCTACCGCCGCGACATGCTGAAATTTCAGGAATTTGCGGTGAAGCGCAAGCTGACTCTGGAACAGACCGGACGCGACGACCTGGTCGATTTCCTGGCCGGGTTGTATCGCTTAAAGCTGGAGAGCCGCACGGTAGCGCGCCACCTGGTGACCTTGCGGAATTTCTTCCGCTTTGCGCAGTCCCAGGACTACATCGCCACGGATCCGTCCGCGAACCTCGAATCGCCGAAAATCCGGCGCTCCCTGCCGGGCTATTTGCGCCTGGAGGAGGTCGAGCGCCTGCTCGAACAGCCCGACCCCAAGACCCCCCTGGGGCTGCGCGACCGAGCCATGCTCGAGGTGCTCTACTCCACGGGGTTGCGGGTCTCCGAGTTGATCGGGCTGCGCATCCTGGACCTCGACGCCAAGGTGGGCTGCGTGCGCTGCATCGGCAAGGGGGACAAGGAGCGCATCGTGCCGGTGGGGAAGAAGGCGCTGGCCATGGTGGACCGCTACTTGCGCGAAGCCCGGCCGCTGCTGCTGGGGAAGAACCGGCCGACGGGGGGCCCGGCGCCGCTCTTCGTGAACCGCCGCGGCGGGAAGCTCAGCCGCGTGGGCGTGTGGAAGATTCTTTCGGCGTATGGGCGGCGCGCGGGCCTGCGCGTTCCGCTGACGCCGCACATGCTGCGGCACAGTTTTGCCACGCACCTGCTGGAGCGCGGTGCTGACCTGCGCTCGGTGCAGCTCATGCTGGGGCACGCCGACATTTCGACGACGCAGATCTATACGCACGTAGTCGAAGAACGCCTGAAGCAGATTTATAAGGCGCACCACCCGCGCGCGTAGAGGGGCGCGGCGCACGGACCCTGGGAAGATTGATTGGGGGCAAGGCAGAGTTCTGCCGGAGACCCCGAAGGCGAGGAGAGCAATGCCCGATTACATGTTCTTGCTGGAAAGCCGGCTGCTGCCGGAACAGCGCGCGGCGATGCTGCGCGTGCAGGAGCTGGCCGCCGCCATGGGCTGCAACGTGTACCTGACGGGCGGCACGGTGCGCGACCTGATCACCGGCGCGACGCTCCGCGACCTCGATTTCACCGTCGAGGGCAATCCCCTGAAAATCGCGCGGGAGCTGGAGAAGGGCGGCGCGAAGATTGTCCACGAAGACGAGCGGATGCGCCACGTCGAATTGCTCTTTGCCGGCGATTGCGAGGGGAGCATCTCCGCGGCGCGCGATGACTATTACGTGCGGCCCGGCACGCGTCCGGAATACCGCTGGTCCACGATCATGGAGGACCTGCGCCGCCGCGACTTCTCCCTCAACGCCATTGCCATCTCCCTGAATCCGGCTTCGCGCGGGCTCTTGCTGGATCCGGCGAACGGGCTCTCGGACATCGAGCGCGGCGAGATCCGCGCCCTGACCATCCACTCCTTCACCAACCAGCCGGTGCGCCTGCTGCGCGCGCTGCGCTATGCCGCGCGCATGGGCTTCAAGCTCGAGCCGCGCACCCAGGAGTGGTTCGCCCTGGCGCTGGAACGCGACTTGCAGCACTCCATCACGCCGGAAGACGCCGGCGAGGAGTTGCGCGCCGCGGCCCGCGAGGAACGCCCCACACCCATTTTGAAGGCCTGGGAAGCGCACGGAATCCTGGAAACCATCCATGCCCAGCTCGCCAAACGCCATCCCGATTACGAGGCCATCGCGCGTCTTTCCCGGGTGCGCGAGGATCTGTTCAACGCTGGGCTGCGGCCGCGCCTGGCCAACCCCATGCTCCTGGCGATTCTCGGGCGGCTGAAATCACGCGAGCAGCATGCGCTGCTGGCCAAGGTAGGCTTCCGGCAGGCGGAAATCGCGGCTTCGGTGGGGCTCGAAGCCACGGCGCTGCGCGTGCAGAAAGAACTTGGCGGGCGCAAGTGCAATGCCCCGGTGGACGCCTACCACTTCCTCGAGAAGGTTCCCTTCGAGCAGATCGCCTATCTCATGGCCGAATCGTCGAATTCCAAGGCGCTCTCCAAGATCCGCGCGTATCTGCAGAAGTGGCGGCCGCTGCGGGCAGCGCTTCCTGCGGCGGTGGCGGAACTCGAGGGCATCGGCATGGCGCGCGGCCCCCAATTCGACGCCGTCATCGAGCAGTTTTTCGCCCTGCAACTGACCGGCCGCGGCAAGACGCCGGAAGATCGCATCAAGATTCTGCGCAAGCTCTCGGGCATCAAGGAAGCGCCGAAAAAGGAAGAGAAGAGAAAGAAAATCGGCAAGGCTCTGGAAAAAAGCCATGCGCCGGTCCCGGCGGGCAAGCCCGCCGCGAAGGCCGCGGCGCCGCCGGCTAAGCCGGCGGGGAAGTCAGCAGCAAAGAATGCGCCCGCGACGGCGAGGAAGCCGAAGGCGGCGAAAAAACACGGCGGGCGGAAGTAACGAAAGCGGCGGCCGCGGGGGGCGCCGGTTATCCACAGCGCCCGGGGTCGCAAATCACCGAGGAGCGATTTAGAATCGAAGCCCATGGGTCAACCGCAGTTCGTCCATCTTCACGTGCACACGGATTTCAGCCTGCTCGACGGCGCCTGCCAGATCTCCGAGCTGCTGGAGGAGACGGCGAAGCGTTCCGTGCCGGCGGTGGCCGTTACGGATCACGGGAATCTCTTCGCCGCCGCCAATTTTTACAACCAAGCGGGCAAGCACGGCGTGAAGCCGATCATCGGCTGCGAGGTTTATGTTGCCAAGGGCAGCCGGCATGAGCGCGGGGAGAAGAACGGTTCGGCGGACGCGCAGAACCGCGGCGAGGCCGAGCCCGGCATGCGCGGCAGCAATCACCTGCTGCTGCTGTGCGAAACGAACGAGGGCTACCAGAACCTGATCAAGCTGGTTTCCGCGGGGTTCCTCGAAGGCTTCTACTACAAGCCGCGCATCGACTACGAACTGCTC
Source organism: Terriglobia bacterium (assembly GCA_020073585.1). Taxonomy (GTDB): domain Bacteria; phylum Acidobacteriota; class Terriglobia; order Acidiferrales; family UBA7541; genus Acidiferrum. The sequence goes on from JAIQEV010000012.1 coordinate 78,333, forward strand.
GCCCAGCACAGCCGCGGGCTCATCGCGCTCTCCGCCTGCCTGCGCGGCGCAGTCACCGAAGCGGTCATGGAGGAGCGTTACAAGGACGGGCTGGCCAACGCCCACCGCCTGCAGGAGATCTTCGGCAAGGGCAATTTCTTCCTGGAGATTCAAGATCAGGGCCTGGAGGTGGAAAAGAGCGTGAACCGCGACCTGCTGCGGCTCTCCAAGGAATCCGGCATTCCGCTCATCGCCACCAACGATTGCCACTACCTGCACCACGACGACGCGCACGCGCAGGAGGTCCTGCTGTGCATCCAGACGGGCAAGACCATGAGCGATGTGCACCGCATGAAGTTCGCCACCGACCAGTTCTATTACAAGACCGCGGAAGAGATGGCCCGGGTCTTCGGCGAGCTGCCCGAGGCGCTGAGCCGCACGCTGGACGTGGCCGAGCGCTGCAACGTTAAAATCGAAAAGATCGCCGATCCGTTCCCGGCCTTCCAGGTGCCCGCGAGCGACACCCCGGACAGCTATTTCGAAAAGGTGGTGCGCCAGGGCTTTGCCGCGCGTGTTCCGGTGCTCGAGCAGATTTCCAAGCAGGGCGGGCTGCGCCACCCGCTCGAGGAATATGAGCGGCGGCTGACCAGCGAAATCGAGATGATCAAGAAGATGAAGTTTGCGGGCTACTTCCTGATCGTCTGGGACTTCATCCACTACGCGCGGGGGCAGGAGGTGCCCGTGGGTCCGGGGCGCGGCTCGGCGGCCGGGAGCCTGGTGAGCTACGCGCTGCGCATCACGGACGTGGACCCGCTGCAGTACGATTTGCTCTTCGAACGCTTCCTGAATCCCGAGCGCGTCTCGATGCCGGATATCGACATCGATTTCTGTATGCGGCGGCGCAGCGAGGTGATCGATTACGTCACGCAGAAGTACGGCCGGGAGAACGTGGCGCAGATCATCACCTTCGGGACCATGGCCGCCAAGGCCGCGATCAAGGACGTCGGGCGAGCCATGGACATCCCCTACGGGGACGTGGACCGCGTGGCCAAGCTGGTGCCCAACGAGCTGAAGATCACGCTGGAGAGCGCACTGGAGCAGTCCGCGCAACTGCGCTCGGCCATCGAGAGCGACGAGCGCATGAAGGAGCTGATGGCCGTGGCGCAGCGCCTGGAGGGCCTCTCGCGGCACGCCTCGACGCACGCCGCCGGCGTGGTCATCTCTCCGCGCCCGCTGACCGAGATCGTCCCGGTCTATAAGACGAACCGCGACGAAATCACCACGCAGTACGATATGAACGCGCTGGTTTATTAAGTCGCACGATTTACCGTACTCAACCACTTCTACCCGAGATGAAACCCACATGAAAACGTCCTCAACCGCTAAAACAATCCGCCCAATCGAACTCGACCTCGAACCAGAAATCGACCACACAGACGAGGACCCACAGGTCGAAAT
>JAIQEV010000055.1 GCA_020073585.1 Terriglobia bacterium
GGGATAGATGTCCGGATGATCCAGGCCGACGATATGAAACCCGGCGAACAGGGCCTCCACCTGGGACACCTTCTTGAGCACCGCCCGGCGCTCGCCCCGCTGGGGGGGCTCTAAGTTTTAGGAGCTTCTTTTAGGCACTCCGAAGACCCCGGTACCGGATAGCTAAGTCGTTCTTCTGCAGCAAGATAGGACGTCCACCGCATCTGTCCCTGACAGGCGTGACACGAAGGAACCACCCGGCCCGACTGGGGTCAAGTGCGCTCCGAACGAGGAAATTTATGTCGTCCATGATGACCAACGAACTTCATACCCGCGCCGGGGAATTCGAGCCCGGCGACGGAGCGGATATTTTGATCCTGGCGGGAGACGTGGATAGCGACACGCACGCGCACGACGAGCACTCCGAGGGCCATGCGGAGGAGCATGCCGCCGAGCTTCGCTGGCGTTGATGTCGTCCTCGATCGGGAAGGGCGGGGTCTTGGCGTTGTTCAGGATGTGCAGTTTGGCGGCGATGATTTCGACTTCGCCGGTGGCCAGCTCGGGGTTGGCTTTCTGGCGCTTGATGACCTTGCCTTCGACGGCGACGACGAACTCCGAGCGGGCCTGCTCGGCCTTGGCGTGGGCCGCGGGCTGGGTCTCCTTGTTGAAGACCACTTGGACGATGCCGGCGCGGTCGCGCAGGTCGAGGAAGAGGAGGTTGCCGAGGTCGCGGCGGCGCGCCACCCAGCCCAGGACGACGACGTCGCGGGCGTCGTCGGCCGCGCGCAGGTCGCCGCAGTAGTGTGTGCGTTTCAGATTACCCAAAAAGTCGAGCACGTCTTTTCACCTTGTAGGCCGAGCCTTCAGGCCCGGGGAGTTTCATTATTTACCAAGCCCGACGCGCCCCTGAAGGGGCGCATCTACAACTTCTGTCATGCTGAGCGCAGCGAAGCATCTCAACTCATGCTGTTCTCAGGCTTCGCGATACGGGTTGCCGACACGAACAGCTGAGATCCTTCGCTTCGCTCAGGATGACAACCGCTCCTAACTTGCGACCGCCTTGATCACTTCCGCTTCGTTCAGGATGACACCCTTTTCTAGCGCCGCAGGTATTGCAAAAGTTCCGCCTCAGTGAACTTGGCCTGCGTGCCATCGGCGAGGGTCTTGAGCGTCCACTGGCCGCTCGCGACTTCGTCCTCGCCGAGGATAAGAGCATAGCGCGCGCCGAGTTTATCCGCGTGGCCCAGGGCCTTGCCGAATTTTTGTTCGACGGCGGGGAGCTCGACGGCGAAACCCGCGCCGCGCAGGGCCCTGGCGGCGCGCACGGCGGTGGGATAGGTCTTTTCGCCCATCCAGGCGATGTAGACGTCGCGGCCGTGCGCGGCCGGGGCCTTGCCGCTCTCCTGCAAGGACAGAATGAGGCGGTCTTCGCCGATGGCGAAGCCGATGCCCTTGGTGGGATGGCCGCCGAGCAGCTCGACGAGGCCGTCGTAGCGGCCGCCGCCGCAGACGGCGTTCTGCGAGCCGAGGCCGGGGGCGATGATTTCGAAGGTGGTGCGCATGTAGTAGTCGAGGCCGCGCACGAGGCGCCAGTTCTCGTGATAGGCGACGCCGCGGAGGACGAGATTGTGTTTTACCGCGGTGTAGTGTGCGGCGCAGGGGTCGCAGAGGTGCGCGGCGATGCGCGGCAGAGTAGCGATAATGCCCTGCTCGCTCTCGAGCTTGGAGTCGAGGACGCGCAGGGGGTTGGTTTCGATGCGGCGCTGGCTGTCGGGGCCGAGCTTTTCTTTTACTTTGGAAAGTTCCGCGCGCAGCAGCTCGACGTACTTGGGGCGGCAGTCGCGGCAGCCGATGGAGTTGAGGTCCAGCTTCGCGCCTTCCAGGCCCAGCTTGGCGAAGAAGGCCATGACCATTTCGATCACTTCGGCGTCTATCGCGGGAGCGTCGCTGCCGCCGAGGACCTCGGCGCCGATCTGGTAGAACTGGCGGTAGCGGCCCTTCTGCGGGCGTTCGCGGCGGAACATGGGACCCAGGTAGTAGAGCTTCACCGGAGCGGGCAGCGCGTGCATGCCGTGTTCGATGTAGGCGCGGCAGACGGAGGCGGTGGCTTCGGGGCGCAGGCTCACGCTGGTTTCGTCGCGGTCCGCGAAAGAGTACATCTCCTTGGAGACGACGTCGGTGTCGAAACCGATGGAGCGGGCAAAAAGGTCCGTTTGTTCGAAAATGGGGACGCGGATTTCACCGAAGCCGTAGGTGGAGAAGACGGCGTGGGCGGTCTGCTCGACGCGGTTCCACAGTGCGGTCTCCGGGGGAAGGAGATCGCGCGTGCCGCGGATGGCTTGAAATTTGGTGTTGGTGGCCATGAAAGACTAAGAGAGATTCCTCTCTCCGTAAACCCCTCCGGAGCGCAAAAAACGCGCTTCGCTCGGAATGACGTGCGCTATGGGTTGCTTCTTAAATTTTAGCGTACAGCTCCTACGCATGAGTCACAAAACACGAGTCACCAATCATCAATCACGAGTCACGAATCGCCAGTCACCAGTCACGAGTCACCAGTCACGGTTTCTGCTTTGTAGATGCGGCTGTACTCGACGTAGCGCTGGGCGTGCTTCGCGATGGTAGCTTTCTCGCTCTCGGTGAGCGCGCGCTTGACCTTGCCGGGGGCGCCCATCACCAGGCTGCCCGGAGGGATGACGGTGCGCTCGGGGATCAGCGAGCCGGCGGCGACGATGCTGCCGGAGCCGACCTTGGCGCCGTTGAGGACGATGGCGCCGATGCCGATGAGGCAGCGGGGCTCGATGGTGCAGCCGTGCAGCATCACGCCGTGACCGATGGTCACGTCGTCGCCGAGAATGAGTTCGTACTCGTCGCTCATTACGTGCAGCACGGAACCGTCCTGCACGCTGGTGCGCGCGCCGATGCGGATGGAGTCCACGTCGCCGCGGATGACCGCATGGGGCCAGACGCTGGAGTCTTCGCCAATGGTGACGTCGCCGATGATCACCGCCGAGGGGTCGATATAGGCGGAGGGGGCGATCTGCGGACGCTTGCCACGATACGCTCGAATCATGCTATTTCCTTGATTCCTCAACACATACACGGAATTCCGCGGGGCGCGGCCCGGAACCGCGAGGCCCGCCTGCACGTGCTTAGCAAACTAACATACGGGTAGGAGACTGACAAGAAAGCGCGGACGGGATTCCGGGGCCAAAATGGGTCCCTGGGTTTCGCGGAGCTTTCAAGAAAGCATCAGATCCACTTCTTCACCTTCGGCCAGACTTGCTGCAGCGTGCCGAATTTCGGTCCGCGGACGATCCAGATCGCACGGTGGTTTTCATAGGGGATGGCGTATTGCTGATAGGTTTCGCCGGCCTGCACAACTTCGCTGAAGAGCTGCTCGAGCTTTTCGCGGCGGTCGCCGACGACGATCAGGCATTGGCCGGTGTAGCCGCGCGGCCCCCAGAGCCAGTAGCTCTGGTGGCCGGAGAGGGCCGTGGGCAGGCCGTACTGGCGGCCGAAGAAGTCGATGGCGCCGGCCTCGCCGTAGTTCTGCGCAAAGATTCCGCAGGCGGCGCGCTGCTCCGGGGGAATGGAGTTGTAGACCTTGGCGACCGCCGCGGCCATCTCCGGCCAGCCGAACATGTCGGCATACTGCTGGGGGAGGCGGCTGAGCTGCATCGTTTCGGTCTTCGGCGGGGCGATGTGCAGCGCCTCTTCGTAGGCGATGAACTTTTCCACGGACATCATGGGCATGGCAAACGGCCAGATCACCATGCAGCCGAAGAGCACCAGTGCGGCGATGGACGGCTGCAGCGCCGCGCGAAGCGAGGCGTTCGGCCGGCGCGCCAGCCAGGACTCGACGGCGACCGCGCCCGCGGCGAACAGCGTGGAATAGACCGGGGCGAGGTAGTAGTTTTTTCCTTTCAGGACGATGAAGGTGGCATAGGCGGCGACCCAGGTCCAGCCCAGCGCGCGGAAGCGCTTGCCGTCCTTCGCCAACAAGCACCACAGCAGGCCCGCGCCCCAGATAGGCAGAGTGAACGGCGACAGGAAGAGGACGTTCGAGAACAGGTACTTCCCCGGACCCAGAACGATGTTCTTGTCGCTCCTGGCGATGTTGGAGAGGAGTTCGTAGGTGGCCCAGTGGTGGGTGTATTCCCAGATGAGGTTGGGCAGAGCGATGAGGAAGGCCAGCGCGCCGCCCGCCCAGAGCCAGGGGCTCGCGAACATTTTGCGCTGCGAAGAAAGAAGCAAGCCCGCGACGAAGGCCAAGCCGAAAAAGAGCATGGCGTGCTTGCCCTGCAGCGCGAGCCCCGCGAAGAAGCCGAAGAGGAGCCACAGTTTGGGGCTCTCGCCGGCGAGGATGCGCGTGGCCACCCAGGCGCAGGCCGCCCAGCCGAGGATCATGAACATGTCGGTGTTGAGATAGGAGGCGAAATAGATCGGCGCGGCCATCACACAGAGCGCGGCCAGGGCTTGCGCGTAGCGCCCCCCGCCCATGGAGCGCGCGGTGAGCCCGGCGAGCAGGACCTGGGCGGAGGCAAACAGCATGGGGACGAAGCGGACGGCCAACAGCGTGTCGCCCAACACGCGGCGCGACGCCCACGCCACCACGGCCACGCCCGGGGGCTGGTCCACATAGCCCCAGGCGAGATGCTCGCCGCAAGCGATGAAGTAGAGTTCGTCGCGGAAGAAGCCGAAACCTTTATAGAAGGCGAGGTGCAGAAGGAAGGTGAGGAAGACCAGCGCGCCGAGAAGCGCCCAATCTCCGCGGCGGGGTTCGCCGGGCGTTTGCTGAGTCTGCATAAAAACCTCGCCGGCAGATACGGGATTCCACGCCGGAATGTTCCGGGCGAAGACTAACAGTTTCGCGGAACAGACTCCAGAAGGCGTTCAGTCGATCTGGATTTTGGGGCCGGCGGCGGATTCGCTGACGGCGGCGAGGCGCGCCACGACGGCGCGGGCCATGGCGTAGAGGCTTTTCGCGCCGGGGCCGGCTTCGCCGGCGGCGGCGACGGGCTGTCCGGTATCGCCGCCGATGCGGATGCGCGGATCGATCTCGATTTCGCCGAGGACCGGGACGCCGTACTCGCGGGCGGTGCGCGCGCCCTCGCCGTGGCCGAAGATGTCCACGGGCTTGTCGCAATGCGGGCAGAGGAAGGTGCTCATGTTTTCGACGACGCCGAGGACTTCGACGTTGACCTGGCGGAACATCTCGATGGCCTTGCGCACATCGGCGAGGGCCACGGCCGAGGGCGTGGTGACCACCACGGCGCCGGTGACCGGCACGGTCTGGATCAGCGTCAACTGCACGTCGCCGGTGCCCGGCGGGAGATCCACGATGAGGTAGTCCAGCTCGCCCCACTGCACGCTGCGCAGGAACTGCTGGATGACGCTGTGCAGCATCGGACCGCGCCAAATCATGGGGCGGTCGCCGGGGCTGAGCAGGCCCATGGAGATCATCTTCAGGCCCTGGGCTTCGACGGGAAAGATTTTGCGGTCTTCGGTGGCGCGGGGCTCGGCGGCCGAGCCGAGCATGAGCGGCACGTTGGGGCCGTAGACGTCGGCATCGAGCAGGCCGACGCGGTAGCCGAGCTTGGTGAGAGCCAAGGCGAGGTTCACGGCGACGGTGGTTTTGCCCACGCCGCCTTTGCCGCTGGCCACGGCAACGAGATTCTTCACGCCCGGGATGGGCATTTTTTCCTGCTGCGGCGGCATCGGTGCTGGCGGCATGTGTTCTAGCGCTCCTAATCAGGCGAAGTGAGATTTTTTCCGGCCGGGGCGGCAGCGCGAAATCATGCGCTCACGCCGTGACACTTCTTATACTTTTTGCCCGAACCGCAGGGGCAGGGATCGTTGCGGCCGACCTTGGCGCCGGCGCGCACGGGCTTGGGCGCTTCGGCCTGCGCCGGGCCGGCCTGGTACTGGAGATCCTTCTGCTGGCGCTGCTGGCGGCGCTCGAGTTCGCGGGCCACGGCCGGGAGATGCGAGGGCTCGGCGGCGCGGGCGCTGGCGGCCGCGGCAGCCATCTCCGCATGGCCTCCTCCGCCTGCTCCGCGGGCTTCCGGCAGGGGCGGGGGCGCCTGCTCGCTCTGCTGCACCTGCACGTGGAAGAGATAGCGTATCGTCTCGTTGTCCACGCGGGTCATCATGTCTTCGAAGAGCGTGAAGGCTTCCTTCTTGAACTCGACGAGAGGGTCCTTCTGTCCGTAGCCGCGCAGGCCGATGCCCTCTTTGAGGTGGTCGAGCGAGAGCAGGTGGTCTTTCCACTGGGTATCCACGACGTCGAGGATGATGCGGCGCTCGAGCCAGCGCAGGATCTCGGGACCGAACTGCTTTTCCTTCTCTTCGTAACGCTGGACCACGGCGGCGGCCAGCGCTCCGGCGAGTTCGTCGTGGTTCTTCTCGGCGGGGTCGGCGCCGGCGGCCTTGGCGTCAACGCCGAACTGGGCGTGGACTTCGGCGAGGAACTGCGCGGTATTCCACTGGCCGGGATGCTGCTCGCGGGGGCAGTAGATGTCCGCCAGTTCGCGGGCGACGTCTTCGGCGATGCCCAGGACGTAATCGCGCTGGTCCTTGCCTTCGAGGGCGGAGCGGCGGATGGCGTAGATGGTTTCGCGCTGCTTGTTCATTACGTCGTCGTATTCGAGGAGGTGCTTGCGGGCGTCGAAGTTCTGGGCTTCCACGGATTTCTGGGCGTTCTCGATGCGCCGGGAGATGAGCTTGGATTCGATGGGCACGCCTTCGGTCATGCCCAGGCGGAACATGAGCTGCTTCACGCGCTCGCCGCCGAAGATGCGCATGAGGTCGTCTTCGAGGGAGAGGAAGAAGCGCGAAGAGCCGGGATCGCCCTGGCGGCCGGCGCGGCCGCGCAACTGGTTGTCGATGCGGCGGGCTTCGTGGCGCTCGGTGCCGAGGATGTGCAGGCCGCCGAGGGCCACGACTTCGTCGTGCTCGGCTTTGCACTGCAGCGCAAACTGGTCGTAGACCGGCTTCCACTGGTCCTGCGGCACCTGAAAGATTTTGCCTTCGTGCTGGAAGAGCACCATGGGGACCGCGGGCTGCACTGCGCCGCCCTCGGCGCCGTCCGCGGCGATGACCGCGGGGGCCTTGGCGTAGGGCAAGGCCAGCTTGTTCTTCAGGCAATGCTCGCGAGTCATCTGCTCGGGGTTGCCGCCGAGGAGGATATCCGTGCCGCGCCCGGCCATGTTGGTGGAAACGGTGACGGCGCCCATGCGTCCGGCCTGGGCGACGACCTTGGCTTCGCGCTCGTGCTGCTTGGCGTTGAGCACCTGGTGCGGGATGCCGGCCTTCTTCAACTGCTCGGCGATCTTTTCCGACTTTTCGATGGAGATGGAGCCGACCAGGACGGGCTGGCCGCGCTCGTGGTACTGGCGAATGCCGTGGGCGTAGGTGTCGTCCTCCTGCATCACGCCGTTGACCACGGCTTCGAATTTCTCGCGCTCGGTGCGGTAGACGACGTCGGAGTATTCCCTGCGGATGAGCGCGCGGTTGGTGGGAATGGCCACCACATCGAGGTTGTAGATTTTGCCGAACTCCGCGGCTTCGGTCTCCGCCGTGCCGGTCATGCCGGAGAGCTTTTTGTACATGCGGAAATAGTTCTGAAAGGTGACGGTGGCGAGGGTCTGGGTTTCGCGCTCGATCTTCACGCCCTCCTTGGCTTCGATGGCCTGGTGCAGGCCGTCGGACCAGCGGCGCCCGGGCATCTGGCGCCCGGTGAACTCGTCGACGATGACGACTTCGCCGTCCTTGACGACGTAGTCCACGTCGCTCTTGTACAGGGTGTGCGCGCGGAGGGCCTGGTAGACGTGGTGGATGGTCTCCATGTGCGCCGGGTCGTAGAGGTTGCCGAGGCCGAGCAGCTTTTCGCACTTGCTCACGCCCTCTTCGGTGAGCGTGGCGGTGCGGTGCTTCTCGTCGATGGTGAAGTCGATCTCCTGGATGAGCTTGGGGATGATCTTGTCGATTTTGTAGTACTTGTCGGTGGACTCTTCCGAAGGGCCGGAGATGATCAGCGGGGTGCGGGCCTCGTCAATGAGGATGGAGTCCACTTCGTCGACGATGGCGAAGTGGTGGCCGCGCTGCACGCAGCCTTCCAGGTCGTATTTCATGTTGTCGCGCAGGTAGTCGAAGCCGAACTCGTTGTTGGTGCCGTAGGTGATGTCGGCGCCGTAGGCGGCGCGGCGCTCGGCGTCGTCGAGGTCGTGGACGATGATGCCCACGGAAAGCCCCAGGGCGCGGTAGAGGGGGCTCATCCACTCGGCGTCGCGCCGGGCCAGGTAGTCGTTCACGGTGACGATGTGCACGCCGCGCCCGGCCAGGGCGTTGAGCACCGCGGGCAGGGTGGCCACGAGGGTCTTGCCTTCGCCGGTCTTCATCTCGGCGATCTTGCCCTCGTGGAGCACGATGCCGCCGATGAGCTGGACGTCGAAATGGCGCATGTTCAGGAAGCGGCGGCCGGCCTCGCGCACCAGGGCGAAAGCCGGCACGGTGGCCGGCTCGAGGGCCTTCTGCAAGCGCTCGCGGTAGGCAGGCTCCGCCGCATCGGCGTCCGCGAGCTGGGCCTGCACCTGCTGGCGCAGCTCCGCGAAGCGCGTCTTCAGATCGGCGTCGGAAAGCGCCTGCGTCTCCGCTTCGCGCGCATTGACCGCGACGACCAGCGGCTGGATGCGCTTGACGTCGCGCTCGTGCTTGGTGCCGATGAACCGCGCCACTACCTTGTCGAGTATCTGTGCGACTTCCATGAATTCGCTTCGCCGTTTCCCGCCGGTGATTTTCGAGGGCTCGCCGCGCGTCCCGGCCGCCGGCCGAGGGGACGCGCCCGCTCGCACTGCCGCGCGCACCCGCTAGGTCCGGTGAGACACGCGTAATTTATTATTCTAACTGTTTCACAACAGTTGCGCCAAGAAATGCCACAAGGGGGGTAATCGAGGCGAGGGCAAGGTCTGGGCAGAAGAGTGGCTGGGCCTAGGGATTAGGTGCGGCTGACGGCTACTTGGCCGCGGCGGTGGCTGCGGTTGCCGAGGTGGGCGGCCAGCGGGGTGCTCCCCAGCTCCAGCAGCAGCTTGCGCAGGCGCAGGCGTTCTTCCAGGTCGATCTCCACAAATTCAAAGGCCATGGCCTGCGGGCGCGCTCCGCGCACCATGGCCTGGGCCTTGATGGGGCGCACGCCGCTGGAGAACTTCAGGGCCAGGAGGGTGCCGGGAGCGAGGTGGCGCTCGCTGGCGCCCACGCCTCCGCCGAGGTTCAGCTCGGCGACGGCAATCTTGAAATTTTCGTGCAGGTTGGTGGTCAGCGCGGTCACGCTGCGCGGCAGGCGCAGCCGGGCGTAGCGCCGCTGGCGGATGACCGAGGAGCCCGGCTCGGGGTCGATGGGCTCGAAGGTCAGGTCCTTGCGCTCCAGGCCGCTGGCGGCCAGGCGTTCCATGGCGATTACCGGATCGATGCGCATGAGAGCCTGGGCCGCGGCAATGCGCAGTTCCATGGCATGCACCCAGCGCCACATGTGGCGCACATCCAGGATCTGCTGCAGCGGCGCGCTGGCGGCCTGCGCGCGCAAACGCCCCAGGGCCTCGATGGCCTTCAGCCGCACGTAGCCGGAGGTGCGCTCGGCCGCGAGCAGTTCCAGCAGTTTGGGGATGCACTCGACGCGTCCGGTCATGCCCATTTCGTCCAGGGCCGAGGGCTGGATCAGCGGGTCCAGGGCGTCGAACAACGCCACCAATTGGCGCGCGCGGAGCTCCGCGGGCGCCGCGGACAATTGCCGCACGGCGCGGTCGTGGGCCGCGCGCGGCCACTGCGCCAGACGCACCGGCAGCACTTTTTCCACGGTCTCGGGCTCCAGCTGGCTTAGCAAGCCCACGGTTTCCACGGCGACCGCGGCCGGCGCGGTTTTCAGCGATTCCCGTAGGTCCCGCACGCTCGGCTCGCCCAGGCCGCGCACGATCTCCGCCAGCAGTTCACAGTCCTCCCGGAATCCGCAGCGCCCGAAGCGGGTGGTAAGGTAGCGCAAAGCCGCCTGCGACATCTGGCACAGAATGTCCAGCAGGCCGTCGGGGAGCCGCCCATCCCGCAGGGCATCTTCGATGAACTCCGGCAGGCGCTCTTCGGCACCGATGCGCGGGCGCAGACTCGAGAGGGCGCCCGGGCGCTGCGCTTCCACGCCTTCCAGGGAGGCCAGGGCCTGCTGCATGGCCGGATAGCAGCGCAGGCCCGCCGCCTCCTGGCTCAAGCGCACAAAGGCCGCGCTGATGATGGTCTGCAGGTCGGGCTCCGTCTCGACCGCCAGCTGCAGGCCCAGCCGGCGGATCGCTTCCATCAGCGCACTGCCGTCGCCGCTGCCGTAGAGCGCCGCGAGCTCGGAGAGGCCGATGGCCGTGGTGCGGCGCGCTTCGGGCGCGGGCAGGGCGATGCACGAGCAATACTTCAGCAGGATCTCGTTGACCGTCTTGAGCTCGCCGCGCTTGACCATCGCCTCGAGATAGGCGCGCACGTTGCGCGGCGGCACGCACCAGGCTTCGTCCGAAGTCAGCACCTCGCGCTTGTTCTCTTCGGGCACCTGCTCCCAGAATTCCTGGTCCAGCAGTTCCGTGAAGCTTTGCACCTGCAGACCCGCGCCGGCCATGACTTCTTCGTGCTGTCCCAGGATCTTGCGCAGCCCCGCGATCTCCTGGTTCATGCGGTCGAGCATCTGCTTGACGGCGTTGACGCGCAGCTCCCCGCGCTCGTAGCTATCCAGGGCGAAGCGGATGGCGATGTGCTCGGCCAGGCGCAGGAGCATGGGCTTGTCCGGTTTTTCGGTGGGGGCCTGCGCCGCCAGCCCGGCCAGGGCCTGCTGCAGGGTGGTCTGGGCGCGCACCGGCAGGGCCGAGAGCCGCGATTGGAAGGTGGGCAGATCCGCCTTGGCCGCGGGGTCTTTGTGGCTGCGGCCCAACTGCGCAAACAGGGAGAGCATCGAGCGCACATCGTCCTCGGCCACCAGAAACCCGCCGGGGCCGCCCGGGAGTGCCGCGGCGCCACCCGGAGTGACCGGGCCGCCGCGCAGCAGCGCGCTGGCCTTCAGCCATTTCCCATGCCTGCTCACGTCGCTGCCGCCGGGGCCCGCTACCGCCGCTCCGCCAGGGCCTGCTCCGGGCCCTGGGGGACCTCCTGGGCCAGTTCCCGTTCCGCCCCCGCCGCCTTGTCCGGCGTCCCAAAGATTTCCGGACCCACCGCCACCCCAACCGGCGCCAGCGGCCCCGCCGCCTCCGCCCGGCCCGCCGCCGGGGCCAGAGCCCGCTCCGGAGCCTGGGCCACGCGAGCCTTCCGCGGCCAGGAGCAGTTGCAGCATCTTCTGGGGATCTTCGAGGAAATCCTTGAACTTATCGCCGGCCGCGCCCAGAACTTTGGCGGTGAGCTGCGCCGCCGCGGTCACGCCGGGCGTCGAAGTGTCTTCGGCCACGAAGCGGAACTCGTTCAGGCGGATGCTGGTGTCGCCGGCCAGGGCGGACTTGAGATGTTCGGCCAGGGCCTGGGGCTTGGTGTGGCCCGTGGGAAAGGCGCGCACGAAGCGCGCGAACTGCGCCTGGGTCACGCTGGGAGCGAAATGGATGCTGGCGATGCCGGCGGAGGAGAGAATTTGCGCGAAGCTGCGTTCGGCGGCGGCTCCGCCGAGCGGCTCGCCGTCAATCAGGATCTGGTCACCGGAGGAGCCCAGAAGGATGCCGCTGCCGCCGCTTTCCTGCAGCGCAGTGTGCAGTTCGCGCCAGGTGGTGTCGAATTGCGCGTTCGAGCCGTGCCAGGAACTGCCGCCCCTCACCACAGTAGGCGCAGGGCAGACGCGAAACAAGCCCCGGCTCGCGATGCTGTGGCGTTTAGGATAACCGAACCCGCTGCGGCCCTTTCCGGTAGGCAAGCCTCCAGAGCCCTCGTCGGCAGAGGCTTCCGGGAGAGCAACCCCTTATCCAGTTGCGGCTTGCGGGCCTCAGGCATAAACTGACGATTGGGTGCAGCCGTTACTCCTGACCGGGCGGGCGCCCAGCGCGGGCGTTTCGTCCAATTCTGTGACCGTGAAGCGGTCAGCTATTTTTGCGACCGCGAAGCGGTCGATTGTTTTTGTGACCGCGAAGCGGTCAACCGGCCCGGCCGTGCAGGGTTTCATTGCGGATTTTCCGGCGCGGGATGCCACGCCGTGGCGCCGGATTCCAACTCCTATTTGGGAAGCACAATGCCCGATCAGCCATCACCGGAACGCTTCAAGGCCGAAATGCCGGAGATTCCCGGTTTGGACAAACCGGCCACGGGGGCGCGCCCGGGCGGGTTCTTCGCCGGGTTGAGCCCGGCGGCGCGGCTGGCCGGCGGCATCGGCTTCGTGCTGCTCGCCGGGCTGCTGTGCGCGCTGGTATTTCTGCGCCCGAAACGCGGCGAGCGCGTGCAGGCCGAGCCCGCCCCGCAGATCGTGGTGCCGGCCCCCGCCGATACACCGCCGCCCCCGGTGGCCACCGAAAGTCAGCCGGTGATCGCCACGGTGGCCGAAATGGCCGAGCCCTGGTCGTCGAAAGAGTTCTTCTTTTACAACCGCCTGACGGGCGCCAATGTGCCGGCGCTGCTGGTGCGCCTCCCGGGTGGCTCGGCGTCCTCCGCCAACTCCTACTGGGGGTTTTCCCTGGAAGTGCCCCTGGGCCGCTGCCAGTTCGAATACCTCACGGATGTGCGCAAGCTCGCTGCGGATTACGGCTTCCGCGCCAAGCACCCTATGGTGGGAGATCCCTGCAGCCGCACGGTCTTCGACCCCCTGCGGATGATGAGCCGCCGCGGTAACGTCTGGGTGCGCGGAGCCATCGTGCAGGGCTCGGACCTGCGACCGCCGTTGGCCATCGAAATCAAGATTCAGGGCAAAGAGATCTCCGCGGTGAGCATGGAAGAGCTCTAGCAGTCTGCGGGCGGAACTGTCCTTGCTTTCTTACTGCCCTGCTTTCTGACGCGCACCGCGGCACCTTTGCTCCCATCCTGCCGGTGAGTATCGGCACCACCATTTTCTGGTCGCCAACGCGTAGGACACAACGCGCGCTCCCGCAGTGCGCCGCACCGTCGTGGGCTAGCTGTGCGCCCCCAGGTACTCCGGCCAGAAACTCAAAGAGCCCCTCTTTACCCCGATAACTGCCGCCTTCGCCGCCAGGGGCTGCGCGCGCCGGGAAATCGGCCGTGGCGGAGCGCCCAACGGTCGAACGCAAAAAAAACCGGGGAGCCCAGCTTCGGGCTCCCCGGGAAGAGTGTTGCGGCTCGATTGCCTGGGTAAGGCCTTAGAAATCCAGGCGCAGCGCCAACTGCGTCACGCGGGGATTCCCGAAGACATAGGTGGACCGCCCAAACGTTCCGCTATTCCGGCTACCGCTGGGAACGCCGAAGTTCGGATGGTTGAAGAGGTTGAAGAAATTGGCTTGGAACTGCAGTGCGATCCGCTCACTGAGCTTGAACTTCTTTCCCAGCCCAAAGTCGGTGTTCACAAGGCCCGGGCCGCGGAGCGTGTTGCGCCCGGTCGGGCTGTTGCACCACAGGCCAAAGTTCACACTGGTCGGGCAAACGTAGCTGCTGAACGCGCTCGTGTTGAGCCAACCGTCTGCCGGGCTTCCCCCACTGACATAGGGATTGCCGGAGATAGCCGGGCGATCCGTGGGGTAACCATCCCGGTTCGTGTCACCGCCACCCGAGGTGGTGCCATTCTGGATCGGGACCGGGACACCCTTCTGCAGCACTACGATTCCGCTCGTGGACCACCCTCCCAGCCAGCGGTTCTCCTTGAAGAACGGCAACTCATAATATCCGCTCCACACGACGCGGTGCCGGATGTCGAAATCGGCGCTGCCCTTATCGAGCGCGATGTTGAAGTTGTCCGTGGGCCGCAGAATGCCCCCGCGCCCGTTGTTGAAGGCATCGCTGACGGTGTCGATCGTGTGGCTCCAGGTATAGTTGCCGCTGAACTGCAATCCCTTTCCGAAGTTCTTCCTCACGATCACCTGCAGCCCGCTGTAGCTGGAACTGAAGGCATTCGTCCGGAAGTTGTCCCCGGCAAAGCCGCTATTCACACGCCGGCTGGAGAAGGTCGCCGTAGGAATGTTCCCCGCCGTGAAAGCCGCCGTGCAGGCTGCCCGCACGGAGCTGCAAGCCGTCCGGCCGTCATAGGTGTTGATGTCCATAACGCCCGTCAATTCGCGCCCACCCGTATAGGCGCCATTGATTTCGAGGACGTAGTTCTGGGCAAAGCCCCACTGAATGCCCAGGTTGAGCTGCTGGGTGTAGGGCGTCACCAGGTTCTGGTCCATGTGCCGGGGGGCGGGCAATGCCGCATAGGCCTTGAAGATTTGCGTGTCGGTAAAAGGAGACGCGTACACCCCCGGGGTCTCTAGCGGTCCTACCGGCGGCGCCCCCGCGAAGTAGCCGAGAGAAGCAAAGGAGAAGAATGGCGGATTGAACCGGATATTCTCGAAGAGGTTGTTCCAAATGCGGTCGAAGAAGAAGCCGCCTCCGCCGCGCAGCACCAGCTTCTGATTGCCCAGAACATCCCAGCTGAAGCCTATGCGCGGGGCAAAGTTATTGGTGTCCTTGTGCCAGATGTCGTGATCGGTCTGGATCGCTCTCGAACCGTAGACCATGGCGGCCTGCGGACTATTGTGCGGGTAGAAGACGTTGCTGGTCACTACCGGGACGGGGGTCAGGGGGCTCCCGAAAAAGATATTGGAGTCCAACCCGTTTTTAAAGTTGTGCGGGGGACCGAAATATTCCCAGCGCAGACCGAGGTTCAGCGTCAGCCGGGGATGGATCTTCCAGTCATCCTGCATGTACCAGGCGATTTCATTGGCCCGATACCCACGGTAGTATTCCGGGAACCCGCCGGTGATAGGATTGATGGAAGCCTGTGCGAAACCAATGGAACCGAACACCGGCTCTCCATTCAGGAGCAGGTCCGCTACGTCTCCGAAATAGCCGTCCGTTAGCAGTTCTTCCACGCCATAGGGCTCGAACAAGCCGTTCTTGTTGGCCTCGAACGACGAGCCGTTGCGCGTGCGGCGATACTCACCGCCAAACTTGAAGCTGTGCTTGCCGTGAATCACGGACAGGTCATCCTTGTACTGGAACTGATTGTCCGTGAAAAACTGCGGCAGGCCGCTGGTGTTTCCGAAACCTACCGACAGGGGATCGAACAGCGTCACGATGGACGGGACGTTCGCCGCGCCGGGAGCGTTTGGATAGTCCGAGCGGCGGCGCAGATAGGAGACGCGGAATTGGTTGAGCACGTTCAAGGTGAAGTTACGTGTGTAAGCGATTCCGAGCAGAACGGAACGTGCTGGATTCACAAAGGGCGGCCCAATCGTCGTATCGGCTCCCGTGAAGGACTGGCTCTCATCCTCATGAGTATAGAGAAATGTGCCGGTAAGCTGATCCTTATTGGAGAGCTTATGATCGATCTTGGCCGACACCCGATGCTGGTTGAAAACGTCTCCGGCCAGAACCGTGACATCACCATAGACATTCACTGGATAAGCGATGCCACCGGTATAGAATCCCTGGCCAGTAGAACTAAAATTACGCTGGGCCAACGGAAATGGCTGAGTTGATTTGAGGGAATTGAAAATCGGCCCCAGTGTGGCTGATTGCGCAAACGCGCCGGGGCAGGCAGCCCCCAAGTTCACGACGCAGAAACCTGCAAGGTTGCTCTCCATGAAAGTCTGGAATGCGCCGGAATTAACGAAGTTGAGAAAATCCTGGGTCACGCCGGTCCCTGTCAGCGGACTGGCCTGCCGGCGGCGATGGGCCTCGTAGCTCGCGTAGAAGAAAGTTTTGTCCTTGACGACGGCACCGCCGAGGGAGCCGCCGAACTGGTTGCGGACCAGGCTGTCCTTCAATCCGGCCGCATTGGAAAAGAAGTCGTTGGCCGCCAGCGCCTGGACGCGGTTATATTCGAAAGCGGAACCGTGCAATTCATTGGTTCCGGCCTTCAGAACCGTATCCGTCACGAAGCCGCCGCCCTTGCCGTACTCGGCTGCATAGGAGTGGCTGATCACGCGGTATTCCTGAATGGCTTCCGGCGAAATCGAAGTGATGGCGCCGCTGCCCTCAGACCCCCGGCCGCCCTGGCCCTGGTCGTTGTTGTCGAAACCTTCGACCAGGAAATTGCCCATGCCCGGGCGCGCGCCGTTAACGGCAGCTCCGCGCGTCGTGCCCCCCACATCGTTGGGGACCACGCCCGCCGAGAGATTGATGAAAGTATTCTGGTTGCGAACCTCCAGCGGGATGTTCTGCCACACACGGCGATCAACCAGTTCGGAGACCTGCGATTCAGCCGTATTGACGAGGATTGTTCCCGCCTCCACCGTCACCGTCTGCGTGGCCGCACCCAGTTCCATGTGCACATCCTGCGTGACCGTCAAGCCTACGCTGACCACGATGCCGGAAACCTCGAAATGGTGGAAACCTTCATGGTCCACCGCGAGGGTATAGGTTCCCACGACCGGAAGCGCAGGAAAACGGTACAATCCGGCTGATCCCGAGACTGCCTCCCGCACCGCACCTGTTGCCGTGTTGGTGAGAGTCACCTTCGCCCCCACGATAACTGCTCCGCTGGGGTCGTAGATAGCGCCCATCAGTTCGCCCGTTCCGCTCTGCGCGAAACAGGGCGCGCTTACTCCCAGGAACAGGACCACAAAGAGCGACAGCAAAACAAGTTTGCGCATAATCGTAATCACTCCTCCACGAAATTTTCTACATCTACCCAAAAATGCAAAACCCGAAGGCAACCCGCGCTGGACAAGCGCTCAATTCGCATGTACCCGGATGCTCGAACGCACAAGTTTTTCCGGATCCCCCAAAGTACTTCAATCCCTAAAACACTTTTAGAAGCAGGTAATGAACCGATCTCCGCTATTGGTGTTATATGTACTTGCACGACACATTCCACAGGAGACGGTTTTCCGGAAAGAGGCATAGGAGACGTAAGGTTCATTTTTTCAATGAATTAGAAGCAATCTCGCAATGATACATATACTATTTCATTACAAATCTCTACCAATGGACATAAATCTTATGGATTTTAGAATCTTTATGGAAAATATAAGTACTGGGACTGCTATTTTCATTTGGAACTTCGCAAGGCCATCCGCAAGTTGCCTCACCGTATGCCACGTCGTTCAAATTTCCTGCTCTTCGCGGATGCGATCGCCGTCGTTTCCGGCGTCATTGTCTGCGTGACCGCGAAGCGGTGAAGCTGCCGCGCCGCTTCCGCTTGACAGGCCGCTCTCAACCGGATAATCGTTTCTCCGCCATGAGCAAACATGTCTCGAACTCGCGCTTTTCACGCCGTCATTTCCTGCAAGCCGGGGCATCGGCTTCTGCTCTGTCATTTCTCCCGGCGGCTGCCGCGGCGAAGGCGGACGCCGCCGCGGGACCATCCGATCTGCCGGCGGCGTTCTCCGGGCTGAAGCCGCTGGGGGAGCGCGTGCGGCCGATCACGCCGGAGGAGTTCCGCGGGCGGCTGGCGCATGCGCAGCAGCTCATGAGCGAGCTGCGCCCACGCTTCGACGCGCTGTTCGTCACGCCGGGCAGCTCGCTCTACTACTTCACGGGCATTCGCTGGAGCCTCAGCGAGCGGCTCCTGGCGCTGGTCCTGCCGCGCAGCGGCGATCCCTTCTTCGTCTGCCCGGAATTCGAGGAGGGCCGCCTGCGGGAGCAACTGCGCTTCCCCGCCGACATCCGCGTGTGGTCCGAGGACAAGAGCCCCGCGCAGCTCATCGCCGCCACGCTGGCCGAGAAGGGCTTCGGCGGCGGGCGCATGGGCGTGGAGGAGACCACGCGCTTCACCTTCTTCGAGCATTTGCGCGACGCCGCGCCGCATTTCGACTATTCCTCCGCCGACCCGGTGACCATCGGCTGCCGCGCCCGCAAGTCCGAGCACGAACTGGAGCTGATGCGCCTGGCCTGCGCCGCCACCTGCGACGTCTTCCGCGCGGTCTTCGCCTCGCTGCGCGAAGGCATGGCCCAGGAAGAGATCGAGCACCTGATCGAGGGCGGCTTCGCGAAGATGGGGCTGCGCGGGGGCGCGCTGGTGCTGCTGGGCGCCTCGGCGGCGCTGCCGCACGGCTCGCTGAAGCCGCAGAAGCTGCGCCCGGGGGATGTGGTCCTGATCGACGGGGGCACGACCGTGGAAGGCTATGCGTCGGACGTGACGCGCACCGGCGTGCTGGGCAAGCCTGCGGAGAAGGTGGTCCGGGCGTTTACCGCGGTGCGCGAGGCCCAGGATGCCGCGCTGCGTGCCGCGCGCGCCGGGCGGCTCTCCGGCTCGGTGGACGACGCCGCGCGCGCGGTCATCCTCAGCGCCGGCTATACGCCCGGCTACAAGTTCTTCACGCACCGCCTGGGCCACGGCATCGGCCTGGACGGCCACGAGCACCCCTATCTGGTGCGCGGCAGCAAAACCGTTCTCGAAGCGGGCATGACCTTCTCGAATGAGCCGGGGATCTACGTGCCGGGAGAGTACGGGGTGCGCAGCGAGGACGACATGGTCATCACCGCCGACGGCCCGGCGCAACTCCTCACGCCGGGGTTTGCCGTCTCCCTGGAAAAGCCGCTAGGATGAGGTTGCAGTAGCCGCAGCCGAAAGAAAAAGCCCGCCCTCTGAAGAGGGCGGGCTACAACTCAGACGCACAGAATTCGACGACGCGCGCCTCGGCCCAAAAGCGCCCGGGGCCGGGGCGATTGGTGATGAATCCGCAGTGTCCGCCGTGCTCAGGGGCCTCGAAGGTGATCGCGGGGTTGCCGCCTACGCCCGCCTCGAGGAACGGGGCGTAGGGCACGAAGGGATCGTCCTGCGCGGTGAGGATCAGCGTGGGCACGCGGATCTGCGCCAGCACGCGGCGGGCGCTGGAGTGCGTGTAGTAGTCCTGGGCGTCGCGGTAGCGGAATTGCGGCGCGGTGATCTTGTCGTCGAATTCGCGCACCGTGCGGATGGCGCCGAAACCGTCGCGCGGATAGCGCGCGGGAAACAGCGCGGCCTTGCGCGCATAGCGCGCCAGCAGGCCGCGTAGGAAATGGCGCTGGTAGAAATAGTTTTCGCGCTTCTCGAGGGCGTCGGCGCAGGCCGCCAGGTCCAGCGCGGGGCAGACCGCGCAGACGCCGCGCAGCGCCGCGGGCGCGCCATCGCCCAGCTCCCCGGCCATCTTCAGCACCAGGTTGCCGCCCATGGAATAGCCGGCGAAGCAGATGGCGGGCAGGGCGTCGCGGGCGATCAACTCCTCGAGCACCGCGCGGTAATCCCCGCTCAGCCCGGAGTTGTAGAGCGTGGGCGTCAGGCGCTCCGTGCCGCCGCAGTTGCGCTGGTTCAGGCGCAGCACGTGAAAGCCCCGCTGGAAGGCCTTCTCCGCGATGCCCAGCATGTAGAAGGACTCGCTGGACCCCTCCAGGCCATGCACCAGCACCAGCGCGGGGGCCGCCCGCCGCTCGCCCGGCTGCCAGTGGCAGCGCCCCAGGATCTGGGTCTCCTCGGCCACGCGGAACAGGCGGTCCTCCGCGGGGGGCAGCAGGAACCGCCGCCGCCAGAAGGCCGCGGCGATGGTCATCAGGTGGGCGTTGCGCAACAGGGGATGCGCGTGGAATGGCGGCAACATGCAAGAAAACTGTACGTGACGCGCGGGCCAGGGGCAAGCCGCCCACCTGCCGTCCGCAGCCAGCGGCCTCCGGGAAGAAGGTTGCTTTTCAGAGTACGTTTCGTTATGCTACGCAGCGTACTATGAACGAGACTTCCATACTCGGCTACGCCCTCCTGGGACTGCTCCTGCAGAAGCCCCGTTCCGGCTACGACCTCCGGAAGATTTTTACGGCCACCCCCATGCGCACGTTCAGCGATAGCCCGGGAGCGATTTATCCCGCGCTGCGCAGGCTGGAAGAACGCGGGCTGGTCCGCAGCCATGTTCAAGAGAGGTCCGGACTTCGCCGGCGGCGACTCTTTCGGCCCACGTCCGCGGGAGTGGCCGAGTTCAAGACCTGGCAGACCAAGGCCATTTTGCGGGATGACCTCATCCGGCGCACCGACGAGCTCATGCTGCGCTTCGCTTTCATGGATGAAACGATCGGGCCCAAGAAATCTCTGGAGTTCTTGAAGGCCTTGGCCGGCGAACTCGCGTCGTATATTCCGAGTCTTCGGACTTGCCTCGGCCCGCGCGAAGGCCACATGCCGCTCTCGGGGAGGCTGGCTCTGGAGAGCGGCATCCAGGGATACGAAGCTCTGCTGCGCTGGGCCCGGAAGGCCATCGCCGTTTATGAACGCAAGGAGAAAGGGAGGGCATGACCATGATCCCACGAGTTGTTCTTTACTGCCTGCTCGGAGGTTTGCTCATGGCCATTCCAGCCCTGGGCGCGGGCAGATTTGGAGCGTTCTGGCTCTCGGGGATGGTTCTGGCTGGCGCATTTGTCCCGGTGGCGCGGTTTGGCCCGCGCGGCGCGCGCGCGCAATTCGGCGTGATTGCCCCCGTTCTGCTGCTGGTAACCGCGCTCTGCACCTGGTCGGAAGCCCTGATCTTCCTGCCGGGATACCGGCAGCATGCGGCGCGGGATCTGACGGGAAGCGTGGTGATGTATCTAATCGTATCCGCGGGTTTGGCGGCGCTGGCATGGACGCTGCAGTTGACGCGGCCGCCCACCGCAAAGGTGGAGCGCCATTCGGGAGCAACCGTGCTCCTCATGGTCCTCACCTGTGGGGCGGCGTATGTGATCTACTACCTGGTTTTTGGAGCCATCACCTATCGGTTTTTCACGCGGGGCTATTATCCCGAGGCCACGCAAATTGTGGCGCGGCTGGGTCTATGGTTCTGGGCCATCCAGGCCGGGCGCGGCTTGCTGATGACTTTGGCGGTCATTCCCGTGATCTACACGCTGCCCATGAAACGCTGGCAGGCGGCGCTCGCCGTCGGTATGCTGATGTGGATCGCGGGCGGCGCGGCGGCTCTTCTCCTGCCGAACGATTGGATGGAGACGAGACAGCGCTTCATCCACATTGCGGAAATTTTCACGCAGAACGCGTCCCTCGGCATCACCGCAGTGTTGCTGCTGCGTCCAAAGCCAGCGCCACTGGCAACGAGTTTGCCCGCCCGCGTGTAGTCTCGGCGGCGGCCGTTCCCGAAAAACGCCCTCGGGGGAGGCCCGGCAGGCCGCGAACCGCGTGACGCCGTAGAAAATTCCCGGCCGGCAATGGACCCCTCGTCCACCGGGCTTGACCGGATTTTACGGGGCCTCTAGAATGGTTCTTCAACAGTGAGGCACTTTTGCCAAGTAGCGCAGCAGGAATGGCCCGGCGGATGCCCGCTGGGCTTTGTCGTTTATAGAGGCACTCATCTTTAGCTGCACTTATCGGGGGGCGAAGCCGGAATGATGGAAGGTCCGATTCTCGAGGGATTGACGTTTGACGACGTGCTGCTGCTGCCGGGAAAATCGTCGGTGCTGCCGGCGGAAGTGGATACGCGGACGTGGTTCACGCGGAAGATTCCGCTGAACGTGCCACTGGTCTCCGCAGCCATGGACACGGTGACGGAGTCGCGCCTGGCCATCGCCATCGCCCGGCAGGGCGGCATCGGCCTGATCCACCGCAACATGGCGCTGGACCGCCAAGCCGAGGAAGTGGACCGCGTGAAGCGCTCGGAGAGCGGAATGATCGTGGACCCGGTGACCATCTCCCCGGACATCACTTTGCGCCAGGCCCTGGAGATCATGACCAAGTATCGCATCTCCGGCCTGCCGGTCACCCGCGGCACGCGCCTCACCGGCATCCTCACCAACCGCGACCTGCGCTTCGAGAAGAATCATTCGCTGCCGGTCAGCGCGGTGATGACCAAGGAGAATCTGGTCACCGTGCCGGTGGGCACGACGCTCGAGGAAGCCGAGCGCATCCTGCAGAAGCACCGCATCGAGAAGCTGCTGGTGGTGGACAAGGAGTTCAACCTCAAGGGCCTGATCACCGTCAAGGACATCCAGAAGAAGCTGGAATTCCCGCGCTCCGCCAAGGACGACCACGGGCGGCTGCGCGTGGGCGCCGCGGTCGGCGCCACCGGGGATTACCTGGAGCGCGCCGTGGAGATGGCCAAGTGCAACGCCGACGTCCTGGCCATCGACACCGCGCACGGGCACACCGACCGGGTGATGAACGCGATTACCGAGATCCGCAAGCGGCTGCCGGAGATGCAGCTGGTGGCAGGCAACGTGGCCACCTACGAAGGCGCGAAGGACCTGATCGCTCTGGGCATCGACGGCATCAAGGTGGGCATCGGCCCGGGCTCCATCTGCACCACGCGGGTGGTCACCGGCGCGGGCGTGCCGCAGCTCACCGCGATCATGGAAGTGGCGCGCGCGGCCCAGGGCACCGGCGTGCCGGTCATCGCCGACGGGGGCATCAAGTATTCCGGCGACGTGTCCAAGGCCATCGCCGCGGGCGCCGCCTGCGTGATGATCGGCAGCCTCTTTGCCGGCACCGAGGAATCCCCCGGGGAGACGATTCTCTACCAGAGCCGCACCTTCAAGTCCTACCGCGGCATGGGCTCGATCGGGGCCATGGAAGCCGGTTCCGCCGACCGCTACGCGCAAGAAACCGCGGAACGCGGCAAGAGCGTTCCGGAAGGCGTGGAAGGGCGGGTGGCCTACAAGGGCCCGCTGTCGGCGCTGACCGACCAGCTGGTCGGGGGCCTGCGGAGCGGCATGGGCTACGTGGGCGCGGCCACGCTGCCGGAGCTGGCCGCGAAGGCGCGCTTCGTGCGCATCACCTCGGCGGGGCTGCGCGAGAGCCACGTCCACGACGTCATCATCACCCGCGAAGCGCCCAACTACCGGATGGAGTAAGGAACACCCGACTCCAGCGTCTCCCGCAAAAGAAAAAGCCCGCCCCGGCGAACCGGAGCGGGCCTGCAAACATTTCCGAAGCGAGCGTCAGCTCTTGCTGGCGGCTTCCTTTTCGGTAGTCTCTTCCTTGCGCGCCGCCTTCTTTTCCTTCTTCTTGAACTCGTAACCCACGAGCTCGAGGATGGCGACCTTGGCGCCGTCGCCGACGCGGATGCCGCCGGGAATGATGCGCGTGTAGCCGCCCGCGCGGTCGGCGAACTTGGGCGCGATCTCACCGAAGAGCTTGTCGGTGACGGCGGGGGTCATGAGGTAGGCCGCCGCCTGGCGCCGCGAATGCAGCGTATCCCGCTTGCCCATGGTGATGATCTTCTCGGCCACCGGGCGCGCCGCCTTGGCGCGCGTCAGGGTCGTGGTGATGCGCCCGTGTTCAAAGAGGTTGGTGACCAGATTGCGCAGCGTCGCGCGGCGATGCCACGGATTGCGTCCCAGTTTCGATCCCGATTTCAGATGTCTCATGTCAGGTCCCTTGCCGCCTTCGCCTTACAGGCCCATCGATTCTTCGGTCGCCGGCGGCGCCGTCTGGCTCGGGAGCGGCGGCCAGATGATGCGGCCGTGCTCGTCGAACTTCATGCCCAGGCTCAAGCCCATCTTGTGCAGGATTTCCTTGATCTCGTTGAGCGACTTGCGGCCGAAGTTCTTGGTCTTCAGCATCTCGTTCTCGCTCTTCTGCACGAGCTCGCGGATGCTCTGGATGTTGGCGTTCTTCAGGCAGTTGTAGGAGCGCACGGAAAGCTCCAGCTCCTCGACCGAGCGGTCCAGATGCTCGAGCCGCGGGTCGTTGGCCGCCTCTCCGATGACCTCGGGCAGCTCGGTCTGCTCCTCGAAGTTGATGAAGATGCTCATGTGGTCCTTGACCAGCTTGGCGGCCAGACCGATGGAATCCTGCGGGGTGATGGCCCCGTTGGTCCACACTTCCAGCATCAGCTTCTCGTAGTCCGTCATCTGGCCGAGACGCGCCGACTCCACCGCGTAGTTGACCTTGCGCACCGGCGAGTGGATGGAATCCACGGGGATGTAGCCGATGGGCAGGTCCTCGTCGAAGTTGCGGTCCGCGGCCATGTACCCGCGCCCGTTCTTCACGCGCATCTCCACCTGCAGCTTGCCGCCCTCGCTGACCGTGGCGATGTACACGTTCTTGTCCAGCACCGCGAAGTCCGCGTCCTCTTCGATCATCGCGGACGTCACCGGGCCGGGATTCTCCACGTTCAGATAGATGGTCTTGGGCAGGTCGGTGTTCAGCTTGATGGGCACCTGCTTCAGGTTGAGGATGATGTCCGTGGCGTCCTCGACCACGCCGGGAATCGAGGAAAATTCGTGCAGCACGCCCTCGATCTTCACCGCGGTGATGGCCGCGCCTTCGATGGAACTCAGCAGCGCGCGCCGCAGGGCGTTGCCCACCGTCGTGCCCCAGCCGCGTTCAAACGGCTGCGCGGTAAAACGGCCGTACTTCTCCGTGAGCGACTCCAGTTCGGCCGCCAGACGCTTCGGCTTTTGAAAACCCTTCCACATCGTTGCCTTCCTTCTGTCCGGCAGCACCGGACCCCGCTGACTGGCGCACCGCGCCGTTGCTTCGGTTAATTACTTCGAATACAGCTCGACGATGAGCTGCTCGTTGATCGGGGGCGTCTGCACGTCATCGCGTTTGGGCAGGGCCACGACCTTGGCCTTGAAGTGCTCGCGGTCCTGCTCCAGCCAGGGCACCGCGGCCTGGCTCTGCGCGACGTTGCGCGCCTCCAGGACCATGGCGTTCTCGTGCATCTTGTCCTTGAGCGCGATCTCCTCGCCCACGCTCACCAGGTAGGAAGGAATGTTGACCTTCCGCCCGTTGACCCGCACGTGGCCGTGCAGCACCAGTTGCCGTGCCTGGGTCCGCGAGGACGCCAGCCCGGCGCGCCACACCGCGTTGTCCAGGCGCCGCTCCAGCATCACGATGAGGTTTTCGCCCGTGGGACCCTTGGCGCGCTCCGCCTTCTCGAAATAGTTGCGGAACTGCCGTTCCAGCAGCCCGTAGGTGCGCTTCACCTTCTGCTTCTCGCGCAACTGCAGGCCGTACCCGGCGACCTTGGGGCGCCGCGACTGCCCGTGCTGCCCCGGCACGAAGTTGCGCTTCTCAATCGCGCACTTCTCGGTGAAGCAGCGCAGCCCCTTCAAAAACAGTTTCTGCCCTTCCCGGCGGCACAGGCGGCAAATTGCATCTCGGTGTCTTGCCAACTTCTTTTCTCCTTCCCCGAATCTCTCGGGTCGGGCAGGCATTCTTGCCGGCCCTCCTCAATCTTTGGTACTGCCCTTACACGCGGCGGCGTTTCGGCGGACGGCAGCCGTTGTGCGGAATGGGCGTCACGTCGCGGATCACCACGATGTGCAGCCCCGCCGCGGCCAGCGCGCGCACGGCCGACTCGCGTCCCGATCCCGGCCCCTTCACGCGCACTTCCACGCTCTTCATCCCGTACTGGTCGCGCGCCGTGCCCGCGGCCCCCAGCGAAGCCTGCTGCGCCGCGTACGGCGTGCCCTTGCGCGAGCCCTTGAAGCCGATGGCCCCCGCCGAGGACCAGCACAGCACCCGGCCATCCGGATCGGCGATGGTGATCTGGGTGTTGTTGAACGTCGCCTGAATGTGCACCAGTCCGTGCGGAACGGTGCGCCGCTCGCGCTTCTTCTTGAATTCCTTCTTGCGCTTGGCTACCGGTTTACCGCCGGCTGCTGTTTCCGGCGCCGCGCCCTGTTGTTCCTTTGCCACGTGTGACTCCGTTTCTCTCGATCTTCCGCCATGGCCGCTGCCCGCGGCCACGCTTGCTTCCCGCTGCCGGCGGCGCTGCCGCCGCCGCGCAACTTAACCCTTCTTGCCGGTGACCTTCTTCTTCGCCGCCACCGCCCCGCGCCGCGGACCCTTGCGCGTGCGCGCGTTGGTGTGCGTGCGCTGTCCGCGCACCGGCAGGTTGCGGCGGTGCCGCACCCCGCGGTAGCACTGGATTTCGATCAGCCGGCGGATGTTCATCTGGATCTCCTTGCGGAGATCGCCTTCCACGCGGCCTTCCTTCTCGATTTCCTGGCGGAGGTGGTTGACTTCCTCCTCGGTCAGGTCGCGCACCTTCTTGGTATGGTCCACGTGCGCCTTGGCGCAGAGCTCCTTGGCGCGGTGCTGCCCGATCCCGTAGATCGAGGTCAGCCCCACCCAGATGCGCTTCTGCACCGGAAGATCTACACCTGCAATGCGTGCCATTCGTTCTCCTTACCCCTGGCGCTGCTTGTGCTTGGGGTTGGTGCAGATCACCCGCACCACTCCGCGCCGGTGAATCACCTTGCACTTGTCGCAAATCTTTTTTACCGAGGACCGCACTTTCATACTCGTTCGCTCCTGCCGGAACTCTACTTGTACCGGTACACGATCCGCCCGCGCGTCAGGTCATACGGCGACAATTCCACCGCGACCTTGTCTCCCGCCAGGATGCGGATGAAGTTCTTGCGCATCTTGCCGGAAACATGCGCCAGCACCTGGTGCTTGTTCTCCAGCTCCACGCGGAACATGGCGTTGGGCAGCGGCTCGATCACCGTGGCCATCACCTCGATGGCATCCTCTTTGGGATTGCCCGAGTCGCCCTTCTTCTTCTCTGTGTCGTAGCGTTTCGCCATACGCTCCTGTTTACCCTACCACGCCGGGCCGCTTACCTCGCGCGGCCTCGTCAGGATCCACGGCCCGCCGGCCGTCACCGCGACGGTGTGCTCGAAATGCGCGGAAGCGCTGCCGTCCGCGGTTTCCGCCGTCCACTCGTCCCGCATGTGCACATCCGGCTTGCCCGCGTTGACCATCGGCTCCACCGCGATGACCA
Source organism: Terriglobia bacterium (assembly GCA_020073585.1). Classification (GTDB taxonomy): domain Bacteria; phylum Acidobacteriota; class Terriglobia; order Acidiferrales; family UBA7541; genus Acidiferrum. Next base: position 26,739 of record JAIQEV010000055.1, read on the forward strand.
TGCCTTCCTGCAACCGCGCGCCGCGTCCCGGCTCGCCGTAGTTCGGCAGGTTGGGCTCGTCGTGCATCTTGGTGCCGATGCCGTGCCCCACAAACTCCCGCACCACCGAGAAGCCGTTCTGCTCCACCAGGCTCTGCACCGCGTGCCCCACGTCGCCCAGCCTGTTGCCCGGCCGCATCTTCTCGATGGCCCGGTCCAGCGCGTCGCGGGTCACCTCCAGCAGCTTCCGCAGCTCCGGCCGGATGTTCCCGACCGGCACGGTCACCGCCGAATCCGCGTAGTACCCGTCCACTTCCATCCCGAAATCGATCGAGATGATGTCGCCCTCGCGCAGCTTGCGCTTCGCCGAGGGAATCCCGTGAACGATCTCGCTGTTCACCGACGTGCACAGCACGCAGGGATAGCCGCGGTAGCCCTTGAACGCCGCGTGCCCCGGCTGGCCCGCGATGCGCGCCTCGGCGAACTTCTCGAGGTCCATCGTGGTCAGCCCCGGCTCCACGATCTTGCGCAGCGCCGTCAGCACATCCCACACCAGCAAACCGGCGCGGTGCATCTTTTCCAGCTCTTCCGCGCTGCGCAGATGAATGGCCATCGCTTCACCGCGCTTTGCGCAGAATCTCCGTCACCCGCCGCGTCACGTCCGCCACTTCCGCGGCCGCGTCCACATCCGCGAGCACGCCCTGCGACCGGTAGTACTCCACCAGCGGCGCGGTCTGTTCCGCGTACGCCTGCAGCCGCGGCCCGATCACTTCTTCCCGGTCATCCGGCCGCTGCACCAGCTCGCCGCCGTCGTGGTCGCAGCGGTTGGGCACCTTCGGCGGGCGCTCGTACACATTATAAATCTCGCCGCCCACCTGGCACATCCGCCGCCCCGTCAGCCGCTTCAAGAGCAGCCCCGGATCCACCACGAAGTGAATCACCGCGGGCCGCCCGAAACCGCCCTGCTTCAGCAACTCGCCCAGCCACTTGGCCTGCGCTTCCGTGCGCGGGATGCCGTCCAGCACGAAACCGTGCGCGCAATCCGGCCGGGAAATCCGCTCGCCGATCATGCCCATCACGATGGGGTCCGGCACCAGCCCGCCGTTCTCCATAATCGGCTTGGCCTGCCGCCCCAGCGGCGTTCCCTTCTCGACGTGTTCCCGGAACATGTCCCCCGTCGAGAGGTGCGGCGCTCCATAGAGCCGCGTAATTTCCTTGGCCTGCGTCCCCTTGCCCGCCCCGGGCGGCCCGATAAAGATCACCGCGCGGTCGAGCTTCTCGAGGGGGCGCTTCTTCGATTGTCCGGCCTCGGCCAAGCCGCTCTCCTCGATTACCGCCGGCTGCGCACCCGGCCCTTGCGTGCAAATCCTTCGTAATTGCGCATGACCAGCTGGGCTTCGAGCTGCTGCACGGTGTCCATGGCCACGCCCACGACGATCAGCAGCGAAGTTCCGCCAAAGTAAAATTGCACGCCCAGCCCTTCCAGAATCCAGCGCGGGAAGTGCGCGTCAAACCACGGCCCGATCATCCACAGGTGGTGCAGCTTGATGCCCGCGATCATCCACTCCGGCAGCAGGCAGACCATCGCCAGGTACACCGCGCCGATGAACGTCAGGCGCTTCAGAATCCGGCTGATGTGCTCCGAGGTGTTGCGTCCCGGACGGATCCCGGGGATGAATCCCCCGTTCTTGCGCATGTTGTCGGCCAGCTCGGTGGGATTGAAGACGATGCCCACGTAGAAAAAGGCGAAGACCAGAATCATCGTTACATAGACCGCGGTATACAGCGGTTCGCCCCAGCGCAGCCAGTCGCCAATGTCCTTGATGAACTTATAGTGCGGGAAGATCAGCGCCGCGGTCGCCGGAAACGCCAGCAGCGAGCTCGCAAAAATCGGCGGAATCACCCCGCCGGAATTGACGCGCAGCGGCAGGTAGGTCATCTGCCCGCCGAGCACCTTGCGGCCCACCACGCGCTTGGCGTACTGCACCGGAATGCGCCGCTGCCCGCCTTCCACGTAGATGATGAAGGCCACCACCGCGATCATCAGCCCGACCAGCAGCAGCAGGGCCAGCGGGGTGAACGGCCCCCAGGCCGCGGTCTTGGCCTTTTCGTAGAGGTCCGCGATGGCCCGCGGCAGCCCCACCACGATGCCCACGAAAATGATCAGCGACATGCCGTTGCCGATCCCGCGCTCGCTGATCTGCTCGCCCAGCCACATGATGAAGGCCGAGCCGGTGGTCAGCGTTAGGATGGTCATGAGCATGAAGCGCGCGCCGGGATGATAAACCAGCGACTGCCCGCTCATGGTCTGCGCCTGCAGCGTCGTGGCGATGCCGATGGACTGGATGACGCTCAGCACGATGGTCATGTACCGCGTGTACTGCGTGATCTTGCGCCGCCCCAGCTCGCCTTCCTTCTGCAGGCGCTCCAGGTAGGGAAAAACCACCGTGAGCAGCTGCAAAATGATGGACGAGGTGATGTAGGGCATGATGCCCAGCGCGAAAATCGTCAGCCGGCGGAAGTTGCCGCCGCTGAACAGATCGAAAATCCCCAGCACCGAGCCCTTGCCCTGCTCGAAGAGCTGCTGCAGCAGCGCGGTGTTGATCCCCGGGGTGGGAATGTGCGCGCCGATGCGGTAGACCGCCAGCAGCGCCAGGGTGAACAGCAGCCGCTTCCGCAGGTCTTCGATGCGGAACAGATTCGCCAGTGCCTGTAGGAATCGGTTCATGCGCGCCCTAGGCCACGACCTCGAAGGTTCCGCCCGCGGCGGTGATTTTCTGCTTGGCCGACTCGCTGAACGCCTGGGCCTGCACGGCCAGCTTGGTCTTCAGTTCGCCTTCGCCCAAAACCTTGATGGGGTCCGTGGCCCGGCGCACGAAACCGTGCGCGCGCAGCAGTTCCGGCGTCACCGTATCGCCCGCCGCGAACACATTCAGCTCTTCCACGTTGACCACCGAAAATCCCTGCCCGAACGGGTTGTGGAACCCGCGCTTGGGCATGCGCCGGTGCAGCGGCATCTGCCCGCCCTCGAAGCCCCGCCGCCGCTGATAACCGGTGCGCGCCTTCTGGCCCTTGTTGCCGCGGCCCGCGGTCTTGCCGAGCTTCGAGCCCATGCCGCGGCCCACGCGCACTTTGCGTCCGCGCGAACCCTTGGCCGGCTGCAGGTTCGACAGGCTTACCGGCCTGCGGCTGCCCGCTTCTTTTTTGCGCTCGCCCGTTTCTTTGGTCGCCATCTCCGCCCCTTACTCCACCACGACCACGAGGTGCCGGACCTTGTGAATCATCCCGCGCACTTCGGGGGTGTCCTGCCGCTCGACGACGCGGTTCATCTTGCGCAGCCCCAGACCCTTGATGGTCTGCCGGATGTCATCCGTGCTGCCGATATCGCTCTTGACCCACTTAACCTTCACGGTGCCGGCCGTTTTCTGCTTGCCCGTCATGCGCGTTCACCCGCCGTCTTGTGCTTGCCCGTCAGTTCTTCCACGGTCTTGGAGCGCGTTTCCGCCACCTGCGCCGCGTCCTTCAGGCTGAGCAGCGCCGCGAACGTGGCCTTGACCACGTTGTGCGGGTTCGAGGTGCCGATGGACTTGGTCATCACGTTGGTGATTCCCGCCACCTGCATCACCTTGCGCACCGGACCCCCGGCGATTACCCCCGTGCCTTCCGAGGCCGGCTTCAGCAGCACCTGTGCCGAGCCGTAGGTTCCCAGCACCTGGTGCGGGATGGTCGTGCCCTTCATGTTCAGCTTGATCAGGTTCTTCTTGGCCTGTTCGATGCCCTTCTTGATGGCCATGGGCACTTCGCGGGCCTTGCCCATGCCGAAGCCGGCGTGGCCGTGATGGTCGCCCACCACCACCAGCGCCGAAAAGCTCATGTTCTTGCCGCCCTTGACCACTTTCGTGACGCGGTTGATCGCGATCACGTCGTCTTTGAGGTCCGCTGGGTTGACTTCCAGCAGCCGCCGTACCGCCAGGCTATCCCGCAAAATTTGCTTGGACATAGGTTAGAACTGTAACCCCGCTTCCCTTGCCGCATCGGCCAGCGCTTTTACGCGGCCGTGATACTTGTAGCCACCCCGGTCGAATACCACCTTGGCGATCTTCGCCGCCTTGGCGCGCTCGGCGACGATCTTGCCGATCACTTTGGCCGCGGCGATGTTGCCGCCGCCCTTGAGCTGCTTCTTGGTCTCTTTGTCCACCGAGCTCGCGGAGACCAGCGTGCTCCCCGTGCGGTCGTCGATGATCTGCGCGTAGATGTGCCCCAGCGAGCGGTACACGCACAGCCGCGGCCGCTCCGCCGTGCCTTCCACCTTCATGCGCACGCGCTCATGCACCCGTCGGCGGTGCTCGTCGCGCGAAATCCTGCGTACCGATATCCTGGCCACGTTCGCTTCTCCTTACCCGCCGGCCTTGGCTCCGGCCTTGCCGGCCTTCTTCTTCAGGCGCTCGCCGGTGATGCGCACGCCCTTCTGCTTGTAGGGATCCGGCGGGCGCAGCGCGCGGAGATCCGCGGCCACCTGCCCGACCTGCCCTTTATCCGCGCCGCTCACCACCAGGTGCGTCTGCTTCTCCACGGTGATGGTGATGCCTTCGGGGATCGGAAACACCACCGGATGCGAATAGCCCAGCGCGAAGTTCACCGCCTTGCCCTTGAGTTCCGCGCGGTAGCCGACGCCCACGATGTCCAGATCCTTCTTGAAGCCCTCGGTCACGCCGCGCACGGCGTTGGCCACCAGCGCCCGCGCCAGTCCATGCACCGCGCGGTGCTCTTCGCTGGCCCGCGTGGCCGTCAGCACGCCTTCCTTCTGCTCGAAGTGAATGCCCGCCGGAAGCAGCACCGCCAGCTTGCCCTTCGGCCCCTGCACTTCGACACGGCCGCCCGGCAGCGCCACCTTCACGCCGCTCGGCACCGCAATCGGTTTACGCCCAATACGTGACATCGTCTTGTCCCCGCCCTTCGCTTCCTACCACACTTCGCAGAGTATTTCGCCGCCGACGCGCGCTTTGCGCGCGGCCCGCCCGCTCATCAGGCCCTTGGGGGTGGTCACGATGCTGATCCCCAACCCGCCCACCACGGGCTTGATCTCCAGCGCTCCGGTGTAACGCCGCGCGCCCGGCTTGGAAATCCGCCGCAGCCCGGTAATCACGCTTCTCCGGTCCGGCGTGTACTTCAGGAATACGCGCAGCGTCTTGCGCACCTTGTTCTCGTCCACCATCTTGTAGGTGGCGATGTAGCCTTCGTCCTTGAGAATGCGCGCAATCTCCACCTTCAGCTTGGAGGCCGGCACGTCCAGCCGCGCGTGCTTGGCGGCCACCGCGTTGCGGATGCGCGTCAGAAAATCGGCAATCGGATCGGTCTGCATCGTTTGGTCCTTACCAGCTCGCTTTCGTTACGCCGGGAATCTCGCCCCGCAGCGCCATGCCGCGGAAGCAGATGCGGCACAGTTCGAATTTACGGATATAGGCCCGCGCGCGCCCGCACAGCCGGCAGCGGTTGCGCACCCGCACCTTGAACTTGGCCTTCTTCTTGGTCTTGGCAATCTTGGCTGTACGCGCCATTCGCTATCCTTCCTTCGCCACGCTGGCCGTGCGCAGCGGCACACCCAGCAGCTTCAGCAGCTCGCGGCCCTCTTCGTCGTTCTTCGCCGTGGTGGTCAGGGTGATGTTCATGCCCTTGATCTTGTCCACGCGCGTGTAATCGATCTCCGGAAACACCAGCTGGTCCTTCAGCCCCAGGGTGTAGTTCCCCCGGCCGTCAAAGGCGTTGGAGGGCAGGCCCTTGAAGTCGCGCACGCGCGGCAGCACCACGTTGCACAAGCGGTCGAGAAACTCGTACATGCGCTCGCCGCGCAGGGTCACCGCGCAGCCGATGGGCATGCCCTTGCGGATCTTGAAGTTGGCGATGGACTTCTTGGCCCGCGTCTGCATGGCCCGCTGCCCGGTGATCTGTCCCAGCTCCACCGCGGCGGTATCCAGTAGCTTCACGTTCTGGCTGGCTTCGCCCAGCCCGATGTTCAGCGTGATCTTCTGCAATTTCGGCACGGCCATCGGGTTGGTCCATCCGAAGCGCTTCATCAGCGCCGGCACCGCTTCTTTGCGGTAGCGTTCCTGCATTCGGCTCATCATGGATTTCTTTGCCTCGCTCCTACTTGTCCAGCGTCGTCGCGCAGCGCCGGCACGAGCGCGTCCGCGTGCCGTCCGGCAGTTGCGTGTGGCCCACCCGCGTGTGCTTCCCGCAGGACGGGCAGACGATCATCACGTTCGAGACGTTGATCGGCGCTTCCTTCTCCACGATCCCGCCCTTGATGTTCTTCCCCGGGTTGGGCCGCGTGTGCCGCTTGATCATGTTGGCGTGCTCGACCACCACCGCGTTCTTCTTGGGATGCACGGACAGCACCCGCCCGGTCTTCCCGCGGTCGCGCCCGCTCATCACCTTCACCTGGTCGCCCTTGCGGACGCTGAATACGTGTCGTACGAGTTCCCGTTTTCTCATAGCCTTCGCCTACCACACTTCCGGAGCGAGCGAGACGATCTTGGTGAATTGCTTGTCCCGCAGCTCGCGCGCCACCGGCCCGAACACGCGCGTGCCCACCGGCTCGTTGGCGTCGTTGATCAGCACCGCGGCGTTGTCGTCAAACCGGATGTACGTGCCGTCCTTGCGCCGCCGTTCCTTGCGCATGCGCACAATCACCGCTTTCACCACGGTGCCCTTCTTGATCGGGCTTTCCGGTGTCGCTTCCTTCACCGACGCGGTCACGATGTCCCCGAGCCCCGCCTTCAGCCCCGCATCGCCGCCGATCGGCAGAATGCACATCAGCTTCCGCGCGCCGGAATTGTCGGCCACCGTCAGCCAGGTTCGCATCTGAATCATTGTTCGGCTCCCCTGTCTTCCCTTACTCCGCCGACGTCTTGCGCGTCAGCACTTCCGCGAGCCGCCAGCGCTTCAGCCGCGAGAGCGGCCGCGAGGCGATGATGCGCACCGTGTCGCCCTGCCGCGCCTCGCGCTGCTCGTCATGCGCGTAAAACTTCTTGGAGATGCGCACCACGCGGTGGTACTTCGGATGCTTCACCAGCCGCGCCACCTCCACCACGATGGTCTTTTCCATCTTCGCGCTGGTCACCTTGCCCACCAGCTCCTGCCGCTGATGGCGCTCCGGCGCCGGCGTTGCCTGTGTTCCACTGGTCATTGCGCATTCCTCGATTTCCCCAGCTCCCGCTCGCGCAGCAGCGTATTCACCCGCGCCAGGTCCTTCTTGGCCTCGCGCAGCCGCTTCAGCGCTTCGGCCTGCCCGGTGGACATCTGAAACCTCAGCCGGAAAACCTGCTCGGACAGCTCGCGCTGCTGCAGTTCCAGCTCTTTTGCGTCCGCTTCGCGGAGCTTCTCGATACGCCGCGGCATCTCTAGAGCCCTCCCGCGCGGTTGACAAACTTGGTCAGAATCGGCAGCTTGTGCGCTGCCAGCAGCAGCGCTTCCTTGGCCGTCGCTTCGTCAACCCCCGCCATTTCGAACATGATGCGCCCGGGCTTGACCACCGCCACCCACTTCTCCGGCGCGCCTTTGCCCTTGCCCATGCGCGTTTCGGCGGGCTTCTTGGTGAACGGCTTGTCCGGGAAAACCCGGATCCACAGCTTGCCGCCGCGCTTGATGAACCGCGTGATGGCCACGCGCGAGGCTTCGATCTGCCGGTCGGTGATCCACGCGGCTTCCAGGGCCTTCAGCCCATACTCCCCGAACGCCAGGCTCCCGCCGCGCCACGCTTTCCCCGAGCGGCGCCCGCGCTGCTGCTTGCGGTACTTTACTTTCTTGGGCATCAACATCGTTGTGGTCTCGCTTCCTCAGTCCCTGTGCGCTTTCGTCCCTACACCGCGGCGGGCGCGGCGGCCCGCTCGCGGGTGCGCTGCACGCCGCGTTGCGGAACGTTCTCGCCCTGATAGACCCAGCACTTCACCCCGATGACCCCGTAGGTGGTGTAGGCCTGCGCGAAGCCAAAATCGATGTCCGCGCGCAGCGTCTGCAGCGGCAGCCGCCCCTGCAGGTACCACTCCTTGCGCGCGATTTCCGCGCCGTTCAGCCGCCCGGCCACGCGCACCTTGATCCCCTTGCAGCCGAAGCGCAGCGCCGAATCCACGGCCTTGCGCATCGCCCGCCGGAAAGCGACGCGCTTTTCCAGCTGCAGCGCGATCGATTCCGCCACCAGTTGCGCGTCCAGCTCCGGACGGTGCACTTCCTGGATGTCGATGTGCACCTCGCGCTTGGTGCGTTTCTGCACTTCCTGCTTCAGCTTGTCGATCTCCGAGCCCTTGCGCCCGATGATGATGCCCGGGCGCGCGGTGTAGATGCGCACCACCAGCTTGTTCGCGGCGCGCTCGATGTCGATCGAGCTGATGCCCGCGGACTTCAGGCGTTCCTTCAGCTCGCGGCGCAGTAGCGTATCTTCGTACAGCAGGTCCGCGTAGTCGCGGTCGGCGTACCAGCGCGATTTCCACGGCTTGTTGTAGCCCAGTCGAAACCCGTACGGGTGTGTCTTCTGTCCCACTCTGGCTCTCCTTACTTCTTGCCCTTCTTCGGCGCTGCCGGCTTGCCCACCAGGGCCTTGCGCACACGCCGCGCGGCGCCCCGGACGCCCTTCTGCGATTCGGCTTCCGCCGCGGCGGCCGCCACGCGCTCCTGCGCGGCCACGTGATGCTCGCTCACGCCCAGCCAGACGTGCGCCGTGCGCTTCTGGTAGCGGAACGCGCGGCCCATCGGCGCCGGGCGCAGCCGCTTCCAGCGCGGCCCTTCATTGATAAAACACTCGGTCACATACAGCGCGTCTTCGTCCAGCGGCGTCCCGGCGTTGTCGGCTTTCACCTGAGCGTTGGCGATGGCGCTGTCGAGGACCTTCTCGATCTGCCGCGCCGCGCGCTTCGGCGTGAACTTCAGGATGCGCTTGGCGGCGTTCACGTTCTGCCCGCGGATCAGGTCGATCACCAGCCGCGCCTTCTGCGGCGACAGGTGCACGTAGCGCAACAGCGCGTGCGCTTCGATGGATGCGGATTGCGTGGTCACGTCAGCCATGGCTTATGCCTTCGGCGCTGCGGGTGCTGCTGCCGCGCCGCCTCCTGCGGGCGCCGGTCCCGCCGCCCTCTCCAGCGCCGCCTTCACGGCGTGGCCCTTGAAGGTGCGCGTCGGCGCAAACTCTCCCAACTTGTGCCCGACCATCTGCTCGGTCACGTACACCGGGATGAACTTCCGTCCGTTGTGCACCGCGATAGTGTGCCCGATCATCTCCGGCACGATCGTCGAACGGCGCGACCACGTCTTTACGACCTTTTTTTCATTCCGCGCGTTCAGGCCGTCGACCTTTTCGCGCAGGTGGCCGTCCACAAACGGCCCTTTCTTGAGTGAACGCGGCATTGCTCTCTATTCCTCCACGCGGCGCAGCCGCCCCCACTGCGCGCGACGAATCTTCTTAAATCCCCGCACCGGTCCCGGCACGCGGTGCGACTGCGGGCAGAACGGGCAGACAAAGCGTGTGCCCTGCGCGTGCGGCGCGCGCTCCACCACCACTGACCAGCCCGGCTTGCAAAGCCGGTACAGCACCGGCTCCGGGGGCTGCACCACCGGCTTGGCGGCCGCCTTGACCGCCGTGCGCTTGACCGCCGTGCGCTTCACCGTCCGCCCTGTTGTGGAACGACTTGTCCGTGTCGCTCGCATCGCTTCTCTCTCAGCGGGCCGCCTCACTGCGCCGCCCGTTCTCTTCTTCAACCCTTGCGCCGCTGCACGATCATCTTGTCCGTGCGCTTGTTCTGCCGCGTCTTGGCTCCCAGCGTCGGGAAGCCCCACGGCGTCTGCGGGT